>CAZZAM010000029.1:0-49010 GCA_964652775.1 uncultured candidatus Brocadiaceae bacterium | reverse complement strand
CTACCTGCGCTCTGAACCTGTCTCAAATCACCCACTCAATCGGGAGAAGACCCTTAATACTAAAGTCGGCGTTTGGAAATAATGCAAGGCAACCGCAGAGGCCCCAGCGATCGCAGAGGAGAGCCGGATGGTCGGCACCAGAATCAACTGTGTCTGCTAACCCAAGCCCTCTGCGACCTCCGCGGCCTCTGCGCCTCCGCGGTTGCCTTGGATCGCGCTGTTGAGGTTCATGTTAGCTGAGGTTCGAGGTAATCTGCGCAATCTGTGGCTAACCACTCTAGATTGCCCCAATCCTGATTACTTGGCCGGTGGCGTAGCCTCGGGAACGATGGCGGCCTCGCGTTTATCTGGATCGACGATCTGGGTTAGGCGGATGCCGAAGTTTTCGTCCACGACGACGACTTCGCCCTTCGCCAGCAGTTTTCCGTTGACGACGATGTCGAGTGGTTCGCCAGCCAGGCGGTCCAACTCGATAACTTTGCCGGGGGTCAGCTCGAGGATATCCTGAATCAGCATGTCGGTGCGACCAAGCTCGACGGTGAGCATGACATGGATGTCGCGCACGAGTTCGATGTTCGGCTTCGTACTCGGTGATGCCGGAGCTTGTCCGAGATCGGGGAACTCGGCCGGCTTGACGGGTTGTGCGGGTGCGTCAGCCATGGTTTATTCCTTATCGAAGGGGGTCTTGCCGGGTGGAAGGACACGCTCGACTTTAACGGCGTTGTTCTTGCCACTGCGGCCAGGTGAACACAAGAAGCGTAGTTTACTAGCGACCAAGCCCTGGGCTTGTTCGGTCGTGCGTTGGTCGAGGACGATAATGTCCCCGGCCTTCATACACATGAGTTCGTTGACCGATACGCTCGCCGTGCCGAGTTCGACCTTGACCGGCAGTGCGGTATGCTTGATCGTGCGGTCCAGATGTCGGCGTTGTGCGTCGGTGGGATCGCGTTTCATCGCGGCAAAGCGGAAGCGGTTGCCAAGTCGTTGAAGGACATCGGCAATGGAAATAAAGGGAACGCAAAAGCAGATCTCGCCCGGCTCGAGTTCGCCCGGAGCAGAAACACTGAAGGTTGATACGAGGACCATTTCGCTGGAGGGAATAATTTGGACAAATTGCGGGTCCATTTCACGAGATTCTACGACCGCCTTGAATTGAGCGAGTTCTGTCCAGCCTTCGGTAACCTTGTCCAGGAAGCGGCGGATGATGTTGTCAAGCAGGGACAACTCAATGGTGGTCAAAGCGCGGATCTTATCCAACGGCTTGCCGGGACCGCCCATCATCCGATCGATCAACGAGAAAGCCAACTTCATGTCCATCGTTGCGACGGCTCGCTCGGGCAGTGGTGGCAGGGAGAGGACATTCACCACGGTTGGATTGGGCAACGAGTTGCGGAACACCTCGAAGGTGAGTTCGCCCAGCGATACGACGTTGACCTCAAGATTGATGCGCAAGTAGGTGGACAATGCCATGGTCAGCGTCTGGGCGATGCTCTCGTGCATGCGTTGCAATGAACGCAACTGCTCACCGGACAGCTTGTTCGGGCGAACGAAGTCGTAGGCCAGGATACGCTTCTCGCGTTTGCGTTTGCCGGAACCCGTGTCTTCAACGGTGCTCAGGAGCGATTCGAGCTCATCGGCTGAAAGAATTTCTTCGGGCATGGTAGGGGTTCCTAAGCGACAGTTGTGCCGAATTACTGGGTCAGCGGGGCGGTGATGTCGATCCAGGTCACGAAACTTTCGCCTGTTTGCAGGAGCTTGGGTTCGATTGATTCGAGTAGACGTTCAACCCTTTTGATCATGTCCGCGCGAACACGTTTCTTGAAGTTGGGTCCGTTGAAGTCTTCGAGGGTATAGCCGATGAGAACTTCCTCCAGGCAGTCCTGAATTGGGCGCTTGAACTCCTTCACTTTTTCGACGTACTTCTGCAGGACCCAGACGCCGACGGTCATAGTTGCGTAACGGGTTCCAGCGGTTAATTGGACATTGCACTTGAGCTCTATCGGATCCAGGGTTACCGAATTAGCCAGCATGCCGTCACCAGAGATATGGGCCCCGCCCTTTTCGCCTTTTTTGCCGTCTTCTCCGCCCCCATGCGCATCTTCACCCGCGGTGATAGTAGGCTTGTCGGCCGGCGCTGGCCAAAGGGTATTAAGAAGAAATTTGGCGCCCAGTAAGCCGACGATGGCAAGCACCGCAACCGCAGCTGCGATCCCGATCAGCGCCTTCTTTGAATTGCTCGGTGGCGGCGGTGGAGCATCCTTGTCGGATCCCTTCTTCTTCTTCTCGTCTGGCTTTTTCTCTTCGTCAGGCATGGCGCGCTCCTCAGGGCTGGGCGGTTGTGGGTTGGATGAGGTCGGTCACTTGTTTGCCTCGACCAGCGTCCTCTTTTGAAATGGCAGCGAGTAGATCTGAACCCGTCTTGGGTTTGATCTGAGTTATCGCCTTGAGCATCACGGCGACGTCCTTGGCTTCCATCCCTTTGAGATAGGGGAGTATCTCTTCAGGTTTCATGAATGAATAGAGCATAGCCATGCGGTCAACCTGCTTGGCGGATTGCTCCTTGGGTTTGAGATCCATCAGAGCGCGGTGCAGCAATACCGACATGGTGGGATATTCGGCGTCGTTTTGGGCGAGTTTCAGCAAAAGGGCGGCGTTTTTGCTCATGTCCAACCCCATCATGGCATTGAGGATCTTAGCGACTTCTTTGGGTTCAAGCTTACGCATGGTCTGCCATGCGTCGCCCTTCTGCAGGGCATACAGCTTGGCGATCTCGTCGTAACGCAGCGCCTCTTGTTCATTCAGGCTCTCGGCCCGATTCTTGTCGGCAGCCTGCTGTTGGGCATAGCGAGAACGTTCGCTTTTTGCGTTGTTCTCCTCGCTGACGATCTGTTCGCGCTTATCTTCAAGTTGTCGCGCCAAGCGGACGAGGTCGGATCTGGCCGTACGCAGTTCTCCTTCGCGGGCCTCGATCCAGCGCTCGCGCTCATCGAGCGAGGCTTTGCGGCGGCGCAGCTCCTCGACTAGGGCATTGGCGTGGCGAGCGCCGGAGATTTCAGCGAGATCGGCAAGCAGCTTGCCTTCATCAAGGCCTGGTTGTTCGCGGACGACTGGAGCTTCCGATTCACGGGCCTTCATCTGGACGAGATATGCCTTTTCTTCGGGTTTGAGTAGGTAGTCGCGGACGATTTCAGGCGAGATCTTCCCGCGAGATTTGAGACCAGCGAGCACCGTGACGCCGCCGACGATTAGCAGCACGCATAATGCGGCTAGGCCGTACACGAGAACGCGGATGAACATGTTCATGGGGTTGCCTCCAGGCGTTTCCGAGCGGAAAATTCATCGTTCTGATAACCTTCGCGACGTGCGTTGATCTTGCGCTTGGCGATGCGATCGCGTTCTTGCAGGGCTTCGATGGCGCGGACATCACGATGAGCTGCGGCTAGGCGTCCACGTGCTTCGAGAATGCGTTCATCATGGGCTGCAAGCATGGTGATGGCTTCCGCTGCAGCCGCTCGCAGAGCGGTCAGATAGGCAGCAAGTTGTTGACGCAGTTCCGGTCGCGTCGGATTGGCGACCGCCAGTTGGAAATCCTGTTCGATGGCCGTTTGCAGGGCAACCGTTTCGGCGCGCTGGCGCTCGAGGTGACCAACTTCCCGTTTGATCGTGTCTTCGATGCTACGGCGCAGTTCGAGGACGACGGCGAGACGCAACTTCATGCGACCTCCACGATCTGGCGAAGCTGGTTCATAGCGCCGTCTCTCGGCGCAGACTCACCGATCGCTTGACGCAAAAAGTCGATCAGCTTGGGATAAGCGATGATTGCCTTATCGACCTTGGGATCAGCGCCTTGGCGGTACGCACCGACTTCGACGAGATCGCGTACGCGTTCGTATTCGCTCCACAGTTCGCGCGCGCGCATGGCGATGCGGTAGTGGTCAGGCGCGGCTAGGTCGACCAGCAGACGGCTGATCGACAGCGTCGGATCGATGGCCGGGTAGATTGCCTGGCCAGCGAGTTTGCGCGACAAAAACAAGTGACCATCAAGGATCGCTCGCGCTGCGTCGGCCACCGGATCGTTTTCGTCATCACCTTCGATCAGCACGGTGTAGAGGCCGGTGATCGAGCCAGGACCTTCACAGGTGCCGGAGCGTTCGAGTAATTGCGGCAAGATGGCAAACGACGATGGCGGAAAACCCCTGGTCACCGGCGGCTCGCCAGCGGCAAGGCCGACTTCGCGTTGGGCTTGGCATAAACGGGTGATTGAGTCGAGCATCAGGATCACGTCGAGGCCCGCATCGCGGAAGTGTTCTGCGACGGCGTGTGCGGCGTACGCAGCGGCAAGACGTTCGACCGCCGGACGATCACTGGTCGAAACGATGACGACGCTGCGGGCGAGACCCTCGGGTCCCAGTGCTTTATCCAGGAATTCGCCCACTTCGCGGCCACGTTCGCCAACCAGCGCGATCACATTGACGGCGGCGCGGGCATGCTTGGCCATTTCGCCTAGCAGCGTGGACTTGCCGACGCCAGAACCGGCGAAGATACCCATGCGTTGGCCACGACCGATGGTGAACATGGTATCGACTGAGCGTAGTCCGGTTTCCATGATCTGCTTGATTGGCCGACGACCATATGCCGGCGGTGGCAGCGACCTGATGCCGCGCCGGGACGATCCGGCAATTGGCCCTTTCCCGTCCAGTGGATTGCCAATCGCATCAACGACGCGACCGATCAAGCCAGGGCCGACCGGAACTTCAAGTGGTCCAGAGCGGGCGATGACACGATCACCTGGGCGGATACCATCAACTGAACCAAGCGGTTGCAGCACGACTTCGCCTTCGCGGAACCCAGTGACGATGGCCGTGCGCTCTCCGCCACGGACATGTACGGTGACCGTATCGCCAACTGGCACGGCTGGTCCGCTAGCGACCACTGCCAAACCGATAACGCGGATGACCGAGCCGCTCGCCTGTCGGGCTTGGGCACGGTCGAGAGCCGAGTGATAGCGCTCGAACTCGATGGCGGCGCTCATGGGGTGACCTGCGGAATGGTGCCGTCATCACGCATGGCGAGTGGTGGCGTTGGTGCGATGGCGATGATCTGGTGGGCGACGCGTTCCCAACTGGTGGCGACTGACGCATCGAGGCGCGTTCCGCCAGCGGCCATGACAAGGGATCCTGGTTGCAGCGCTTCGTCTGCTTCGAGTTGCAGTCGTTCGGTTCCGGGAACCTCGGCGGCTACGGTGGCCAAGCGAGTGCGAATTTCAGCGGCATCCTTCGGAGCGCAGCGTACGACCACGTGCCGGCGATCGGGAACTTCCGCGAGTGCAGCAGCAACCATCGAGCGCATCCAGGTCGGATCGGTTTCAACCTGGTGCATCAGGATTTTTGCTGCGACGGCGAGGCCCAAACGCACGATCTCGGCCTCAGCTCCGGCAACAATCTGACGTTCCATGATGCTGATGTTTGCTGCTGCACGCTCAAGCGCCGCAGACGCTATTCCAAGGCGTTGTTCAGCTTCAGCTTGGATTCGTTTGATGTGTTCGGTGGCATTTCGTTCGGCGTCTTGAGCGCGACGTTCGGCCGCTTCAATTTGGGAACGTGATTCAGCGATGCCTAGTAGGCGACCTTCGTCGCGCAGTCGACGTGATTCGGTCTCGGCTGCGACACGGGCCCGCTCGGCACCTGCTTGCGCGAGGGCCGTCGCCTGTCCGGCCACTGCTCGAGAACGGATGAATTGCATGACTGTGATGCCTTACAGCATCGCCTCCTGTTGGCCGCGGTTGATCTTGAGTTCGCCCTTTTCCTCCATCTGTCTGACCATCTGGAGAATACGCTTCTGGGCTTCTTCGATCTCTTGGAGGGGGCGTGGGCCCATATTCTCGATCTCTTCGATGATGCCGTCGCGGGCACGGGTCGAAAGGTTGTTCATCAGTTTCTCCTTCACCGCCGATTCTGATGCGCGTAGGGCAAGAACGAGATCGGATTTATCAACCTGACTGAGAACCTTCTGCATGTCCTTGTCGGTGATCTTGACCAGATCCTCGAAGACGAACATGAGAGCTTGGATTTCGTTCGCCATCTGCGGCGTCTCGCGATTGAGACGATCAAGAATGCCCTTCGCCAGCGACGGGTCACTGATGTTGAGCATTTGCGCCACAGTCTTGAAGCGGCGTGCGCCATGATCGTCAGATAGCGTCTTGCCCAATGAATAGGCGCGAATTTCTATAATCTCATCAACCTGACGGACGAGTTCGTTCGGCAGGTCGGATGTGGCAGCGATGCGCTTGATGACTTCGTAGCGGAGCTCTTCGGTCATGCTCTTCAGCAGAGCCGAGGCGACCTGGGGAGTGAGGTGTGCGATGACCAGCGCAATGACCTGAGGATGTTCGCCGCGCAGCAAAGTTGCCACCTGTCCGGCTTCAAGCGAGAGCAGTGATTGAAAGGGTTCTCCTTCGCTCGATTGCTTGCGGATTTTGGTGAGCAGATCACGGGCTTTCTCTTTGCCTAACGCCCGCTCAAGGATTTCCTGAACCATCGGTTCAGCATTCACCATCTCGTTATCGTCATTTTTTTGGAAACTTCTCAGCAAGCCTTCGACCTCGGCCCCGCTCATCTCACCTATAGTGGACATTTCACGAGAGAGCGTCACCACCTCGCGTTCGCTGAGCTGAGACATCAAGAGCGCTGCGGTCTCGCTGTCGAGCGACAGCATGAATGCTGCCGCGCGCTTGCGACCTGTTAAAGCAGTTGATTTGGCTTCATCAGGCATGGTTCATCTCTATTTGGCGAGCCAGTTCTTGACGATCTGGGCCGCGGCGCTTGGGTCGGAAACAATGGATTTCTTGATCATCGCCTTCAATTCGGCGCGTCGTGCCTGGATCATGGATTTGACCTCATCGTTGGGATCAGCACCAAGTAATGCTTCTTTCTTCTTCGCCGCATCGGCTTCTTCGCGGAGAACACGATCGCGCTCTTCGGCCTCAGCCCAGGCCTTGTGGCTGCGGCGGAGTTGGCCGCGGGCGATCACGAGCAGACCAATGGCGACGACCCCAACCAAGCCGTAGCCGATCCAATCGGCGATGGCGCCGGGGATGGGCAGGCTGGGTCCGGCCTGGGCGACTGCCTCGGCTGGTGCTTGATAGAGGTCCATACTTTGCACGGTGAATTTGAACCTGTCGTTGATGTTCTTTACATCGGGTTGCTTAGCAACGATATCCTTGGCACTGTAGAAACCAATACAGCCTAGGATCAGATTCTCGAATTTGGCGATTTCCGCAGGTTCGTATTCTTTGGGTTTCTTGATTTTCTTGCCGGTTGACTTGCCCTTGGCATCCACCTCATCGACCTCGGCATCTTTGTTGAACGGCAGTAGGATGGAGACGGTCATGCCGTCGATGCGACCGACTTCGTCCTCGGTCATTTTCTTCACGTGGCCGACAAAGTATGCGGTTTGGGTGTCTTCCTTGGTTTCGGTCGCGGGTAGCGATGGCGTTGATGCGGGACGATTTTCAAGATCGACATTGCTCGCTGTGCCAGCAGTGCCGCCGCTGCTGACGATCGGAGTTTTCTTGTCGGTTGTGGACGCCTTCTCGGACGTGGGCATCTTTAACGTTGGATCCAAGCGTGATTCGCTGCGCTTGGTGAAATCAAGCTTCACGTTCACTTTCACCCTGCCACGGCCAGGGCCGAGGATGGTGTCGAGTTGTTCCTGCGCTTTGTGAGTGAGATAGGTCTCGCGGGCAATTTCGGCTTCCAAAGTGGTCTGTGCTACGCCAGCCGAACTGTCAGCCTGCTTAGGTGTTAAAATGCCGGTATTATCCATTACTTCGACGCGTTCGTGGTCGAGACCGGCAACTGCGCCGGCAGTCAGGGCGATGATGCCGGCAATCTGGCGTTCACTCAGACGCACACCCTTGGTTACATCGAGTTTGATCGAAGCACGTGGTTTGCCTTCGTCGTCACCGACGAAGGGACTTGGCTGTGGTCGGTCGATAATGATGCGGGCATTTTTAACGTTGGGAATCTCGCGGAAGCTCCGCTCTAGCTCGCCCTTGACCGCACGGTCGTAGTTTACGTGTTCACGGAAGGTGGACTCCAAGAAGCTACCCTTGTCCAGCAGTTCGAACCCTTTGCCGGGTTCGCCGAGCATTTCCTTTTGCGCCAGATCGTTGCGTAACTTGTAGATGTGTTGGCTGGGGACGAGAATAGCCGAATCGCGGTCAACCACCTTGTACGGAATGTTGGCCTGTTCGAGGTAGGCTGCGATCTCAGCCGTCTTGGCGCGGTCCAGATCGCGGGCCAAGAGTTGGTAACTCGGTTGGGTCGCCCCGACGCCGAGGACAGCGATCAAAGCGATCGCGCCGAGGGCGGAGAGCACGATGGTCGCCTTTTGAGCGATCTCGAGGCGGCTCCAGATGTTCAGCAGCTGCTGCCAGAATTTCGACATGGGTCATCCTCGGGAGGTGGACAGTGATCGGGGAAGCACATGCTGTTCCAAGTGACGGCCAACCTGTTCTCGCAGCGTAAGTTAGGTTGGACGCTTCCGGTGGCAACCGGATCAATGCTTGCAACCTGCTGCCCAATAGAGAGATACAAAGCATGACCGAGATTCTGTTGGGTTTAGTCATCGTGCTTGGGATTGTCAACCTCGTGGCGCTGATCCTGGTGCTCCGACGCCAGCGTGAGGCGCAACCGGACAGCGGTGTCGTGCCGCGGTTGGAGTCATTATCGGCCGCACAAGAGCGGTCGGAGCGCGGTTTGCGCGAAGACCTAGCGCGGTCACGGGCTGAGGCCGGTCAGGCCGCTGAGCAATTGCGGACAGCGGTCGAGCGTCGGCTCGATGCCATCGCCGAGGGTCAGGACCGCCGCGCCGAAGCCTTGCGCTCATCGGTCGAGAGCCGTCTTGAAGCGATCCGTGGTGACACCGGGACCAAGCTCGACCAGATCAAGCAGGGGGTCGAGGAGCGCCTGACCGGTATGCTTGATCAGCGCCTGGGTGAAAGTTTCAAGCAGGTGGCCGAACGACTCGAGCAGGTTCATCGTGGCCTCGGCGAAATGCAGTCGTTGGCTGCCGGTGTTGGCGATCTGCGCCGCGTGCTTTCTAACGTGAAAACACGCGGCACCTGGGGTGAAGTGCAGTTGGGCACATTGCTGGAACAAATGCTGACCCCGGCGCAGTTTTCTCGTGATGTGCAGATCCGGCCGAATTCCCAGGAACGGGTCGAGTTTGCCATTCGCCTGCCTGGTAAAGAAGGCGATCAGGACGTATGGCTGCCCATCGACGCGAAGTTTCCGCAGGAAGATTACCTGCGATTAGTTGAGGCCGCAGAGCGATCCGATCCCATCGCGGTTGAATCCGCCGCCAAGTCGCTGGCCGAGCAGTTGGTGACCATGGCGCGCACGATCAAAAACGCGTACCTGCATCCGCCGCACAGTACCGACTTCGCGATCATGTATCTGCCCACTGAAGGCCTGTATGCCGAGGCGTTGCGCCGACCTGGCCTGGTCGAGTCGTTGCAGCGCGATCATCGCATCGTTGTCGCCGGGCCGACCACGCTGGCCGCGCTGATCAACTCGCTGCAGATGGGTTTCCGTACTCTGGCCATTCAAAAGCAGGCCGGCGAGGCCTGGCGGGTCCTTGGCGCGGTGAAGGGCGAGTTCCAGAAATTTGGCGATGTGCTGGATAAATTGCATAAAAAACTCACGGAAGCAGCCGGGACAGTCGAAGATGCCACTCACCGTAGTCGGCAGATGGAGAAACGCCTCCGCAAGGTCGAGACGCTACCTGAGAGCGAGGCGTCACGGTTGCTGGGTATGGACGAAGAACCGTAGGCAACTCGAAACTCGCAGCTCGTAGCTCGCAGCTCGAAGCCGTGGCAATGATGGAATTTTCCCCACCATGCCGCTTCCATGGTCATGCTCGTTCCGCTCGTTCTGAAGTCTGACCCACGCGGTATCCTGGCCGTGATGGAAAGCGGTGCGCACGTCCCCTTTCCGATCAAGCGCGTGTTCGTGATCGCTGGCATGCCTGGGGGAATTGTCCGTGCCCGACACGCGCACCGTGCGCAGCATCAGTTTCTGGTCTGCACCGCCGGTGCCGTGACCGTGGTGAGTGACGATGGCCGCGAACAGAAAACGTGGCGGCTCGACGGCCCCAGCCACGGTCTCTATGCGCCGCCGCTGACCTGGTTGGAAGTGTCGGACGCGGCTCCTGGTACCAGCCTGATTGTACTCTGCGACGCGGTGTATGATGCGACCGATTACATCCACGACCGCGCTGAGTTCACTCGTTTGGCGAAAGCTGGTCGATGAACGCTGCGGTTCCGTTTCTTGCCCTCGGACCCCAGGTTGCTGAGTTGAGACCCGAGATCGACGCTGCGATTGCGCGTGTGCTCAGCAGCGGCTGGTACTTGCTCGGCAAAGAGTTGGAATCATTCGAAGCAGAATGGGCGGCATATTGCGAGGCGCCGCACGCGGTTGGTTTGGCGAACGGACTCGACGCGATTCGTCTCGCACTGGAAGCTGTCGGCGTGCAGCCCGGTGACGAGGTGCTGGTGCCGTCGCATACCTACATCGCGTCGTGGCTAGGTGTGCTGCAGTGCGGTGCGAAGCCGGTGCCGGTCGAGTGTGATCCGGCAACGATGAATATGGATCCGGCGCGCTTGGCGGCGGCGCTAACCGGCCGCACGCGAGCCGTGCTGCCGGTGCATCTCTACGGTCAACCGGCGGACCTGGATCCGATTCTCGCTTTTGCCCGAGCAAACAAACTGGCCGTAGTCGAGGACGCGGCCCAGTGTCACGGAGCACGTTATCGTGGTCGTCGTATTGGCGCGCATGGCGACGCGGTATGCTGGAGTTTTTACCCAACCAAGAACCTGGGTGCGCTTGGCGACGCCGGAGCCGTAACCACCACGCGCGCCGATATCGCCGATCGTCTGCGCGTCATGCGCAACTACGGGCAACGCACGCGCTATGTCTGCGAACAGATTGGCTTGAATAGTCGGATGGAAGAACTGCACGCGGCGGTGCTGCGGGTGAAGCTCGCGCATCTTGACGCGTGGAACGGTCGTCGGGTTAAGCAGGCCGAACGGTACCTGCGTGAACTGGTCGGATTACCAGGCCTGACCCTGCCGACTATTCCCACCGGCACGGAACCGGTGTGGCACTTGTTCGTCGTTCAACACGCGCAACGCGACGCAGTGCAGCGCAAGCTGACTGAACGCGGCGTGCAGAGTATCGCGCACTATCCGGTCCCCTGTCATCGCCAGCAGGCGTTGCGCCATCTGCATATTCCCGCTGGATCGTTGCCGGTGGCCGAACGTTTGGCAGCGCAGGTCCTCAGCTTACCGTGCGGTCCGCATCTCAGCGACGAACAGCAGACGCAAGTTATTGCCGCCGTGCGCGCTGCATGCTAACCCGTTACGTCACCCTGAGTCTGGGCGATCGCCACGACCTGACCGCACGGGCGCATCTGGCATTGCTGAACGCGATGGCGTGGGCGCCAGCTCCAGCCGAGTTCTGCATTGTTACCGATCGGCCTGAATTGTTTGCCTGGTTTGGCGATCGTTTGCGGATGCTTGCGGTTGATGCGCCGACGCTCAAGCAATGGCGTGGAAAACACGACTTTTTCTGGCGCATCGAATTGATGACCGTGGTTCATACTGCGGCACAAGGCCCGGCAAACGTGGTCTACATCGATTCGGATGTCCTGATTCGGAAGCCGCTCAACGACCTCGTTGCTGGGTTGGAATCCGGTGCGGTGTTCATGCACCTGCTTGAGCAGGATCTCGCCGCAGCAACTCGCGCAGGCGATCGTCGCCTGTGGTCGCTGCTGCGTGCTCGCGAGATTGGCGGCGTGCGTTTTGCGCAGACCTGCCCGATGTGGAACGCCGGTTTGATCGCGGTTGGATCAGGAAACCACCAGGTGCTTGCGCAGGCGATGACCCTGCTTGATGCGTTAATGGACGCAGGTGTTCAGCACAATTTAGTTGAGCAACTCGCAATCTCGGCTGCGTTTCATGCCACCGGGCGACTTTCGGCTGGTGATGCGTGGATGGACCATTTCTGGTGCAATAAAGACGGCTACGGCCGTGATATTGATCGTCAGCTAGCGGAAGTCCTCTATCGCCGCATGGATGTCGCCGCCGCTGTTGCCTACGTGAAAGCCAACCCAATCCTGCGCCCGTTAGTCGTTCGGCGGCGGTGGTGGAATAAGTTGTTTCGGCCGTTGGCGGGCGTGGATGGATGACGATTATGTTCAGCTTTTGTGATGAGTTTTGCTGAATCACAGATTAGTTGAGCGAAGGGTCTTGTGTGGTGGGAACGTGAATATGGAGAAGCGCGCAGGCCAACTCGGCGTCCTTTGCTTCAACAAGTAGGCTGCTTATTATACCGCCCTGAACGTTGTATTTCACTTTTTTCTCTTTGAGCGTTCGCAAGTCCCTCCGCAGTTCTTCTTGCTGAGTCGACTCAGTATATGTTTTGATATGCAATGGATCCATGAGCGCATGGCTTACATCTAGGACGACGAGGTCTTCGTTAGGTGCTAGTCCGACGAGATTCGTATAGTCCTCTTTGATACTACTCGTGTTTCGACCAGAGGCATCGACGAGGAACACCGTCTTTCGTTTCCAAGGCCCCATGCAAGAAACCAACAGAACTTCCAGTACAGTGAGTAGTGCGCAGGCCAAAAAGACGTTTGGAATGAACACCAGTAAGCCCGCAAGCGTCAGGTATATACTTCCCCAAAGTAACCAGGACTCGTCTCTTCCGCGAGCTTGATAGAGAACCACCAAGAGACCTAAGCTGGCGATGATTGAATTTATCAGAACCATTCAGATACGGCGAGATCAACCCTTCGCCAACGCCGCTTCCAACCCCATGTCGAGCGAGAACAACCGATCCAGACGCAGGATGCGGAACACCGATCGAATGTTCTCTTTCAATCCAGCGACGCGAACTTCAGCGCCTTGGGCGGTGGCGCGTTGGCGGGCGGCGATGATCTGGGCGATGTTGACGGAATTGATGAAAGAGACCTGGGTGAAGTCGAGGACGATCCGCCGCTGGGCGGGCGAGATCTTGGGCTCGAGGAGTTTCCACAAGGCGGCGCAGTTTTGCGGGTCGATGACGACCACCAGCGTATCGCCATATTCCGTGATCTGCATCACCCCTCCGGACGGGAGACTTTGGCCCATTCGTCTCCGGTGCAAGACAGCGTCTGACCTATTCAGACGGGTTGCATTAGGCGCGCAAGCCCAAGCATTCGCCGCGTGATCCCCCATCCCCGCCGACTTATCCCCCACTTGGCGAGCTGTTTTGCTGGAGCGGCAGTTGACGGTGTGTTTCGACTGTCTGCCGCTACTGCATTGACCATGGCCGCAGTGGGCGCTGGATCCAGTATAGATGGGGAAGGGGAGGCGACGCGCAGCAATACGATAGCGATGCTCTGGTTCACATTGCCATTTTTGATATTTGCTCCGTTGGCTGGGTCTCTTGGTGATCGTTTACCGAAGCATGTGCTCATGCGTTGGGTCAGATTTCTCGACCTGCCTATATTGGCGCTAGGTGGTTTTGGTCTCTGGTTAGGTGATCCGAAGCTATTCATTGGTGCGTTGGTTTTACTGGGAACTGCGTCCGCGTTCTTTGCGCCAGCAAAGCTGTCCTGTGTTCCTGAGCTGGTCGACGAAGCGACATTAGCGGTTGCCAATGCGTGGGTCCAAGGTGTCACCATCGTCGCGATCGTGCTTGGTGGCGCGTTGGTTATTTTGTCTGATCCCAAAGTCGTGGATCTGGGTATGCACCCGGCGATGGTGGTGACGTTGGTGTGTTCGATCATTGCGGTGATTGGGTTGATCGGTGCCTGGATGCTGCCGCCGCTACCAGCGCAGAATCCATCGGCCCCGCTACGTCCGTTCGCGTATATTTCTCAAGCGAAGGTGTTGTTCGAGCGGCCAGGCCTTGCGATTCCGGCGTTCAGTCTTGCTGGCTTCTGGGGATTGGGGACGGCGGTGAGTTGCCTGTTCTCGCCGATGGCGAAATGCGGTTGGGATCTCGATGCATCTGGCCCAGCAATTTTTGGCCTGTGTTTGTCGGCGGGCATCATTCTTGGTGCTGGCCTCGCTCCACGGCTGATGTCGGTGTCCATGCCGGCGGGGTTACCGATTGCTGGTGCATTGTTGGCTGGACTCAGCTTGGTCGGAGCGGGTTGGATCGGAGCGGGCGTATTACAACATCCTGAGCCGTGGGTCGACATGAAGGGATTTCCACCGGGATCGCTCATTCAATTTAGTATCATGCTGGCGATCGCCGGTATTGGAGCCGGTCTGTGGGATGTGCCGATGAACGTGTTGTTGCAGCAACGCTCTGATCCCCAATCGCGGAATCGGGTGATGGCGGCCATGGGTATAGCAACTGCCATGGGAATGGTGCTGGCAACGATATGTTCCAATCAATTATCCGCCTGGTTGGGCCTGAGTGCAGCGCAGATTATCCTGCTCTGGGGCGGCATCGCGGCTTCATTGGCACTGGGTGGCATTTGGCTCTATCGCCGTCAGTTTGTCGGCTGGGCCGGATCGCTGGTATTGAAGCTGTTGTTCAAAGTCGAAGTCCAAGGCGCCGAGCATTTGCCGACGACCGGCGGCTGCGTGATTATTGCGAATCATCTGAGTTTAGCTGATGGCATACTGCTGAGTGCTGCACTACCACGTCGTGCAAAATTCATGGTCTATCGCTGGTTCTGCGATCTGCCGGTGATTGGCTGGGGATTACGTGCTTGGGGCGTGATTCCAGTTGATGGCAAGGGCGGTGCGCGGGCATTGATGGCGGCGGTTCAGTCGGCGACTGATGAGGCGGCCGCTGGCAACGTCGTAGGTCTGTTTCCTGAAGGGAAGATGACGCGTTCGGGGATGCTCGACACCTTCAAGCCGGGCATCGAACGTATCGCCCAACGAGCGAACGTGCCAATCGTGCCCTGTGCCATTGAAGGCCTGTGGCGGACGCCGTATTCGTATGCCGAGCGCAAGCACTGGTGGCCTTTGTTGCGGATTCCGGTGCGCATCCGGTTGGGACCGGCGTTGCCACCAGACACGACGGCAGGTGAATTACGTCAGGCGGTCGGTGCGCTATTCAGCGATCTGGCTCATCAACGGGCGGTCCAGGATAAACGGACCTTGGGTATCGCTGCGTTGCGCCGCTGCCGTCGCCACCCCATGCAGGCAGCGGTGATCGAAGCTGGCGGCGGACTTGAGCGTTGGAAGTTGGCGGCGATGGCATTAGCGCTGCGTCCACGACTTGGCTTTGCTCAGGATGAATCGGCAGTGGGCATCATGCTGCCTCCGGGTCGTGGCGGTGCGATTGCGAATCTAGCGGTTGCGTTGGCTGGCCGGACGGCGGTGAATCTCAATCACACGGTTGGCATTCATCAGGTTCGTCGCATGTGCGAACTGTCGGGCATTCGCACCATTATCACGGCCGAACCGTATTTAAAGCGTATCGGTCTGACGGAACTACCGGGCCGTCTTGTGCTGCTCGAACAAGTTTTACCGACGATTAAGCCGATGACCGTCATGTTCCAGGCGGTGACGCTCTATGCTTGGCCGGTGCGCTGGCGCTGTCGTTCGCGCCCCGATGCGGTTGCGGCGCTGGTCTTTTCATCCGGTTCAACTGGTGATCCGAAGGGGGTACAACTCACGCATCAACAGATATTGGCGAACTGTGTTTCCGTACGCGCCGCATTGGATGTGGATGTCGGTGACGTCGTGTTAACGCCGCTGCCACTGTTTCACTCGATGGGATTGGTGCCTGGATTCTGGCTGGCACTGGATTGCGGGCTGACCATTGCGGCGCACCCGGATCCGATGGACGCCAAGGGCATAGGTGCGTTGGCAGAGAAGACTCAGGCGACATTTACTATCACAACGGCGACCTTCGTGCGCGGCTGGATGCGCCGCGTTGAGCCCGAGCAATTCCGCAGTCTGCGCTTTGCTGTCGCTGGCGCTGAGCGGTGCCCAGCAGATTTGCGGCAGTCGTTCAAGACCAAGTATGGAACTGATCTGCTGGAGGGTTATGGCTGCACCGAGTTGGCACCAGTTGTCGCGGTCAACATGCAGACAATCAGCCGTTTGGGCGAAACCGAGATTCGTACGCGTGACGGAACGGTTGGTCGGCCGTTGCCGGGAATCCAGGTCGTCGCAACGGATCCAGTATCCAGGGCGGTGTTACCGATCGGTCAGGAGGGGATTCTCGTGGTGCGCTCACCAGCGCGCATGCTTGGCTACCTGTCGCGTCCAGATCTTGATGCGAAGGTGTTCATCCATGGTGGCTACGATACCGGCGATATCGGCCGTATTGATGCTGACGGTTATGTGACCATTACGGGGCGATTGGCACGCTTTGCTAAAATCGGCGGCGAAATGGTGCCGCTCGACACGGTCGAGGATGCATTGCAGACGGCACTTGGTGACCGTTGCGAAATCGCCGTCGCTGCTGTGCAGGATCCAGAACGAGGCGAACGTTTGGTGGTGCTCGTCGTTGGTGCATCAGCCCCACCGGCCGACGAGATCGTTGCCGGTGGTACAACGTTAGCGCCGATCTGGCGACCCAAGGCTCGCGATGTGTTCGTGGTTGCAGTGATTCCGAAATTAGGCACCGGCAAAAAGGATCTCGCAGGGATCAAGCGACTGGCTCAGGAAGTAGCCACTGCAAAGTAGATTTCGTGGGTCTGGAGGACGTGCAGCCTGCGAAAAACCACCAACACAGCGGAAATCGGTATCGTGTGGCCGCTCATGCTACAATGGGTTTGTGTACTTATACCAAGGCAACCACGGGGGCACGGGGATCCACGGGGGACACAGGGATATGCAAAGCAACCAACTGGCGGACCCCATCTATCTTTTCCCCGTGTCCCCTGCGGTTTCCCGTGTCCCCGTGGTTGCCTTGCGGTGGCTGCATGTTCTGCAGACCCACGAGTAGATTTTTT
This sequence comes from uncultured candidatus Brocadiaceae bacterium, assembly GCA_964652775.1. Classification (GTDB taxonomy): domain Bacteria; phylum Planctomycetota; class UBA11346; order UBA11346; family UBA11346; genus UBA11346. The sequence goes on along the minus strand of CAZZAM010000029.1, from coordinate 32,033 downwards.
GTTTATGTTGTCGCAGACTTATCGTGTGCGATTGCAGGCCGAGTGGTGACAAAGCCTGGGAGTAAGGCCAGAACGTGCTCGCTGGGGTGAGTTCTCTGAGATTACTGGATGCGGTAGCCGATTTCGAACCGAGCTCCGACTCCGGTAACTTCGGCGTCGGAACGACTTTGACCATTCGACCAATTGTTGCGGAATTTGGCGTGCAGAGACGTGTACTCGACGCAGCCGCCGATGACTAAACGCTTCCAGGTTGCGTATCCACCGGCGCGAATTCCGCCCTGGTAGTACCAACCAGCGGCGTCATCAACGAGTGTCAGGCTGCCATCCGGATGGCCTGATTTGGCAAAGCCAATGCCGCCAAGGGCAAGCAGTTCAAAGTGGATGCGATCCGATAGGGCCCAGCCGGCACCAGCGAGAATATTGGTGCCCATCAGACGGTAATGGGTGTTCTGTAGGGTGCCCGGTGCGGTGACGATGGTGCCGCCGACGCCACGGCGTAGAAAGCTCTGGTTGGTCCAGGAATACACTAACTCAGCGCCGAATACAGCTCCGAATGGATCCAGCGTGCCGCCATAGACGCCAAACGAGAGTGTGTTTGCTGCTTTGGTGTCGACGACGTCGGTATAGCGAACCGATGCGCCGACGTCGGGAACAAAGGTGGTATCGTATCGCGCTGCAGTTGGCGCCTGTCCGAAACCAATCCGAACCTGGGTGAAGGGAAGGGCGCTATCGCCGTAGCTGCGGAGATCGCCGAGGTCAGCTGCTGGTGCAACCGCGACTGCGGCGAGCAACGACAGGCTCGATATGATGCGACGCTGCACAGCTATCCTCCATCAGGTCGGCGTGAACTCTGCGGAGATCTAGCCTGTTCGTCAATCCGGATGGGACTCAGGCAAATTGATGAGTGATCCACTGCCGATATGCGGCGGCTGATAGCGAACAGCCTCAGGCGCGACGGCGGCGGAACGGGACCAAAAGGAGCATGAGGCCAAGCAGGCCACCAATACCCGAGGATGATCCACAGCCACCATTGCTGCCGCCGGCTGAACCAGACGAACTTGGTCCAGGTAGCGTTCCAAACGGAGGCAGACTGCTGCCGCCACCACCGGCGTGGGTGTCAGTGCCACCAAACAGGGTAAACGAAATTGGTCCGCCAGCAGATGGATACAGCCAACCCGGATTTGGTGGTCCGGTGGAGAAGTCATACAGCGTGAATGGTTCGATGCGGGCACTGGTGCGCGCCATGGTAAAAAAACCGGTATAAGTAACGCCGTTATTCACCAATACGATGTAGACAGTTGGACTGGTGAAGAGCGTCATGGTGCCGGTGACCGCGCTGCCATCGAAGTTGCGCGTTCCGGTGATGTTGCCACCCGCATCGACGGTGAATGGATTGATCGTGCTGGGAACGAACGTGCCGGCACCGAAATCGACGTTGTTCCAGGTGCCTGCAAGATCGCCCTGAACGAAGGTGGTGGTGGCTGCAGGATCAGTGCCGCCATCACCGATGAATACGGGATAGGTGTGAATAGCTGCGGCCGCTTCGGTGAAGGTGCCGGTCAGATGAAAGGGTAAGGTGGACGAAGCGTTTTTCGACATCGAGAGCAGGAGCGACGATTGGTAGAGAACGCCCTGCACGGTGAGCTGGGCGTACACCGTGACTCCACTCGCCTGCATTTGGACGTATCCGGAAACCGCCATACCGCCCATGCTTCCGGACACGATGCCGGCCCCATTGACATAAAAGGTCGTCATGCCAACTCCGGCCCAGGTGACTGTCCAGTTGCCGGTTAAATTCGCCTGCGTAAACGTCAGCGAGTGGGCCCAGGAGGCGGTCAAGGCGACGAGGGCCAACACCGACAAGAAGGGGTTTGCAAGGCGCATCAGATTACTCCGACAGGAGTTGAGGAAGGGCAAACGAACCAAGGGCGGTCCGTCTAGAGCCTACCGTTGTGGTATTAGACCTCGCAAAAGACTCAGCCTACACCAGCAATTGAGCCAGTAAAACGAAGTATGTGAGACACTGGTCTTGTGCGCTGACTAGCGCCCAAAGCGACGCAGCATATCGATCAGTGCGATTTCGGCAGGCCACGGTTGTCTGCGGGCATCACGGATGGCATAAATGGTTCGCGAAACCTTCAAGTCGCTCAGCGGAAGGACCGCCAATTCGCCTCGCCGGGCCTCCTTGCGAACATTTGGTTCAGGTAGCAGGGTGAGGCCCAAACCTGCGATCACCATTGCCTTGATGACTTCGGTGCTGTCGTGTTCAAGTACGGCGCGCAGTTTGACGCCATGCTCGGCGAGGGCTTGGTCGAGCACTTGCCGGGTTTCAGTGCCCTGGGGAAGCAGCACAAAGTCTTCGTTCAAATAGCTGGTGATGGTACGGCTGCGGCCGGTGTGCTGAATTGGCAGCACCAGCACCATGTCCTCGTCCCAGAGGCGCGTGCAGGTCAGGTCCTTTTGGTCGTACTGGTGTAACATGGGGCATACGGCGATGTCCAGCTCGCCGTCGCTGACCATATCGGGCAAGCGTTCTGAAGTCTGGCAGACCAGACGCAATTGTACCCGACGATGCGCTTGCACGTAGGCGCGGATGATGCCGGGGAGGCTGTTGACGGCGACGGATTCGCTCGTTCCCAAGCGAATTCGCCCTGCGGCTGTCCCATTGGCCGTGGTGAGGTTTCCAGTTATTCGGCCGAGTTCTTCCAGCAATGGAGAGGCGCGGGCAACCAATTCCTCGCCAGCTGGGGTCAGGCGGACGTTGCGGCCGACGCGTTCAAATAGCTTGAGGCCGAGTGCGCGTTGTAGGCCGATGATTTGGCGGGAGAGGGCTGGTTGGGATAATCCCAGGTCAACGGCCGCCTTGGTTATTGAGCCTAGTCGTGCAATCGAGACCAGGGCGACCAGGTGCTCGGTTGACGGTAGCTGCTGGCTAAGCCGGTGTCCGTTCAAGACGGTACTGGCGTCGGACCGAGTTGGATCGACCATGTTCCCCCGCCAGCAGGCTCGACAGCCGCTGGCGTTGGTCAAGGAGACCACATGTCCAAGTCTCAGCGCGGCCGCCGTCGCGAACTGCGCCCAGTCGGTCCCGAACGCCGCTTTTCCCGCAATAATGGCCCGGCCTTGCGCCGACCAGCCGAGCCGGAGTCGAGCAAGCTCATTGAGATCCTTGGCCGCCTTGATCAGGCGGCGACAGCAAGCGAGATAGCCGCCAAGCTGGGCGCGGACGACCCGCGAGGGGTCTCACTCGCCCTGAAACGCATGGTCGAGCAAGGCAAAGTGCTGGAAGTGCGTCCCGGGCGCTATCGCGCCTCTGGCTCAAGTGGCGAGCACGCGGCGATCATAGTCAATGACCCCGAGAACGGTCTCATGGCTAAGACCACCGACGGCCCGCTGATTCCACTGCATAAGCGCTATCGCTTGGGTGCGGCGGTTGGCGATGTGGTCCAGGTGCTCATTGCTCAGGATGGACTGGCGTTGGTCACCCGAATTTTGCGCCGAGGTGGACGCAATGTGGTAGGGACGGTTTTATTTGCCCCAGGCGGCATGCGCCTCATCTCGGACAACCGTCGCGAAGGACAAATTCCGATCCTTGCGACGTATCCGAAATTTCACGCCGAGTATCGTGCGGGTGAACGGGTCGTGGGCATCATCGAGATTGATAGCCAGGGCCAAGCTGGGGTGAAGATTGATCGCATCCTGCCGCCCGACACGCCCGAGGTGAGTGACTTCCGACACGTCTGTCTTGCCCACGACTTGCCGGGAGAATTTCCCAAAGCAGTCGAAGCGGCTGCGGCTACGTTCCCGCAGACCTTCCCGCTTCAGGATCGGGAGGACGTGCGCAACAAACTGGTATTCACCATCGATCCTAAGACGGCCAAAGATTTTGATGACGCGATCTCGCTAGAGCCACGCAGCGAAGGCGGCTGGATTCTCGGCGTCCACATCGCCGACGTATGTCATTTCGTGCGCCAGGGATCGACCCTTGATGACGAAGCTGCCCTGCGTGGAACTAGTATTTACCTGATGAATCGCGTCATTCCGATGTTGCCAGAGCGACTGTCGAACGGACTGTGTTCGTTGGTTCCGCGCGAGGATCGCTACTGTCTGACCGCGTGGTTGGAACTCGATAGATCCTGTAAACTCGTTGGCACACGCCTCTCCGAAACCGTCATCCATAGCCAGCACCGCATGAGCTACGAGGAAGCGCTCGCGGTGCTTGAAGGTCACGACACGACCAATCGTTGGCCGGCTGACTTACGCGAAACGCTGATGCGCGTTTCGACGATTGCCCAGCGTCTGCGCGCCGACCGCGTGGCGAAGGGCGCGCTCAATCTGTATTCGCAAGAGCATAACTTCCAACTCGATGTCGAAGGTGAGCCAATCGAAGTCGTGCGCGAAGGTTCCGATATCAGCCACCAACTGATCGAGGAATGTATGCTGCTCGCCAACCGCGCGGTCGCCGCCTGGTTGGTGGCGAAGAATTATCCCTGTGTCTTCCGCATTCACGCCGAACCGAATCAGGAACGACTGAAGATGTTTGCGACCGCAGTCGAGAACGTGGGCATCGACTCCAAGCGTGTTCAGAGTGGTCGTTTCGGACTGCAGGCGGTTTTGCGCGATCTGGAAAAACAGCCACCTGCTACGCGATTAGTACTCAATTTCCTCTGTCTACGTGCGTTTTCGAAGGCGATCTACCAGACCGAGAACATCGGCCATCACGCCCTGGCGTTTGAAACCTACTGTCACTTTACCAGCCCGATTCGCCGCTATCCGGACTTGCTTGTCCATCGTTTGGTCAAGCACACGCTTGGCTTGGCGGGCTATCGCAATGTCGAGATTCGCCCTGATTATATCGATGCTATGGCCAAGCAGAGTACCTGGCTGGAACAACGCTCGGAAGATGCCGAGCGCGATTTGTACAGTCGCAAGGCGGCCCGCTATCTGTCCCGTCGGGTTGGCGAAACCTTCCCAGGTGTTGTGACTGGGGCGAGCGGTGGCGGCTTGTTTGTACAAATGCTGGAAACTGGTATTGATGGGTTCCTGCCGGTTCGCGTGTTGACCGATGATCGCTACCAGTTCGATGGTGAACGGACGGCGTTGGTCGGCCGCCATTCCGGGCGAATTCTGGCACCAGGTACCGAGCTTGACGTGCGAGTCGATGCTGTGGATATTGACCGTAGCGATATCGTTCTCGGCATCCCCGACGCCGGAACTGAATCAGGCGAACAACCCCGCACCAAAGCGCGTCCCTCTGCAAAACCAACGAAGCACGAGCATCGATGGGTGAAGCGAAGAGACAAAAGGAAGCGTTCATGACCGACAAAACGAAGACGGACAACATCGATCAGGCGGAAATTGATCGGCTCATGACCGAAATGGCAAGTTCCGGAGTTAAAATCGCAGCGGTCACCGACTCTCGTTACAAGATGAATCTCAGGCGTCGCGCCGGGGCGGTCTGGTTGGTCATCACCGGCTTGGTGATGCAACCGATTCCTCATGAGTTCACGGATCGGCTCAAGGCCTTGTGCGACGAGGAGAAGGCGGACCGGGCCATCGTTGATTTGCGTGAGTGCGTTTACCTCAGTTCAAGCGCGCTCGGAGTGCTGTCCCTCCTGCTCCACCGCGGCGGCAGCAAAGTGCTGTTGCTCGGGCCGAGCGACAAGATCATGAAGATGATCTCGTTGGTTGGGCTTGGCGAGCTGGTCCACAAAGTTGATAACGAAGCCGAGGCGATCCGCTGGTGGGTCGCGGAACAACGTCGACGTGAATCCGACCCCGGTGTTCCAACCTAGGAATCCCGTATGGCAGCCGTTCCCGAAATGACGTTCTTGAAGTTCTTGCAAGGCTTGGTGATTGAGGCTCAGGTGCAACTTGGTGTTCTACCGCATCCGGTTTCTGGTGAGCGTTCACTGAATCTAGCGTACGCTCGTGCCACGATCCGCATTGTTGAGCTGCTCCGTGACAAGAGTCAGGGGAACCTTACGCCCGAGGAGGAGGACTACCTTCGAGGTGCACTGATGGGCCTCAAGAACCGCCTGAAAATGGCCGAGGATCAGGCGGCGACGTTGGCTGGTTAGTCCTGGGAGCGCCGCACTCCCAATGGCGTTGCGTTAGGGTTGGCCTGGGAACGCCGATCTCCTGATCGGCCGGATTGCAGGCCGCGTAACAGCGCGGCCGATGCCGCCTCCGACCTCAACGCAACGCCATTGGCCGCACTCCTGTGCGGCTCGAATCGCGAGAAATCCAATAACCATGCTCCCATTGCCCCTGGCCGCTCAGGAGAGCGGCGTTCCCAGGGTTTTGCATTCTGGGGTTCATTTCGTGCCAACTCGTAGCTCGTAGCTCGTAGCTCGTAGCTCGTAGCTCGTAGCTCGTAGCTGCTATTGCCCCGCTGGCGCCTGCCAGACACTGCCGCCCTCCCATGCGTCATGTTCTTCTGTCATTGTTCGTATTCGCCACCCTCTGCGCGGGCGAGACGCCCGTAGTTGCTCCGGAATCGCCGCCCGCGGTGTACACCGATGTGGTGATCGAAAGTGATGTCGCTCGGGTCACCCTCAATACCGACTGTGGCTATCTCAAGTTGTTTGAATTGAAAAACATCGGCAAGGTTTCGCTTCCAGAGCATCTTGAAAAAACGCTTACGAACTCAGCACCGGTGGGTCCGTTGCAAGTCATGCGTGCGTTTAGACACGCCAGTAAACACAATTTTATTGCCGGTAGTTACGAGGCGGCACATGGAGGGTTTGCCCGCGTTCCAGATCCGCAAACGGGCAACGAAGTTCGCGCCGATATAGCCCCGTGGGTGGTGACGCGTCCGGCGGCCAACGAGGCTGTGTTCACCTATGAAAAGCCGGGCAAGTTTCGTTGGCAGTTGAGCTATCGACTCGACAAGACACGTCCGTGTTTGTTCAGCGATCTGAGCATTACTAACTTGGGCGACAAGCCGACCGTCATTGGCGCGACGATCTATCCACTCAATGGTTTGCATCAGGATTTCGGTCCAGGCGAACTGGCATACAGTACCGCGTTTGTGCATCATGGTGGCAGCGAGGGAAAGATCGGCGCAGAAACCATCCCGTTTAGTGGGGCGCCTGCCTTGGTGTTCATGCGCGATGCGCGTATGGATTATATTGGACTCAAGAGTCGCTTCTTTGCCGCTTGGTGGACGCCCGATGCGGTTGCGACTGCAGTAACTCCGGTTGCCAGGCCCGCTACAACATCAACCGATCCGACCGCATCCTCAGTGCCAACGACTTCTGCAACCGGGGCGGTTACTGCGGCCAGTGATTGGACGGCTCAGGTTGAAGGATTCGCAGGATTTGACGGAGAACATCAGGGTTTCATCAAGGTTACGTACGCCAATTCCGCAGTTGATGTCGGGATGACTTGGCGTCGCTCTTGGTCCATCTCTGCCTCCAGTATGAAGAAGGCCGATCTGGCAATGTTCAACGACGTCGAGCAGCAAATCCGCTACAGCGATGGGATGTATCGATTCTTCAAAGTCCTGGCCAATGCGTTGACCTGGATACTCGATCTACTGGCCAAAGTGGTGATCAACTACGGCGTTGCTGTGGTTTTGCTGACCGTGCTTATTAAGGCCGCCTTGTATCGCACCACGTTCAAACAGCAGGAGAGCATGCTCAAGATGCAGCGTCTCCAGCCTGAGCTGAAATACGTGCAGGAACAATATAAGAACAATAAGCAGATGCTGGCGCAGAAGCAGATGGAGTTGTTCAAGAAGCACGGTGTGAATCCGCTCGGCGGCTGTCTGCCAATTCTGATCCAGATCCCCATCTTCTTTGCGTTGTTTCAGGCCTTCAGCCACAACGCCGATTTGCGCGGCGCTGATTTCCTGTGGATTCACGATTTGACGCTGCCAGACCAGGTTTGGGGCACGCCAATTAGCTGGCTTGATAATTGGATCTTCTCACTCAATCCGTTACCGATTATCTATATTCTCGTCTCTATCTGGATGGGCTCGGCCCAAAAACCGCCAGTCAATGGCGATCCGACTCAGGAAATGATGTACAAGATGATGCGCTGGATGCCGGCTGCATTTGGGTTGATCTTCTACAACATGCCGAGCGGACTCGTGCTCTACTTCACCGTCCAGGCAGTCATCAGCACGCTCGAACTCAAGTATATCCGCGCCAAGCTCGGACTCTGAGCTCCAAATCAATCTGAAAAAAGTCGGCGTTGGAAAAACTCCAAGGCAACCACAGAGGCGCAGAGGCCGCTTAGGTCGCAGAGGAGAGTGCAATTGGTTCGGCATCCTTCAGGTGTTCGGCGTCGGAAGCAGAAATGTTTTCTAACCCCAACCCTCTCTGCGACCTCTGCGGCCTCTGCGCCTCAGCGGTTGCCTTGGATTGCGTTCTTTAGATTGAACAGTCGTTGCGCATTGCGCGTTGCCCATGCGCAGAGGTCTTCGCAGCGTTCGCCGCGGAGTTCGGCGATAAACCGCGCGGTATCCATGGCATGCGCTGGTTCGCAGCGGCGACCTCGATGCGGCACTGGCGCCAAGTAGGGGGCGTCAGTTTCAACCAGGAGTTTATCCATGGGTACGACGCGAACGGCATCGCGCAGGGCCTGATTGGGTTTGAACGTCACCATGCCATTGATCGCAATGTGGAAGCCGACATCGAGCCATGACTTGGCGTGGTTGGTATTGCCGTCAAATGAGTGGATGACGCCGCGTGCCTTGGGATGCGCGCGGAGGATATCGATGGCAGCGATGTGGGCGTCACCACCCCGGGCGCCACTTCGGGCGTGAATGATCAGCGGTAGATCGAGAGTGATGGCTAGGTTGATTTGGGCTGCGAAATGCTCGCGCTGGACAGCCGATGCGGCGAGTTCGTGGTGATGTTCCAAGCCGCATTCACCGACGGCGACAAAGCCACCGCTGGTCAGTAGGTCGCTTAAACGACTGAGTTCAGCGGCGAACTGATCGCCACAGGCGTGGGCAGAGAACGGGTCTAATCCAGCAGTTGCCCAGATCACGCCTGGATGCGCCTTGGCGAGCGCGTGAGTGGCGCGCGCGTCCTCGATGCCGGTACCAATGCTGAGGAAACCACCAACGCCGGCGGTCTGTGCGCGTTCCAGGACCGCAGCGACGTCCGACCGAAATCGTTCGTTGGTCAGATGGCAGTGAGAGTCGATCAGCATGGTAAGGCACCTTGCCGATGATCAGGCCGAGTCCAATCGCAAGGCGGCGGAAAACGAAACAAGCCGCTGGAGTACCAGCGGCTTGTTGGCCAACGAACGTTGGAGGTGAAGTTACTTCTTCTTGGCGTCGGTGGGCTTGCCAGCGGCTGGCTTGGCAGCAGCTGCCTTGGGATCGGCGGCCTTGGCGTCTCCGGCGGCTGGTTTGGCACCATCGGCAGCCTTGGCACCTTCGGCACCGGCAGCGGCGGCGGCTGGTACGGCTGTACCATCAGCGGTCGTGGCTGTGGTTTCGTCGGCCTTCTTCATCCAGCGTGGAATGACGATGGAAAGAACAGGAACGTCCGCCTTCGTCACCATGGTGACCCCCTTGGGCATGGGCAGCGACTTGGCGTAAACGGTTTCCTGGACTTCTACGGCGTCGAGACTGATTTCGACGTGGTCGGGGATGGCGCTGGCTGGGCAGCGCACTTTGACCATGCGCAAGCGCTGTTCAACGATGCCGCCGGACTTGACGCCAGGGCAGTTGTCGGCTTTGGCGCGTACGGCCACATCGACGACGATCTCGGAGGCAGCGTCGACTTCCTGCAGATCGATGTGCTGGATGTAGTCTTCCAAGCAGTGAACGGCGATATCGCCGCGCAGGGTGGTGACCTCGGTTGTGCCGATCTTCACCTTGCACAGATGGACGACGTGTGACTTGAGGTGCTGAGCCTGATCTTTGCTGATCGTCAGGTGCTTGCTGGGCGCGCCACGCTTGTTGATCGTCAGCGGGACCTTGCCGGTTGCGCGGATCTTCTTGGCGGCGGTGGTGCCGAGGGCGGTACGCGACTCGGCTTCGTACGTGTGCATGGTACTCATGATGCGGAAACCTTCTTGGCGTCGGCGAACAAAGCGCTGACCGACTGGTTGGTGTGGATATTCTTCATCGCCTGGCCGAGGAGATTGGCGACGGACAGGGCGGTGATGGGCAGGTCGGCGAACCGGCGTTTGAGCGGGATCGTGTCGGTGATAACCAGCTCATCGAGCTTGGCCTCCGACAGACGGTCGAACGCATCGCCGCAGAGGACGCCGTGGGTAACGACTGGAATCACGCGGGTGGCACCGAATTGACGGGCGACGCGGATCGCGTTGGTCATGGAACCGGCAGTGGTGATCATGTCATCGACGATGATGACTGGACGCGCACCGATTTCACCGATGACGTTTGCCACTTCGGTATTGGTGTCAGAAATGCGGCGTTTATGAATAATGGCGAGGCGCGCGCCTACGGCCTTGGCGATCTTCTCGGCGAGCTTGATCGAGCCAGTGTCCGGACTGGCGACGACCGGGTCCACCAGTTTGAGCGAGCGCAGGTAATCGATCTGCACTGGGCGAGCGGTCAGATGATCAACTGGAATATCAAAGAAGCCCTGCAGCTGTTCGGCGTGCAGGTCGATGGTCAGCACGCGGTCGATGCCAGCGGTGGTGATCAAGTTGGCGACGAGCTTGGCAGTGATCGGGACGCGGCCTTCGTGCTTACGATCCTGGCGGGCGTAGCCAAAATATGGGATCACGGCGGTGATGCGTTTGGCACTCGCACGACGCATGCAGTCGGCGATGACCAGGAGCTCCATCAGGAAATCATTCGATGACGTCGGCTGGACGATGAACACATCCGCGCCGCGAACGTCTTCTTGGATCTGAACCTTGACCTCACCATCTGGGAAGCGGCCGCAGGTCATCTCACCGAGCTTACAGCCGGTGGCCGACGCGATCGCTTCCGCCAATGGGCGGTTCGCATTGCCGCTAAAGATGCGCATGGGGATCCTATGGAAGGGCGCGAAAGATAGGAGCAGTACGGGCTTAGGCAAGAGCGGGAGGGGTCCGGATGTCCGGGGGTCCCGAAGTCCGCACAGGGTAAGGCATTCGGCTGCCTGAGCTGCCGATTTCAGCCCCTGGCTTGCGTCATTCCACCCTGCCAGACATTTCCGCCCTGGAGCCATGTATGGGATCTGAACCGTGGGACAACCCAATGGGGACGGACGGGTTCGAGTTCGTGGAGTACGCCACAACCAACCCCAAGCACTTGGGCGCCTTGTTCGTGACCATGGGCTTCACCGCTATTGCCCGGCACCGCAACAAGGACGTGACTCTCTACCGCCAGGGCGAGATCAACTTCATCATCAACGCCGAGCCGGACTCATTTGCTCAGCGCTTTGCCCGTCAGCACGGTGAGTCGGTGTGCGCGATCGCCATCCGGGTCACCGATGCGGCTGCTGCTTATAAGCGGGCCCTGGAGCTCGGCGCCTGGGGCTTCGATAACAAGACTGGACCGATGGAGCTGAACATCCCGGCAATCAAGGGTGTCGGTGACTCGCTCATCTATCTCGTCGATCGTTGGCGGGGCAAGAACAGCGCAGTTCCTGGCAGCATTGGAGACATCAGCATCTACGACGCCGACTTTGTCGCGCTTCCTGGCGTTGCCTCGAATCCGGTCGGTCACGGTCTTACCTACATCGATCATCTCACGCACAACGTCCATCGCGGTCGGATGAAAGAGTGGGCCGGGTATTACGAGAGCCTGTTCAACTTCCGCGAGATTCGCTATTTCGATATCACCGGCAAACTGACCGGTTTGAAGTCAAAGGCGATGACCTCGCCGTGCGGTAAGATCCGTATTCCGATCAACGAATCGTCGGACGACAAATCGCAGATATCAGAATACCTCGAGGCCTACCACGGCGAAGGCATCCAGCATATCGCCTTGGGAACTGACGATGTTTACGGCACGGTCGCAGTGATGAAAAAATCAGGAGTTGTGTTCCAAGATACCTTGGATGCCTATTACGATCTCGTTGATCGTCGCCTGCCAGGACATGGCGAATCCCTCGCGGAATTGCGTCGGCTGCGCATTCTCATCGACGGTCATTCCAGCGACAGTAAGCGCGAGCTGTTATTGCAGATTTTCACCCAGACGGTGATCGGCCCGATCTTTTTCGAAATCATCCAACGCAAGGGCGATCAGGGTTTCGGCGAGGGAAACTTCCGCGCCTTGTTTGAGTCGATTGAACTAGACCAGATCCGTCGCGGGGTGCTGAAGGATGATCACGCGCCGATTTAATCCAAGTGGCGCAATCCAAGGCAACCGCTGAGGCGCAGAGTTACGCAGAGGTCGCAGAGGGTTGGGGTTGGACAAACCGGCCATCTCCGGTCTCTCATTCGCAGATCGATGAAACTCCAGTTCTCTCCTCTGCGATCTCCGCGGCCTCTGCGCCTCAGCGGTTGCCTTGAAGTTTCTGATTGCGCTGAAGAGACGGCTAGATGCACATTTCCGGAACAGAAGTTGGAATGGTCATTTTAGCGGCTGTCGCTTTTCGAATGTCCTCGACTGTCACTCCAGGTGCGCGTTCGCGCAGCACGAGGCCGTGTTCGGTCATGTCGATGACCGCCAATTCAGTGACGATCTTTTTGACCACGCCAACTCCGGTCAGTGGCAGGGTGCAACGCGGCAGGATCTTGGATGCGCCGTCTTTGGACACGTGCTGCATGGCCACGATGACGTTGCGCGCTCCGGCAACCAGATCCATGGCTCCGCCCATGCCTTTGACGACTTTGCCGGGGATCATCCAGTTGGCGATGCTGCCGAGTTCATCAACTTCCATGGCGCCAAGCACCGAGAGGTCGATGTGTCCGCCACGGATCATCGCAAACGAATCGGCACTTGGGAAAATTGCGGCACCGGGGATCAGGGTGACAGTCTCCTTGCCGGCGTTGATAAGGTCGGGGTCAATGGCGTCAGCGCGTGGGTATGGTCCCATGCCGAGGATGCCGTTTTCGCTCTGGATGATGACGGTCATTCCGGCTGGAATGTAGTTGGCGACCAACGTCGGAATGCCGATGCCGAGATTGACGTAGCAACCGTCGTAGAGTTCTTGGGCGATGCGTTGGGCTATCTGTTCACGGGTGAGACTCATTGGGCCACCATCCGTCGTTCGATGCGCTTCTCGTAACCAACGCCTTGGAATATGCGTTTGACGTAAATGCCTGGGGTGTGAATGTGGTCCGGATCAAGCGAGCCGACCGGGACAAGTTGCTCGACCTCGGCGATCGTGATGCGCCCAGCAACGGCACAGTGCGGATTAAAATTGCTGGCTGTGTGGTGGTACACGAGGTTCCCCATCGCGTCGCCTTTCCACGCTTTAACCAAGGCAAAATCAGTGCGAATCGAGCGTTCAAGCAGGTAGGGACGGCCGTCGATCTCGCGCACTTCCTTGCCTTCGGCCACCAACGTGCCGACTCCAGCCGGTGTGTAGAAAGCCGGAATGCCCGCACCACCGGCGCGAAGTTTTTCCGCCAAGGTTCCTTGCGGCGTGAGTTCGACTTCCAATTCGCCGCTGAGCATCAGTTGTTCGAATAGCTTGTTCTCACCCACGTAGCTCGACACCATTTTGCGTACTTGGCGATTGCGCATCAGGAGGCCGATGCCGAAGTCATCGACTCCAGCATTGTTCGAAACACAGGTCAGATTCTTGACTCCCGTTTTTACCAGGGCGAGAAGACAGTTCTCAGGAATCCCGCAGAGGCCGAATCCGCCAATCGCCAGCGTGGCGTTATTGGGAATGTCGCGCACGGCGACATCGGCGTTAGCGACCACCTTATTCAGAGCCATGATTTAGGATCCATGTACGGAAGTGATGAGGCCGCGACATTCGCCAAGGCCAATGCGAGTGCAACCGTCTCGCTGGGCATAGCCGGTAAGGATCAATTCGTCGCCGTCAGCGAGGAATCCACGGCGTTCACCGCTGGGCAACTCAATCGGTGTGCTACCGCGTTGTCCGAGTTCCATCAGTGAACCCCACGATTCCTTACCTTCGCCAGAAATGGTGCCGCTGCCCAGGAGATCGCCCGGGCGCAGATTGCAGCCGTTGCTGGCATGGTGGGTCAACATCTGTGCCGTGGTCCAGTACAGGTCGCGCAGCGAACCACGGCTCAGTTTGATCGCGGCAAGTCCCTGCGTTCGCATCGCTGCTGAAGACAAGAACGCTTCGACAGTCAGATCCACAGCGCCGCGCGCTTGATCGATTGTGCAGCGCAAATAATCGAGCGGTGCAGGATCGCCGACTGGACGTGGATGCGGAGCTACGCGGAACGGGGCGAGTGCTTCCCAGGTCACCACCCAGGGCGAGATGCTGGTGGCGAAGTTCTTGGCCAAGAACGGACCCAGCGGCTGATATTCCCACGCCTGGATGTCTCGCGCTGACCAGTCATTCAGCAAACACATGCCGAAAATATGGTCGTCGGCTTGGGCAATTGGTATTGGAACCCCGTGTGAGTTGCCGGGACCGACAAAGGTTCCGATTTCAACTTCGTAATCCAGACGTGCGCTGGCAGCAAAGGTAGGTGGAGCATTGGGATCGTTGCGGACTTGGCCGCTCGGCCGGTTGATCGGAGTGCCGCTGACGACGATGGATGACGAGCGACCATGATACGCAATCGGGATGTGCTTGTAGTTGGGCAGCAATGGATTGTCTGGGCGCAGCATCTTGCCGATATTGGTCGCATGATGAATTGACGCGTAAAAATCAGTATAATCGCCGATGGTCGCCGGCAGCAACATGCGCGCTTGTCCGCTCGGCAGCAGATGTGGTTCTACGTGCGAACGCTCGGCAGCGCCATGAGCAAGCAGCATGCTCAGGCGATGACGCAGGGCTACGCGGTGCGGCGCGCTCAACGCCATCAGTTGATTGAGCGACGTAGCGAGACAGCTTGGCGCTGCTGGTCCGGTGATCAGGCCATGTCCGGCAAGTCCGGCCAAGTCTAGGATCTGATCGCCGATACGGACGCCGCAGCGTGACTCTTGACCATCGCGCTGGAACACGCCGACTGGCAGATTCTGGATTGGAAAATCATTGCCAGTGTCGTTCGCGGAGATGACCCAGCTACGCAGGGTCGGCGCGTGGGTATGGTCGATTGTGATCATGAGATTGATTCCGTTGCGGGAAGTAATCCAAGTGAGATCAGTTCGGTGATCGGCTCGCTGAACGAGCAGGATCCGAATGATTGCAATCCACTAGTACGGCTGTGGGTGATGGCGAGGTGATCCAGGCAATGATTATGCCAACTCAGGCCATCTGCGGTGTTGCGAAAACTGGCGGGATCAGTGTCTTCAAGAATGGGCATGACACGTGTGCGGTCCCACCCGGCGGTGAGGAATCCAGCTGCAACAAACAGGTTGAGAAATCCGTGCATGGTCGCCGTAGCGCTGTTGGATTCGTAGGTCAGCGGAGCGACTCGACGCAGCGGATGATGCAGGCCTGCTGTCGCCTTGAACGGCACCTGGGCCTGCGCGCATAGCGCGATAAAATCAGCCAATTCAGCGCAGGTCGGGAATCCCAGTGCGTTCATACTGCCAGTGCGAACTTTGGCGCGTATCATCGTTGCGGCGAGTACGGGAATCAGCTGGGGCGCGGACGCGATGGTTAGTTCAACATAGGTTGTGATACCGGTTGGAGTCGCGGCAATCAGCGAGCGGATCTCATCGGCAGAGGCAGCTTTGACTTCGACGGTATCGATTCGTGCAACGGCGATGTGCCTCGCACTGAATGTGGCGCATATAGAAAATTCCTGAGGCGTATTGACCAGAGCGCTGATCCTCCACGGATGATCTGGTCGCCAGAGATTGCATGCGGCCTCGGCAAGTTCGTTCAGTCGTGCTGCTGGAACCACGAAACGCCCCAAGGCCCAAGCATGGGGACCGGTCAGATACGATGCGTAATTGCGGACTGCTTCGGCCATGGTCAATCCAGCGGGCGGAAACAGTCCGGCGTAATCGATCGACGTCGCGAGGAGAGAGCGCAGCGAATCGGACACGCGTCAACGCCCATCCAGCCAAGACTGGTAATAGTTTGGATCTTCCAGTGCGGTTGCTTGCTTGGCGACGCGCAACGGCTTGAAGGTATCGATCATTACTGCCAGCTCATCAGTACGCGTTTTCCCGATCGATGCTTCGGTTCGTCCCGGCTGCGGGCCGTGGGTCAGTCCGTCAGGATGGAGTGTGATCGATCCAGCGGAGATGCCCTTGCGACTCATGAATTCACCGTCGACATAGAACAGAATTTCGTCGGAGCGGACATTGAGGTGGTTGTATGGCGCAGGAATGGCGAGGGGATCGAAGTCGTATAAACGTGGGCAGAACGAGCAGATGACGAAGCCGTCACTTTCGAAGGTCTGATGCACCGTCGGTGGCAGATGCATGCGTCCAACGCGTGGCTCGAAATCGCGAATATTGAACGCCCACGGATAATAGTAGCCGTCCCAGCCGATCACATCGAAGGGATGATGGTCGGTCATGACTTCAAACAGACGGTCATCCTGTTTGACCACCAGACGGAACGCGCCGAGTTGATCGTGGCTTGGCAGCGTTGCTGGCCGGCGGATATCGCGTTCGCAAAACGGAGCGAACTCGGTCAGTTGTCCGAATGCATTGCGGTAGTGCTTGGGCGTACGGATGCTACCCGTGCTTTCGATGACCAGGAAGCGCGTGGTGGCGGAGCTGAAACGATAGCGATGGAGGAGACCACGCGGAATAACCAAGTAATCACCCTGACGATAGGGCAGTTCACCCATCAACGATTCGAGAACGCCCTCGCCCGCGACAACGAAGACGACCTCGTCGGCCTGGCCATTGCGGTAAAAGAAGTCATCCGCCTTTGTGGTGTTCGCATACGCGATCGTGACATCGTCATTGAACAGCAGCGGTACGCGATCAGCGATGGGGCTGGTGATCGCAGGCAATTGTGTCGTTTGGAAATGACGGGGCGCGAAGACGCGTTGCGGATCGCGCTCGCGGGCAAGTTCACGGAGCGTCTTGATCGAAGCGATCGGCGTTGGCCGACGTCGGTGATACAACAACGACGACAGTCCAGCGAAGCCCTCGTTGCCGATCAGTTGCTCGGGGTAGAGGACGTCCGACTCAGAAAAAACCATGTGTCGCTTGGGTGGGATGCGTCCGAGTCGATGATAGAATGGCATGGCTGGGTCGGTATCGGGCCTCAGCGGGGGATTTCAACGGGAAGCCAGTACAACGTTCGGATAATCGCTCAATAATGTAAAAATTCAGCGATATTTTTCCCGCGATTATCTGAACCACTCTCTGAATTGAGGTGCCCTAACACCCCTCGTTTCGCCAACGCAAGCCCCTCCAACTGACCTGATTGCGCTGCCTGCGGTCATGCTACAGTGCCCAGGATGCGCATACCGTTTCGCCAGTGGCGTAACCAAGGCATCATTCGTCGCGGTCTCTACTGGTCGATACTCGAAGGCGCGGTCGTCGGGACCATGTTTGTGTGCCTTGAGGCTTGGCTTGTGCCGCTACTGCAGGGACGTCTCCATGCATCGACATGGATTATCGGATTCGTGTCGTTGATTCCACAGATCGGCGTCATTGGGTTGTCACCGATGACTGGTCGGATTGTCTCTGCTCTCGGCGGAGCCAAGCGGGCGTGCATCACGTCTGCTTGGTGGCAAATCATCCTGATCGCCCTGTTGAGCGTTCCATTACACGCGGCCGGATCGGCCTGGGCTATACCGGTCGCGGTGACGCTTATCTGTTTATTTGGACTCACTGGCATCGTCAATGGTCCAGCTTGGGTTGCATGGATGGGTGCCTTGCTACCGCCGTCGATCAGCGGCCGTTATCAAGCGAATCGCGCTCGGATTTTTCATGTTCTGAAGCTTATTTTCGCCGGAGTGTTTGCGTTGACGATCCATTACCTGCCAGTCGAGTTGGGTCCCTGGGGTTTGCAGATTGTGTTGTTGACCGCCGTGATTTCGCGCCTCCTGTCCGTTCACTGTCTGGAGCAGCAGCCCGACGCACCGCAACGACTCCGCCAGAAGAATCAGCCGCCATCGCTGCGTTCGCTTGAGGCGGCAGTCGGGATGTGGGGATTTATCCGCACCATGCAGCGCACGGATATCGGACGTTGGACCTTGGCCTGGGCTACCTTTCAAGGTGGTTGTGCCGTGGTTGGCCCATTCTTTGCCAGCTACATGATTAGCGCCAAAGAGGAAGGTGGACTCGCGCTCGATCCCTGGTCGTATTCGTTGTTGCTCTATACCAGCGCCATTTCGCGCATCGTCTTTTTGCCGTTTGTTGGCCGCTTGGTCGATCTCTACAAGCCGCGTTCAGCACTGAGATTCTCGTTCATTCTGATCCTGTTTATCCCTGTGGCCTGGGCGGTGACGGACAGCATTCCGTTATTGGTGGTCAACGAGATCCTTTCGGGATTCGCTTGGGCAATTGCCGAGTGCGCCATTGGATCGCTTTTGTTTGCCTGTCACGGTGACCCAGCTCGTCGTGCCGAGTTGATTGGTTACTTTAATACGGTGACGGCGATCATGGTCGCGATCGGTATTATACTGAGCACGTCCTTTATCGGTGTATTTACGGAAATCGTGAAGAATCCGTCGGTTCGGGGATTCCTCCCGATGTATCTGCAGAATCCATTCCACATGGTGATGCTGCTGTCAGTCCTCCTGCGCATTCCGGGATTGATTCTTGCGCTACGCTGGCTGCCGCGTCTACGGCCGCTGACTGAGAGCGAACGTGGCACATTATTCAGTGCGATGCCAGGTGCCGCCGTGGCCGGTGGACTGGGCAAGGGCCTGAAACTATTCCGCCTGCCGTAGCGCGAGATAGGCGGAAGATTGGAATGGCGGGTTGATTAGTGCTTCTTGCCGAATGTACGCAGGAAGACGTCGTCGTTACCCGGACTGTAACCCTTCCATGCATACGGATCGGTGCCGCTGACCGAGACGACACAACGATTGTCACTGCGAGCTACGGCATCACCGGTGCCATTACGAATAGCGGTTTCGAGCTGCCAGGGCAACAGCGACCAAGAATTCATATAATGGTTAACCAGGGCGCGACGGTAAATCGTGCTGCGGTTCTTGAGCGACTTATGCAGCGTATAGCCGTTAAAGAACACCACTGATCCGGCCTTCACTTCGACCGGAATTGCCTGTGAGTCGTCGAATCCAAAGCACTGCCCACTGCCATCGTACTCGTCCAAATCTTCGGGAGGTTTATTGGGGAACATGTAGCCGGTGCGGTGGCTGCCAGGAATGATCCAGAGGCAGCCATTCTCAATCGTGGCGTCATCGATGGCGATCCAGGCGCCACACAGACTGCGATCACGGGTCGGGATATACATTTCATCTTGGTGCCAAGCCTGACCAGGCTTGCCTGGTGGTTTGACGAACAACATCGATTGCATGCATTTCACCGCGCCGTCCCAATGCGGCAGGTGTGCTCCGACGATGCGTGATAGGGCGGCGGCTATCTTGGGATGATCGGTAAAGCTGCGGATCACGGAACTGAGGTAATGCGGCTGATGCACGCAGAGGATGCTTTCGAGCACTTCTTTGTCGCTGAGGTTGGCTTCCACTGGCTTGAGGCTCTTACAGGGGTAACCACCGCGAGCCATCGTGATCAGGTCTTTTTTCAACGTCTCCAGTTCGGCAGCCTGAATGAGGTTTGGCAGAACAAGGAAACCGTCGTCTACGAAGGAGCGGACTTGAGTTTCGGTGACGATGGGCGCCATGGAGGGGAGCATAGAGTCCTTTCGGTGATAGGCATCAATGATGTCGCAGGGGGGCCGGAGTTGGAATGTCGGCGATTGGCATAAACATGCCTATTCATAACATACGCTCATGGTCACCCTGCGCCGCACCGAGCAGCTCCGCTTCACTATCAGTAGCCATGGCTTGGTAACTTATCCAGCTGGCGCAACCTTTGGCCCACGACGGTTATCGGATTTTGAGTTTGTCTGGATTGTCGAAGGGAATGCGGTTTGGCAGGTCGACGGGAAGGACGTTCCAGCGCCAGCGGGGACGGTGATCCTGGCGCGACCGCAGATGCGCGACGGGTTCCGTTGGGATCCGCATCATCGGACGCGGCATGGTTTTTTTCATTTCTCATTCAATCAAGGGTCAGCCACGCTGCCGCCACTGCATACGTGGCCGCTGAGTCGCAATCTCCAGTCCGATGGCGTTCTGCGGCCGTTATTTCATCATCTCGCGTGGGTGCTCGAACGTCAGCCGACTGGCTGGCAGGAACTCGCACAAGGAGCCATGCGCCAAGCGTTGCTTGCCTTCTTGCTTGATGCCGAAGGACAGGCCGGTGAAGCCGCCCCGGCCGAGCACACATTGGTTGCTGCGGTTCACGATCATTTGCGCGAAGTCTGGTCTGATGGTGAGTTGATTCCGGTAACCCTTGGCGACATGGCCCGCGCTGCTGGCGTTTCTAAAGTCCATCTAAGTCGAGTATTTCAGGCCGAACTCGGGGTTGCGCCGGTTGAGGCAGTACGTCTGTTGCGGCTTGATCGTGCGGCAAGTTTGCTGGCCGGAACAAATCATAGCGTAACCGAGATAGCTCGGATTTGCGGATTCCCCAATCCATTCCATTTTTCACGAACGTTCCGTGCGTGTTATCGCATCAGTCCACGTGCTGCTCGGGAACGGGTGCGGATTGGTCTGTCTGCTCCAAGGCATGGTCTGACGAGGGTACGCGGATTCTCTTCGGGTCTGATGCCCTGAACGAGCGCTCGCAATAAGGCCAGGGATTTATTTGGTGGTTGCGGTTGGATCGACTGGGCGATCGCTGGGTCCGACCTGAACCAAGGGTTGCCCGGCACGGATGCCGGTGAGTCCATAGGTAGCGGTGTTCTTCTCGGCCGGTGTCCACTCCCAACGATCATCCACACCGTTGCCTTTAACCACGGCAATAACCTTCGTCGGATCGCTGGAGTCGAACGACAGCGTGAGATCCTTGCGGTAGACATCGTAAACGGATGCGGTCAGTAGTTTGTCGGTGTTGGCGACCATGCGCAATTGCTTGAATCCCAGAGGCTTCCCATGGTTGTCGGCAGGGGAAACGCCAAGGGTGAATTTCAACTCAGCATTGTGATTGGTTTCAATGCGGAATGGACAGGAGGCATCAGTATTTACCAGCGTAAATTGGCGATCCTGTTCTGATGCGATGGTCAGATCGACGCCCTGCATCAACCAGGAGACCTCAACGCTGCTTGGCGCGCGGATGTCATCAAGCGCCAGGACGTAACTCCCTTTGGCGAACACCAATGCGCGGCGGAAGCGATCAAGCGCCGGTCGTTTGCCTTTGAGTGCAAGGTAGGAACCACCGGCCTCGCCTTCAACGACATCAATCTGGGCTCCAAGTTTCACGGCGGTAATGATGCCCATCTTGGTCATGTCGCCACCGGGCTGAGACCACGCGCCGCCCTCGGGACGGCCCTCCGATTGTTGGCCAATGCCGTTGATCAGGATGGTGTTGTGATTGGCTGACTTCTTGTCCGAGGAATAACGGTCGTTCTCAGCGAGGAATCGATTGTGAGCGTAGATCTGGAACGCATTCGCATCCGGATCGTCGTGGGCTACGTTAATGTACCCGGGTTTACCATCTTTTCCGCCGGTATTGCGAAAACGATTGAGCGTGTAACCGCCAAATGGTCCACATTTGAATAACACGCCAACGCCATCATCTTTCCATCCATCGCGGGCGACCAGCACGCCAATGTCTGGAAGTAGCTCACTGGTTGGAATACGATCGGGATTTCCGCCCTTAATTGTCGGATCGAACCACAGTAGCCCCATCCATCCCCAACCGACGCCTTTCGCGGTGAGGATTTGTTCAAGGACGGCATGATCATCCGCAAGCGCATGCAGGGACGTACACCTGAATAGACTCAGGTCGTACTCCATCGGTCCAAAGTCCGACCCACTGTCACCATAATTGAAGCGATGCTTGCGGTCAGGAGTCAGACATTCCGACATGAAATGTGGCACCGTCTTGAAAAACGCGTGTTGCTGGTACTTCATACCCAAACAACGGTCAGCGATTTGCGTTCCGACGATGAGATGTGAGATCCCAAAAATCATGTAGGTCGGTGATTCGTGCGTAGTGCCATCTTCGGGCAGCCACTTCACGACATAGTCGAGGTCGTCCTTCAACTTGGCTAAAATCCACTGCTCTTCGGCGGCCCCAGTATAGGCGGCGAGTAGGCAGCTGGCGAATCCAGCGTTGCGGTGCCAACGATGATTGTTCGCTGGATCGTTCTGCCAGTAATGCGTTCCTGGCGCCTTCATCAAATGACCGCCATGGTACATGGCGCGGGCGTGGTAGAGGCACTTCTGACGGAATTGCTCGCGGAAAGTCGGGTCGAGATCGTTCCACAGCCAGTCTAGAGCAAGTCCAGCACCGATCATAATGTTTGCCGCGCTCATGCCGGAGTCGATTTCTTTGCCAGTCTCCCAATGCGGTTGCTTCAAGAGGTGTTGCATGAAGGCAACGGTCTTGGCGAACGACACCTTGTCGCCAGTTAATACATAATGCAAAGCAACCGTGGGCAGACGCCAGTAGCCTTGTCGTTGTCCATCAGTCGCATCGGTCAGGAATTTCGTATGCTCAGGGGCACCGCATGATGGCAAATATTTTTCCAGGGCATCGCGGAAGATCTTGCCGCGATCGCTAGCATAGAACGCCTTGAGGTTGGGAATATCCTCAGGGCCGAACATGAGGCGTGGATGGACGTTGCGCACCGCGGCAACGAGTTCGGGAGCAGCGCCTTCCAGTGTCGGATCTTTATCGGGAACAATGGGTGGCGGTGGTGGTGGCGGTGTCGGCCCGACCTGCATGGGCCCGGCGAGCGATACGCTGATGTCATCGATCCACAGTTGACCAGTCGTCGTTGCCGTGTCACCAGCGAAAATAAGCGCGTTGAATCCCGTCTGTTTGGATTCATTCCAGTCGAACCGTTTGCTACTAATGACATTTCCGTCGCAAGAGATGGAGAGTCCCTTGGTGGCGTCAAAATTGAATGCCCACGTATGCCAGCCCTGTTTGCGGGGAATAGCGAGATATTTGATGAATCCATAAACCGATTCGCTGCCAGGGACGAAATTCGAAAGGGCATAAGAGTCATCGCCTGACAAATAGGGGGCGTAAAAGGCGCCGGGAACGAGACAACGACCATCAAGTTGCATCACGCCCCAATAGGCACCAGTAGCTCGCGCTTTGGGATCGGCTGGTTTGGCGCCATCTTCAAAAATTTTGAAGGTTACTTGACCAGATCCGTTTTCGTCGCGTAGTTTGAGTGTCGCTTTCGCTTGTGGGCCGATGCGCAGCGAACCAGAACCATCGCTACTGGCGCTCTTGCCGGGATCAACCACGACATCGCCGGTGATGGAGAATCGCTGGAGCGCGTCGTTGCTCGTGAAGGTATCGCTGATCGGTTCAGCTGCGGAGGCGGTTCCTAGGACCGCGAAACAGAACATGGTAGAGATGGACCTTACGAGCTTGGTCATGACGAAAGTCTCCGAAACTAGGGTGTGAACGTCAGTCACCGTGTGGTGCGATATCCTGAGCCGTTAGGGCAATGAGTGGAATATTGCCACGCATGCCGTTGATGCTTGATGGAGTGGTAGCATCTGGTGATCCTTGCCAGGTCCAGGTGTCGTCGAATCCGGTAGATTGCACACGGAGAACCATTGCCCCGCCATGAGCAGTCAGTGTCATCGCTGCCTTCTTTCCCCATGGATCAAGCAAGCAGGCGAATTTCACAGCATCGCTATCGGCGGTAAATTGGAACTGGTGCTGCATGAGATTGCCGAAACGGCCATCAAGGTGCATGAAGTCGATTGCGCCGGTGAACGGTCGATCGGCAAGCATCTGCATGCCAATGTGTTTGCCGCCTTTGGTCGCAATGTGGCAGAGGCCCTGAGCGGGATCGTCAAAGAACGCTTTTTCAACCGTGCCCCGCCACATGATGGCGTGCTTGCCGTCGGCAATGATATCGTCGAGCATGAGAATGTATTCGTTGGGCAACCAAATAACGCTGCGGCGGAAGTGCTTGAGCACCGGATCAGGCAATCCTGGTATGGGCTTGATTTCAGGTTTAGTCTCTGTCGCTGGGCTGCCTTTCTGGCGCGCGACTAATGCGTAGTAGCCGACTCCACGATACGCATTGGCAGCTTCGCCTTCGATAATAATGCGGCCCTGTTCGCCCTGTTTCCATCCGGTCAGGTAGGAAATCGTGCGCATGTCGGTTTTGCCCGGCACCGGTTGGGTAAAGTCGGCACCCTCGCATAATTGTCCGACGCCATCAACAGTGACACAGGATTGTTTTGCCGTCAGTTTGCTCCACGAGTACAGACCGGGATGGAAAATATGCTCGCCTGCCATGGACATCGAGAAGGAATTGGCGTCGGAGTCATCGTGAGCGACGTTGACGTAATGTGGTTCGCCAGCAGCAGTTTTATACTCCCAGGCATATTCGTTTAGGCGGTAGCCGCCGTGAGGACCGCACTTGAACGCGAATGCGACGGCGTCGTTCTCCCACGAGTTGCGCATGTTGGCTGCTCCCAGGTCGGGGAACAAGCGCGCGGTTGGTAGCGCGCGATAATCGCCAGATCCCACCGTTGGATCATAGAACAGCAGCATGCCCCACGGAGGGACGAATGTGCGTTTTTCCTGAGGCTTGAACTTGGTCAGGTAAGGCTGCCCACTTTGCTCCATGTTATGAAGCAAAGCCGCTTGGGCGTTCTTGTCGCGGCTGAGTTGCGGGCCGATAAAAAACGGGGTGTTATTTTGACCGAATCCGCCCTCTCCATTCATTGCGTCGCCGAAACTCATGTCGCCCATGCGGCCTGGTGCCGTGTAATAAACCTGTTGCTGCCAAGCGTTGCGGAATCCTGGCGCCTTGAGGTATTCAGTGCCAACGGCTCGATCCATCATGCTTGCGGCCATGGTCAGGTAACAAAAGCCAAATACCTGATAACCGGAGCCTTCATGACAGTCGCCTTCCTTGGGGAACCACTTGATCAGGAAATCCATTTCCTGTTTCAATTGCTCCATGAGATAGCCGGTTTCCAGACCTGGTTCATCGGCGATTGCGAGCAGGCATGCGGCGAGTCCGGCGGCGCGGTACCAGCGGTGATTGGGTTGCGGGTCTTGCTGCCAGTACTTGACCGTTCCAGTTCCTAGTTGCTTGTGTCCTAACCAATGCATGCGGCGAGCATGGACGAGCATTTTAGCCGCAATTTTCGCTCGGAACTCTGGTTCCAAATCATCGCGAACGGCATCAAAGAGTAGGCCGGTCATCAGCATGTTGCAGCCGGCGCCCATGTTTGAATCGAGTTCTCGGCCCAGGGCCCAGTGCTCTTGCTTGAGCATCACTGTGAGTGCAGCGGTGATCGCCTTCAGCGTGACTGGGTCACGATCCAGCATGTAGCCGATCGCGGCGGCGGGATACTGCTGGGCGCTGCCCGAGATGGCTGGCGTATCGGTCAGTACGAAGGGGGGTGGATCCTCACTGCTCAGGGCAAATTTTTTGGCGTAACTTGCCACTGCGTTGTAGACCGGCTTCAGCACTGGGTCGGCTAGCGCAGTTTCTTTGAGTTTGACTGCCTCCTCGGCGGTCAGCAGCAGACGCGGATGCTTGCCGCGAATGGCTTCGCGTAGTGGTGGCACGGCATTGGGGGCAGGGTCAACGGTTGGTATCTTCGACAGGTTTTCTTGGATGAAGGCCTCGCTCACTTCTCCCTTCGGTTGCGCAGCGAGCAGCGGCTGAGCTAGAAATACGCAGAGGATGCAGATCAGCGTGGAGCGCATGTGGATGTCCGTGTTCAGTTGGCGAGGGCGATGCGGTCGATAACCCAGCGGAAATTTCGCGATTGATTGCTGGCTGTCGCTTTCCAATCGGTGCCGATCGTGGTGACCAGTTTGTCTTCGAAAGCCGACCCAGCGAAAAGAATCAGTGGGATACGCAACTCGGTCGTTTCGGCCGGTGTAGTTCCTTCTTTGCTGTCGTTGACATCAGCGAGACTGACAGCGCCGATGCGCTGATTGGCGGCATTATAGAGGTTTACCGAGAACCACAGGTTGTCAGCTCGCTTCTCTATGACTTTGCCTTTGGCGTTGGTTTCTTGAACATTCCCTTCCATGCGGCAGGTCAGGATGAGGTAGGTATAGGCCGTGACATCTATGGATGCAGGGCGACCATCTCCAGCCTTCCATGACAGTCGTGGTGCAATCTCTTTGCTGCCTTTGATGGTTGAAACAATTGAGCCGTCTTCGCTAAAAGCGAACTGGCCATTACCGGTCTCTGCCAAGATAACGTGATCGTGTTTCGCGTCTTTAGCAAACAGTACGCTCTTCTCGACTGGGGGTTTCCCCGTATTGATGTTCTTGGTCACCTCGAATGCCGTGAGTGAAGTCGAGCTGAACAAAGCCAGACTCAGGCAGAGTGTGTATAGGATGTGGTTCACGAACGATCTCCTCTACGACATGGAGCGGGGAATGCTGCGGTCAGGTTGGTCTGGAACATTGATCGGATGAGGCACGTGTTGGCCGTCGCAGGAGATGAGCATCTTGATAAAAATCAACGCGAGAGGCGCGTTGTCGCTAAGAACGGCAGGTACTGGGTTAGCCGGCTGGCGCCGCAAAAAATACCGTAGATCAACGCAGAAAACCGTTGCTCAAGCTTCATGATCACTGCGGTCCGTCAGCGTTGGCGATCAGAGGGTAAGACAATTTTAGTTAACTAACAGCAATTGCGGAGAGATCATTCTCGTTGCCTGACCCAAGGTGGATTCAACCATGTTGCCCATGAAGTTCACTTCTTGGCTGTTTGCTGATCGGACACACAGCATATTGACGGCAACTGATACGGATTGCACCCATCCTTCACACGACGCTGTTGGACGGCGTGTGATGAGTGTGTTTCTGATAATGCCTCTGCTGGTGTGTATGGCGCAGTCTGCTCAGGCGGTCCAGTCTGCCGGTTCGGCTGGAACGCCGTCGCCCACTGAATTGGCCGTGTTGGATTGGGTGAACCAGTATCGTCTTGATCCACGGAGTGCCGAGTTTGTTACCTCTGGCGTCTTGCAGGAACAAATGGATCGCAAGACACCAGTGGTCGGCATCGTAACCTTTAACGATTGGAATTCCGCGGTTGTCCGCAGCGAAGCGCCACACATGAAACCCAAAGGCGTTATTTCGCCAGTCGTATTGAATCCAGCATTGATGGCGGCAGCGCGAGCGATACTCAATAGCAAGGTAGCGTGGGTAGATAAGTCTCCGTTGTCTTTTGCTGAACCGTTTCGCGTCGCTGGGTATACCCCGACCAACAAGGGATTAATTCTCCTGGGTCGCAACGCGTCATCGGTGCGCATCGCCTTCGTGCAGGCAATCACGAATGTTATGGGGGAAATGATGTGGGGGCCTGCTAATAACCAGCATCTGATCCCGGTTTTCGTTGGTCGTCATATTGGAACCGCAGAATGGCATGAGGCGGGCGTGGCGGTCGATGAGTCCGGTGGGAAGGTATCGCTGGTGGTCGTACTGGGAACGGGATCAGCGGAGCGTTATCTCGGCGGCACGGTATTCAGCGATGCGAACCACAACGGAACCTATGATGCCGGTGAGGCCAAGGGTGGTGTCAAAGTCTCAGTGGGTGATCTGAGTACCAGCAGCGGTCCAACTGGCTATTGGTCTTTGGCGGTCAAGGCGACGGAGCCGCTTGACGTTGTTTTTTCGATTGACGACCTGCATGGGACCAGATCCATCCCCAGTGGCCCATGCAGTGTGTTGGTGAACTGGCGGGTTCCCAAGGCGGCGGATCTGATCACGGTCAAGAAGCTCATAAGCGAGGCAGAAAAGGACGCCACCTCGACAGATGAGGGCAAGCGGCGCAAAGCGCTCTCGGCGTTGTTGGCTGGCGCCCGGATGATTCCTCTAGATGACAGCTTGCAGCGTCAGGTTGATCAACTCACGCAACCGATTCGCGAGGATTACGACGAATTGATTCGCAAAGTATTGAACAGCCTCGGCGAAGATCCGCAGGGATTTAAACGGCGCATGAATGAACTGAAGTTGCCGTGGAAGGGATGTCTCGTCGCGTTGTTCAAAGAGATCGAAGTCCTTCATCAGGTCCGTCAATTGACGAATGAAATGACCTCAGCCAAATCGGATCGTCGTGGAGCTGTCTTGCCGGGATTGAAAAATCAAATTACCGCTGCCATGACGGCTTCAGGTGAGCCGCTGTTGCAGGAGCAATTTCAGACCTTGCGTGACACATTGGACCATCTTCCCCCACCACCGGCTGAGCCGACTAAGTCCAAATAGGTTTTTCGACTGTAATTCAAGCCGTTGTGCGATAACCGCGAGCAGTGAACTTTAAACCGCGAACTGCGGCGCTCCCAGGATTGCTTCCTCCATTCATTTTCCGGTTCATTTCCCCACCCGTGGCGCTACAGTCGCGCGCTCGGATCCATGCGACAGCTCATTTCCTTATCAACTACATGTACGCCATGGTTGCCACTCGATGAATTGGCACCTTTAGCAGCAGCGTCGGGATATGCCGGACTCGACCTCGCGTGTAAGCCTCATCGCTTTGACTCGGCTCGGGCTCCGTCCTTCTGGGATAACAATGCTGCGGTCATTGATTTAGACCGGCTTGAGTATCTCGTGCCAGTTGTTGCGCGCTTGCTTGGTGAATGGCGATTACTCTGTCCACTGTTGGCTAGTTACGCTCAAGCCGAGGATCTTGTTTCAGCCAAGCGCTTGGCGCGCGCGGCACGCGTCTTGGGCACACCGCTCGTTCGCATGTGTCTGCCGCGTGCAGAACGCGGAATCATCGCGTCGCAATTTTCAATTCAGCGTGTTGCGTGGCGGGAACTTGCCCGGCTCGCGGCAGATGAAAGTGTCCGCTTTGTCGTTGAGACGAGTCCGATCACGTTGGCAACTGGTGCGAGTTCCAGCTTACGCTTGCTTGACGGACTTGATCCCAAACAGGTTGGTGTCGTGTTCGACGTCGGCAACACCGTCCGGGTTGGGACTGAGCCGCTGGAACAGGCGATTGAACTTCTGGGCGACTATTTGGCCCACATCCAAGTGAAGGACGTGTGGCGGCGCAGTGGTGGCAGTAGTTGGGATGGCAGCTCGGTAGGATTCGCGCCGCTGGGTGAGGGCGTGCTCCGTTGGCCGACCATCATCAGTACCCTCAAAGCGGCTGGATACGATCGCTGGCTGGGGATCGACAATTTGACCGGTCTTGATGTGGGTCCATCGCGGGTTGGCGCAGATGCATCGTGGTTACGCGATCAGTTGGAGGCAGCCGGTATGCCGGCTCACGTACCGGCGAATAAGACGATCGCACTGTAATTGTCGTCTCGGTAGCAGGTGCTTCTGGCAAGTCCTGATTGACCCAGCCAATCCCATCGCCACGACCACGCCCATGCGCACACCAGGCGATGGACCACAGCAGCACGACCTCGACCCGGCTGTTGCCGAGCGCATGGTTAAGGGCGCGCGGATCGTCACCGATGAACTGGTGCTTGATGCTGGTGCCGGCCTTGGCGCGATCAGCGCAGCGTTGGTCACAGCTGGTTCGCGGGTCGCGGCAGTCGAACTCGATATGCAACGGGTCGCCGCGCTGCGTACACGCTTTACCACAGCAATTACCGAGAAGCGGATTGAAGTCATCAAGGCCGACGTGCGACGCTGGCGTCCACCCTATAGCAGACCCTGGCGAGTGATCGCCAATCCGCCATTCAACCTGACTGCTGAATTGGTGCGCAATTGGATCATCGATCGCGATCCACCGCGAGCGCTGGATCTTATCCTGCAGCATGAGACAGCGGAAAAGTTATGCGGTACTGAAGGTCGTCATACGCGGAGCAGTGCGCTGTTGGCTTGTGCTGGTGAGGCGACGTTCGTTGCGCGACTCCCGCGCGAAGCGACTACGCCATCCAGTCGGGTCGATCTTGCCGTCTGGCGATTCCGCCGCGACCTTGAAGTGGATGCGAAGGTCTTGCCCGCGATCGATCGTTTGCTCACGAAAGCATTCGCCGGCCCACGCACCATGACCGAAGCACTGCGCGGTGTGGCCAGCTCCATTCAGTTGCGCCGCCAAGGCGCCGAGTTTGGTTGGAAGCCCGAGGATCATCCGCGCACATTGCCGGCCCACGCGTGGCCGCCGCTGGCGAGTTTACTGGTGTTGTGTGGAAAGATATGAGCCGGTGACGCAGAAATCCGGAAGTCCGGAAGTCGCAATACATCCGTGAAAATAGGCCGATCATTTAGGAGGGTGATCAGCACGAGTGTCGTTGGAATCTGTAGACACGCTGCGTTCAGGCCGCGCAAGGTTCAGGCAGTGCGCGACCGTAGAGACGTTCGCTCAAGCGTGAGAATTCGCGGTACATCGCCAACTTGGCCCCGGCCGGAGCACCGATCGCAGCGCCGTCGCCATAGTCGCTGAAGATGAATCCGCCCGATCCGTCTGCCCAGTGTTGCATCAGTTGATCGGCGTCTTCGGCGATCAAGCGGCGATCTCCAGTCGGCAGGGTGCGTTGGATGTCGCACAGCGATTCGAAAGCGATGCGTCCACGGTAACGGCGGCCGATCTCGCTGATGCCGAGGGCGCGCGGCTGCTGGAGGTTGACCACGTTGACGCCGGCGGCGATGTAGCCCTCGATAATTTCGTTGACCTTTCCGCAAGAGTGCACCCAGACGTCGTAGCCGCAGCGGTGCATCTCGTCGAAGAGGCGACGGTAGTGCGGGTAGAAAAAGTCCATCCACATCGTCGAACTGATGTAGGCCGCGGTCTGGGTGCCCCAGTCGTCCGACATGGAGATTCCGTGCACGCGGTTACCAAAACGACGATGCACTTCGCGCACATAGGTGAGATGGGTTTCGACAATGAGGTTGGCGAGGCGCTCCATCGCAGGGCGGTCGAGCTTGAGGTCCATCAGGCAGTTTTCGAAGCCGTGCAAGCCCTGCATGCGTTCGAACAACACCATGAACAGACCACTGACTACGTACTTGCCCTCATGCTCGGCGCGGTCCAGAGCGGCTGGGCAGTCGAGCCAGCGGCTGTCAGCGCGATAATCGGGGCGCTTGCAGGCGGCAAGATCGGCGGGGATCTCTAGCAATGGGTGAACCTTGATTTGGCCCATGTTCTTTATTTCAGTTCGGTCCCAAATGCAGCCCCACTCGTCTTCGCCTGCCACCGCCGGCTGGAAGCCGACAACTGTCTTCATCGGCAACCACGCGGAGTCACAGACCCCGAGGCCCGCCTGCAGGACCGGCAGGCGCTCGGGACCGCGGTGGTGAATGGCGTCGCTGACGATCTGGCGGGAAGTGGCGGGCATAGTGGGATCCTTGGCCCTCATCATACCATTTGGGGCGCCACGCCCATGTCGCGGTTCTCCACCCGAGAATCCCGTCTAGGCTGTCGCCAATGATCCGCCGCCCGAACCATGACAACAGCCGCCGTGAGGATCACCACGGTTCGCAGATGAAACTGGCGGAGGTCGGCAATCTGGGACGCGATGTGTGGACGCGAGCGCAGCCGGGCGGCCTGGAGTCCCATCGCCATCCACCTGGATTCTGGGAATTGTGTTGGCTGGAACGTGGACGCATGGATTGGCAGGTGGATGGTCTCCCTGCATCCATGCATGGCGGCGACTGCTTCCTCACGCGGCCAGGGGAGTTGCACGGCGGTCAGGGCGGAATCATGCATTCAGGCGCGCTCTGCTGGATCACCGTCGATCTGCGCCGTCTCCCAGGGCTGGCGCCAGCGCGGGCCCGCGCCCTACGCTGCGATTTCAACGCGCTGCGCCTGCGCAGCTTTCCGGCCTCGGCAGCTGTCGGTGCGGCTTTCTCTGCCATTCTCGCCGAATTTCGCCGAAGCGATGCGCAGTCTCCGACCGTCGTTCGCGCCACTCTGCATGTGCTGCTCATCGCTATCTTGCGCGCTGCCAACCCAACGCATGCATATTCGAACGTTCTTGATTGCTCTGTTCATCGTCAC
>CAZZAM010000028.1:0-49082 GCA_964652775.1 uncultured candidatus Brocadiaceae bacterium | reverse complement strand
CAATGTCCGCAATGTCCGCAATGTCCGCAATGTCCGCAATGTCCGCAATGTCCGCGTCACGGCATATTACGGACCTTCTTTTCTCGGTCCCACTGCCGGGTCTTCGCCGCGGCGATAAAGGCCACCGTGGATGTGGCTTCGACGATCCCGGCATCGTGCGCGATTCGCGCGTGTACCAGCAACGCTTCCCCGCCGGCGTCGACTGCGATTGCCTTGAGATGCCCGAAGGCATCGCGTACGAAGTCGACCGCAGCGGCATCGTCCACCAGCATCCTGGCGCCTGAGGCCGATAGAATGACCGCGATTGCGTCGAATACGACCGATGGCGTGCCGGCGAGTTGACGCTCTACCGCAAGGATGGCGCCATCGGCGAGTTGCACGCTGCCGATCTTTGCCGCGACAATCATCACCGTCGCACCGGCATCGACCGCGCTCTTCTGGATCCGCTTGATGGCATCGCCGTCAGAGCCGTCGGCGACGAGTACACCTATGGAACGCCCGCGCAGAGTATCGTTCATCTTTCCGATGATCTGTAGAGCGGGTGAAGGCTCCGTCTTGACGATCGGAGCCTTGGTCGCAGGTGCCGTGGGCAGGTCTTTCATATTCAACCCAGCTGCTACTCGTCTAGCCATGTCTTCCTCGATGTGTCGCAGGTGCGCCACCATTGCCTCGCGCACGGGCGCATGATTCACCTTAGACAACTCGAACACCAACGCCGAGACGATGTGTGTTTGTTCGTAGGGTGTCTGGCTGATGTAGAATTGCCGTGCTTGGCTGTAATGGTCCGCGAAGCTCGCGGACCGCACTCGGCCCTTCTCGCCCTGTTCGGTTACCCTGGCGCTGTGGAAACCACGCACGGGCGTTTCGCGCGGCAAGGCTCCTGGCAGCGAACTGGGCTCATAAGCGACCCGGCCGGTCGGCACCGCCATCTGCATGTGTCCATCGCGCTGGTGGTTCGCGAATGGGCATTTGGGTGCATTAATCGGCAACTGATGGAAATTCGGGGATCCGAGGCGCGATAGCTGGGTGTCGTGGTAGGAATGCAGGCGGCCCTGGAGCAGCGGATCGTTGGAAAAGTCAATGCCAGGCACGACATGCGATGGACAAAAAGCGACTTGCTCAGTTTCGGCAAAGAAGTTCTCCGGCATGCGGTCGAGCACCATGCGACCAATGACTTTCAGGGGCACCAGTTCCTCGGGGATCAGTTTGGTAGGATCAAGATGGTCGAATGGAAAACTGTTTGCCTCTTCCTGGGTGAATATCTGCACGGCGAATTCCCATTCTGGGAACGCGCCGGACGACACCGCCTCCCACATATCGCGGCGGTGGAAGTCTGGATCGGCGCCGGCGATTTTCACCGCTTCATCCCAGAGCGTGGACTGCAGGCCCAGTTTCGGACGCCAGTGGAACTTGACAAATATCGAACCGCCGACCTGGTCGACCAGACGGAAGCTGTGTACACCGAACCCCTCGATCATGCGTAAGGAACGCGGAATGGTCCGGTCGGACATGATCCACATGACCATGTGCATCGACTCGGGGGTTAGCGAGATGAAGTCCCAAAAGGTGTCATGCGCAGTCGCTGACTGAGGAAATCCACGATCTGGTTCCATCTTCACGGCATGAATGAGATCGGGGAATTTGATTGCATCCTGGATGAAGAAAACCGGGATGTTGTTGCCCACCAAATCCCAATTGCCCTCGGTGGTGTAGAACTTGACAGCGAACCCGCGTACATCGCGCGGCGTGTCGACCGATCCCGAGCCGCCGGCAACTGTCGAGAACCTAACAAAAACAGGCGTCCGTTCGCCGATCGCGGTCAGCACCTTGGCGCTCGTGTAGTCTTTCAGGGAGGAGGTCAACTCAAAGAATCCATGCACACCGGTGCCGCGGGCATGCACGATGCGTTCGGGAATGCGTTCGTGGTCGAAGTGCGTGATCTTCTCTCGGAGGATGAAATCCTCCAGCAGTGTCGGACCCTGAGGATTCACGCGCAGCGAGTTCTGGTTGTCGGAAATAGCCACACCCAGGTTGGTGGTAAGAACCGGGTCCGTACCGTCGGACGTCTGGTGCAACTCTCCCCCCAGACCAACCGGAACTGTGGGCGTCCTGACATCGCCAGCGTGTTCGCGTGGTCTGACTGTCTTTGACTTGGACGTCTCCATGTTTCACCTTTGGATGAGTGGGCTTGACGTGGGAAGGAATTTTACTCTGAGAACGCTAGTCCCCTGGCCATATCCCTCTATGGGGTGTAACCCCACCAAGCGGGAAAAGGGTCGAGTGCGCAGTTCGATAAAATCGGGACCATTTCGACCCGCAGCACCCTGGCCTAAACTGGGCAATTGATCGTGTAGCCCCATGCCGTCCCACTGTTCGGGGCACTCATAATAACCAAGCACCATGACGGATCGCCCGGCTGGGGCGCGTAGTTCCATAGCAGCGTGCCGCCACCTTTTCGCGGGTCAGGGCGGCGAACGCCACAGTTTCGACCACGGGTGCAGACATGCCGCACACCGTGAAGAATGGAAATCTAGAGCAACGGTGAACCTGCCAGAACGGCAGATCGGCGCATGAGGAGGATCAGCGATCAGCGGTCGGCTTTGAGGCCGTCGATGCCTTCGACTTCGTCATCACCGTCATCCTCGGTGTCGTCTTCCATCTCTTCATTTTCCTCGGTGACGATTTCGAGGAAGTCGTTGATGGCGCTCTGGATGGTCTCGTTGGTCTTGTAACCTTCCGACTTCAGCAGCTTGGCAAGATCTTCGGGGAGTCCCATGAGCGTGTTCCTGTGCGAGGTGCGGCAGTCCGTAGAGGAATAATTGGCCGAGTCAATGCCGTTTTCGGAAATCAGGAGGCTAGCGAGCGTTGGGATCCCCGGTGGCCCGTTGCATGGCCTGCCGTTGCCGCCAAGCGACCCATTCCTTAATGATCAGGGTGGCGATGGCCAGGAGCGATAGTAACGAGGCGCAGGCGAAGGCGGCGGTGGCCTGGTACTCGTTGTACAAGATGTCGATGTGCAGCGGCATGGTGTTGGTCTGGCCACGGATGTGACTTGAGACCACCGACACGGCGCCGAACTCGCCCATCGCGCGGGCGGAACAGAGAATGATGCCGTAGATCAGGCCCCACTTCACGTTCGGCAAGGTGACGCGCCAGAAGATCGACCAGCCACTGGCACCAAGGACGCGCGCTGCTTCTTCCTCTTCGGTGCCGACGGTTTCCATAACTGGGATCAGTTCGCGGGCGACGAACGGGAAGGTGACGAAGCACGTGGCCAGGATGAGGCCCGGCACGGCGAAAATGATATGGATGTTGTGCTCGCGCAGCCATTCGCCCCAGTAACCCTGCATGCCGAACAAGAGAACAAAAATGAGGCCCGAAATAACCGGCGATACCGCGAAGGGCAGATCAATCAGCGTCATCAACAGACTGCGACCGCGGAAGCGGAAGCGTGTTAGTAGCCAGGCCGCGGCGATGCCACAGACGGTATTGACCGCGACGGCAGTCAGGGTGATGAGGAGCGACAACTTGATCGCGTGCGCGGTGGCGCGGTCGTCAAAAGCATGCAGATAAGCGGCCCAGCCTTTGGCGAGCGCTTCGTGGAAGACGACAACGAGCGGCAAAACCAGGAAGAGTCCAAGCCAAAAACCGATGAAGGCGATGATGCTCCAGCGTACCCAGCGAGGTTCGGTGAGACGCGGATTGCTCATGGCGAACTCCGCGAGCGGCGATCAACCCAGCGTTGCAGCAGATTCACCGCCAGCAGCAGGGCGAACGACAGGGCCAGCATGACTACGGCAATCGCGGTGGCTTCGGCGTAATGATTTTGCTCAAGCTGGATGATGATCAGCAGGGGGGCGATCTCGGTTTGCCCCGGTAGATTGCCGGCAATAAAGATAACCGATCCGTATTCACCGACCGCGCGTGCGAAGGCGAGCGCGAAGCCAGTGAGCACTGCTGGTCCGACCTCGGGTAGGATAACGCGGCGGATCGTGGCCCAACGGCCGGCACCGAGACTACTTGCCGCCTCTTCAAGTTCCGGCGGAATTTCCTCAAGCACGGGTTGCACGGTGCGGACGACGAAGGGCAAACCGATGAAGATCAGCGCCAGAGTCACGCCCAACTGGGTTGATACGACGGTGATGCCCAGTGGCGCGAGCAGCGATCCGATCCAGCCGTTCTGATCATAGAGTGCGGTCAGCGCGATGCCGGCCACAGCGGTGGGCAGGGCGAACGGTAGATCAATGAGCGCATCCAGAATGCGGCGGCCGGGAAAACGGTAACGGACCAGTCCCCAGGCGATCACGGTTCCAGCAACCGTGTTGACCAATGCGGCAACGCAGGCAGCGCCAAAGCTGAGCTGCAGCGCGGCAACGGTGCGCGGACTCGCGATGGTGGCCCAGAACTGATCCAAACTCAGCGAACTTGCCTTGAGCACGAGCGCACCGAGGGGCAACAGCACGAGCAGACTCAGCCACGTGAGGGTGATGCCGAGAGTGAGGCCAAAGCCAGGAAGTACGCGGTGCGACGATCTCGCCATCAGGAAGAATCCGGTCGTTCGGGGCAGTCGCAGGATGGTGGGATCGCCACATATCCAAGCGGCATCGTGGAAAGCGTCACCGCGTGGTGATCTGATCGAAGATACCGCCATCGGCGAAGTGCGTGGCTTGGGCCTTGGCCCAGCCGCCAAACACGGCGTCGATGGTAAATAGGTCGATCTTGGCGAACTGATCGCCGGTCGTGGTGACTACAGATTCTAACGTCGGTCGATAATTGTGCGCGACGATGATGCGTTGAGCCGCTTCAGTGTAGAGAAATTCGAGGTACGCCTTGGCGACGGCTTCGGTGCCGTGGCGCTGCGTATTTTTGTCGATAACAGCGATCGGTGGCTCGGCCTTGATGCTGAGCGACGGATTAACGACCTGGAAGGTATCCGCACCAAACTCGCGGCGAATCAAGGTGATTTCACTCTCCCACGTCAGCAGGACATCGCCCACCTGACGCTTGACGAAGGTAGTGGTCGAACCGCGCGCGCCGGTATCGAGCATGGGAACGTTGCGATACAGTTTGGCGACGAACTCTTTCGCCTTTGCTGCATCGTTGTCGTGGTGCCGCAGGGCGTAGCCCCACGCCGCGAGGTAGTTCCAGCGTGCGCCCCCCGAGGTTTTCGGATTGGGTGTGATGACTTTGATGCCCGGCTGCACCAAGTCATTCCAATCACTGATGTGCTTGGGATTCCCTTTGCGAACGAGGAACACAATCGTCGAGTAGTACGGCGTACTCTGGTTCGGTAGGCGATTCTGCCAGTCGGCGGGGAGTAGCTTGGCCTTGGAGGCAATCGCATCGATATCAAAGGCGAGTGCGAGCGTGACCACATCGGCCTCGACGCCGTCGATTACCGCGCGGGCCTGTTTGCCCGAGCCAGCATGCGATTGGTCGATGATGACATCCTGACCATGTTTGTTCTTCCAATCCGCGGCGAAGACCGGGTTGATCGCGGCATAGAGTTCGCGCGTCGGATCGAAGCTGAGGTTGAGGAGTGCCACTGACTTGGCAGTGCCGCCGCACGACACAACGAGCAACACCGACGCGAGCACGAACGCGGTGCGTGCAATCATGCGGCAACCGATGTGGGGGCGAGTGATCGGCTGGTGACGAGTCCACGAACTCCGGCCGCCGGACCATCAAGAACGTGAACACGCGTCAAGGTGGCGAGGTCCTCGTCGATGATGACTGCTGATCCGGCCG
Organism: uncultured candidatus Brocadiaceae bacterium; assembly: GCA_964652775.1. Classification (GTDB taxonomy): domain Bacteria; phylum Planctomycetota; class UBA11346; order UBA11346; family UBA11346; genus UBA11346. The sequence goes on along the minus strand of CAZZAM010000028.1, from coordinate 43,334 downwards.
GGACCGAAATCAGATCACGGTTGGCAAGCAGCTGACTGAGCAGCGGCAAGTCACGGTTGCTGAGCGCGCGGATGAGGCGATCCCAGGCGGTGAGGTTGGTGGCGATCAAGAGATCACTGAGGGCGTAGGTGGGCATGATGGATTCCAGGGCAGGTGTTGAGGGACGGTCAGGTAACCGAGGGTCAACACGGGCACGTGAATCCGGGGTTCAGGCCGGATGAAGTCGAGGGCTGCGATAGGTGGGCGAGGAAGAACACGGGTGTGGCTTGGGGTCTTGTTCGTTAATACAAACAAAACGTTTTACGTCAAGCGTGAATCTGTCCAGGCAGGGCGTAGGTCATCATCAGAAACAACAGTGACTCGTCTTTCGCCATCGTGCTGCGATAGGCGTGTGGACGGTCGGCACGGAAGACCAGGCAATCGCCCGGGGTCAGGACGTGCTTCACGCCGTCCACCTCAACGGTTACGCCGCCGTTGACCAGGGCCAGATGTTCCATGGTTCCGTGGGTGTGCGCTTCGGCTTCTTCGACACAGCCGGGCTTCAGACGCAACTCGTAGAATTCGGCTGTTCGCGCTGGACCTTCAAATGGGAACAGAGCCCGTGACGAGAACGTCTGTTCGGCATTTGTCAGGTATTTTGCCGTCGCTTTGCGCAGAACGACGTCGCTGCTCTGGTGCGGTTGGCTGAGTAAATCACTAAACGGAACCTTCAGACCATCGGCCAATCGCCACACCACGGCGATGGTTGGTACCGACTTACCCGCTTCGATTTGATGCAGCATCGCCTTGCTGACTTGGCTGCGTTCAGCGAGTTGATCCATCGACCAACCGCGCTCGCTGCGCAAACGCTTCAGATTCACCCCGACTGCGCGGGTCAGGGCATCTTCCTGTGGGTTGGTGGGCTGGGTCGGACGTTTGCTGCGCGGCATGGTAGAGGCTAGCGGCATTCTTCGTTTGTTTCAACGAACAATAGTGAGCCGTATACAGGTGGTCTAGCATGGTCATCAGACAAGCGATCCGTGCCGTAGTGTTCCATCCGCCGCACACTGCATGCGCCAGGCCAGATTTGGTGCTGGCATACCACCCCCTGAGTACATTTGCTAATATTTAGCAAATGGTTATTTTATAGCCATGGTCACCTGCAAGGTGTCGCAGTCATCCATCGCCAGGGTAAGTCCGCAGGTGGTGTCACTGGCGCACTCGAACCAGTCCGACGGTCTGCGCTCTTCGCTGAAATCCACCCACAATCCGGAACCAGCCATGTCCGCCTGTATGACCGGACGCGAACGTCTCACCCGTTCTATTGAGCGTCGCCATCCCGATTGTATTCCAGTTCTGCATTGGGTTCAGGAAGGTGCGCTTCATCAGTTCGGTGATGCACTCTATCGTCTCGCTGAGCGCTGTCCCGAGGACGGCGGTGATTTGACACCTACCAGCCGGCCAATCACGAAGCCCGACCCGGCCCATCTGGTGAATGGTGGCTACCGTCGCACCTTGATCGACGAGTGGGGTGTACAGTGGGAGCAACGCGCCTTCGGCATCATGGGCCACGTCCACGAGTACTTGGTACAAGGCCGCGACGATCTCGCTAAAGTCCGCCGACCGGACGTACCAATTCCCGGTAGCGATGCCGCTCGACAGCTCGCCGCTGCCACCGCCGCCCATCAGGCGCGTGGCTTCTACAGCCGCCAGGGCTGGATCACGCTCTGGGAGACCATGAGCGCTCTGCGGCGCATGGATGACCTGCTGATTGACATCGCTGAGGACAACGAACTCGCCAACGCCCTCGCCGACCAGGTGATGGAAACGCGGCTGAAGCAGGTGCACGCGCTGCTCGACGCTGGCGCCGATGGCATCCAGTTTGCCGACGACTGGGGTTCGCAAACCTGCACCATCATCAGCATGAACTTGTGGCGGCGCTTTTTCCTGCCGCGCTATCGTCGGCTGATCGAGCCGGTGCGGGCGCGCGGCCGGCATGTGTTCTTCCACTGCTGTGGCCACAGCCTGCCCCTGTTTGATGACCTTGCCGGACTGGGCGTGCAGGTGATCTGGCCGCAGGTTGGAACCAACGACCAGGCGGCCGTGGCAGCGGCGCTCAAGCGCACCGGCATGGGTTTGTTCTGGGACGTCGACCGCCAGCACATCATGAGTCGCGGCACCCCGGCGGAGGTCACGGCGTCGATCGTCGAGGCCAAGGCCCGATTTGCTGATCCCGCTGGCGGACTCATCTTCTGGGGCGAGCTGTATCCCGGTTATCCGCTGGCTAACGTCGAGGCACTGTGGGATGGGTTCCAGCGACTGCGCTAGGGTGAGCACCGTGTGTGGGACCTGAAAAGTCGAGGTCTCGCAGCATGTCCAACTACCGCATCCAAGAAAATAATTTTAGAAAAAGCATTCGAATGAACAGGAGGCGCAGAGGCGCAGAGGCCAGAAGAGTTTAGTCGAAGCGACTTCGTCATCCGCAGGGTGATCTGTCTATATCCCCTAACTCCTTCGGACCTCTGCGCCTCTGCGTCTCCTGTTCTTCGCAACGCGGAATTTAGGATTATTTGGATTCGATTTCATGCGACGGGGCCTTGCCCCAGCGTCGGCGATACGCACGAGCAAAGACACTGCGTTCGCGAATGCCGACGCGGGCGGCAACTTCGCTCACCGGCAGCGGACGCGTGAGCAACGCACGCGCGAGTTCGAGGCGTGCGTTGCGGACCATCGTGGCGATGCCCTTGCCCCAATGTGCGCGGTACAGGCGATAGGCCTGCGCGCGCGAGCGACCGCTGGCGGCGACGACCCGGGCGATCACGTCAGTACGATGGAGATTCTGCCACATCGCCATCTCCATCGCGGTGATCGCCGAACCCTGGGTGGTCAGTGGTTCGGCCGATTCGTGGCGCAGATGGGCAAGCAGAGCGGCCAGTGTGGCTCGTCGCCGTTTTTCATCGCGTTCACCGTGGATCGTCGTCAGGTAACGTCGCGCGGGTTCCTCGGGCCACGTGGCCACCATGGTCAGGTCAGCGGACTCCAACCAGAAGTCGCTGCGTCCACCGAACACGCCTTGCTGATAGACGATGGCACCGGCGCGCAGTGGCGCGTGGCTGTGCCAAGCTCCGGGTCCGATCACAACCGCATCGCCGCGTGCGAGGTCGATGCGCGTGCGTCCGTCTTCAATCCGCGCTGTTCCAGCCAGGCAGAGCAGCAGGGTTTCCGTACCGTGTTGTTCCATGCCGGCGGCGCCGCGATCGCGCGGACCGTGATCCACCGCGTCCCAGCGATGGACTCGGCCGAGGGATTCGGCGGCTGCGTGTAGCGCCGACCACCAGGCGATGGTTTCTGAGCGGAAACGGATGGTTTCGGGCATAATCGCGAGTGACTATTCATATCACCAGATGAGACGCATCGCAACCTTGGAAGCGTGCATCGCACTCGCGGTGAGGTTCCGCGTTCTACAACCCGGGCATGCCGCAGCCCCTGGTGTCCCGCATCCGTGAACGTCGTCCCACCGGCCTCGTCACCCATCCTGATCTGACCTCGTGCATCGGCGCTGGTCCGTGGCTGTGCGTCTCGCCGCATGATGATGACGTGGCGATCGGCATGGGCATGATCGTGGCGGCAGCCTGCGCGGCTGGCATCGAAGTCCATATCGGCGTGGTCAGCGACGGCTCGATGGGCTATCCCCGGCCCGAGGATCGCGCCAACCTCGCCGCCACCCGACATCACGAATTGATCGAGTCATCGCTGCGACTCGGCGTTCCCGCATCACGGGTTCACGAACTCAGTCTGCCCGATGGCCAGTTGACGTCGCTGCGCGGCGCACACCAACGTCCTGATGGCAATCACACCGGCGTCGGTTGGGCGATCACCAAGCTCATGCGCAAGGTTCGTCCGCGCGTGGTCTTCGGGCCGAGTCCAGCCGACATTCATCCTGATCACCAAGCCGTTTCGGCTGATCTCGACATCGCCTGCTTCTGGTCTTCGTCCGCGCTGTGGCTTGAACTGGGCAAAGAGATCCCGCTGCCGGTGCGCTACGATTACGCCGTTTACGCGCCGTTTCCTGCCGATCCGCAGGTGTGCGTCGATTTCACCCCGGCCGCGCAGCAACTCAAAGCGCATTCCTTCGCCGCTTACGTCAGTCAGCAGTACGCAACCGACCAGATCATCATGAAGCGTCCGGTGGAATACCTCCGCCGGACGTCGTGGGCAGCGTACGATCCCACCAGTTACGATCACCTTTTCCCCTGAGCGAACCCATGACCGCATTTAACGATGATTGCACCCTCACGCTTGATCTGTTGGCAGCTTGGCCAGCGAAACCGATCGCCGCCGTACGCAAGCAACTGCGTCCGGGCGTGCCGCTGATCTTGGTGGCAGAGGGATCCTCGCAGCTCATGCCCGGCGCATTTCTGCGTTCGTGTGCGCGCACGTGGAATTGGACGACGCAAGTCGATGCCCTCGGTGGACGCGCATTCGCCGCACTGCCATCAGGTCAACGCGCGGTGATCGCGATTTCGAACAGCGGTCGCTCGCGTGAAGTGGTTGAAGCGATGTCGCGTTTCCCTGCTGATGCCACGGCGTTGGTCGGCATTCCCGGCGGCAATCTCACCAAGCTGCCGCACCACATTTTGCTACCACGTCCAGAAGTAGCGGTGCCCGCTACTGCCAGTGTGTTCGGTACCTGTCTCGCGCTCGGTCACGCCCTGGCCGATGCGTGCGGTCAACCCGTGCCGGTCGCTGATCTGCTGGCTGCGACCAAACAGCAGCTCGCAGCGCCGGAGATCACGGCGGTTGGTAACGTGAAGCGGGTGTTCTGGCTCGGCGGCCATGCCGGCGCTACGGCTGAACTTGCACTCAAAACCATGGAAATGACCGGACTTGCGGGCTTTGACATGCCCGGTTCGCTGGGACTGCACGGCATTCACGAAGTGCTGGCGCCGGGCGACTTGGTCGTCGCGCTCGACATCCATGCCGACGACATCGGCGAACTTCGTCGTCGCGTTGAAGTGCAATGCGGTTCGCGCCTGCATGCGCCGACGCTGCCAAATCTTGGCGTGTGGTCGCCGCTGATCGCCCTAGTGCACGGCTGGCGTGTGCTCGCGACGGTTGCTGCCGCACTCGGTCGAGATCCGGCAAAGCCGGCACGCGCCACGAAGCTCGGTAATCCAGCGCTAGGCTGAATCAGGCCGGGGCAGTCGCCTCGGCAGCCTTGCGTCGCTCGGCCAATTTAGCGCGGACCTCTTCCATCATCTTCTGGGTAACCGGGAAGTAGAGGGCGATTCCGAACGCAACAATGGTGAACAGTATTTTTGGGGCGAAACCGTAGAGCAGCATCTTGTCGAGGACTTCGGGCGGCTGGTTAGCGCCCAACTCAATGGAAAAACCAGACCAGGACACCATGTAGCTGCTGATGAGAATACAGGCGGAGTTTTCCAGCTTGCTGACGAACGACATGACCGCCGAGAACAGACCCTCGCGTCGTGATCCGGATTCCAACTCATCCAGATCGCAGATATCCGGCATCACCGAGGCCAGGAATAGATTGACGACGGTGACCATGAGGCCGATCGCGATCATGTACGACAACATCAAGTAGGGCCGACCAGGGACGTGGAACCACGGCATGACAAGCGATGCCAAGGACACCAGCCCAAGGCCCCAGACGATGCCGCGTCGCTTACCAACGCGGCGGCTCAGCCACGTGGACATGGGAACCAACGCGATGGCGGTGGCGAATCCAATGATACCGTGGATGAACGACAGCGAGGTGAACTCGGCCTTGTCGCCCCCACAGACGTAGTAGGCGCCGATGAAGAATCCGATCGCGCCGTACAGCGAGGTGCTGAGCGTTTGGGCGACGCGAATCAGCAGCACGATGACAAATGGCCTGATCCGCAAGGTGGCGCGAATAGCGGGAATCAGCGGTACGTGCTTACGATTGGCCTTATGGAAACGCTCCTTGCTGAACAGCACCACAATGGCTGTGCTGACGAGGATGACTGCGACCATGCCCACGGATACCCAACGAATACCATTGATTTCACCACCGAATCCAGGTTGCAGACACAGCAAGTACAGGCCACCTCCGGCCATCGACGCGATCGAGAAGTAGAACCCACGCACAGCCATTACGCGGGTACGCAGATGGTAGTCGTCGGATAGTTCGTAGCCGAGCGCCAAGTGGGTCATGGTGAACAACCCATAACATGCATACAGCGTGATGCTGGTAATGAGCAGCCAGATGAATTGAGTCGTAGCTGACCAGTTCGGCGAGATGGACCACATCAGCAGAAGCATGGCAGAACCGAGCACGGCAGAGATCACCAGGAAGGGGCGGCGACGTCCCCACCGACTATGAAAGTTGTCGGTAAAGTGTCCGAGCAACGGATCGATCAATGCATCCAGGATGCGCGGTAGAGTCATGGCCCAACCAACCAGACGCGGATCCATCATGAAGCCGGTGGTGAAGATGGGCAGGATCAGAGCGTTGAACGCTACATAGAGCATGTAGTCAGTCATTGCACCAACGGCCCACAAATTGATCGAACGGTTACTTGCGCTGTAGGGTTCGCTCACGTAGTGCTTTCAGATCGTCGTTCGGATTCGCGGCCGACGGCGGGGCGCGCATTCGACATCGTTTCAGCGGTATTCAACCGAAAGGTGTGGCCATGCTGATATGTGTTGAGTACGGCCTGATTGATTCTCGATTCGTATGCCCCAGATTCTCGTTATCCATGCCCAATCCAGCGAGTGACAATGGCGATCTCGCGCGACAGCTCACGGGGCATAAAGTCGCGCTCGAGGATATGTTGCGTGAGACCGATTTTAACCGGCTGATTCCGCTGCCAGATTGCACACTGACGTCCCAGGAACATGTGGCGGCAGTGGCATTGTACCAGAGTCACATTGTACCAGGTGGATCGCGTGAACTAATCGCGTCGTATTTCGATCGGCTGCCGGTTTGGAAATTTCTCGAGTTTCTCGTCAAGGAATGCCCAATTCTCTTGCATGGCACACATAATGGTGCCATCCGTTCATTTGAGCCACGAGCATCTCAAGACAACGTGATTGGAGGCGAGCAGGCCCGTGTGTACGCCTCGTGCAGTGGTGTGCAGGCGTGTTTCTATGCAGTAATTGATCGTTCTGCCCTAGCCAAGATCGACGGATCTGGGGCCATTTGCAACAGCTACCACCGCTCGACGGGCAATGGCGCATTGCGTGAAGCATTCCAGTTTGCAGTCGATCATCGCGCGCTTGGCCATGCGATCTGGCGATCCGGCTATATTTATGTACTCCCACGCGAATCGTTCAGCGCAGACCATGGATTTTCGCAGTGGTATAGCACAGTGTCGGTCGCGCCGCTCGCAATCATTCATGTACGATCTTCTGATTTCGTCTTACGAGACAGAGTTCGTGGTGTGGACCTTCTTGCTTACGTGACTCAATTCCAGAGTTCGCCGCGCAACTATCCCTGGTGGCCAGATTCCACTATTTATCCGTTAGCTGCCACATCAGGCCATTGAACCTGACGTCTGGCCGGACGCTCGGTTCAGAAAGTACCTCGATCGCTCAACTCATTGCCCCAGTGGGCAGGATGCCCGCGTTCCGGCCATGAGCACAATGGGATTCGAACCTCGTGCCGGCGCCCGCCAGCGAGCGGGACGCGTCCCATCTGCATGGGACGCGAGGCACGACCGGCACCCGTCCCGGGTGCCGGGGGTTCCCTGCACCTCCCTCCGTCTCCGCTAAAAAGGGAAAACCCGGCCGTCTGGCCGGGTTTTCCCTTTTTGGCGGAGAGGGAGGGATTCGAACCCCCGGTACCATTTCTGGTACACCGGTTTTCGAAACCGGCGCATTCGGCCACTCTGCCACCTCTCCAGGGGTGCAAGGCGGGGCCTTGTAGCGGCAGGCCATCAGAGGGCAACCCAGGGGCCTGATGTGGCCGGTCTGGGAGGCGTTGCGTTTGCGCTGGGGTAGCGTTGTGTTTTGCGGGGGGGGCGGTAGGACCGACGACCTTAATCCCCCGCGGCCGCGGTTGGGTAGGAGAAGCGAGCACATGCAGGTTCAGAAGGATGTTCTTATCGCCGGAGGCGTGGTCGTGGTGTGCGTCGCCTTGGTCGTCGTCGCCTTGGTTGCGACCGGCAGCAAGAAAGACAAGCCGCACGATAGCACTTCGGATGGCTTCGCGACGCCCATTACCACGACCGACCCCATGACGCCGTCATCGACCACGGGCGATCCGTATGGGTCACTCGGCGGTCCCGGTTTTGGCGGCCCAGGGAGCAAGTCGCCAACCTATCCTACCACTGGTGGTTTGGATAACGGTTTTGGCAGTCCGATCACGTCGGTGACGCCGTCAACATCACCTCCGCCGCTCGGTGGTGTTTCAAGTAGTACGCCTCCCCCGACGCTCCCGCCCAGCGCGGATCTTTTTGGCGGCCTGCCGACGCCCAGTGTGACGCCGAGCGTGACGAGCGGAATCGGCACAGCCCCAGCCTACGGCACGATTGTGCCCGCAGTTCCTGAGAGCGCTGGTGGCGGCGGCACGCATACTATCGCCCGAGGCGAGACGCTGGGCGACATTAGTGCGTCGCATTATGGTTCGGCCAAACATTGGGCGAAAATCCAAGAAGCAAATCCTGGGCTTGATCCGCATCGTCTCAAAGTCGGTCAAGTCATTCAGATTCCGGTTGTCGACGGCGCTGGTCGCCGAACGGTGGCGGATACTGCTGATGGAGTCACGACCTACAAAGTCGCCAAGGGTGAAAGCTACTACATCATCGCCAAGAAGGTGCTGGGTTCAGCAAGTCGTTGGCGTGAACTGGAGAGCCTAAACGGCATTCCGGCCGAGAGTCTTCGTGCCGGTACGATCATCAAGCTGCCCGGCAAGAATAGTGTGACGCCCGGTGCAGGTGGCACGCACATCGTCGCTCGCGGCGAAACACTGGGCGACATCTCCAAACAGTATTTCGGCACGACCACCAAGTGGCAGCAGATCCAAGAGGCGAATCCGGGTCTCAGTCCGACCAATCTGAAGGTTGGCCAGAGCATCAATATCCCTGCACTGCCTGTGGCGGCTGCGCCAGCGGCTGTGGTCGGTGGCAATGCTTACACGGTGAAGAAAGGCGATACGCTCGAATCAATCGCCGCCGCATTACTGGGCAAGAAGTCGGCCTGGAAGCAGATCCAGGATGCGAATCCGGGCCTCAAGCCCACCGCATTGCGTCCTGGTCAGCAGATCACCATTCCCGGCGGTGCGATCGCAGCACCGACCATCGGTGGCGGGAGCGAAGCTCCGCCGTCCTTTACAACTCCCGGCTCCGGCACTCCAGTCGTCGCTCCGCCAGCCCCCACATTCAAAGACGATCCATTCTATAACCCCTACGCAGTTCCACCTGCGCCGACGCCTGGCAGTAGTGGCATGGCTCCGCGTCCCACTGGCGCTGTGAGCGCGCCGACGTTCCCGTCGATCTAGCTATCTCTGGACTGCAGCATCATGCCCGACCAGGATGATGCACTGCGTGATCTGCAGACCGTGCTCTCGGTCTCGCGGGCTCTTGGTGCTGAGCGCGACCTCGGACGTTTGCTGGAGTTAATCGTTCGCTCAGCGAGTGATCTGGTGAACGCCGAGCGTACGTCCTTGTTTGTACTCGATCGGGAGCGCAATGAATTGTGGACCCGGGTAGCGGAAGGCAGCGCTGAGATTCGCCTGCCGGTCGGCCGTGGCATTGCTGGCACCGTCGCGGCATCAAAATCGGCCATCAATATTCCGTCAGCCTACGACGATCTCCGTTTTGATCCCGCCAATGATCGCCGCACCGGCTTTCGTACGCGCAGCATCCTGTGCATGCCGATGGTCAATCATGAGGGGGCAGTGGTTGGTGTCATTCAGGCGCTCAACAAGCGCGACATGCCGGCGTTTGGTCAGCGTGATGAACAAGTGCTCGATGCGCTTGCCGCTCAAGCCGGCATTGCGTTGGAGAACGCGCAATTGTTGCAGCGTGATCACGAACGACAGCGTATGCTCGCCGACCTTGAACTGGCGCGCACGATCCAGCTTGGTCTGCTGCCGTCGTCGGTGCCCACGGTGCCTGGCTGGCGCTTTGCCGCCTGGCAGCGCAGCTGCGATCAGACCGGCGGTGATTACCATGATTTCATGACCACGCCTGCCGGAGAGATTGACGCGGTGGTCGGCGATGTCAGTGGTCACGGCATCGCGGCTGCGCTGTTGATGGGGACGGCGCGCGCTTTTCTGCGTGCATTGCATCAGCAAGGACTCGCGATCGGTCCGCTGGTCGGCAAGGTGAACAAACTTCTAGAAGAAGACATGGCCGATGATGCGTTCATGACCATGGCAATCTGTCGCTTTAAACCAGATGGTGTGGTTTCCTACGTTAGCGCCGGTCATGATCCACCATTGGTGCTTCGTCGCATGTCGGGGCAGTTTGATGTGTTGGAATCGACCGGCATCGCCCTCGGCATGATCGACGCATTCGATTATGATCCAATTCAATTAGCCCCACTCTTGCGCGGGGACATTGTGGTGTTGCTCACCGACGGTATTTCGGAAGCGCATGCACCGCCTAGTCAGGAGCTATTTACCACTGAGCGACTCCGTGCCGTCATTGCCGCGGCTTCCACTGGCGGCGCTCAATCCGTGCGTGATGCCGTGGTTGCTGCTGTCGATGGCTGGTTGCATGGCCATCCGCAACATGACGACATGACGTTCGTAGTTGCGGAGCGGTTATGAGCCACTTCCAATGCCACGGTCCGGACTTCCGGACTTCCTGACTCTACTCGTCATGACCACCGACCGCTTTCATCTGCAACGCTACCGCAGCCAGTGGGAACCGAATGGGCAGGTCGAACTACGCGAATCGATCCCGTCGCGTCTGGATCGAAAGCAGGAAGCGATCGATCGGATTGCTGATCTGATGACCACCAAGGGTTGGGTGAACAGCGAGGATCGGCCGTGGCTGGTGCTGTGTCTCGATGAGGCAATTACGAATGCCATGCTACACGGAAATGAAGGCGATCCCAATCTCGCGATTGAGATCGTGGTGGCAGTCAACGACAAGCGCTGGCACATCGGTGTAGCTGACCAAGGCGAGGGATTTCCGCTGGCGTCCATTCCCGATCCTGATGCTCCGGAGACATTGCTGCTGGAACACGGTCGAGGTATTCGACTCATGCGCTCGTGGCTCACCTCCTTGACCTATTGGCGCGGAGGTGCGACGGTGGTCATGGGTCGGCCACGAGCCGACGTCAAGACCACCAGGAGCATGGCATGCCGCCCAGCGGACACCTGATCATTCAAGTTTATGACGGTGTCATTCTAGTAAAGATCACCAAGGATCGTGTCCTAGAAGCTGCCGTGATTTCCGCGATCAGTGCAGAGTTGATGGGATTGCTCGATCGTCACCCCAACCCCAGCATCGTCCTCGACATGGCCGATGTCGCCTACCTCAGCTCGGCCATGATTGGTAAATTGATCGCGCTCTACAAGGCGGTTATAGCGCACAAGGGACGCCTCGCGATCGGCGGGGTGCGTGAGAGCCTGGTGCCATTGTTCAAAATCACCCAGATCGATCGGTTGATAAAATTTTATCCCGAGGCGCGGGCGGCGATCATGCAGTTCAAGAAAACAGCCTGACCTACGGCAGTCGCGGAAACTTCGAGAAATTTGGCTTTCGCTTATCAAGGTAGGCGCGGTGACCCTCTTTGCCTTCCTCGGTCATGTAGAACAGCAACGTCGCGTTGCCGGCGAGTTCCTGTAATCCAGCCTGGCCATCACAATCCGCGTTAAATGCAGATTTGAGGCAGCGCATCGCGAGCGGGCTGTGCTGCAGCATCTCGTCGCACAGTGACAGCGTGCGCGCCTCCAGCTCGGCAAGTGGCACAACGTCGTTGACCAAGCCCATCTCCAACGCCTGGGTTGCCGTGTAACGGCGACAGGTGAACCAGAACTCGCGCGCCTTCTTCTGGCCGATGCAGCGCGAGAGATAACTCGCGCCGTAGCCGCCGTCGAACGATCCGACCTTCGGCCCGGTCTGACCAAACACCGCGTTGTCAGCAGCGATACTGAGATCGCAGACCAGATGCAGCACTTGGCCGCCACCGATCGCCCAGCCCGCTACCATCGCGACCACTGGTTTGGGGCAGGTACGAATCTCGCGCTGGAGGTCGAGGACGTTGAGGCGCGGAATCTGGTCACCGTCTTTACCACCAACGTAGCCGCCGTGACCGCGCACGCGCTGATCGCCGCCCGAGCAGAACGCCTTATCGCCCGCGCCAGTAAGGATGATGACACCGACTTCGCGATTGTCGCGCGCGTGGGCCAGCGCATCGCGCAGCTCCTGCACGGTCTGTGGCGTGAACGCGTTGTGAACTTTTGGCCGATTGATTGTCAGCTTCGCTACGATGCCGTCAGCGCGGCGCTGGTGGTGGTAAAGAATCTGTTCGTAGCCACGGTCGATGGCTTCCCAGGCGGGGGCTTTGCTCATGAGCGCATGCTGTCGGGCAAAGTCGCAACGCCAAGGCGTCAGGGATGGGATGGTTGCCAGTCCCCTTGCCAGGTGGGGAGACTAGGATCCGACCATGCCCCTGACCGTAGACATTGACCGTGCAACGCTCGTGGCCTTCTGCCGGCGTAATCGCATCGCCACGTTGGAGCTGTTCGGCTCTCGTGCCAAGGGCAGCGTACGGCCCGACAGTGATGTCGATTTTTGGTGACGTTTGAGGAATGCTTCACGCTGGGCTCAGAGTTCTTTGGCATGGCGGAAGAGTTGAAACCATTCTGGGTCGGCATGTTGATCTGCTGACCAGGCGGACCGCTGAATGAGATCAGAATCCCTACTTCAAACAGAGCGTCATGTCGGCTGTTGAGCCTTTCTGTGCCGCTTGATTCGCAGAACGTTGGTCGTCTCCGCGACATGATCGACTACGTCCAAGAGACAATCACGTTGCTTGGTGGACTGACGTGCAGAACAGATGGTTGCAGATCGTCGAGCTTTTCTCGCGGTATCACACTGCCTCGAAGTGGTTAGAGAAGTGGGTTGAAAGCTCGCGAACGGCCTCAAGCAGGCACGAACCACACCCCGTTGAGGAGCGGACACCCGACCTGCAGGACACCTGTCCTTATGTGCATTGGCATTGCCCCTCGGACCCCTTCCGGGTGACAGTGCACTACCCATTGCGTACCAGCATGGGGTGATGCCCCTGAGCTTAATGTATATTATATATCCGTCCAACGCTTGGCTATTTTGTTGTCCAAAATCGGTAACGAGGTCGAGCCGAGTGTCTCACGCCTGCTGAACTTGTAGCGCATTCGCCGATCCACTATCAGTGAATTCGGGTCTAGCATAGGGCCATCAGTGCATCCGGTGATGAACGAAGCCGAATCGGCTGCGTTTTCCGTATGTCAGGAGTTATTCATGGGCAGTGAATCCGACCAACAGACCGACGATATCGAGCCGCAGGATGGTCCTCCGCAGGATGGCCCGCTGCTGGACGAGAACGGTAATCCGATCGAGGGCGAGGATCAGCTCGATAGCGAACAGCGCTCGAAGTACGCTGGCATCATTAGCTGGGTCGTGTCGGGCGCATTGCACGCGACGATCATCCTGCTGACGCTGACGGTGGTGATGCTGTCGCGCGAAGAGGAACCTGAAGCACCGCCAGTGCGGATCACGTCGATCCCGCCGCCTCCCGAGAAGAAGGAGGAGAAGCCGAAGATGGAGCGCGAGATCTTGGATCCCAAGGTCGAGCTCGATATCGACAAGAAGGCGGACACGGTTGCTCCGATCACGGCGCTGGATGTGCCGACCGATGTGACCTCAAAAGAAGAAGATAACACCGACAAGCCACCGAAGGGTCGTGAAGAAGCGGTTGCTGATTCCGAAATGGGCGGCTCGGGCGCATTCATGGCGATCGGTGCTGGCGGCGGCAGCGCGGGCATGTTCGGCAGTCGCACGGGCGGCGGTCGTCGCCGCGCGGTTGGCAAAGGCGGCGGCTCGAAGGGTTCCGAGAGCGCGGTCGATGCTGCGCTACGTTGGTTCAAGAAGCACCAGTCACCCAACGGCATGTGGGACGCTGTCACCCACTTCCAGAACTGCACCGAAGATCCCAAGTGCGAACCGGGTTCGCTGATGGGCTTGGCCGCCGATGAGGTGAACACGGCGATGACTGGCTACGCGTTGTTGTGCTATCTTGGTGCTGGCCACGACCATAAAACGTTGGGAAAATACAAAGCCACGGTCAAGAAGGGCATCGATTACCTGCTGTCCATTCAGAAACCGGACGGCTTCATGGGCAAGCGCATGTACGAGCACCCGGTCGCGACCATGGCGTTGACCGAGGCCTACGCGATGACCAGTGATCCTGATCTCAAGTCGCCGTCGCAAAAGGGCATCGATATCGTGCTGGCGCAGCAGAACATCGATCCGAAAGCGCCGGACAAAGCCTACGCTGGTCTGGGTTGGAATTATAACGGTCCTTCAGACCGCAATGACACATCGGTGACGGGTTGGAATGTGATGGCGCTGAAGAGTGCTTACGCAGCTGGCCTCAATGTTGGCGGCGGCATGGAGGGCTCGAAGCGCTGGCTCGAAGCGGTATGGAAGTCGTGCAACGATGGCAAGGGAGACCGTCCGGATTGGCGCAAGATGGATATTTACAAAGACGAGAGCATCTGCTGCTATCAGTGGTATCCAGATCTGGTCGAGTGTAATCCCGAACGCATGTCGGTTCGTCGGCTTGAACCGGTTGCCCTGGTCTGCGCGGTATTCCTCGGTCACCAATCTGGCGACACGATGTTGGAAACCTACGCCAACTACATAGCAAAGCGGATGACACCGAGAGGCTATCCGACTAATACCTACTTCATGTACTACAACACTATGGGCATGTACCAGGTCGGCGGCGATCGTTGGAAGGTCTGGAACACCCAGGTGCGCGACATGCTGGTCAACGCGCAGCGCAAGGGCGAGGGCTGCTTCGACGGTTCGTGGAACTGGGAAGGCACCGGCTTCATCGGCTGCAACATCGGCCGCGTCCTGTCCACCGCGTACTGCTGCCTGAGCCTGGAAGTCTACTACCGTTATGCCCAGGTGAACCAGGCGGGCGCTGCGAAGCACTGATCGGCGTTTCGAAGAACAGGAGACGCAGAGGCGCTGAGATTAGAAGGAGTCTAGGGGGATTACCCTGGGGTGACAAAGTAACTTCAGTTTATCTCTTCTGGCCTCCGCGTTTCCTGTAAATTCGCATGCGTTTCTAGGCTAATTCCACCATTCCCCCATGTTCGTGGTAACCGCTTGAGCCTGGCAGCGGAATGTAGAGCATGCGCGCCCGCGAGGATACATGGGCTTTTTCGGACTTGGACGCCGCTCGACCACGAACCAGCCAACCCGGGCGCCAACCGCTCAGGCTGGATCACCACCGCCAGTCCGGACCGGACTCGAGAAGACGACACTGGCCGAGACCGCTGTGCGCGGAACCAATCCCGCTGCACGAACTGCGGCGTTGGATGCGCTTCTCAAAGATGCGGATGCCAATGCGGCCCAGTTAGCGATTGTCGCCATCCAGGACGCTGAGGGTGCATTTGGCGTGCGCGCTATCGCGGCGGTCAGCGAACGTCGTTTGCTGAAGGATGCTGCTCGAAAGGCCAAGCACGCTAGCGTGCGTGAGGCGGCCACCAAACGCATCGCTGACATTGAAGTCGCCGCAACCAAACCGAGCGAAGAACGTGCGCGGCAGACACGCGCGGCGGCGCTTGAGCCGCTGGTGCCACGCGCGACCAAGTTGGCCGTGAGTAGCGGCGTTGGTGCCGAGGCAGCGTGGGTGGCAATCTGTGCTGAACGCGATGCGGTGCTGGGCCAACACGCTGGACTCGCGTTGGATGCGCGCGCGCAGGCGGTGATCGATCGCCTGTCGGCACTCGAGGCCGAGATTCGTGCCCGTATTGCCGAGGCTGCAGTAAAAGCCGAAGCCAACGCACGCGCCCAAGCTGATCAGGAAACTGCCCAACGCAGTGCGCAACAGCAGCGTGAAGCTGAACAGGCAGCCGGTGTCGCACGGCGTACGGCTCCAGCGCCACAAGGACTCGCTGATATCGTTGCGCGGGCGGAAGAACTCGCGCAATCAAAAGACCCCGATTCTGTCGCTGATGAATTGTTGCGTCTGCACAAGGATTGGATGGGTCTCTCTGCGGATCTTGATCCACAACACGAGATGCGCGTGCGTTTCCTGCGCGCATGGGATGTGAATCGCGAAGCGCGCAAGCGTGCCCGTGCGGATCAGGGCGAACGTCGGGCACTCGCATTGGCGAACCTATCCGAATTGGTCAGCGAAGCAGAATCTCTGGCGACCGCTGCAGACAGCATCGCTCCCGATGACGCAGCCACATTGTCTGCACACCAGGCCGCGCTCGACACGTTGCGGATCCGTTTCCGCGATGCGACCCGCGCCGTGTTGCCGGCCGAGGGTCGAGCTGCCCGCGAACGCTTCCAGGCTGCCCTCGACGATGCCTACGCCCCACTGCGGGCTGCGCGCGAAGCTGCCGACGCCGAGTCGTTTGCCAATCTTGTCCGCGCCGAGCAGCTCAAGGACGAAATCGAAGCGTTGCCCGTCGACAGCGATCCGGCCGGTGCATTCCGCGGTCTCAAGGACATTCAGGCGCGCTGGCGTAAACTTGGCCCGTTGCCACGGATCAAGGCACGAGTTGCCTGGGATGCATTCAAGGCCGCTGGTGACGCGTGTTTTGCGCGGATTAAACCGTGGCTTGAGGCGCAGGATCGCGAACGCGAAGCAGCGATCGAACGCCGCGAACAACTGTGCATGGAGGCCGAGCAGGTGTTGGCCCGTCCGACAGTCGGTCTGGCTGGCAGTCCCGCCGAGCGCGATGGCCGCCGCGCCGCCTCGCAGCGCATGCAGGAACTGCAACGTGCATGGCGCGAAGCCGGTGACGTGCCACGCGCGATGGATCGCGGACTGTGGAGCCGTTTCAAGGACGCCCAGGACCGCTTCTGGGAACGGCATAAAGCGGATCTTGATGCCGAACAGGAACGTCGCGATGCGTTCATCGCCGACTGTGAGCACCTCGTTGCCCGCGCCGAAGCCTTCGCTGCCGATGCCGAAAAAGCGATGGCCGCAAAAACCGGCATCCTGACCGCCGCCGACGTCCAGCGACGCGTGCGCGAATTGCGCGATTCCGCCGCCGATCTGCCACCACCGCCACGTGAGGTCCGTCCCGCGCTCGAAGCCCGCTTCGACGCCGCGATCGATCGCATTCTGGCGACCATCCGTGGCAAGCTCGACGCTGAAAAAGCGCAACTGGAAACAGCGGCGACCAAGCGCAAAGCGTTGCTTACTGAACTCGAAGAGATCCTCTCCAGTGACAATCCGCGCTGGCAGGCCGATGCGGTTGATAAACTCCGCACCGCCTGGCGCGACACCGGCCGCGTCCCCGCCGCCGACCGCGAGGCCCTCGATAAGCGCTTCGCTGAGCTGATGGGCAAATGGCGGTCACTGAGTTCGGCAGCGCAACAAGCTGGCTAGGGGCAATCAGACCGGTGACCGGTGACTGGAGTCTGGAGTCTGGAGTCTCGCGACCAGACACCGGTCACCCACTGCCAGCCAGATACGCCATCAGTCGATTCAGCATCCGACCGACAACTTGCGCCTGCTTGATGATCGCCGTTGCTTGCTGATCACTCAGGCATCCGCAATCCATCGCAATCATCGCCTGTGCTTCGACTTCGGCCGCTGAGGCATTAGCAAAAGCCAAGAAGCGTAGAACATCGCGGTCAGAACCACGCTCGGATCCCTCAGCAATATTACTGGCGACGGATATAGCTGCCCGGCGCATCTGAGATTTCAGATCACCTTCGCTGCGCATATCGGCGGTAGTCGCCGAAACAGTTTTCAGAAGTTCTCTGGCCTGATGCCAGACATGTAGATGAGTGAAGCGGGCCATGATTGGCTCCTTTCGAGCCACCTGGGGCCGGGGCGCGCACAGCTGTCAAGGCCGCCGCAGGCGCCGCGTAGCGGTTTGCCTTGACGGCGAGCACGGTCCGGACACTGGGGGAGAGAAAGGAGACAAACACCGACATCAGATTGCAAAATGTCTGGTGTCTGGTGTCTGGTGTCTGGTGTCTGGTGTCTGGTGTCCGGTGTCCGGTGTCCGGTGTCCGGTGTCCGGTGTCCGGTCACTTGTCGCCAGTCGCCAGTCGCCAGTCGCCAGTCGCCAGTCGCCGGTCGCCAGTCGCCGGTCGCCAGTCGCCAGCTTCCATCCAATCCCCCCACTACCGCCGTGCATCGCTACCGAAGCTCGTTATAGGTGAATCAGAGGACGCCGATGCATCCACGCCGCCTACTCAATCTGCCGCTATTGGTTGTTGTTAGTGTCGTTCTCGCCGATGTTTTGATGTGGAATGCGTATCTCGGTTTTGGTGCGGGACTGTTTGTTCTCGCAATTGGCTCAGTTATTATTGCACGGGGAACTGCGCGAGCAGTTGCTTGGGCTGCGGTCATCGCAGCAGTTGTGGTGATGATGGTGGATCCGGGAACGCTGGCTGTTTCCTTAGCGGTGTTGCTGCTCGGATTCGCCGCTGTGCTCACGCGCGGTTGGGCGGCCAGCGGTCCGGCGAGCACGGCAGCGACGGTTATTGGCGCCATATCGCGCGCGTTTTTTAGGGTTTCACAGGACGTGAGGATCATCCGTCGCCAACGGGGTGGTCGTCTTGGACTGAGTGTATGGATCGTGCCGGTGCTTGGTGCCCTGGGATTCCTCGTCCTATTCGGCATGGGAAATCCCATGATCGGACGTTGGTGGAGCATGTTTGGTGACTGGATCGCCAATACAGCAATGCCATCGCCTGGTCGGATTGTGCTGTGGTGGTTTGTCCTGTTGGTGGTGTGGTCGCTGGTTCGGGCACGTGCCACATCTGTAGTCACCGAGGCTGACGTGACCGTCCACGAACCGGAAGCGTCATGGACCATCCGCTGTCTGATTACGTTCAACTCGGCATTCGTGTTACAAAACGCCTGTGATATGGTGTACCTCTGGGGTGGAGTCGGACTGCCAGATGGGATGACGTATGCGACCTATGCACACCGTGGGGCTTATCCATTGGTTGCTGCGGCCTTGTGTGCCGGCGCATTCGTCCTGGTGTGTGTGCGTCCTGGTGGATTGGCCGAGCGCTCGCCACTCGTGCGTTGGTTGGTGTTCGCGTTCCTTGCTCAGACGGTGGTGTTGACCGTTTCATCGTGGTGGCGACTGGATCTCTATGTTGATGTGTACGGACTCAGTCGTTGGCGACTGGCGGCCCTGGCCTGGATGGCGTTGGTGGCGCTTGGATTGATCTTCATTGCATTACGTATCAAAGGCCAGCGCAGCAGTCGTTGGCTGATCGAGGCCAACGCATGGGCGGTCCTGCTGGTAGTGACAGGCGCTGCATTCGGTGACAGCGACGGCCTGATCGCCAGGCACAACGTCAGTCGATCATTGGCCGGTCAGCAACGATTTGACCTTGCCTATACCGCTAGTTTAGGAACCGCGGCGTTGCCGGCATTGGCGGTGTACTCGACCACGACACAGGATGCTGCTGCACAGGTGGAGGTTGAACGATTACGCGGTCAATTACGCGAGGAATTGGCCGATTGGCGGAGTTGGACCTGGCGCCGCTGGGCGGTGCGTGGCGACATGCGCGAGATAGAACAGGCGCGTAAAAAGCCGTGATCCCTTGTGCGGCTGGTGCGTTTATATGCGTATGAAGAAGACGGTCTTCGTGCTGCTGGCGGTCTTGGTGCCATTTGGCCTCTTGATCGCCTGGAATCACCATGTCGCACCGATCCCGAGTTCGATTGACCTGTCCAAGATTATTCCTGGGAAGACGACGGTGGGGGAGTTTGCGCGCATAGTTGGGACGCGTACCGCTTCACATGGCTGTGGGCGTGCGACGATTTTCAAAACGATATATCCAGCGTCGGCTATATATGGTAGGATGATTGTAATAGACGGGTCATACGTGGATCCACTTTGGGAACGCAGGGGTCTATCGGCAATTAATTTGGAGGATGAGAAATGTATCGTAAGGAATTTAGAATTGGTCGTGAACCCAGTGCTCGACGACAACTCAGCCAACATTTTCGAGCGATATACAGCACGGTTTCTGAATTGGGAATACTACCTATTCAGTCGCTAGGGTGAACGTGTTTCGAACTGGGTGTTGGATACCTCCAGCCTCCAGCCTCCAGCCTCCAGCCTCCAATTCACCCCGCGCCCGTCTTCAAATCATCCTCCACAATCGACAGATAACTATAATACCGACTCGGCGCGAGCGATCCGGCGTCGAGCGCGTCTTTCACGGCGCAGTGCGGTTCGTGGCGATGGGTGCAGTCCTGGAAATGGCAGAGCGGCTGCAGTGACGCGAAGTCGGGATAGAGGAGGGCGACGTTGAGTGCGACCATGCCACTGATCGTGCATTCGCGGATTCCGGGCGTGTCGACCAGGCGGCCACCGCCAGGCAGCACAAAGCTGATGGCGGTGGTGGTGGTGTGACGACCGAATCCTTGCTCGGCAACGTCACCAATCCGGGCATTTGTTCCAGGAAAACAGGCGTTGATCAGCGATGATTTGCCGACGCCGCTTTGACCAGCGACGACGCAGGTGCGACCGAGGAGATGCTGTCGCAATTCGACAATGCCGGGATCGTTGAGATCGCGTGCATCGACCGCAACGCAGGTGTAGCCGAGGCCGCTATAGAGCGTGACCATCTCCCTGGGATCGCCAAGGTCGCGTTTGCTAACCACGACAATCGCGGTGATCGAATTGACTGCCGCGAGCAACAGCGCGCGATCGACGAAGCCGTGTTTGAAATCGGGATCGTGGACCGATGACACCGCGACCAGCACATCGAGATTCGCGGCAAGCACATGTTCAAGCGAGCGATTATGGCTGTCAGCCCGGGCGATCTGGTTGCGTCGTGGTTCAACTGCGACGATGACCCATTCGCTTTGCGCATTGGCTTCGTCACGGACCTGCTCGACGCGGACTTGATCGCCGACCGCAAGTGTATTGCTCATCCCGACGACGCGCTTTTCCAGCGCGCGGCGCAGCGCAGCTATAGATTCACGACCATCGGGGAAGCGCACCTGAATGGAACCAGGGCGAATACCACTGACTTCAGCGGGCTCGCCCCGGCGCGGAGCTTTGCTGCGCAACGCAACCAGGCGATTGAACTGGCTGACTAAGCGTTCGCCGCCGTGCTGACTGCTCTGATTATTCCCATGACGATCAAGGAACGCGTCATCTTCAGCGTGATTGGACCAATCGCCAAGTCGACCAACGTCCTTGCGATTGGTGGTGCGCAGCCGGCCCATACCGCGCTGTCGGCCATACCGCCCGGTGCCTTTGTCTTTACCGCCTGATGGCATGTGCATAGCACATCGTTACGGAAGCGCGGAACAAGGCAGATGCATAGGCACCGCGCGACTCGTGTTAATCGATTCCCGGAGTGACACGGGCGCCGAGAGACGGTGGCGGCATATAATGGGCGCAGCCCATGCCGCCACGATTCGCTAGCGCAGCGACGCGAATCGAGTCACGACAAAGCCCGGGGTAGGCGCGTTCGCGCCGTAGGGGCGAAGCCCCTGAACCAATAATCGATTCCCGGAGTGACACGGGCGCCGAGAGACGGTGGCGGCATATAATGGGCGCAGCCCATGCCGCCACGATTCGCTAGCGCAGCGACGCGAATCGAGTCACGACAAAGCCCGGGGTAGGCGCGTTCGCGCCGTAGGGGCGAAGCCCCTGAACCAATAATCGATTCCCGGAGTGACACGGGCGCCGAGAGACGGTGGCGGCATATAATGGGCGCAGCCCATGCCGCCACGATTCGCTAGCGCAGCGACGCGAATCGAGTCACGACAAAGCCCGGGGTAGGCGCGTTCGCGCCGTAGGGGCGAAGCTCCTGAAACAAACAGCTACTTCTCCGTCCCGACCTTGACCTGCGCGAGCACATTCACCGACGCGCGATATGGTTCGAACGCATCCTTGAGCACCAATTGGCCGACCGTGATGATGTCGGCCGGAGAGAATTTCGCCCACGGTGCATCAATATGTCCCCCCGACGAGGCGATGAAGGTCAGCGATTTCAGCGAGGCGTGTTCGATGTCGGGATCCTGCCAGCCAAACAAAGTTCCGCGGTAGCGCACCAGTCCGTCTGCAACCAGTGCTGCATCCATGGCGGCAATCATTTGTGGCAGCCGTCTGGCTGCGTTGGCGTAGTCATCAAGCAACCGGCCAGGAGCTGAATCACCAAGACCAGCGCGAATGCGACCGTGGCGTTCAAGTACCTTGGCAAAATCCCACTTGGCCAGATCTAGCGCGGCTTCGCCGACTTCTTTGGCGAGCACGGCGCGT
Source organism: uncultured candidatus Brocadiaceae bacterium (assembly GCA_964652775.1). Taxonomy (GTDB): domain Bacteria; phylum Planctomycetota; class UBA11346; order UBA11346; family UBA11346; genus UBA11346. The sequence goes on along the minus strand of CAZZAM010000028.1, from coordinate 20,926 downwards.
TGGCCTTCTTCCATTTCAGCGATCAGACTGGAGAGCCTCGTCTCAATCTCGCTTCCAAGGAGTGCCTTGGGAAGGCCGTCGCGCAACTCGCGCAAGCGGAGCGGACTCTTGAGCGACTGGGCTGACTTGATTCGTTCATCGATCAGTACTTGGAAGGCCTTGCGGTCGTCCTCGATGTCTTTGCGTAATCCCTGGCAACGCGATACGAGGAGTTGATCTTCTTTCGGTTTGAAGGCGTCAATCCGACCAAGTGCTACGTTCCAGTTTCGTTCCTGGGTGAGACGTGTCACCTCGACTTCAAGATCGTTGAAGGCGGATCGTTCTTGCTCGATGCGGCGTTGACGCATCGCCTCTTCCAGCTTGCTGCGCAAACTGTCGACGCTCTTGCGGTTTCCGGCACTGAGGGGACGGACGGCAAGTTCAGAAACCAGTGCGCTCAGATCGCGCAGATCATTGGCGCTCGCGTCTGAACGAATACGTGACGATAGCGCGGAAATCTGTTGGGCGTCGCGGCTATCAACTTCGGCGGCGGGATCCGGCGTAGTCGCAATCGGTCGCGACGGTGTTTGTGTCTGACCGGAGGACGGTGGGGCAATTGGTGGCGTGGTAGGATGTGTAGTTGCTGGATTCGTATTGGACGAGCCGATCATCCATGCGGCTAATCCGATGAGGATGATCGCTGCAATGCCCAGCATCCAGCCGAGCATGCTGGTCCAACCAGGTGCAGCGACCGCAGTCAGCGCATCTGGGGTGTGATCGCCGGTTGTTGGTGCGCCCGCGACGGTGCCAGGAGGACTCGCCACTTTGCCGCTCGCAAAGCGGCGAAGGATCATGGTCTCGTGACCAGGGATGCGCTCACGGCCCAGGCTTGATCCGCCTTGTAGTCGTTCGATCTCCTGGACGACCTCGGTTGCCGTCTGATAGCGCTCTTCAGGCGTTTTCGCCATCATGCGCTCAACCAGCGAACAGACATCGTCGCTGACTTCTGGGTTCAGATCCTGCAGCGGCGGCAGGGGATCCATTACGTGGGCTTTGAGAACTTCGGTAGCGCTGGTGCCGTGGTAGGGGGTCTTGCCGGTGAGCAGATGGTAGAGCGTTGCGCCGAGTGAATAGATATCGACGCGGTGGTCGATCTTTTTGCCGAGGGCTGCTTCGGGCGCCATGTAATGTGGCGTGCCCATGACCTTCTTGCCTTCGACCTCGTTGGCGGCCTCATCGAACGTCTTACTGATCCCGAGGTCGGCGAGCTTCACGAGGTTGCCCGGGCCGATCATGATATTGTCGGGTTTGATGTCCTGATGGATCAGGCGGTGCTGATGAGCGTACTCCAGCGCGCGGGCGACTTGGCGACAGATTTCCAGGGCTTCGCCTTGCGGGAATGGACCATCGGCGCGAAGAATCTGCATGCAGGTCGAACCATCGACGAATTCCATGGAAAAATAGTTGATGTCGTTCTCGGTGGCGACGTCGTGGACCTGGATGATGTTGGGATGGTTGAGGGCGCCGGCGGCACGCGCTTCGCGGATGAACTGATCGACGAACTTTGGCCGACTGGCGTACTTGGGGCTGAGGATCTTAAGCGCCACGGCGCGCGCCATTGAGCGCTGCGATGCCTTGTAGACGATGCCCATGCCGCCTTCGCCCAGCTTCTCGGACAGCTCGTATTTTGAGAGCAGGTCCTTGAGCTCGACGTCGCCCGGTTCTTTAACGAATAGGTATTCAGCTTGGCCGACGCGGACGCGGTCGCCGAAGGAGAGTTGACGCTCCGACATCCGCTTGTCGTTGAGGAGGGTTCCGTTGCGTGAACCCAAGTCGATGAGCGACCATAATTTGCCATCACGCCGCACATGGCAGTGGGCGCGGCTGGCCATACTGTCGATGATCTGGATGTCACAGCTCGACTGGCGGCCAAGGACGGTGATGTCCTTGCTGATCTTGTATTCGTGACCCGCATTCGGGCCGGATTGGCAGACGAGCTTGGGCATAGGGGTCCGGTCGGCAGAATGCGGGGTCCAGGGGGTCTTGGCAAGTCACGATGACGTCGGGGGATGCGCTGCCAGGAAGGTGCATATCATACGGGGGAAGATGTCGTCGCGTTACCCCTTCTTTCGGGCTCTGGCCGGGGAATCATGAAACTAGTGAGGAATGCTGGAATGCTGGAATGCTGGAATGTTGCTGGCATCCCCCGGCTAGTGCGCTCGGCCCCGACCGGGCTTTGCGGCCTTTTCTGGTTTCCTATTCGAGCATTCGAGCATTCGAGCATTCGAGCATTCCCATGATGAGCATGGTCCCTCTCTGCGATCTCTTCGTGTCCGTTGGTGAATCCTCGGGCGACGCCTATGGGGCTGCGATCGTGCGCGCCTTGCGACAACGGCGACCAGATACGGTGGTTGCCGCAATGGGTGGACCGCATCTGGCCGGAGCCGGTGCCGAAATAGAGCAGCCGATCGATGGGATGTCGGTCATGGGACTGTGGCCGGTCTTGGCACGCCTACCGTTGTTCGTGCGGGCGATGCGCCATGTCGAGCGTACCATTCGCGCACGACGGCCGAAGGTGCTGATCCTCATCGATTATCCTGGGTTCAATCTACGCTTGGCCCGTCGCCTCGGCGATCTGCGTCGTGACGGTATGCGTATCATCCATGTGGTGGCACCCCAGGTCTGGGCGTGGGCACCGCGGCGGGCGAAGTCCATCGCTCATTCAGTTGACCGCATGCTCTGTTTCTTCCCTTTCGAACCGCCGTTGTTCCAGCGCTTCGGCTGCCAATCGGATCACGTCGGACATCCACTGATTGATCTGGTGCCAGAGCGGATCGACGGCGGTATTCTTGATCGTGAACTCGGACTCGACGGACGTCAGGTGCTGTTGTTGGCCCCGGGTTCGCGCGAGCGCGAAATTTGCAGCCTGTTGCCCAGTATGGCGCGCGCGGCTACCGCGATCGCCGCTCGGCTCCCGCAGCCACCGGTCATCTTGGTTTCACGGGTTCCGGATCTGCCGCTGGAATTATATCGTCACGCCACCGATCTGCCGCTCGTTGAAGGGCGTTGGCGCGAATTGTGCGCGCGTGCCCAGGTTGGTCTGATCGCCAGCGGCACCGCGACGTTGGAAGCTGGGCTCATCGGTCTGCCACATGTGATCTGCTATCACAAAGACCCCTTGAGCGCCGCCATTGCCCGGCGTCTGATCCGTACGGATCACGTGGGATTGCCCAATTTGTTGTGCGGTCGGCGGGTGTGTCCTGAACTCTTGCAGGAACAGTTCACGGTTCCACGACTGGTGGCGCACGCCCTGCGCTTATGGCAGGGGCCACGGCGCGCAGACTGTCAGCGTGGCTTGGCCGACTTACGCAATCGCCTCGGTGGCGGCGGTGCACTTGAGCGGATAGCGACCATCGTCGATGATGAATTGGGGCACGCCCAGCGCCGCCTGACCCACGCCACTGCGGCAGATTCCCACGCCCGTTTGAAGACCGCCAAGTAAATGAGGAATGCTCGAATGCTCGAATGTCCGAACCAGGCACCGAACACCCTGGGAGCTAGTCACGCATTATTCGAGCATTCGAGCATTCGAGCATTCGAGCATTCGAGCATTCGACATTTCCCAATCGCTCCCAATCCGCAATGAGGATCGTGCTTTCATGCGCAGTATGACCGGTTTTGGCGAAGGTCGCGTCGAGTCCACCGCGGGGGTTGCCCGGGTTGTCGTAGCGACGGTGAACCACAAGGCGGCGAACGTGACCGTACGCGGTGATTTGCGCGACGTGGCACTCGAAGAACAGATACGCGACGAGGTTCGTCGAGCGATTGTGCGTGGTTCAGCCAGTGTGCAGATCGCGTGGGATCCTGCATCATCGGCGGTCATCGATCAGGCCCGTGTCGCCGCCGTGTGGCGTGAACTTGCCAAGCTGGCTGCGCAGATCGGCGCGCCGCCGCCGCAACTCGCAGATGCTTTAGCTTCCGGCGGACGTGGACGCGATGACACCACGATCGCCGCTGGCCCAGTGCGCGAGGCGCTTGCCCAGGCACTTGCACGCATTGATGCATCGCGCGATCGCGAAGGAGCAGCGCTACACAGTGCCTTCGTCTGCTTGGCTGCACGCCTCCGCACCGTGCATGGACGTCTTGCTCCGTTGGCTGCCGCGCGGATTCCTGCGTATCGCGAGCGTTTAGCGGCAGTCGTTGCCGATGCGGTTGGCCGTCAAGTTCCGCCGGAAGTGCTCGCGCGTGAAGTCGCACTGGAAGCGCAACGCCTGGATATCTCCGAGGAACTCACGCGGCTGGCGGCGCACCTCGACGCCCTCGATCGCCTGCTGAAGCGGGGCGATCCGATTGGTCGTGAGTTGGAATTCCTCACTCAGGAGCTCGGCCGCGAAGCCAATACCGCCGGGGCGAAAGCGAACGACGCCGCGCTGTCCGCGTTGTGCATCGACCTCAAAGTGGCGATTGATCAGCTGAAGGAACAGGCCGCCAACGTCGTGTAGGGGCCAGGATTATTGCGATGCGTCTAGAGATCACTCTCGATTATTATCCACAGATTGCGCAGATTCCGCAGATTGTCGAATGGAAGCTGCGAAATCTTCGTAATCTGCGCAATCTATGGATAACCATTCCAAATGGTCTGCGGATTACGCGCCCTTAGCGCGCGTCTTCGGGATGTTCTTCATCAGCCCGATGCAGCTGACTCGGGAACATTTTGCGCAAAACCACGTAGAATACCGGCGTTAACAGCAATCCAAAGACAGTGACGCCAATCATTCCGGCGAAGACCGCGATGCCGGTGGCGTGGCGCAGTTCAGCGCCAGCACCGTGCGCGGCGACCAAGGGCCAGACGCCCATGATGAAGGCGAGCGATGTCATCACGATTGGGCGCAGGCGCAGACGACAGGCTTCGAGTGCAGCCTCGACCGGACTGCACTTCTGGTGGATCTCAGTCTCGCGGGCGAATTCGACGATGAGGATCGCGTTTTTGCAGGCCAATCCGACGAGCACAATCAGGCCGATCTGGGTCATGACATTGTTGTCGCCCTGCGTCAGCCAGACGCCGGTCAGAGCGCAGAGCAGACACATCGGTACGATCAGCACGATTGCCAGTGGCAGGACTAGGCTTTCGTAGAACGCGGCAAGCACCAGGAAGATCAGCAGGACGCAGATCGGAAAAATATAGATCGCGGTGTTGCCAGCGAGTTCCTGCTGATACACGAGATCGGTCCACTCTGCCTCGATACCACGAGGAAGATGTTCGGCGAGTATGCGTCGCAGTACTGCTTGGGCTTCGTCACCAGTCCGACCAGGAGCGGCCTCGGCATTAAGGTCGATGGCTGGGAAGGTGTTGTATTGCACCACGGTGTCCGGTCCGGCAGTCTCATGCAGACTGATGAACGATGACATGGGGACCATGCGCCCTTCGGCATTACGAACTTTGACGCGTTGGAAGTCCTCGGCACGCGCGCGGAACTGCGTGTCTGCCTGGATATAGACGCGGTATGATCGCCCAAAACGATTGAAGTCATTGGCGTAGACGATGCCGAAGTATCCTTGCAACGCGTCGTAGATTTCTGGAAGCTGTACGCCTTGGGAGACGGCTTTCTCACGGTCAATGTCGATCGCAATGCGCGGCATGTTCTGGGTGGTGGATGAGTAGATGAATGGACTAAAAACCGGATTTTTATGCATTTCCTCCATGATTTTTGCGGAAGCTGCAAGCAGTGCTGCTGTCCCCAGGCTGCCACGATCTTCCAGGAAGAGCTTAAAGCCGCCGGTCGTGCCTAGGCCGATGATCGCCGGAAGTGGTCTAACGAAGACCGCGCCCTGATTGATGGCGAAGAGTTGGGCCTCCAAGGTCTTGCGAACCGCGTCGACGGTCATGTCCGGCGTGGTGCGTTCTGCCCATGGACGCAGTCGGATGAAGATGATGCCTTGGTCGGGGAGAAGAACGAAGCCATTCAACGACACACCAGGGAACTGCACCGCGCCTTCGACCGCAGGAATCGTCATCGCGATTTCACCGACCTTGCGCACGACCGCTTCGGTACGATCGAGCGAGGAGCCATTGGGCAATTTGACGATGGCGATGAGGAATCCTTTATCCTGCGTCGGAATGAATTCGGTCTTGATGTTGTTGAACGCGTATCCAGTCAACGCCAGCAGTCCGCCATAGAGCACGAGTGCGATGATGGCCAGGCGCACGATTCGACGGGTCAGGCTGACATAGGCGGTTGAGGAGGCACTCCAAAAGCGATTAAAGGCGGCGAAGAACCAGCCGAACAGCCAGCCACCAGGACGGTGATTAGGTTGGACCGGCTTGAGCAATAGGGCGGCCAGCGCTGGGCTGAGAGTCAGCGAATTGAACGCCGAGATCGCGGTGGATATGGCAATCGTAATGGCGAACTGCTGATAAAAGTGTCCGGTAAGACCGCTGATAAATGCCGTGGGAATGAACACCGAGCAGAGGACGAGTGCGGTTGCGAGGATGGGCCCCGAGACTTCTCGCATCGCCTGTTTGGTTGCCTCCCGAGGCGTCTTGCCCAAGGCGATGTTCCGTTGCACGTTCTCAACTACGACAATCGCGTCGTCGACGACGATGCCGATGGCGAGGACCAATCCGAACAAGGACAGCGCGTTGATGGTAAAGCCCAACGACTGCATGACCGCGAAGGTGCCGATGATCGATACCGGCACCGCCAGCAGTGGTATCAGTGAAGCGCGCCAGGTCTGCAGGAATAGAATGACAACGCAGACGACGAGAATGATGGCGATGCTGAGGGTGATAAGCACTTCGTGGATGGATTCGCTGATAAATATGGTCGGATCATATAAGGTCGCATCGTGGACCCCGGCTGGGAACGTTTTGCGCAGTTCGCTCATCTTGGCGCGTACAGCGTTCGCGGTGGCGAGGGCGTTGGAGCCTGGCGCTTGGATCAGAATCATGGCGACGGCGGGTCGGCTGATCGCATCTGATTCGCCGTTTTTTCCGTGCTTGCTGAACAGGCTGCGCAGGCTGTAGCTACTGGCACCAAGTTCGATGCGCGCGACATCACCGAGACGAACCAACTGTCCGTTGTTGCCACGGCTGACGATGATGGCGGCGAACTGCTCGGCATCTAATAGGCGACCCTGAGTGGATATGGTCAATTCAAAACTCGTTGACCCATCAACTGGGGGCTGGGCCAAGGTACCAGGGGCGATCTGGATATTTTGCTCACGAATGGCCTGAGTCACCGCCGCCGGCGAGAGTCCTCGCGCAGCCATCTTTTCCGGATCGAGCCACACGCGCATGGCGAACTCGCCAGCACCGCGCGTCATCACGTCGCGGATGCCATTGATACGCAGTAGTTGATCGCGCACCTGAAGCTGTGCGTAATTGGTCAGGGTCAGCAGATTCATCCCGCCCGGCTCGGACGAGAGATTGATGACCATGAGGAAGTTACGCGTCGCCTTTTGCGCGATCACGCCCAGGCGGCGCACTTCGTCGGGAAGCCGAGGCAAGGCAACGGAGATTCGGTTCTGGACCTCAGTCAAGATCGTGTCGAGGTTGGTTCCGATTTTAAACGTGAGCGTCAGCCCCATCGATCCATCGGGCGTCGAGTTCGACTGCATATACAGCATGCCGTCGAGGCCGGTCATCTGCTGTTCGAGTGGGCCGGCAACGGTGGTTGCGATGGTTTCAGGGCTGGCACCAGGATAGGTGGCGTTGATCGAGATGGTCGGCGGAATGACTTCGGGATATTCGCTTACTGGTAGCTTCAGCATCGACACACTGCCGATAAGGCAGATGACGATTGACAATACCCCGGCGAAAATTGGTCGATCGATGAAGAACTGCGGCAATTTCACTTGCGGGCCTTCTCAGGAGTGACCGCGGCGGCAGTAGTGGACGCAGGCGGTGCCAGATTCTGCAGCGTCTCCATCGACGCAGGCAGCGGCATGACTGGTCGTCCAGGCCCAATCATGACGAGATTATTGACTACGATACGATCGGTAGTGGTCAGCCCCGAGGTGACAACGCGGAATCCAGCAACGCTGTGACCAAGTTGCACTGGACTCATGGTCAAGATATCCATGGGTGGTTGCTGGTCTTTGCCTGGCATGGTGGTGATGGTGTACACATAGCGTGTGTTGAGCTGTGACAGCACGGCACGCTCATTGACCAGCATGACCGACCGCGGAGGCGCGACTTCCAGTTCGACCCGCACGAATGCCCCGGGAGTCAGCCTGCGGTCCGGGTTGGGTACCAGCGCGCGCGCACGAATTGATCCACTGGCGCTATCGATTTGATTATCGACGAAGGCAATGGTGCCGGTATGTTCACCGGTAGTTTCACCAGCCAGGGCGATCCGGACAGGAACTGCTGCTGGGCCGATGCCGTGGGCGTCAGCCGAGGCGAGCAGTCGGGCACTGATGCTGTGGTAGAGCGTCTCGTCGATATCGAAGATGGCATAGATGGGATTGTTGCTGATGAGCGTGGCCAGCAACGTGCCGGGCGCTATGCCGCTGGCCTGGACCAGATTTCCAGTAGTGGACTGAATGCGACCTATGCGACCGCTGATCGGCGCGATAACCTCGGTGTAGTTGAGATCGAGTTTGGCACGATCACGTGCGGCAACCGTCGCTGCGACATCGGCGTCGGCGGCGCGCAGGGCGGCGTCAGCATCGTCGAAGGCCTGCTGGGTGACGATTTGTTCGGCGACGAGTTTCTTGGAGCGATCGAACTGGAGCTTGGACTGGACGCGTCGTGCTTCAGCACGAGCAACTTCCGCTTCAGCTTGTGCGACTGCGGCCTGGACTGGTGCGCGATCGATGCGCATGACGACTGCACCGGCTTTCACTTCGGCTCCGTCAGCTACCAGGACCTCGGTGATGGTTCCGCCGATACGGGTGCGCAGCTCGACGGTCTGCACAGCTTCCAAGCGTCCGGTGAACTGGCGGATGATCGGTACATCGCGCACGATCGCCGTCGCCACGCCAACCGGCATGGGAGGCATCGTCGGTGGCTTACCCGCGTTTGGATCCGTTTTGTCGCCACAGGCAGCAAGGACGAGCACGGTCACAACGGTGATGAACAAGCGCATGAGATCTCCAGTGAGCGGTACAGACGGGAAAAACAACGTAGGTTGACGTCCGTCGCGGGTGGGGGTGTAGCGTTTTACACGCTTGTCACAAGGTGCAGGCGGCACAGCTCATACCTCGGTGGTATGCGCGGTTTCCCTACGCGGTGCCGCTGGCACGATGCGCATGACAGCACAGTAATGACCAAACCTCGATCAGTACCAATAGTAGCACCATTGGCCGGCGGGATGCGCGATCTCATGGCGGTCGCAGCACCGATGATGATTTCGACTGGCTGTGATACGGCGATGATTTTTACCAGCCGTTTGTTCCTGTCCCATCTTGGTCCCGAGCAGATGAATGCGTCGTTGGTCGGCGGTCTCGCCAGTCTGGTTACGGGAACGTTATTTCTGGGGACGATCGGGTTCACCACGGCATTAGTCGCGCAGCATCTTGGCGCTGGTCAGCGCAACCGTTGTAGTCTGGCGACGACACAGGCGATCATCATCGCACTGATTGCCTGGCCGCTGCTGATCTGTTTGCGACCGGTTTTTCACGCCATCTTCGCAGCGTCAGGTGTCGAGCCTCGGCAACTGGCGCTACAGAACGAATACTTCGATATCTGCAACACGTGGTATGGCGTCTTCTTGCTACGTAGCGTGATGGCGTCATTTTTCTCGGGTATTGGCCAGACGCGGGTGGTGATGGTGTCAACGATCGTCGCCATGACAGTCAATATCCTAGCGAGTTGGCTTTTGATTTTTGGTCATGCGGGATTTCCGGAACTCGGCATGCGCGGCGCGGCATGGGGCAATGTCATTGGTTGCGCCAGTGGTCTCGTGATTCTTATTTGCGTTTATCTGACGCCAGCGATTCGAAAAACCTACTCGGTGATGAGGTCCTGGTACTTCGACGCCTCTGAAATGCGGACGTTGTTGCGTTATGGCTTGCCGGGCGGCATCGAATTCATGCTCAATCTGCTGGCTTTCAGTGCGATGATTGATGTCTATCACGCGCATGCACCGATGACGGCCACGGCGACAACGCTGGTGTTCAATTGGGATATCGTTTGCTTCGTACCTTTGGTCGGCTTGCAGATCGGCGTTTCTAGCCTGGTTGGCCGCGCGATGGGAGCTGGCTCACCCGAAACAGCCAAGCGTGTGGTTCGATCCGGCATCATGTTGGGCATGATGTACTCGGGTGTGGTGCTGATCGCCTTCGTTGGTGCACCGCAAGCGTTGGTGTCGATGTTTCAACCCGAGCAGGTCACCCCGGCATTCACAACGTCAGCGGCTTTGGCCGCCGATATGTTGCGGATAGCTGCGGCCTACGTGTTGATGGATGCGGTGGTACTGGTGGTGAGTGGCGCGCTACGTGCGGCTGGCGATGCGTTCTTTACCATGTGCATCTCAGTCGGTTTGCACTGGATGCCGCTGCCGATCGTGATCATCGGCCTGCACTATGCCGACTGGACGCCGTTGCAGGTGTGGTCATTGCAAATTGTACTGTACATCGTCGGTGGCTCATTGTTCTGGCTGCGTTGGCGAGCCGGACGTTGGCAAGGAATTTCAGTGGTGGGAAAGACGGGGGTGGAGTCGTAATGTAGAATGCGCGAATGCTCGAATGTGCGAATGCTCGAATGTCGCGTTTGAAAACATTCGCATCAACGAGATCGGTCGCTGATAACTCTACTCAATCATTCGAGCATTCTACATTCGAGCATTCTACATTCCTTATCTCTATCAGGGCCATAACCACAGGATGATACCACCGACGCTGATCACGACGGCAAAGAGCGATCCTACCAACCAGCCAAGCTTGCGACTGCCCAGCACGACGGCGATGCCGCCCTTGAACACTGCGTTGGCCATCAGGGCGATCAGGATCGCGCGCCAGCCGATTTCGGCAGCAAGGCTGCCGTGATCGACTAGGCGCGCCGTCGAGAGCGAAATGGCATCCATGTCAGTCGCGCCGCTGACAGCGGCAACCCCGTAGATCGCACCGGAGCCAAGTTGCGTGCGTGCCCATTCAACGCCGATCAGCACGATGCCGTACAGTGCGGCGAAGGTCAGGGCAGTGCCAAGTTGGGCGGGATTTTTGTGCTCGGTGGCGCCTTGATGTTCGTCCTTGGCAGTAAACCACAGTACCACGGCGATGAGCAACATCACCATGGCGATCAACGCTAACGGTGGCCAAAAGAAGCGGGCCTGCGCTGGCGCGATGAGTACGACGATCCCAATGACGCGCAGTGCGGAGATGGATGAAGCGAACATGATCGCCATCGCAGCTAAACCGACGCCCTGGCCAGCTTTGGTGCGGCGGGCGAAACTGACCGTTGTGGCGGTTGACGAGATCAATCCGCCAAGCAGGGCGCCGAGCAGTGTCCCAATCCGCGCTCCGGCAAGTTTGTAAGCAAGATAACCGCCAAGACTGATCGACACGATAAGCACCACGAGAATCCAGGCTTCGCGTGGATTGAATACGTCGTATGGACCGAACGTGCGATTAGGTAAGAGCGGCAAGATCACCAGTGTGATCAGGATGAACTGCATGATCGCGGTCACGTCTTCCTGACCCAGCGAATCAACGATCCGGTGCAGACGATCCTTTGCATGCAGGAGGATGGTGAGTCCACCGGTGATTACGGCCGCCAATAAGGGATCGCCGACCACCAGCCACGCACCGACGCCGAACATCAGCACGGCAGCGAACATGGTGGTCAGATGCGGCCCACCATTTTCGTTGTCGCGAACGCGCCAAATGCCCGCAATGAGCGCGCTGATGGTTGCCAACAGGCCAGCCGGAACCACCCACGGTCCGAGTTCCTTGCCCAGCAGCGCGCAGAGAAATCCAAACACGGTGATCAGCGCAAAGGTGCGGACTCCACCAAGGCGATGGTTCACCCGTTGGCGCTCCAGCCCGACGAGCAAGCCCAAACAGAGGGCAATGCCGAGCCGACCGGCGGCGGTGGTGAGATCCATGGTCGGCATGCTAACGAGACTGCGATGATTCGCCAACCTGGGAACGCCAGGCTCCAGCCTGGCCGGGGCAATGTGGTGCATAGTTGGATGGATGGTTGTCGTCGAGCCAACCTGGAACCTGGCGTTCCCGCGACCCATTGCCGCCGCTGATGCGCGACTACGGTTCCGACCATTCCGGAGAGCATCCCATGGCCAGTCGTACCTACATCGCTTGTGACCTTGGCGCCGAGAGCGGCCGCGTGATGCGCGGAGTTCTTGCTGATGGCCAGTTGACGATGGAGGAGATCCACCGCTTCCCGACTGGTGGTATCGTGATGGGCGATTCGTTGCGCTGGGATCTGCCACGGATTCTTGAGGAGTTGCGTACCGGTGTGCGCGTAGCGGCGAAGGATCGCCACATCGACGGCATTTCGACTGACTCGTGGGGCGTTGACTACGTGCTGACGAATTCGAGCGAGGCAATGATCTCGCTGCCGTATCACTACCGTGATCGGCGCGGCGATACGGGGTTCCAGCGAGTGTTCCTGTTGGTGCCGCGGTCCGAGATTTACCGCGAGACCGGCATCCAGTTCATCACCATTAACTCGATCTATCAGTTGCAGTGGGATGCGTCGCGTCGTCCGGCGGTGTTGGCGCAGGCCGATCGGTTCTTGATGATCGCTGACTGGATCAATTGGGCGTTCTCGAACGTTGCGGTGGCCGAGGAAACCCTGGCCTCAACCAGTCAGCTCTACAACCCGCACACGCGTCAGTGGTCGTCGTCGCTCATTGAAAAACTCGGGATTCCAGCGCGGATTTTCCCGCAGGTTGTGCCCGCAGGTAGCGTGCTGGGACCGGCGATTCCTGAACTGGGTATCGGCAATGCCCAGGTTATCGCCACCTGTTCGCACGACACCGGTGCAGCGGTTGCCGCTGTGCCGGCTGAGGGCGAAGGCTGGGCCTACTTGTCATCCGGCACGTGGTCGCTGATTGGCGTCGAAGCTCCGGCGCCGATCGCCACGCCCGAGGCGTTGGCGGAAAATTATACCAACGAACTCGGCGTCGCCGGTACCGTGCGCTTCCTCAAAAATATCGTCGGGCTGTGGATCGTGCAGGAATGTCGCCGCCATTGGGAGGCCGAGGGCACCACGTACAGCTACGATGAATTGACCCGTCTCGCAGGCGAAGCCAAACCGCTGGCGTCGTTTATCAATCCCGCCGATGCGCGTTTCGCCGGACCTGGCGACATGCCGATCAAGATCGGCGTCTATTGCCGCGAGACCGGCCAGCCGATTCCCGAAGGCCCTGGCGCGATGATCCGCTGTGTCCTTGAATCGCTGGCGCTCACCTATCGGCGCGGGCTGGAGGCGCTCGAATCCCTGACCGGCCAGAAGCTGTCGCGTCTGCATGTCGTCGGCGGCGGTTCCAAGAATCGTCTGCTCAACCAATTCGCGGCGAACGCGACGGGCCGTTCGGTCATCACTGGTCCGGTTGAGGCAACCGCGATCGGCAATCTGTTGGTTCAGGCCTTGGCCCTCGGCCACATCAAGGATCTGGCTGAACTGCGCGCCATCGTCCGTCGCAGCTTCCCGGTCGAAACGTGGAAGCCGCAGGACCATGCAGCCTGGGAAGCGACCTATAAGCGGTTCGTGGCACTGCCTTAAACGGGTCGCGTGGGTCTGCAAAACGTGCAGCCACCGCAAGGCAACCACGGGGACACGGAGAGCCACGGGGGACACTGGGACATGCCGCGCGACAAACTGGCGGACCCCATCTGCCTTTCCCCTGTCCCCTGCTGCTTCCCTGTGTCCTCGTGGTTGCCTTGTCGTTTTTCCAACGCCAGCTTTAGGCGGCATGTTATGCATATCCGCGAACGGGTTATTTTTGTAAATTATATATCAATAAGTAGTTACAGCGATTCACCTCGACTCAAGAGTGATCGATATTGATCGAATAATCACGCCAATGGATCATTTAAAAGACTAGAATCCGTCAATTCAGATCACTAGCATCGCCGCCATGATGCACTTCCAGCTCGGCGTAAAGAGTGATCCGATCCTGTATCGCTACAGCTATGCGTGGCTGTTTAAGCTCATGGCTGAGGAGGGCGCGAAGCACCTCCAGCTCGGCACCTTCTTCGAGCTGTACCAGCTGCCCGACAGCTTCTTTAAGCGTCTGCGCGCCGAAGCGACCGATCACGGCATCACGATCAGCAGTGTGTTCACAGCACACCGCGAACTCGGTGGCTACTTCCAAGGCGGCGAGTGGGTTGGCGTCGCGCGCAAAAATCACGAACGCCTGATTGAGATCGCCGGCTTACTCGGCGCGCGTTCAGCCGGACACAACCCCGGCGCGGTGCTGCGCGATCGCATGGACACCAAGCAAGCGGGTTGGGACTGCTACATCAAACATTTCAAAGAGCTGATGCACCTCGCCCACCAGCGCGGCGTTCCCGAGTTGACGATCGAGCCGATGAGCTGCGAGGCCGAACCACCGACCAGTCCCGAAGAACAGCGTCGGATGATGGACGAGCTGATGGCGTATCATCGCTCTCACGCGGACACGGCGGTGCCGGGCTACTGCATCGACATCGCCCATGGATGGGCTGGGTCAGACAAAGCGATCAAGGTCGATCACTGGGGTTTGCTTGAGGCTGGACTGCCGTGGTGCCGCGAACTGCACCTCAAGAATACCGACAAGATGTACGACAAGACCTTTGGCTTCCGCGCAGCTGAACGCAGTGCCGGGATCATCGATGTCACTGCGTGCCGGACGTGGTTGGAGCAACGTGCGAGCAAACTGCCAGTGCAGGAACTCGTCGGCTATCTCGAGATCGGAGGACCCAAACTCGGACGCGATTACAGTGACAGTGGACTGGAAGAGATGCTGCGCGAATCGCTGCGTCATCTGCGCGAGACTTGGCTGCGTGAAGGGAAACTTGCGGAAAAACCCAGTATTCAGGCCGCGCCTGCTGCTGTGCAGTTGTTGCCATCGATCATGTGTGCCGATCAATGTCACCTTGCCGACGCGGCGCGCGCGCTTGAGAACGCAGGCTGCGAGATGCTGCACTTCGACGTCATGGACGGTGCCTTCACGCCGAACCTCGTCCTCGGCTTCGAGCAGCTCAAGCACCTGCGCCGCTGCACGACGCTGCCAATCGACGTGCATCTCATGGTCGAGAACAACGATCTCTTTGTGCAACTGGCGAAAGATGCCGGTGCCGATCGCGTCAGCGTCCACGTCGAAAGCTGCCGCCACCTCGACCGTACGCTCACCAACATTCGCAAGCTCGGCATGAAAGCCGGTGTGGCGCTGAATCCGCATACGCCGGTCGAGTCGCTGGAGTTTGTGCTCAATCGTTTGGACTTCGTGCTGGTGATGACGGTGAACCCTGGATTCGCCGGTCAGCAACTGGTGCCGTCGGCGATCAACAAGATTGCCGCCGTGAAGGACTTCCTGCGCCGGCACAACTGCAACATTCCGATCGCGGTTGATGGTAACGTCTCCTTCCAGCATATCCCCAACATGGTCGCCGCCGGAGCCGACGAATTGATCGGTGGATCCAGCAGTATCTTCGCAACTGGATCAGCACTGGTCGACAACGTCCGGCGCACCCGCGCGGCCGCGGCGGAGGGGGTTAGTCGGCGGGCCGTCGCCCCGGTGGTGACTGGCGAGTGGCAAGTTGCCAGCGCCAAGCCACAACTGACCACGCACAACTAACCATTCGGGGCATCGACATGGATATAGATTGCTCCGTTGACATATCCCAAGGCAACCGCAGAGGCGCAGAGGCCGCTGAGATCGCAGAGGAGAGCGAAAAAGATTGTCACCTTGCGGGTGATTGGCGCCGGGGGAAACCGCGTCTTCCAACCCCAATTCTCAGCGACCTCTGCGGCCTCTGCGCCTCTGCGGTTGCCTTGAAAGGAGCATTCTAGGATGAAAGCCGCCGTTCTCCATGCGATCAACGACCTCCGGGTTGAAGAAATCGCTACGCCAAAGCCCGGCCCCGGTGAGGTGCTGGTGCGGATCGGTAGCTGTGGCGTGTGTGGCTCCGACGTTCCGCGCGTGTTCACCAAGGGCACGTATAGTTTTCCCACCGTCTGCGGTCACGAGTTTGCCGGCACGGTGGTGAGCGCTGGTGCGACACTGGCGAATGGAACCCAAGTGACGGTGTTCCCGCTGCTGTGGTGCGGTAAGTGTCCCGAGTGCGAACGCGGCGCGTATGCGCGCTGCAACGATTACGATTATCTTGGCTCGCGCTCGGATGGCGGCTTCGCCGAATACGTCGTCGCGCCCGAGAAAAACTGCATCCCTTTACCAACTGGCGTGTCGATCGAAGAAGGTGCGATGATCGAACCAACCGCCGTGGCGCTACACGCGGTGAAGCGCAGCGGTCTCGTCGCCGGTGAAAGCGTCGCGGTTTTTGGCGCTGGTCCGATTGGCCTGCTGGTTGCCCAGTGGGCACGCGCCATGGGCGCTGCGCGGATCATGCTGTTCGACGTTGCACCGCGCTCGCTCGAGTTGGCGCGCAAGCTTGGTTTTACCGAGGTATTCGACTCCAAGGCTGGCGATCCGGTCAAACAGGTCGAGCAACTTACGGGTGGACGTGGCGCTGACGTCACCCTCGACGCGGCTGGCGTTCCGGCGACGTTCACGGCATCTGTCGCTGCGGCTGCCTGCGGTGGACGTGTGGTGATGCTCGGCAATCCGAGTGGCGACGTTGTCCTGCCAGCGAAACTCATTAGTCAGATGATGCGGCGTGAACTGGCGTTGGTTGGCACGTGGAATTCATCGTACTCATCGACTGGTTTGCCCGATGACTGGCGCACGTCGCTTGCCGCCGTCGCGGCTGGAACCATGTCGCTGAAGCCACTCATCAGTCATCGTTTCGGTCTCAACGACACCCTGCGCGGACTCACGATTCTCAAGGATCGCACCGAGTTCGTCAGCAAAGTGCTGATCAATCCCTAATCACCATCAACTCCGCGATAGATTCACATGGAGAACCAGAGGAACGGAGTGGTCAAGGCTATCAAGCTAGATTATTCCTTTCAAGGCAACCGCAGAGGCGCAGAGCTACGCAGAGGTCGCAGAGGATGGAGGTTGGAAGACGCGGTTGTTCCTGATGCCGATCACCCGCAGGGCGACTATCTTATTTTGATTTCCTCTGCGATCTCAGCGGCCTCTGCGCCTCTGCGGTTGCCTTGGGATGTTTCAATGGAGCAATCTAGGATCAGACGTTGGGTTACAGGCCCTGTATGACTTCGGTCCTCCAGTTCTTCATGTCCGTCGAAGGTTGCGTTTAGGATCACACCATGCTCGCAACTTGCTCCCGAACCTACCTCCTCGACAAACCGGGTGGCACGTTTGCCCGCGCGGATCTGCCGATCGGCGAACCTGGTCCGGGCGAAATTCTGCTGCGCACGCGGCGCGTGTCGGTGTGCCAGTCGGATGTCGTTATTCACAAAGTCGGATTGCCGCGCATCAAATCGTGGCCGGCGATCATCATGCATGAGGCGAGTTGCACCGTCGAAGCGGTTGGCACTGGTGTCACCAAGTTCGCGCCCGGTGATCTGGTCGGTCTCGGTTGTGATATCCCCTGCGGCGATCGCGCCTGTATTTACTGCGGTGATAATGGCACCGGCGATTGGACGAGTTGCCCAAACACCCAGGCCACCGGTCACGAGTATCCCGGCTTTGCGCGCTCGCACGCGATCTTGCCCAAGTGGTTTGTCGATCTTGGCCCGATCGTGAAGTTCCCGGCCGGCATCACGCCCGATCAGGCCTGTCATCTTGAGCCGCTCGCCTGCGGTCTCGAAGGCATGACCCGGGTAAACAACTGCATCACCAATCGCGTGGTGGTTCTGATCGGTGCTGGCTCGCAGAGCACCTACGCACTCCAGTGCTGCCAAGCGATGGGTGCGCGCAAGATCATCATGGTGAATCGCGGCCTCGATCGTTTGGAGCGCGTGCTGCGTGACTTCGCTGATGATCGCGTGGTTGGCGTGCGTTGGGACGAGCACGTGGTGCAGAACGTGTTCGATCACTGCAAGCCGTTCAACGAACCGCACTTCGTCATGATGAACGCGCCGTGTAAGGAAGGCTACGAATTATCGGTAAAACTGATGGGCTACGGCACCGTCCTGGATGCTCACGCCGGGGTGAAGGGCGCAGGTGGCAAGCCGCGCATCGCTCACGAAGTCGATCTCAATAATCAGGTCCACTATAAACTGCAGTGCTACCAAGCGACGCATGGCTCATCGATGCACGGTATCACGCTCGCGGGACAACTGATCAGTCAGGGCAAGCTGCCCAAGCTGGGTTTGATGACCAATCCGAGCGAACGATTCTTTCCGGATCAGATGCTGAACGCCATCCAGCGCGCCAGCTCGACCGACAGCCTGAAGGTCATCATCAACTGGGACTGAGCCTAAACAACGCAGTCCAAGGCAACCGCAGAGGCGCAGAGCTACGCAGAGGTCGCAGAGGGCTGGAGTTTAAAGTCATTGCTGTTTCTGGCGCCACTCACCCACATGATGACGATCCGATTGACGCTCTCCTCTGCGATCTCAGCGGCCTCTGCGCCTCTGCGGTTGCCTTGAGTTTCTTCCAAGGCCAAATTTTTACTAGACGTAGTCCTCAATTCGCCATTCATCGTGCCAGTCGAGGAACGCCATCTCGCCGTCGAAGCGCACGGGTAACCAGACATAGTCAGCGAGTGACGTATTAGTTGCGGATAGCCCCTTCAGTGCCTCAAGCCGAGACCAATCGGGCGCATCAGCGCGGAATCCGGCATCGAACGCCCCGCCGATATCCGGCAGCACCTTGGGCAAGTCGGTCAACCAGCGATCGGCCAGGGCGATGTAGAGATTTTTCTTGCCGGGGTGTTTGAAAACGCTGGTAATTTGCGATCGATACGACGTGTGCTCGGGATCTTTCGGATGCGGATCACCGAGCACGCGCCAGGGTCCGTGGTAACTCCACGCACAGGCGACTTCGCTTGGGTTGGGAAAGTAACCGGTGGTGCCAGAGGTGAACAGGTAGTGCATGCGTCCACGGCGGAAGTAGGCCGGTGCCTCGCGGACAAAGGGCGGATTGGTGGCCGGAAAGTGGGTTGAGTAATAGCCGGATACATCGGTGTAATCCGCTGTCAGATCGGCACAGATCATCTCGCTGTGCACGCGTTCGAAGTAGAAATAGGCTTTGCCGTCGCTCGGCTCGACGACCAAATCGAAATCACCACAACTCATGCCCAGTGGTCGTATCTGTTTGACGACGACATATGGTCCGGTGATGGTGTCTGCGGTAGCAATGGTCATGAGCGCCTGCGATTGCGCTGTGTCCTTGCCCATAATTTTCATCCACAGGACAAATTTCCGCGTCTCGGCGCAGTAGATGATATGCGGGCGGTCCATGAACCGCGCCGGATGCAGCGGATCATTTTCGTTATCAAGCACCGGTGGCAGCACCAACCCCAGGTCTTCCCAATTGTACAGATCGCGTGAGCGGTACATGCGCACACCGTAGTGCCAGATGCCTGAACCAGGCAGCGTCTTCTCTTTGTTTTCGCCATACCAGTAGAAGACACCATCAACGGTGATCACCGAACCACCGTGCGCCTGGATGCGCTTGCCCTGCGTATCCAACCAGATGGTGCCAGGGCGAATGCAGTTGTTCATAAGATCTCCAAGGTTTGCCTTGTAGTTGTGCCCGTGGGCCGAGCAATGGAGGCGGGCGCTCATCACTCGGGACAGGTTCTCTGGAATGGTCAAGGCAACCGCAGATGCCGCAGAGGACGCGGAGGAGGGGTGGGCGGTCATTGACGGTGAAGATGCGGTGATCGTGACATTTTCTCCTCTGCGATCTCCGCGGCCTCTGCGCCTCTGCGGTTGCCTTGGGGGTCAAAACAGTAGACCATGCCATCGTGATCGAATCCCAGCGCCGACTTCTTGGTGATCGCGTCCGCAACGAGGCGTTCGCCGAAGCCATCCATCGCAGCATCCAATCTGGCAAAACCCGCGTAGCCGATCTGGGCACTGGTACGGGCTTTCTTGCCATCCTATGCGAGCGCGCTGGCGCACGCAGTGTGTGGGCCTGTGATCTGCATGCGGGCGTGATCAAACTGGCGCGGCAGGTGGTGAAGGAAAACGGCTGCAAGCGCATTCGTTTCACCCAGGGCCATTCGACCGCGTTGGCACCGCCCGAACCGGTCGACCTCATTATCGCGGAAGTCCTCGGTCATTTCGCTGGGGAAGAGCATCTCATCGAATCGCTGGTCGATGCGCGGCGCTGGCTCGCACCGGGCGGTCAGATGATCCCGTCGCGAGTTGATCAGTGGGTGTGCCCGGTGGTTGGTGCAACGACGCAACAGGGCATCGACCAGTTTGATGAGCATCAGCGCGTGGACTTGCAGGCGGTGCGGCGGATCGCGCTCAGCAACGGCTACGTGCGGACGATTGCGGTTGCGGACTTGCTCGACAAAGGTCGCTTTCCGCAGCGCATCGATCGCATGTCGTTCCCCGGAGACGAACCCAGCCGCCGCCGTGGAATCGCCACGTGGAGCATGCCCGCAGGTCCGGTGTACGGCTTGTGCTTGTGGTGGGAGGCCGAACTGGTGCCGGGCGTCACGCTCTCGACCAGCCCGTTACTACCGCCGACCCACTGGGAGCAGATCTACCTGCCGCTGCAGGCGCCGCTCGTGGCGAAGAACGGTGATCAGTTGGAGGTCGAGCTGTCGTTCGATACCCGTTATGATGCTGGCTGTGTGGTCCATTGGAAAGGACGCCTGCTGCGCGATGGCAAGGCAGTGGCGAGTTTCAGTCACGATAATATAACCGGATTCTTGCGTTGAACGGGTGTAGATTTGGGGGTCTTCTCCCGATTGAGTGGGTGATTTGAGACAGGTTCAGAGCGGAATGATC
>CAZZAM010000027.1:0-49774 GCA_964652775.1 uncultured candidatus Brocadiaceae bacterium | reverse complement strand
CCCGCCCGAGATATAGGATCATCGTCCGGATGGCGGACAGGTGTCCTCATTTGGTGTGATTGTCCTCGCAGGCGCGGATGAACGCCTCGGCGGTACCTGGCTTGATGTGGACGTAGACGATGACGGCGTACATGGTGGATTACGGCGTGGTCGAACCGGTGCTCGACCCTCCTAGTGGCTTCTTGGGGATCGGCTTCACTAACGGTTTCTGAAACGGTAATTGCCGCTCCCGTTTTCTGGCGGCACGCGAATTGCCACGTTCGCCAGCGGGGATGTTCCACTTCATTGGGGCCCCGTCGCAACGCGATGGGGCTGGCGCCGAATGACGGTGGCGGCATACAATCGGCGTAGCCGATGCCGCCACAATTTTGCGAACGTCAGTGAGAAAAATTGAGTCATGACAAAGCCAGTGGGGGCGAGTGGGTGTCACCAAAGGTGACAGCAGGCCAAAGGCCTGCGTGCCCACGCAGCGCAAGCGCCGCACCACAGGCCGTAGGCCGAGGAGCAAGTGCAGCCGGCGAGCCGAAAGGCCGTAGGGGCGAAGCCACTGAACTAATAGGTCTTGGTGTCGATGAAGCCTTCGAGCTTCCGCGACCGGATCGGGTGCTGGAGCTTCTTGATCGCTTTGGCTTCGATCTGACGCACACGTTCACGGGTGACGTTGAAGCGGCGACCGACTTCTTCGAGGGTGTACGTGTAGCCATCGCCGATGCCGTAGCGCAGGCAGATGATTTCGCGTTCACGATCGGTGAGCGTGTCGAGCACTTCGGTGATCTTCTCTTTGAGCAATTCGTTTGACGAGATATTCGCCGGATTCTCGGCGCTCTTGTCTTCGAGGAAGTCGCCAAAGTAGCAGTCGTCGCTGTCGCCGATCGGACGGTCGAGCGAGATCGGGTGCTTGGACACGCGGATGACCCGCTTGCATTCGGTCACGCTGATACCAGCACGCTCGGCCACTTCTTCGATGGTCGGCTCGCGGCCGGTGTCCTGCAGGATATCCTTCTGGATTTTCCGCAGTTTACCCATCGTTTCGATCATGTGGACCGGAATACGAATGGTGCGCGCCTGGTCGGCGATCGCGCGGGTGATGCCCTGACGGATCCACCACGTCGCATAGGTCGAGAACTTGTAGCCGCGCTTGTACTCGTACTTCTCGACCGCTTTCATCAGGCCGGCGTTGCCTTCCTGAATGAGATCAAGGAACGACAGGCCGCGGTTGCGGTACTTCTTGGCGATCGACACCACGAGGCGCAGGTTACCGCACGAGAGTTTCTGCTTGGCTTCTTCGTAGAGGCGGAAGCGACGTGACACCGCGGTGCAGCGTTCGATGAAGCGATCGATCGGTTCACCGATCTGTTTCTCAAGGCCACCGAGTTCGGCTTCTTTTTCCTTCGCCTGGGACTTGCGGCGCTTGTTCTGTTCGATCTCGCGCTTCATGCGCAGCAAACGCCGACGCATGTCGAGCATGTCGTCCTTGACCGTGATCACGGTCTTGGCGTCAAGTTCCATCTCTTCGAGCAAACGATACGAACGGGTCAGGCGATTGCGCAGCACGCGTTCGATGCGGATCTGATCGATCGCGAGACGCGACGGATCTTTCATCAACACGCCGTCAGAGAGTGACTGCGCGTGGGCCGTGATGCGGTGCAAGGTCGAAAGATGGTTTGCAGCGCGGTCGATACGTTCATCGCGAGCCGGTGAAGAACCGTGTGATTTTGCGTTCTTTTCCTGCTGTTCCCAGATTTCCTTCTGCTCCTCAACCCACTGGATGCCGCGGCGAACCGCGTCCAAGGTGGTCATCACCTTGCGACGGAAGCCGTCGCGGTAGATCTCGATGCGGCGAGCGAGTTCAATTTCCTGATCGCGGTTGAGCAGCGGGATCTCGCCCATCTGCGACAGATACATGCGCACCGGATCGTCGATCTTCTCGCCAATCTCGGCTTCGGTCTCTTCCGGCGCGGAGTAACTTTCAAAGGCGGAGCCAGCGGCATCTTCTTCGCCACCCTCTTCGCCGCCGCCATCAGACGTGTCTTCGACGAGTTCCAGTCCGCGCTTCTCAAGCTCTTCAAGAATCGCGTCCAACTTGTGCGGATCGTTGACCGCCTCTTCCTGAATCGCGTTGAGCTGGTCGTAGGTGACCTTGCCCTTCTTGGCCTGCTTCACCAACACCGCGACGATGTCGACGACGGTCATCGGAGCCTGCGGCGCACCTGGGGCTGGCCCCTCACCATCCGCGGAAATCGCGACGGTAATGGGTTTGGTAGGTGCGTTCGTCTTAGCCATGGGCTTGGTGCCGATCTCGAAGGGGCTATGATTTTATCGTTTCGGCCCCATGAGCAAGGGCTGAACCAGTTTCTATCCTTCATTTTCTCAGATTTGTCCAATTCGCCAGTGCTTTTTCTGCTTTCAGTGGCGGAGCGAGTACCCCTATCCACGCCCACCCATGCCACGCAGGTCCTTGGTCGCTGCAAATCGCTCATCAAGCAGCCTGCGTTCGCCAGCACGATCACCGGATCGCCGTGCTTCGGCTAGTTCATGGTCAATGACACGAATGCGTTCCTGAACATCCCTTCGCCTGATTTCACCAGCTATTTCGCCAAGTCTGGCTGCTGGATCTGCGACTACCGGAACTCGCGCAGCAAGGCCCTGCGCCGACCACCGGTGAACTGCTTCGACCAGTGCCGGCACCGCCGCCACCGCTTCGTCTTGAACAATGGCATGCACATCAGCCTCAGCATGCAGCATGAGAGCGCTAGCCACCGCATTCCATGGCTTCGGCCAGTGGCGCGGTTCCAAACGCAGATCATCAGCCGCGGTCGCGCGCAGGGCTGGTTCGCAGACGAGGATGTGCAGCGCTTCCTCCAACATGGGCGGTAACGGATCAAGCGCATCAACGCCATTCGCCGCATCTGTTTTTTGAGTCGCTACCGGCAGCTCACCGGCCAGACGACGACGCAGTGCGTCTTCAGGCAGACCGATCCAACCCGCCGCATCGCGGAGGTGAAGATCGCGCAATTCACGATCCGGTTCGCCGCGGATTGCCGCAATAATCTGATCGGCGATCGCCAACTGGGCGCGGCGATCAAGCTCCACTGGACGTGGGGCCAATGTGCGGAGTAAATGATCGAATTCAGGCCGTGCCGTCGCTAAAACGCGTTCGAACACGGCTTGCGATTCCGATCCGGCACTGGCCTCGGCCAGCAACTCCGCCGGATCCAACTGATCGGGTAATATTGCCACTTTTGCCGGCACACCGGCAGCCAAACAGGTCCGCGAAGCCTTCAGCGCGTTCTCTTGTCCGGCGCGATCGCCGTCGAGCAACAACACCACATCCCCTTCGCGTCCGATCAGCGATCCGAGTTGCCGCGCGTGCTCAGCGGTCAGTGCCGTCCCCAGCACGGCGACACAAGCCTTGAATCCCGCTTGGTCCGCCGCCATCACGTCGGTCGGACCTTCCATGACCACCAGTCTCTTTTCGTCGCGGCAGGACACGCGAGCGTGATGCAAGTTGAATACACAGCTTGACTTATGATACAGAGGTGTGTCTGTGTTGTTGACGTATTTGCCGACTCCACGACCAGCCTCTTTGGCTGCTCGTTCTGCCTCAGGCAACAACCGGGCGCTGAAGGCCAACGGGTGGCCAAATCGGTCGCAGATCGGAAAGGTCACGCGTTCAAAAAAACGATCGACCAAACGGCCATCGCGCTCAACGGCAAAGTCGATGGACGCCAATGTCCGTGGCTCGATCCCCTGCCGCCGCGCAGCGTCAACCAACTGGCCGTGGCCTGGCGACCAACCCAGGCGAAAGCGCCGACAGGTTGTCTCCGTCAAACGACGACCTTGCAGATACTCTCGAGCGGCAGCGGCTTCCGGAGATTCCCACAAACAGCGTTCGTAAAATCCACAGGCGAATTCCGCAGCAGCCAACAAACGATCTCGATCGCCACGTTCGCTACCGCCTCGGCCAGAGCCCTGTTGCCATTCGAGGGTGATTCCCACGCGTTTTGCCAGCAATTCGACCGCGTCCGCGAACGACACGTTTTCTTTTTCACGCAGCAGCGTGATCGCATCGCCGTGTGCTTTGCAGCCGAAGCAGTAATAGTGCTGGTCTTGCTGATAGATGTACATGCTTGGCGACCGCTCCTGGTGGAACGGACAGCAGCAGGTAAAATTTGCACCACTCTTACGCACCGGTGCGTATTCACTCATCAATTGGACGAGATCGACCGCCTCGCGGACCCGTCGTACTTGATCATCACCAAGGAAGCCGGACATGCGTGCGAACCTAGGGACAAGTGGGGAGTGGCTAGTGCAGAGTGGCTTATCCCTGGCGCCACCACTCTCGGCGACCTCATGTCCCAATCTAAATTTATTCGTAACTATTTGATATTAATTTACTTAAGTGTTTTAATTCTGACTAGCCAACACAACTGGAACAGCACATCAGCCAAGCACGATCACCATGATGCGCAATCGGTGGTTCACCATCCTCCCCGCGTTGTTGGTCGCGCTCACCCTGCTGTGGTGGTTCCTGCCGGAGCTGTTCCCCCTGTGGACCTTGACTCATGACTCATCGCCAACGCGGCGCAGTCGTGCATTTTCATGCGTGCAACTAGCTGCGATCAGCGGCAAAGCGGTTGATCTCGGCGGACTGGCCCTGGGGCGGATGAATCTTGCTGGCAGTGATCTGAGCCATCTGCGCGCCGTGGATTGCGACCTCCGCCATGCTGACCTCAGTGGCTGTCGTTTGGATGGTGCTGACCTGAGCAATGCACAATTATCCGCGGCTGATCTGCACGGCACCATCGCCATCGCCGCCATCCTGAGCAACGTCGTCGCCGTAGGCATGATCGCCGATTACGCGAATTTTTCAGGCGCTAACTGTACAAATGCCAATTTCGCCAACGCCAGTGCCCGTGAGGCCAATGCCACTCGGACATGCTTCGCGGGAGCGAATCTCACACGGGCGCGCCTGTTCGCCCTGCAAGCGACCGACGCGGATCTCACCGACTGCAAAGCCGACCACGTCCGGCTTGCCAATTCCAATCTCACCCGGGCACGGCTTGATCGAATGCAGGCCCACCACGGTGGCTTCAGCGAGGTTGATTTAGTCGCCGCCTCGTTGCGTTCAGCCACTATTAATGACGCAAATTTCACTGGTTCTGATCTGCGTCGCGCCGACCTACGTGACGCGCACATGCAACGGACTGATCTCTCGGAGGTTGATGCTAGCGGAGCCAACTGCTGCCAAGTCGATCTCCGCGATGCCGATGCCCACGGTACTAATTTCACCGCCGCCAACCTGACGAATGCGTGTCTGGCCGGAGTTGATCTACGCGGCTGCAATCTGCGCGGCGCGAATCTCAGGGGAGCCGATCTACGCGGAGCGCGACTCGGCACCACCATGGTCCGCATCGTCGATCGCAGCGAAGCCGATATCACCGAACCGGTCGAACGATCCAGCGATCTCTCGACCTGTATTGGTCTGACCCAGGAACAACTCGACGCTGCGCTTGGCGATGCGCGAACGCTGCTGCCGCCGCATCTCCAGCGGCCGACTCACTGGCCCTGAATAATGTCCAGGCTGACGAGATTGCCGTCGGCGTCGCGAACAATGAGACGACCACCGGCACACACCGGATGCGTCCAGCACGTGCCGGACAACAGCTGACTACGCCAACGCAGCTGAAAGCGTTCGGCGCTGGCCTCGATGACGGCCAAGGTGCCATGACGCGTGAGCATGACGAGCCAGTTGCCCACCGCGATGCTGTTGCCGGATTCCAAGGTATGATCACGCCAACGTACTGTTCCATCCAACGAAAGACACCGTAAATCACCGGCGTTTTTATCGCCACTACTGCCGTAGAGATGCTCGCCAATCCGCACCGGCGGATACAAGAGTCCGGCAAAACACATCTGCGGGAATGCGCGCTCGCGTTCGCCCGTGGCAAGATCAAGCAAGATGCTGCCGCTGCCATAAGCGTGCGTAACCAGAACACGTTCACCGACAAGCAACGGATCAGCTACCGCATGTTTCACCGCCCATGGTTGCGACCATAGTTTCTTGCCGTCCGCTAAACGCGCTGCGCTAACGGCCGTGCGGGAAAAAATCAGAACTGCACGTTCGTTGCCGATCATGGCTACTACAGCACTCGAATAACCGTCAGCACGCAATCCGCTTTCCCAACGCAATACACCACTCGCTGCATCAAAGGCACGGCCATGCGCACCAATATTTAGCACCACCAATCCGTCGGCCAGCACCGGCGCAGAGGAAAATCCGTAGTTTGGTTGAGGCACACGATCGGCAACGAGATCATGACGCCATACTTCATGACCGTCAGCCAATGCGAGACACAGCAGCAATCCTTGCCGCGAAAGGGTAAAAACACGATCACCAACAATCGTTGGGTTCGCGTTCGGTCCACCTTCGTAGCCACGCTCTTCCAACTTGGCCGGGTAGCGGACGCGCCAGCGTTCGCCTCCGGTGACAGTGTCGAAACAGCAGACCGAGTCCTGGTTGTCCTGATTCCCAATCGTCACAAGGGCATTGCCAACCACCGCCACGCCACTGGATCCGGTGCCAACCTGGGCGCGCCAAGCCACGCGCACGCCCGTGCCAGGAAATCCCACCGGCGCGTCGGTGCTCCAATTATCGCGCGGACCACGTTTACCAGGCCAATCGCTTTCGCCAGCTACAGTTACGCTGAAAATCGCGATAAGAATAACGATTGGCCACGTCGAGTCGCGCATGTTTGGAGTCTAGACGGCAATGTGTCATTGCCACGGCTGCGAGCTGCGCGCACGCTATGCGTGCTGGTTGCGCGCGCTGCAAGCGCTGGCTACGGCCAAGCATTCTGCTTGGCGGCTACGAATTCCGCAGTTCGATCGCAGCCCGAGCGAAGCGCGCGTAGCCAGCGCCCACGGCGCGCGCAGCTCGCAGCTAGTGGCAATGACCTTCATTTACCCCCTTGCGCTTTCGCAACCTACACCATATTGCGCCGCTCCACCCACGTAGGGGTCGCAAGACTTCAACCTCTGGGGGCCACCAGTGCGAGTTCAAGCCCGCTCGCACCGGAAGACACCACACGGTGTCAGGTCCAACGGGCCCACTGCAGCCAAGAGGCTGACCCGACGCTGGTCGTCGAGGAGTTTGTGTGAAAGAAAAGATCAAGATTCGTCTTGAGGCATACGATCATCGTATCCTTGATAAGGCCGCCCAGGACATCGTCGAAACCGCGAAGCGCACGGGTGCGCGCGTTGCCGGTCCCGTTCCGATGCCGACGCGCATCGAACGCTTCACGGTTCAGCGTTCACCCCACATCGACAAGAAGTCGCGTGAGCAGTTTGAGCTCCGCACCCACTGCCGTGTGATCGAAATTCTCGAGCCGACCGCCAAGACCAACGATGTGTTCTCGAAAGTCGATGTGCCCGCTGGCGTCGACATCACCATTAAGCAGACGGTGAGGTAAGCCCATGCCCGTCGCCATCTACGGCACCAAGGTCGGCATGTCCCGGGTTTATGACGGCGAAGTCGCTGTCCCCGTGACCGTCATCCAGTGCCTCCCCAACGAAGTCGTTGAAGTAAAGAATAAGGACAAGCACGGTTTCGACGCGCTGAAAGTCGCGGTCGGCAAGCGTCGTCGCAAGGCTTCGAAGCCAATCGCCGGCGAGTTCAAGAAAGCCGACGTTGCCATTCGTCAGGCCATGCGCGAAGTTCCTGTTGCCAACGGCGTCGAAGCCAAGGCCGGAGCCAAGCTCACCGTCGCGATCCTCGATCAGAAGAAATTATGCGATGTCGTTGGCAACACCAAAGGCCGCGGTTTCACCGGCGTTATGAAGCGCTGGAACTTCGCTGGCCAAGGCGCCAGTCACGGTGCGATGGGTGAACGTCTGCCCGGCGCTATCGGCTGTCGTATGGATCCATCGCGGGTTGCGCTCGGTCACCATATGGCCGGCCGTTTCGGTAACGAACAGGTGACGATCAAGAATCTCAAAATCGTGTCGATCGACTCTGAACACCACCTCGTCGTAGTTAAGGGCGCCATTCCTGGCCCCAACGGCGCGCTGGTTGAAATTAAGCAGGGCTAACCCATGACCGCGATCAACGTCTACAATGCGAGTGGCGTCAAGACCGGCCAGGTCGAGATCGACCCGACTAAGCTCGACATCGCCGTACGCCGCGCCCTGCTCAAAGAAGCGCTCATCGCGCATCTCGCCAGTCAGCGCCAAGGCACGCACAAGAACAAAGACCGTGGCGAAGTCGCCGGCGGTGGCCGCAAGCCCTGGAAACAGAAGGGCACTGGCCGCGCTCGCCAGGGTTCGACCCGCAGTCCGCAATGGGTTGGCGGTGGTCGCGCTCACGCCGTTCGTCCGCGCGATTACTCGGTCGAAATGAACATGCAGGAACGCCGGATCGCCACGCGTTCGGCGCTGCGCTACAAGCTCGAACAGGGTAAGATCCACTGCGTCGATGGCCTTGAGCTCACCGCACCGAAGACCCGCACGATCGCCAAGTTTCTGGAAAAAGTCGGCATCATGGGCAAAGGCGCCCTACTGATTAGCGAAGGTGCCAAACCGATGCTGGTCAAGTCGACCAACAATATCCCGAAGGTGAACGTCGCCGAACGCCGCAACCTGAACGCCGGCATCGTGCTGACCCACGCCAACCTCGTCTTCGCGAAACCCGCGCTTGATGCGCTGGTGAAGGAGCTGGCATGAACGCCCACGAAATCATCCGCAAGCCGGTGGTGTCCGAGAAAACGGTTCACCAGCAGAATAAGCTCAACCAGTACACCTTCGAAGTTCATCCGAAGGCGAACAAAGTACAGATAGCCGAGGCGGTTGAGCAGTTATTCAAAGTCACCGTCGAGCGCGTCAACACGATGAATGTGATCGGCAAAGACCGTCGCATCCGTTCGCGCATCTCCGGCAATGAAGCCGACTGGAAAAAAGCTATCGTCCGCGTGGCCGCTGGCCAGAAGATCGAAGGGGTCTGACATGCCATTCCGCAAGCTGCACACCTCAAGCGCCGGTGCCCGCCACACCACCATTCCTGACTTTGCCGAGATCACCAAAGGCAAGCCAGAAAAGAAGCTGACCGTCAAGGTCCACTACCGCGCTGGCCGTAACAGCCAGGGGCGGATCACCTGCTGGCACAAGGGTGGGCGTCATGCTCGTCAATATCGCCTCGTTGATTTCAAGCGTTCTAAACTCGATGTGCCCGGTGTTGTCTCGGCGATCGAATACGATCCCTACCGCAACTGCCGCATCGCTTTAGTACAATACAACGACGGCGAAAAAGCCTACATTCTTGGCGCCAAGGACCTTCAGGTCGGCTCCAAAATCATCAGTTACACCGCTGGCGGCGATCCGAACGTCGGCTGCGCCATGCAGCTCAAGTTCGTTCCCCAAGGTCTTGAAGTCCACAACGTGGAACTGCAGCCTGGACGCGGTGGCCAACTCGCCCGTTCCGCTGGCACCTTCGCTCGCCTGATGGCGATCGATGGAGAAAAAGCCATTCTCGCGCTACCTTCTGGTGAAGTTCGTCGTGTCCCTGCGACCTGTCGCGGCACGATCGGCATCATCGGCCGCGCCGATGCCAATACGCGCAACATCGGCAAAGCCGGTCGCAACCGCTGGCTCGGTGTTCGCCCGACTGTTCGCGGCATCGCGATGAATCCAATCGCCCACCCGCT
Source organism: uncultured candidatus Brocadiaceae bacterium (assembly GCA_964652775.1). Classification (GTDB taxonomy): domain Bacteria; phylum Planctomycetota; class UBA11346; order UBA11346; family UBA11346; genus UBA11346. The sequence goes on along the minus strand of CAZZAM010000027.1, from coordinate 40,076 downwards.
CGGTGGTGGTGAAGGTCACACCAACGGCGGTCGTCAGCACTGCTCGCCTTGGGCCCTGGTCGATGGCCAGAAGACCCGCATCAAGAAGAACCGATCCAACGTTCACATCATCCGCCGCCGGGATGGCCGCACGATGACTACGGAGGCCTGATCGATGTCACGCAGCACGCGCAAAGGCCCATTCGTCGACCTCAAGGTCCTGGCCAAAGTCGAAAAACAGAAACAGACCAACGCTCGCCAGCCGATCAAAACCTGGTCGCGCTCGTGCACGGTCGTGCCCGACTTCATCGGCCACACGTTCGCTGTCCACAATGGACGCACGTTCACCAACGTGCTGATCACCGACAATATGGTCGGCCACAAGTTGGGCGAGTTCGCCATCACCCGTACCTTCCGTGGCCACAGTAGCGCCAAGAAGGCAACGACTGAGGAGGCGCCCAAGTGAGTAAAGCAGCTCAGCAATATCACGCGGTCGCCAAAAACGCCCGTATCAGCCCGCGCAAAGCGATCTTGTCCTGCGCCCTCATCCGTGGGAAGCGCGTCGAAGAAGCGCTGAATCTCCTCGGCTTCGAACTGCGTCGTGGTTCAGCCATGATGCGCAAAGTACTCGAGAGTGCCGTCGCCAACGCGTCCGCTGTCGGTGGCATCGATCCGATGGATCTGGTGGTAACCGAAGCCCGGGTCGACAAGGGCATCGTCCACAAGCGCTGGCGTCCAGCCAGCCGCGGCCGTTCGGCCGCGCGTTGGAAGCGTTGCAGCCATATCGCCATTTCCGTCGCTAAGCAGGAGGCCTAAGTCGTGGGACACAAGATTAACCCGACCGGTTTCCGCATCGGCATCACCGAGCCCCACCGCGCGGTGTGGTTCGCCAAGGGCCGCAAGTACTCGCAACTGGTGCTGCAAGACAGCAAGATCCGCGACCACCTGAAGCAGAAGTTCTACGGCGCAGCGATCGAGAAAATTATTCTTGAGCGAAAGGCTGACCGCCTCGTGGTCACCCTCTACGCTGGACGTCCAGGCGTGATCATCGGTAAGCGCGGCGCTGAAATCGACGCCCTGACCAAGGGACTCGAGAAGCTCGCCGGCACTGCCGTGAAGGTCAACATTCAAGAAGTGCGCAAGCCCGATGTCGCCGGCCAGCTCGTCGCTGAAAACGTCGCCGAACAGCTTGAACGTCGCGGTTCGTTCCGTCGCGCCATGAAACGCGCGATCGAAAACGCCATGCGCGAAGGCGCCAAAGGCATCAACATCCGCGTCAGCGGTCGTCTTGGCGGCGCGGAAATCGCGCGCATGGAACACGACCACGCTGGTTCAGTTCCGCTCAACAGTCTGTCGACCAACATCGACTACGGCTATGCCGTTGCGCGCACGCCTGCTGGCTCAGTCGGCGTTCGCGTGTGGGTCAATCACGGTCGTTACCGTGAGCAGCAGAAGGAGAACTGACCGTGTCTATGCTCCCATCGCGCGTCAAGCGTCGCAAGCAGCACACGCGTAGCAACGCCACGAATCATGTCGCAACCTGCGGCAATGAACTCTCGTTCGGCGACTACGGCATCCAGGCCATCGAAGGCGGCAAACTGACCTCGCGTCAGATCGAAGCCGCGCGTGTCGCCGCTGGTCACTATCTCGGTCGTACCGGCAAACTCTGGATCCGCGTGTTTCCACACACGCCCTACACCAAGCACCCAGCGGAAAGTCGCATGGGTTCTGGTAAGGGTGATGTGGACCACTGGGGTTCATGGATCGATGCTGGCACCGTCATGTTTGAACTCGCGGGCGTCACTGAACTCATGGCTCGCGAAGCCATGCGTCGCCAAGCCCACAAGCTCCCGCTTGCCACCCGTCTCGTGAAGCGCGTCTGAGGAATCCATGAAGAAATCCATGAAGCAGACGATGCGCGCGAAAAGCGCCGAAGACTTGATCAAGGAATCGGAAGAGCTCCGTTCGACCATGTTGAAGAACCGCCTCTCGACCACGCTCGAAGGTAAGCGGCTCAGCATCCAGCATCGCGGCCAACGCCGCCAGATCGCCCGCATTCTGACGGTCCTCCGCGAGCGCGAGATTGCCGCCGCCAAAGGGAAGGCTCACTGATGTCTACTGCAACCACCTCCGCCCCTGCTGCCGCTTCCGCAACGACGCAGGAGCCACGCGGCATGCACAAGCGCGTGATCGGCGTCGTCTCATCCGACAAGATGCAGAAGACCCGCACCGTTTCAGTGACCGAGTTCTTCCGTCACGCCAAGTACGGCAAGTACATCAAGCGCACGCTCAAGTTCCACGTCCATGACGAAAAGAACGAGAGTAAAGCCGGCGATAAAGTCATGATCGTTGAATCGCGTCCTCTGTCCGCAACCAAACGCTGGCGCCTGATCAAGGTGCTCGAGCGCGCGGTCTAACCCGAGCAAGCAAGGAAACTGCCATGATTCAGATGCAGAGCTGGCTCGACGTAGCCGACAACAGTGGTGCGAAGCGCGCGATGTGCATCAAGGTGCTCGGCGGCTCGAAGCGCCGTTACGCCTCGGTTGGTGATATCATCGTCGTCACGGTCAAGAAGGCGATTCCCACCAGTGAAGTGAAACCGAAAGCCGTCTGCAAAGCGGTTATCGTGCGCACCGCCAAGCCGATTCGTCGCGAAGACGGCAGCTGGGTACGCTTCGACTCCAACGCCGTGGTGTTGCTCGACAAGGATGCGAATCCGGTCGGCACGCGCATTTTCGGCCCCGTGGCCCGTGAACTGCGCGCGCGCAACTTCATGAAGATCGTTTCTCTCGCTCCTGAGGTCGTCTGAGGTATCTATGGCAAGCAAAGTCAAAAAGCCCCAGCTACCCAACGACGCCAAGTGCCACGTGCGCACCGGCGACAAAGTCGTTCTGCTCACTGGCCCGAAGGCCGTACGCGGCAAGACCGGCACCGTGATCAAAGTGTTTCCTCGTGAGCAGCGCGCCATAGTCGAAGGCGACTGCGCTCAGTTCGAAACCCGTCACGTCAAAGCCAACCCGCAAGCTGGCGTCGAAGGCGGTCGTATCCGTCGTCTGCGTCCGGTTCACATCTCCAACCTCGCCCTCCTTGATCCCACGACCAATAAGCCCACCCGCGTCCGTCACGACCGGACCGACAAGGGTATGGTGCGCGTGGCGAAGAAGAGCGGTCACCGCTTCCCCGTATCGAGCGCCAGCGGCGCCGCTGCCGGCTGAATAGGTAATCACCCATGAATGCTCCTCAGGTCCTCAAAACGACCCGCGCGCTCTACAACGAGCGTCTGCCGGAAGTCATCGCCAAGCACGGCATCACCAACCGTCTCGCTGGCCCACGCATCGAGAAGGTCTGCCTGAACATGGGCGTCGGCCGCGCTGTCGCTGATGGTCAGATCCTCAACACGGTTTCCGAGCACCTCTCGCTCATCGCTGGCCAGCGCGCCGCGGTGACCAAGGCGAAGAAGGCGATCGCGAATTTCCGTACCCGCGAGGGCGTGAAGATTGGCGCGCGCGTGACGCTACGCGGTGCAAAGATGTGGGCTTTCCTCGATAAGCTCATCCACCTTGCCATTCCGCGCATCAAAGACTTCCGTGGTTTGTCGCCCAAGGGCTTTGACGCCGGCGGCAACTACAACCTTGGTCTGCGCGAACAGGCGCTCTTCCACGAGATCCAGCTCGAGAAGCTCGAACACAACCAAGGCCTGCAAATCACCATCTGCTTCAAGAACTCCAACGCCGATATGTCGTTCGATCTCTTGAAGGCCCTGCACATGCCGTTCCGGGAGCGCTGAACATGGCCAAGACCAGTACCGTCTATCGCAACGTCAAGCGCACCAAACTGTGCGAAAAGTACCGCGCTCAGCGCGACTCGCTGCGTGCACGTTCGAAGGACCTCAAGCTGTCGCTCGAAGAGCGCATGGAAGCGCGCGCTGCTATGACCATGTTGCCCAGCAACAGCGCTCCGACCCGGCTCAAGAATCGCTGCCAGATCACCGGCCGCAGTCGCGCCTACATCCGCAAGTTCGGCATCTGCCGCACGGTGTTGCGTCGTATGGCCCACGCCGGCTTCCTGCCCGGTGTGACCAAGGCGAGCTGGTAAGGACACCCTCATGAGCTGCACTGACCCCATCGCTGATATGTTGACCGTGATCCGCAACGGCCTGCTGGCCGCCAAGAATCAGGTCGACCTGCCCCACTCCCGCATCAAAGAAGGCATCGCCAAGATCCTCCATGCCGAGGGTTTCATTGGCGACATTTCCATTCTCGACACCAAGCCAGCAAAAACGCTGCGCGTCAAACTGAAGTACGGCCAAAACGGCGAGCCGGTCATCCATGAGATCACCAGGATCTCGACTGGCGGACGTCGCGTGTATGCCGGACGTTCCCAGCTGAGGCCGATCATTCGCGGCTTTGGCATTTCTGTCGTCTCCACCTCCCAGGGCATCCTGTCCGATCGCGACTGCCGCAAGCGGAAGCTCGGCGGCGAAGTGCTCTGCAGCGTCAAGTGAGGCCAACGTGAGTCGCATCGGCAAACAACCCGTCGCTATCCCCCAAGGAGTCCAGATCTCGCTGGACGGTCGCACCCTCGTGTGCAAAGGCCCCAAGGGGACCACCAAACTGGCGCTCGCCACTGGCGTCAATGCCAAAGTCGAGTCCGGCAAGGTCGTCTTTGAACGAGTCGGTGATGAAAAGCTCGCTCGCGCCATGCACGGCACGACCCGCGCGCTCGTCGCCAACATGGTCGAAGGCGTCACCAAGGGCTACTCGAAGAGTCTTGAGATCGTTGGCGTCGGTTATCGCGCCACCCTCCAGGGCAAGAAGCTGGTTCTCAACGTCGGCTTCGCCAACTCGATCGAAGTGCTGATTCCCGAAGGAATCACCATCACCGTACCCGACCAGACCCACGTCAACGTGACTGGTGTGGACAAGGCTCTCGTCGGTCAGATCGCGGCTAATGTCCGCGCTGCCCGCAAACCCGAACCCTACAAGGGCAAGGGCGTCCGCTACATCGATGAGGTCGTCCGCCGCAAGGCCGGTAAGGCCGCAGCCGCCGGTGCCGCTGGCGCCGCCAAGAAGTAAGGAGTCATCGTGGACAAGCAGAAGATCAAAAGCGCAGCGGTCGCCCGCATCAAGCAACGCATCCGCAAGAGCGTGGCTGGCGACAGCACGCGTCCGCGCCTGTCGGTCTACCGCAGCGAGATGCACATCTACGCCCAGGTCATCGACGACGTGGCCGGCAAGACCCTGGTCTCAGCCAGCACGTTGGCCAAAACCCTGCGCGAGAAGGCCAAGGACCTCAAGCCGCTTGAGCAAGCCAAGCTGGTTGGCGAAGCGGTTGCCACCCTAGCTACCAAGGCCGGTATCAAGGCCGTGGTTTTCGACCGCAATGGTCGTCGCTATGGCGGTCGTATCGCCGCGCTGGCTGAAGCCGCGCGCGCCAAGGGATTGCAGTTCTAAGATGTTTCACCACGATGCTTCGCCCCGCATAGGGGTGGCAAAACCAAGGGAATCGAGCACATGGCGAGGATGAACGGGCCCGCAAAGGGCGGCAACAATGCTGGTGGTCAAGCCCCTTCCGAAGGCGGACGCGGCGGTCGCGGTGAACGTGGAGACCGTCGTGGCGGCGCTCCGCGTGAACGCGAGTCGCGCTCCAAGCTGTACGCCGAGGACGTGGTGCGGATCAACCGCTGCGCCAAGGTCACCTCGGGCGGTAAGCGCTTCTCGTTCTCTGCTTTCATTGTTCTCGGCGACAGCCAGGGCAAGGTTGGCTACGGTCAGGGCAAGGCGAAGGAAGTCGCTAGTTCGATCGACAAGGCCGTCCGCAACGGCGAGAAGAATATTCGCGTCTATCCGATCGTGAATGGAACCATTCCGCATGAAGTCGAAGGCCATTTCGGCGCATCCAAAGTGCGTCTGATTCCGGCCGCTCCTGGTACCGGCGTTATCGCTGGCAAGTCGGTTCGTTCCGTGCTCGAGAAAGCCGGCGTCCACGACATCCTGACCAAGGCGTACGGCAATCACAATCCGCTGAACCTCGTTCGCGCCACCTTCGACGCACTTTCGCGTCTGCGCACCAAAGAGCAGTACCAAGCACTGCGTGGAGTTGAGCTGTGACCCTTCAGGACATACTCTCGGTTGATACTGGTCGTCAGGACCGCAAACGCGTTGGCCGAGGGCTCGGCAGCGGACTCGGCAAAACCGGTGGTCGCGGCTCGAAGGGCGAAGGCTCGCGTACCGGCGGCAAAAACCGCGGCCCCCTCTTTGAAGGTGGTCAGAAACCGCTGTGGATGAAAATTCCCAAGCGTGGATTCTCAAATCACGCTCATCGCAATCTCTTCCAAGCCGTTCGTTTGGACCTCGCGCTCAAGCTAATCACGGGCGCACAGGTCAATGCCGAATCGCTGGCCGAAGCCGGCCTGGTTCGCGGCAGTCAGCCGATCAAATTGGTCGGTGGACGCGGCGAAACCAAAGTTGATCGCAAGCTGACTGTCACGCTCGACAAAGTTTCGGCGTCGGTGAGGCAGGCCATCGAAGCGGCTGGCGGCACGGTCACCGAAACATCCGCAATCGCTCCACCGGCCCAGAAGTAAGGACGCAGAAGCCGGATGGCCCAGCAGGATCTCATCGAAAGTCCCGTCAAAGAACTGCTGCGGCGTTTCTTCGTCACTTTTGTTCTCGGCGTTGTCGTGTATCGACTCGGAGCGTTCATCCCGATTCCTGGTGTCGATGCCGAAGCGCTGAAACTTGTCTTCACTGGCACTGGCAACGGTGACGATCCAGTGAAAGCCATGCTCGCCTACGCCAATATGTTTAACGGCGGAGCGACGGCTAGCGCCTCCGTATTTGGACTCGGCATCACGCCTTATATCTCGGCCTCCATCATACTTCAATTGATGGCATTCAGCATTCCAGCTCTGAAAGCTCTGCAAAAAGAGGGCGAAACCGGACGCCGCAAGATTAATCAATACACACGCTACGCGACGTTAGTCATTGCTTTGATTCAAGCTGCCATCGCTGCCGTCACACTGTCACGATATGCTCCGGATGGTAAGGCCCTGTTGACGCAAGACGCGCTTGCGCATGTGTCGTTATTTATCATTCAGGCAACTATGGTGATCACCACCGGATCCATGCTAATTCTGTGGATCGCCGACCAAATCACCCGCTTCGGCATCGGCAACGGGGTCTCAATTGTCATCATGATTGGCATCCTGGCCTACTTGCCCGGCACTTTTGCCAGTAAGGAGTTTGATCTCCCATCGTTGCTCTCCATCATTGGCGTCTGCTTGTTGATCATCATGGCGATCATTGTGGTCGTGCAGGCCGTTCGCAGGGTCAACCTTGAGCAGCAGCGCCGCGTCCAAGGCAACCGTGTTTACGGTGGAGCCCAGACCACCCTGCCATTGAAAATTAACCAAGCGAACGTCATTCCGGTCATCTTTGCCCAACCTGTCATGGTACTCATAACCATGCTTGCTGCCGGTGCACTGTTCAAATCAATAGGACTTGATCAGTTCCTTGGCTACGGCAACCCTGGCCATCGCCTGGTGTTTTTCTTGCTGATCGTGGCGTTCACCTTCTTCTACATCTCCATCACGTTTGACCTGCTCGACCTGACCAATCATTTCAAACAAGCTGGTTTCTTTGTTCGTGGCATCAAACCTGGTAAGAATACGGTTGACTACGTTGGCAGCATCATGACCCGGATCACATTTGTGGGTGCCATATTCCTGGCCCTGATTTCCATTCTGCCTGAAACCCTCGCCGAGTCATTTGGCCTTGGGGGCAGCGGCATAGTCTTGCTCGGCGGCACCGGTCTGTTGATTGTCGTCGGTGTTTCTTTGGACGTCATGCAAAAAGTCTCGTCGTTCCTACTCGCCTCGAAATACGGCGATCTGGGGAATGCTGGTGGCCTCGGCGGCAGCAAGAAATCCGGGAAAAGGTTCTAAGCCATGGCGAAAGAAGATGCCATTCGCCTAGAAGCAACCGTGCGCGAGAAACTGCCGAACGCACGTTTCAAACTCGTACTTGCCAACGGCCACGAAGTGTTGGCCCACGTTTCCGGCAAGATCCGCATGCATTATATCCGCATTTTGCCCGGTGATAAAGTCACGGTCGAGATGTCCCCCTACGACCTCACGCGTGGACGTATTGTCTACCGTGAAGCCTGATCAGCAGAGAGCAGAAGGAATCCAACCATGAAAGTGCTCGCCTCCGTCCGCAAGCGCTGTGAACACTGCAAGATCGTCCGCCGCAAAGGCCGCGTACGTATCGTCTGCAGCGACCCCAACCACAAGCAGCGTCAGGGCTGATTAGAAAGGTCCTATAACTATGCCACGTATCCTCGGTGTTGATATTCCTCAGAACAAGAAGGTGCCCTATTCCTTGGCGCACCTCTACGGCATCGGCCTGCACCGCGCAAAGATTGTGTGCGAACAATGCGCCGTCGATCCCAATGCTCGTGCCCACCAGCTCTCGGAAGAAGAGCTCGGTCGCATCTCGACCTATATCGAGAACAACTTCGTGATCGAAGGTTCGTTGCGCCGCGAAATTGCCGCCAACGTCCAACGCTTCAAAGAAATCGGCTGCTACCGTGGCTATCGCCACGCCCGCAGCCTGCCCGTCCGCGGACAGCGCACGCGCACCAACTCGCGCACCCGCAAGGGCCGCAAGAAGACCGTCGCCAACAAGAAGATCCTGAAGAAGTGAACTGAACCATGGCATACAACAAGAAAAAGGTCAAAAAGTCGCTCCGCACTGGGATCGTCTTTATCAACTCGACCTTCAACAACACCATCATCGCGATCACCGACCAGAACGGCGACGTCGCTGCCTGGGAGTCCGCTGGCTCGATCGGCTACAAGGGTAGCCGCAAGTCGACGCCCTTCGCCGCTCAGTTGGCGATGGAACGCTGCGCCGAGAAGGCCAGCAAACTTGGCCTCAAGGAAGTCGAGATCCGCGTGCGTGGTCCGGGCGCCGGCCGCGAAAGCGCCATCCGCGCTCTGATCAACAGCGGCATCAGCGTCAAGGCGCTGACCGATGTGACTCCGCTGCCCCATAACGGCTGCCGTCCGCGCAAGAAGCGCCGCGTCTAAACGCGCTGTAAACGCTGCTTGGCACGAGCTAAGCACGCGTGCTATCCCACTCTGGTTCGGCGACTTACCCGCCCGGGCAAATCGCTGGACAGGTCTTCATCCTCTCGCACACTCTTCCCCCCTCACGGAGATCCCCCATGCGTATTCGTTGGCGCGGCTTCGAGCTTCCCACCCGAGTCGAGAAAGTCGACGGAGCTGGCCAGCTTAATTACGCCATGTTCCACGCTGAACCCTTCGAACGTGGCTTCGCAACCACGATCGGCAATGGCCTGCGGCGCGTGCTGCTCAGTTCGATCCAGGGTGCATCCGTGCGCTCGATTCGGATCAAGGGCGCAAACAACGAGTTCACCAGCCTGGAAGGTGTTCTTGAGGACGTGACCCACATCATCTTGAACATCAAGCGTCTGCGTTTGCGCTTGCACAGTGATGAAAGCGTCGTCATCCGCCTCGAGAAATCGGGCAAGGGTCCAGTGACGGCCGGCGACATCACGCCGCACCAAGACGTTGAAGTCATCAACCCTGATCTCGTCATCGCCACGTTGACCAAGGACGTGCGCTTTGATCTCGAGATGGATGTTGGCGCCGGTCGTGGTTTCGTCCCCGCTGAAAATCAGCGGACCGACGGCACGCCCCTCGGCACCATCGCCATCGACAGTATTTACTCACCGGTGTCGCGCGTTGCCTTCGCTGTGAATCCCTGCCGTCTCGGCAAGCGGACTGACTTCGAAGCGCTCGACCTCGAAGTGTGGACAGACGGCTCGATTTCTCCGGAACTCGCACTGGTCGAAGCCACGAACATTCTGCGCAAGCATCTCAATCCCTTCGTCAAGTACTTCGAGATTGGCCGCGATCTCGACACGACATCGGCAAACGATCTCTCAATCGAGGGCGATGCCGAACACAGTGCGATGCTCGCCAAGCCGATCAATTCGCTCGATCTGAGCGTCAAAGCTGAGAATTCGCTGCGTGCCGCCAATATTCGTACGGTTGCCGATCTGGTTCAACTTGACGAAAGCGAGATCGGGGCCATCCGCAATCTCGGCAAGATCGCCACCAAGGAAATCAAGAAGAAGCTCGCCGACCGCGGGCTCTCGTTTGGTATGCGCTTGGTGAAAAAAGCTGACGGCGCAGTCTGAACACGATTGACCTGAACGGAACCGAGCCATGCGCCATCGTTGCGACCACCGTAAACTGAACGTCACCTCCAAGCATCGCATTGCGATGTTGCGGAATCTCGCCTGTGCTCTGATCGAGCACGGTCGAATCACCACGACGGTTCCCAAGGCCAAGGAAGCCCGTCGGTTTACCGAACGCTGCATCACCATGGCGAAGCTGGCGGCCGGCTCCACTGAACCAGCGCAAAAACTACGCTTTCAACGCCGGTTGACCAGTGAGCTGAACAACCGTTTCGCCTCCGAGAAATTGGTTAGTGAAATCGCGCCCAAGTATGCCGACCGCAAGGGTGGTTACACGCGCATCATGAAGGCCGGCTACCGCCTTGGCGATCGCAGCCCCAAGGCCATCTTCGAACTCGTCTGACGCCATCGTCCTGAGCACTTGAACAACACCCAGCCTCACGGCTGGGTGTTTGCGTTTCCTGGGAATGCCACGCACCAGCGTGGCCAGGGCCAACGGGCTATCGAATGTTTGTCCTTCAAGCCGCACAGGAGTGCGGTGCTCTCAAGGAGGCTCGCCACATAGTCGTGATGGACTGTTCGTGCCGGAATGTGATGCTGTCGCCAATGTACGTCGTACTCAGTGCCAGTGGCCCCCGGTCTCGCGAACACAAGGTCGTGGAGGTTTCTGATCTCCAGGCCGCCCGTCCTTTGCTCTGCTCATGGGAGGATGAGTTCGCTCGTCACGGTGGAACACCGACGGCGTTCGGTGCCTACCATGGTATGGTTTTTACGGAATCCGGCCGACTCGACGGCATGTTCGCCCCGACCAAGCGCTATATCGACGCAACGAGTCCAGGTTTTCCAACCCACCTGCGCAAGGTGACATCGACCGATGCCCGCATCGACAATGGCGATGCCATTACAGCTGCTAAGGCGCAGATCTGACGCAACGAGCCTGTCTTCGTTTAGTCATTTGACCTAGCCAGCGACACCGCTATCGTCCCGCCCTCCCATGGAGGGCTGTCATGACCTTGGTGAACACTCAGTATGCAGAAGCGATCGCCAAGGTCGGCGGCTACTACAACTTCGTTACCATCATCAATCGACGACTGAAGGAGCTCAACAACGGCTCACCGCCGATGGTGGCTCCGCCAGCTGGCGAGCGAAACTGGGATAAGATCGACCTCATCGTCCGGGAGATCGAAGGCGATCTTCTGAAAATCAAGCTTAGCTGATCGGATTGACGCCATGCACCAGACTACGTTTCTCCATCCATCCAAAGTCTCTCGTTCCTGGTACCAAACCAGTGCCAAGGGCCAAGTTTTAGGCCGACTGGCCACGCGAGTTGCGGCAACCCTAATGGGCCGCACCAAGGCCGATTGGACGCCACACGTTGACAATGGCGACTTTGTCGTTGTCACCGATGTTGAGCAAATCGAAGTTACCGGCGACAAGGCCAACACCCATATCTACCGCTTTCACAGCGGTTATTTTGGCGGCTTGACCCTGATGCCGTTGGGCACCCTCAAGGACAAACATCCTGAGCGCGTCCTTGAGCTAGCAGTCAAGCGTATGCTGCCCAAGTCCGTCCAGGGCCGTCACATGCTCAAGCGCCTCAAGGTCTACAAAGGCTCCTCGCATCCCCACGTGGGCGGCAAGCCAGCTCAGCTGCCCTGAGTCGATTTCCGGGAAAATCTCCACAAGCCACGGCATTTGCCGTGGCTTGTGGCGTTTGCTGGCTATTCACACACGAAATGCGGTTGGCGGCCACAGGCGATCCCTGCTGCCCATGCCCGCGTAGCCTGCCGACATGCGTTTTATAGCTGCGGTCCTGATCCTGATGACATCCACCGCCTCGGCGGTCGACGAAAATGCCGTGCTGGCTGCCGCCCGCGCCGCAAGCAGGGAATATCAGAATCACATAGAGATCCTCACCAAGGGGCTCAGTAATGCCGATGAAGGCAAGCGGATCGATTCGATCCGAACCCTGGCCACGCTGCATGACGCTCAAGCCGTTCCCCTGATCCTGCCATTTCTCGAATTTCGCCACCGTTCCCAGAACGAAGTCGTGGCTGCCTGTGCCGCATTGGGTCGGATCGGCGATAAATCGGCGGTGGTCGGAATCCGCACCCTGACCTCAAATCCTGACAAGGACATCCGTGAGGCTTCCATTCTGGCGCTGCATCAAATCGGCGTGATCAGTGCAGGCGATTGGATGCCGCGCGCCAAAGACACTGACGACGCCCTGCGCCTCAACGCCTTGAACGGTCTTGGCACCATGCAAAAAGCCGAGGCTGCCGAAGCTCTGATCCTTGGTCTGACTCACGACAAGGCACTGATTCGTCAGACCGCATGCATCGGCCTTGGCCAACTTGGTGATCGCACATTGGGTGAAAAATTGCGCCCGTCGCTCACCGATGCGAATCCCGCCGTCCGTCGCTATGCAGCCGAAGCCATTGCTAAACTCAATTATACACCCGCTATTCCTGATCTGCTGGTCGCGCTTGAAGCTAACATTGCCGGCAATTACGTGCTGCACGCCCTGCGTGTCATGACGCGCGAGGATTTTGGATTCGATCCTCGGGCACCGCTCTTGATGCGGCAACAAGCAATTGAACGCGGCTTCGTCTGGTTCTCAGCACATCCAGATTTAGCAAAATAAGAAGGCAGAAGGAAGAGTTAAGAAACCGTTAGTGACTACTAGCGCCTGGGGTCCCCATCGCTCGCGATGGGGCTGGCGCCGAGATGCGGTGGCGGCATACAATCGGCAAAGCCGATGCCGCCGCGGTTTCGGAGGATTCCGACGAAACCGAGCAGCGACAAAGCCAGTGGGGTAGGCCAAAGGCCGTAGGGGTGAAACCCCTGAACAGCTACAAACGCTACTTCTTGCGAGCCTGAGCGCGTTTTCCGATATCGCGACGACAGTGCTTACCCGCGAACGTAATCGCATCGCATCCCGCATACGCGGTGGCACGCGCGAGGTCGAGATCAGTTCCCAATCCGACGACCGACAGCACACGCCCACCAGCAGTCACCGGTTTGCCAGCGACCAATTTGGTGCCGGCGTGGAACACCGTCGCGCCACCGACTTCGGCATCAGTGATGCCCGAGATCGGAATATCGGTCTTATAATTGCCCGGATAACCACCAGCGGCGAGGGTCACGCACACCGACGTGCGCGGATCCCATTCCAACTCAAGCTGATCCAGCTTCCCATCCAGGGACGCTTCGCAGATATTGACCAAATCGGAGCGTAGTCGCGGCATCAACGCCTGACATTCCGGATCGCCGAAACGCACGTTATATTCCAGTACTTTGGGGCCGGCATCGGTCAACATCAATCCCATGTAAAGCAAGCCGACATACGGACGTCCTTCGTGGACCAATCCGCTCATCGTTGGCACCACGATGCGACGCACGATCTCGTCTTCGGTGCGCTGATTCACCAAACCGGGCACCGGCGAGAACGCGCCCATGCCGCCGGTGTTCGGACCTTCATCGCCATCGAACGCTTGCTTGTGATCCTGCACCAAATCCAGCATCAATGCGTTGTGGCCGTCGCAGAATGCGAAGACTGAAACTTCTTCGCCTTTGAGGACTTCTTCGACAACAACGCGCGCACCGGCTTCGCGACCGAACTCGTGCTTCTCCATCATGCGGATAACCGCGTCTTTGGCTTCGGCTGGCGTCTTGGCAACCGTCACACCCTTGCCCGCGGCAAGGCCATCGGTCTTCACCACGCATGGTCCGGCGAGGTCGTCAATGTGCGCGATCGCATCCACGCTCTTGGAGAACACTTTGAACTGCGCGGTGGGAATGTTGTGCCGACGCAGGAACTCCTTCATGTCGGTCTTGGAACCCTCAAGGCGCGCCGCAGCCTTGGACGGACCCCAGCAGCGTAATTTCTTCGCTGTGAACAAATCGACGATGCCCAGTACCAAGGGAATCTCTGGCCCAACCACGGTTAAGGCGATGCCCTTCTCGGTCGCAAAGGCGGCCAGTGCCTCGATGTCCTCAACTTTGATCGGCACATTGGTCGCAAACGTCGCCGTACCGGGATTTCCAGGCGCCACAAAAACCTCGCGCACGCGCGGACTCTGCTTGAGCTTCCATGCGAGGGCATGCTCACGCCCACCGCCGCCGATCACTAAGACCTTCATCGTGCCTCCCAGGAACGGGCGGGATGGTGGCTGGCGCGGCGCCAGGGCAAGGCTCTCAGACCTTTATCCGTGATGATACCCAGTCCCCGCTTGGATCGTCGCGGCGCGGTAAATCTGCTCAACCAACACCAGATGAGCCAGTTGATGTGGCAGCACCATCTTCCCCAACGACATCGTGCTATCGGCTAGGGCGAGCGATGGCGCATGATGGCCGTAGGAATCGCCAACCAGAAATGCGAGTGGTCCGTGACTGGCCGACCAACGCTCTAAACGCTTGGCGAACACCGGTGAATCGTACTGCTCACCGCGTTCATCAAGGGCGATCCGCCAGCGCGCGCCAGTGGGCCACAATGGCGTGTCGCCTTTGGGCTCGCGCTCAACCACCTCCAGTTTGCCAAACCTACCGAAGCGTTTGACGTACTCATCGCGCAGCGCGGCCACGTGCGGATCGCGCAGGCGGCCGGTCTGAACGACGGTGATCTTCACGCGTCGCCGCCGCCAGCTTTGGCGAGAAACTCCTGCTGCCAGGCGGGGAAACGGTTAGCTTCGATAGCCGTTCGCATCGCGCGCATCAGATCCTGATAAAAGTGCAGATTATGCAGGGTCATCAGCATTTCGCCCAGGGTTTCGCCAGCGAATAAGAGATGGCGGATATAGGCGCGCGAGAAACCGCCAGCACAGGACGGACAGGTGCATGCGGTGTCGATCGGGTAGCGATCCTTGCGGTATTTCTTGTCTTTGATGCGCATTTTACCGCTCCACGAAAACGCGGTGCCTTCGCGGGCATAGCGGGTCGGGATCACGCAGTCGTGGATATCCATGCCGGCGGCCACTGACGCGACGAGGTCTTCAGGCAGGCCTACGCCCATCAAGTAACGCGGACGATCGGCGGGCAGCAACGGCGCGGTGTGACGAACGATGCGAACCATCGCGGCGTGACCTTCGCCAACCGAGACGCCGCCGATCGCAATGCCGGGCAGATCGAACGACGCCACTTGTTTGACCGCGCGCGCGCGCAGCTCGAGGTCCATGCCACCTTGCACGATGCCGAAGAGATGCTGGTGCGGCTGAAGCTGCACCGCCGCACAACGTTTCAACCAGCGCTGGGTTCGTTCGAGTGACTGCGCGACGTATTCGGCCGATGCGGTGTGTTCGACGCATTCATCAAACGCCATGACGATGTCCGCGCCAAGACGCTTCTGAATGTCCATCGAGGTTTCCGGCGTCAGCGTCGTCGGTTGGTCGTCCTGGCTGAAACGAAATACCACGCCTTCTTCGGTGATCTGGCGTTCGGGCAGTGAGAATACTTGGAACCCGCCCGAGTCAGTGAGAATCGCACGGTCCCAGCGCATCAATCCATGCAGTCCCCCGTGGCGCTCAGCAAGCTGGGTGCGCTCCGGGTTTGCCATGTGGTAGGTATTGGCCAGCACGACCTGTGCGCCGGTATCAGCAACATCGCCAGGAAAGGCGCATTTCACCGCTGCCTGAGTTCCCACCGGCATAAAGGCCGGCGTGTCCACCGGGCCGTGTGCAGTCCAGAAGCGACCACGCCGGGCGCCGCCGCTCGAAGCGATGAGCTTGAAGCGCAACCCGCCGCCGGGTGTCCATGGATTCGGTTCAGACGCTGGAGCTTCGTGCATGCGCGAGCATCGTGGGACGCCGCACGCACAGACAATCGCGCCTTCGCCGCATGGCGAGGCCAAGGCAACCGCTGAGGCGCAGAGGCCGCGGAGGTCGCAGAGGTCGCAGAGGTCGCAGAGGTCGCAGAGGAGAAAGGGAATCGACAATAGTCTCAACCAAATAGCCCGGAAGTCCGGACTGCTGCATTCAAGCTCATAGAAACACGAACCGACGGACTGTTTCTTCAGTTCTTTCCTCCGCGACCTCTGCGGCCTCTGCGCCTCAGCGGTTGCCTTGGAAAAGTCCGCTGATTTAGGTGCTTAGTGCCTGGTTCTTGATCTTCAATTCAGCCGCGTCGATCAGCGCACGTACGTCGCCATCACGATCCAAACGCACACCGAGGTCACGCAGGCGGCCGTTGCCGACGCCGTAGATCCAACCATGCACATCGATCTCATTGCCTTCAGCCCAGGCACGCTTCAGCACTTTGCATTCGGCCAAATTTCCGACCTGTTCTAAGACGTTCAGCTCACACAACACATCGCGGGCCTTGGCCATGGGCAACGTCGCCAGCCACGGATGTTTGCGTTGAATGAGTTTGATCGGCCAGATCCAGTAATCGATCAGACCGTGGGCAATTTCTTCCATCGACGCGTTCACACCACCGCAGCTGTAATGACCGCAGACGATGATGTGACGAATACCGAGAACTTCGACCGCGTATTGCACGGCTGACATGCAGTTGAGGTCGTTCGACAGGACGACGTTGCCAACATTGCGGTGAACGAATACCTCGCCGGGCATCAGGCCGATGATCTCATTTG
The DNA here is from genome assembly GCA_964652775.1 of uncultured candidatus Brocadiaceae bacterium. Classification (GTDB taxonomy): domain Bacteria; phylum Planctomycetota; class UBA11346; order UBA11346; family UBA11346; genus UBA11346. The sequence goes on along the minus strand of CAZZAM010000027.1, from coordinate 23,284 downwards.
CTGGCACGCGACTGTCGCAGCAACCGATCCACATGTACTGCGGCTTCTGCTGGCCTTCGAGCTTGGAAAAAAATTGCGGGTCTCCGGCAGTAATACCTTCAACCCAGCGACGATTGTTGGCGATCAGGTTATCGACAGGTCCGGGCATGATGAAGATTCTACGGCCGCCGGTGGCGGCTCAACCCGCCAACCGTGTACCTAGGAGGCCTTGCGAGTGGTGCTATACAGGTCACTCAGCACGGTTTCGAGTTCGCGCTCGACGGCCACCGCATTGACGATGCGATTGCGGCTCTGGAGAGCGACCCAGCGTTCAAAAATGTGCGCTTTGCCGTGACTGATGGCATAGCGGAATTCGTCTTCGAGAACGGGAACTAGGCTGACGACCTTGGGACCGGCATTACCGGCGACCAAACGCGCCGTGGCTGAGATAGCACCGCGAGCAGCACGGCGGGCCCCTGAACCAGCCCCTGGGGCTGGCGGAATGGACGCGTGCTTCGTGTGTTCCAACGCACTGGCGTCAGCGGCTGGACTGCTCTGCCGAGCAAGTGCTGACGTATCTGACTTGGGCGCATCACCGAGCGAAAATTCTGGCTCGTTGCGAATAGACACCGTCGCTGGAGCAATCAGCGCATCATCCAACTCGGACGCTTCGCTGACATCTTCAGGTTTAATCGATATCGGTTCGATGATCGCTGGCGCGATGGTCTCTTCCCCGCCCAGCAGATCGTCGATGTCTTGAATATCTGCGGAAATATCAATAGCTGGGATATTGGCGATCGGATGCGTCGGTGCCGTCGGGGGCAATGCAGGCGGCATCTGCACGATCGGCTCGGGCGCCTTGGGCGACACGGTGGTCGCAGTTCCCGACGCCGCTGGAGCGTCCTGAGTAAAGGAACGAGTGCCATCTACTGCGATAACCTTACCGCCGTAATACTTGTCGATCGCCTGTGCGATCTCAGTGCGGGTCGCAACTACCTTCTTGATGTCGAGCCCAGTTTTTTGTTCGAGTTGACGGATCGCCTCAACATCAAGTGGGTTTACCATAGCGAGGGTCAGCAAGCTGCCCAGCTTATCGACCGGAAACACGCAGAAATGCAGCGAGTCTTCGCGGGTAATGGTGTCGAGCGCCTTCTTGCGGATCTCGTACTTGTCCACCTTCAGATGCGGAACCCAGGTCTCTTGACTCAGTTGATCAACCAGTTGTTGCTCGGTCAGCAGGCCCAGTTTGACTGCGGTCTCATCGAGCGATGCGCCATCGGCCAAGGCCTTCTCACGCACAGCCAAAGCTTGATCAGGCGTCAGTAGTCCGGCCTTGCCAGTCAGGAAATCCAGCAGGACCTGATCGCCAGTCCGGGACGGACCAAGACGTACTTGGCCCAGGCCGCCAGTAAATTCAGGCGCTGCACTGGCAAGAATTGGCCGGGTGCTTGCTGGTCGAGTTGGCGTCGGCTCAGTGATAAACGGAGAGTTCCCCAGCGCCGCTGGGGTTGCCGCAACGGCCTTCACAATGTCCGGGCCTGGCAACTGGACATCATCGTCCACCGCGACCGCAACTGCAGGTGCCTTCTTAGCCGCCGTAACTGCAGTTGATGGCTGTGTCGTGCGATTGGACTGAGCCCGCGCTGCTGGCACCACCCGGCGCACGCTGCGACGAGCCGATGCGGGCACTTCCGACGCCGGCTGATGGCGTTCTTCCGTTATCTTTTTTTTACCGCCGAAGAGTCCCATGCCTGCTCCTGCCGGGGCTTGATGATGGTCATGGTGGCAGCGGACGCCTCGGCGGGCGGTATCGGAGCTATGATTCCGTATCACACTCGGGAAGGACCACCTGGGCCGACCGTTGCCAGTCATTGGTTACAGTGCCATGCTCACGCCCTGCCCCGCGCTGGCGGGCGCCCTGCGGAAGGAAGCCATGGCCGTCCTGAACTTCGACATCAAAGACGTATCCCTGCCTGGCAATGGCGTGGGTAAGTCGGTATTCCTGACCGGGTCGATCGATGCCAGCACCAATCAGACCTTCGAAAAACGCCTGAGCGACATCCTGTCATCCGGCACCACCAACGTCCTCTTGGTGCTGACCAACGTCAAGTACATCAACTCGACTGGTCTGGGCACGATCGTCAAGTGCGTGGACAACTTCCGTGAGAAGGGTGGCGACATCAAGCTGGTCGGAGTACCGACCAAAGTCATCGCACTCTTTGAGATGCTCGGCCTGCTCGCCCTCTTCGAAACCCACGACACCATTGAGAACGCCGTCGCCTCCTTCGCCAAGAAGAAGGAAGCCAAGGCTGCCGCTCCAACCGTTAAGTTCCCGCTGCAGTTCAAGCACCCAGTTACTGGCATGGGACTCAATGTCAGCCAACCCGGGCGTTTCAAGGACCCGCGCTCGGGCGACTATTTTTCAGTCGATGCCGCCGGCGCGATCGAGTTCTACGAGATGTCCAAGATCAAGATGGCGGAAGTAAAAGTGCCGGTTCAGGTCGATCTGGCCGCCTCGCTGACTTCCTTGGCGCAAAGCCTCTGCCAATCCTGCCAGTTGCCCGCCCATGTCGCTGAGGCGACCAGCAAAGCACTAGCACGGGTCAGCAAGCTCATGCACGGCAAGAGCTCCGATCCAAACGAGACCTGTAATGTCATTCTCGTTGCCGACCAGGAAAAACTCCAGGTCGGCATCGTCGGTTATGGTGCCTCGCTTGGCGTGCGCGCTGACGATCCGGCACTCGCAGAGATCGGTGGTTTGATCGATGAAGTGAAGCAGGCTGTCCTGCCCACCCGCGGCAACCTCCTGACTTTGATCAAGCGTAAGTAAAAACATGTCCGGAAGTCCGGAAGTCCGGAAGTCCGGAGGTCACCGTCGAGGTGACTATCCGCTCACTCCAACACACTTCGTAATACGTCCAGACTTCCGGACTTCCGGACTTCCGGACTTCCCGACTACATGGTGATCTCTGCCGCCCCGTCCACACGCGACGCCGACGAAGCATTCATGCGTGCCGCGCTGGTTGAGGCCGCGTTTGCCAGTGATGAAGGAGAAGTCCCCGTCGGTGCCGTCGTCGTTCACGCTGGCCGCATCATCGGCAAAGGCCGCAACGCGCGTGAACGATTACATGATCCCACCGCCCATGCCGAGATGGTCGCCATCACTGCCGCAGCCAGTGCGATTGGCGGATGGCGTCTCGAAGGCTGCACCCTGTACGTCACGTTAGAGCCATGTCCAATGTGCCTGGGCGCCTGCCTGAATGCCCGCATTCCTCGCGTAGTATACGGCGCCAAGGAACCCAAGGCCGGAGCCTGCGGCAGCGTGGTCGACCTGCGCGCTCCAGTGGGTTATAATCACCGCATTGATGCGGTTGGCGGCATCCTGGATGCCGACTGTGCTGCCCTGCTGGTCGCCTTCTTCCGCCAGCGCCGCGGCGCTTAGACTTGCGCACGTGAAGCAGCCTCGCACGACCTTGGTTTCCTTGCTGAGCTTGCTTGCCGTCGGCATGTGGTCAGCAGACCCCCTGACGGTAACGGCCTGGGACGTACGCAAGGAAGCCGACGAAATCTTGGAAGACCTATCGAAAAGCGGACAAGATCGCAGCGACGTGCTGGTACGCATCGCACGGTTACTGGAGGAGCACGGTAGCGACCTCATCAGCGTTCGAACTGGTTCTTCACCTGGTGCCGCACCCATCGCCACCATCATAGCAGAGCGCCTCGTTGCCGCTGGGCTGAATGAACGATTCATCAACGACAACGAACCAGGTGCGGCGCGACGACTAAACGATATGTTAGCTGCGCGAGTCGGCGTAGCTGAATTGAGTGCCCTGGCGCGTTCCGTGCCGGGAACTGCAACCGCTGGGCGATGCTGGCGTCGGATTGCTGACCTCGCCTGGGATGCGGGCAACCTCCGTCTGTTTCGCGATGCGAGCTACGCCGGTGGCGACGCCACCGATCCCTCACGCAAGGCTCGCCAAACCGCAGCCGCTGCACTGGCCAGTAATTCCATCTCGGAGTTGCCCGCCACGCTGGACGGTCTGGATAAAATGTGGCAAGTGGACATTGGTCAACGCGTGCAACCTGCCGCCGCGCAAACCACCGACCGCCGTGGCATGCCCCAAGAGCCTGAGCAGCCCGCTCGTCTCTGGATGTCGCCCTGCGGAGATGGAGCTATTGCCCTCAGTGATGGCCGACGGCTGCTCGTTCTTGATCATCTCGTCGGAAATATTCTTGGCGCAGCGATTCCGGTCGGTCAGCAAGCGTTGCCGCCACAATCAGCCCGACCGGAACCCGTGTCCGGTGGCGCCGTGGCTGTGGGCATGGCCGACCAACACCTCGTCCTCGTCTGCGCCGCCAGCAATGGCACTCAACGCTGGATCTACACCGGCAAGCAAGCCGGTGTAGAGTCGGTTTCGGCACCACTTGCGGTGGATGGTCTCGTTGCTGTCGCCTACCGTGACACCAGTGATACTCAGGTCGCATTACGCCTGCTGGCCGTTTCGGCGCGCGATGGCTCGTTGTTGTGGGATGTCGTGTTGGCCCAACTGACGACCAACCGATGGAATCTGGAGGATGTCGCACCACCGACCCTGGCACGGCATGCCCGTGGCATCGCCGTATTGGCCAATGCCGGATTATTGGGCCTGGTCGGCACCGATGGCGCCGTTCGTCGCCTCTGGTCCTATCCAAGTCCGCTGGCGTCTGATCTGGTCGATGCGCGCTCGCGTCATGGTCGCCGTGGTTTGATCGCCAGCGATGGCAACACCGTCGTAGCAACACCCGCAGATAATCCCGGACTGGTGCTGGTGTTGAGTCCAGATGACGGATCACCGCGTCCATTTCGTGGTGATGGTGCTGATGGCGATGTCCTTGCCGTGCATGGTGACGACGCCCTGTTGGCCGGAGGGAAGGCCGTGCTGCTGGATGTTCGGCGCCTGCGCTTGCGCTGGAGTGTCCCGACGCGGCTAACTGACGCCCAAGGGATCCTCGGGGACGAGTACGCCCTGCTTGGTGGCAACAATCAATTCCAGCTGGTCACGCGCAAAGACGGAAAGACGTCCGTTGGCAAAGCCTTGGCGAAGCCCTGTGCCATCAGCTACCGCGACGGCGTGCTCATCATGGCGCACAGCGACGAAATTCATGGCTTCGGCAATGCAACAGCTTTCCTCGCCCGCCTCCGTGAAGCAGCCCAACAGGCCAGCGTTGATCCTAAGCCTCATGCCTCCCTCGCTGCTGTTCTCGCCGGACGCGGCGAGGAAGACGCCGCTCTTGCAGCTTGGCAACATGCTTTGCGACTTGGCGCCGGTAGTGAAGTCGCCGAACGCATGGCCAACGTGCTGCGTAAACGCATTATTACTGGCGGAAAACCTGCGCTTGCGGCGCTGGCGATCTTGGCCGACTTGGAGCGGCAGCTACCGGGGATCAGTAATGAATGTCTCTATTGGCGCGCAACCATCGCCGAAGCCGCAGGCGATCGTGCGCAAGCGGCGGCAGCCTACGCCAACGTGCTCGCTGCCCCGGATTACGGGATCAATCTGCCCGATGGCATCATAGTATCGGCTCACCTCCTTGCGGCCGGTGGAGCCGAACGTTCCGGAACTATCGGCGCGTGGAAACCACTCAATCAAACATCCACTATCATAGGCACGAAACTTGGCGACTGGAAACACCAAGCACGCATGTTGGGCACGGGACTGAGTTGGGGTGATCGGATATTCGCCTTCAGCAACGGACTACTACGTTGCTGGAATGCCAGCGATGGAGTCGAACGCTGGCAGCGCAAGCCGCAACGTGCCCTGCTTGGCGTCAGTCCATGGCGTGAAAAATCCGAACTTGGCGTCGCCGTCGGAGTGGTCAACGGTAGCGCTGGAGAAGCCGCCGGTTTGCATGACGGTGACATTCTACTCTCGCTCAATGGCAAGCCGCTCAAAGATTTCGAACGTGACCTGCGTCCATCAGTGCTTGAGCTCGGCGGTGGTGCCGCGTTCTCGTTCGAAGTACAAAACGATTCCGGCAAGCATACCGTCAGCGGATTTCTAGGCGGGGAACCGCTCGAAATACTCGATTGCGACAACAGTATGCTCCTCGTCCATGCACAGATTCCGGTCGCACTCGAGCGGCGCGATCTCTGCTTCTTCGCGATTGATCCTGCAACCGGCGAGAATCTCTGGTCGCATACCTTGGGAGCCGATCAAGAGCTTATCGACCGTCGCAAAACCTTGCTGATTGACGGCGTCGTCTTGGCCAGTGACGGCCCTGATCTGGTTGGACTCGGCCGGACGGGCGAGCGTTTATGGGGACTGGTCAGCCGAGCCGATCTCCTGGAACAGGCGCGGCGAGCCGGTCGTTGCGTCTGGCTGCCAGGTGCCGCCGGTGATGGGCAACTGCTGGATCCACGCTCTGGACATGTCTTGGTTCGCGTTGGCTCCGTACATCCAGATGGCGAGATCGCGCTTTCAGCAACCAGCATGGCCGTGCGAGAAGTGAATGGCGGGCTCTCGATTTGGGATGTCACACATGGTCGTCTCCGCAGCCGCACCAATGCCAGCGCACGCCCGTTGCTACTACGCGACGACGGCCTTCTTGTGCTCGACGCGCACGAACATCCCGTAGTCATGGATGTGCGGACATGCGCCGTTCGTCGTGCCATTGCTGACAGTGTCGTCGAAACGCACTGCGTCGGCACGCGCACGGTGTGGGTGGTCCTCAGTGAACGTGACAGTCACCGCATCATGGCCATTGCCGCTGATGGTCTCGTGCGCAGCTGGACGCTTGATCTCCCATTGAGTCTCGAAGTTCAAGCGCTGACCGAGGCTGGCGACGGCGTTCTTGCAACCTTACGTGAGGGGACCAGGACCTGGGCGCTGCTCATTGATGGCTCTGGTACTCCGATCGCTTCAGCTGGTTGGCCTGGTGATCGCGCCTCGGTAGTTCCGGTGGGCAACGCTTTGCTGCTGATCGAGCCAGACCATATGCGCACGCTGCGCCCCACCACAACGCCGCCACCGCCTGCATGCGATGTCCTGGATCTGGGTACCGTTGGTATCAGCAAAGACGTCGTGACGGCGCAATTCAATCGCCTGCGCTGGACGGGATCCGAAATGCAATTGGCCACTGCCCGCCACGGTGGGCGACTGGTGCTCTGCGTGCGCACAGCGACTGCTCCCACTGAGGTCAAAACGCCACCCCAATTGACCCATACCGTCGTGCGCGGAGAAACCCTCGCCAGCATTGCCCGACAAAAGCTGGGTGACGCCAAACGTTGGAAAGACATTCTCATGGCGAATCCCGGATTGAATCCCGCCGCCATCCGGGTCGGACAAGAACTCATATTGCCCGTCCAAGCTGGCGCAGCAGTTGGCCCAGAACTGACGGGATTACAAATTCGTCTTGCGGATTCCTTGGGCCATGTGGCGTTGGACGTCACCCGGGTGGCGTTTGGTCCACGCGGTACGAATATCATCAACCAGGGTTCGTGGACCCTGGCCGAAAGTTGGATCATCCCGGAACCAACACAGAACACCATGGTGACCTGTCTGGTATTAGCACCCTCGCCAGCCCGGGTTCCCGGTGCATCGGTGGCGGTCCTCCTTGGTGAACCGGATAGTCCGCCCTGGTGGCTGTTATCCGGTTGGACCCCCTTGCGTAATCCGCCGTGATTCTCGGTCTTGGCACTGATGTCGTCGGCGTTGGCCGCATGCGCCAAGTACTGACGCGGCATCGCGACCGTTTTCTGGGGCAGTGGTTTGATCAGCGTGAGGCCGCGCACATCTGTGCCGTAGGTGATATCGCCGAACGTGCCGCCGGACGTTGGGCCGCGAAAGAAGCTGCCGCAAAAGCATTGGGAACCGGCTTCGCCCTCGGTGTGGTGCCGTCACAAATCGTTATTCTGCCTGGTCCAGCTGGCGTACCGCAACTCGTATTCCTAGGCAAAGCACTCGCACGCGTTCAGACTCTCGGCTCTACCCACTGGCATGTAAGCATCAGCCATGCTGACGGTGTGGCGGTAGCGGTGGTGATTCTCGAATGATCACTGATCGCCATTCTGAAAGCAGCAAGGCAACCGCAGAGGCGCAGAAGCCGCTGAGATCGCAGAGGAGAAATCTCCGGATTACTCACACAGCGCAACGCCACGGCTCTGAAACTGCCGCCACACCTCTCGACCTCTGCGTCCTCCGCGGTCTCTGCGCCTCTGCGGTTGCCTTGCAAAAGGCACCTCAGAGATGAATCCAATCCTTCGTGCCAGCAAACCGTACCCGATGGCCGAGCTGCAACGGCGCAAGGCCGAGCTCGCTAAGACCGGCGTGCGGATCCACGATTTTGGCACCGGTGATCCGGTTGAACCGACACCGCCGTTCATTCTTGACGCACTCAAACAAGCAGTGCCGACGATCAGCCAATACCCCAGCGTGGCCGGCACGACGAAACTCCGCAGTGCTGCTGCGGGATACATGCAGCGACGCTTCGGTGTCACCCTCGACCCCGCAACTCAGATTCTGCCATCATCTGGATCCAAGGAGGCAATCTTTCATCTTGGGCCAGCGTTCCTCGATCCTGGCACGACGAAAAACACCATCGTTTACGGCACGCCCGGTTATCCGGTCTATGAAAGCTCGGCAATGTTTGCCGGCGGCGTCGCACATCCAGTCGTACTGGAACGCGCACGCGGATTCCGTCTTGAACTTGAGCGACTGCCGACAGCGTTGCTGAACGCAACCGCGATTGCGTGGTTGAACTACCCGCATAATCCAACCGGGGCCTGCGTCGATCTTGCCTATTTCGCTGCCCAGCGCGACGTCGCCAAAGCACACGGCATCCTGCTGTGCAGCGACGAATGTTACCAGGATCTGTGGTTTAACGACGCCGAGCCGCCGCCATCGCTGTTGCAAACCGGCATAGAGGATGTACTCGCGTTCCATTCCTGTTCGAAGCGCAGCGGCATGACCGGCTATCGTTCGGGTTTCATCGCCGGTGATGCCAAGCTGATAGCCGAGTACCGCCGCTGGCGCGTCCACTTCGGGGTCGGATCACCCGAGTTCATCGAACACGCCGCCGCTGCTGCCTGGAGCGACGATCAGCACGCCGCCCAGCGCCGTACCATCTTCGCTGCGAAATATGCCGTGCTGTCCGCTGGTCTGCAGGCACGTGGTCTGGAAATTCTTCCAAGCTCTGCTGGTTTATATCTGTGGGCCAAAGCGCCCAAAGGTGTATCCGCTGATGCCTATGCGGCGCAGTGTCTTGATCGCGGCATCGTCATTTCACCCGGCGGATTTTTCGGGCCTGGCGGCGATCAGTGGTTCCGCTTGGCGCTCGTTCCCAGCGTTGAGGCCTGCAAGGAAGCACTCGCCGTCTGGCCGTAATCCCCAGGTCCGCAGTTGCGCCCCCTCGCGATGCGCCAACACTCTGGCCACCATGTGCGGAATCGCTGGATACATCGGACCTAAGAACGCTGATCAGGTGCTCATCGTAGCCCTCGAGCGCCTCAAATATCGCGGCTATGACTCCGCTGGTATGGTGATCAGCGACAAGAATGCCCTCCATCTGCGGCGCGCGGCCGGCAAGCTCAAGGAATTGGACACCAAGCTGCTGGCGCAACCAGTGGTTGGATACTGCGGCATCGCGCACACGCGCTGGGCAACCCACGGTCCGCCGATCGAACGCAACAGTCATCCGCACTTGTCCGCCGATGGACGCGTTGGCGTGGTGCACAATGGCATCATCGAGAATCACGCCTCCCTGCGCCGCGAACTTGAAGGTGAGGGTGTCAAGTTCCAAAGTGATACCGACACCGAAGTCATTCCGCACCTGATTGCCAAGTACTACGACGGGAAGGATCCCGTCGCAGCGGTTCGCAAAGCGCTGGCCCGCCTAGAAGGCGCATTTGCCATTGCCGTCATCTTTGCTGATCGCGCTGACCGTATCATCGTTGCGCGTCAGGGGTCGCCGCTCTTGGTCGGTCGTGGACGTGCGCCCAAAACAAGCACCACAAACAGCGATCGTCGTTCGACCGAAGGCGGCACGCCGTGGATGGAACGTGAGCTGCTGGTCGCTAGCGACATTCCCGCCCTGCTTCCGCACGCCAGTGAATATCTGATTCTCGACGACGGCATGATCGCCGACTTGGGACCGCACGGCGTGCACCTCTGCACCTTCGACGGCGTCAAAGCCGAGGCGAAATTCAGGCCAATTGAGATCACTGCCGACGCGGTGACCAAAGGCACGTTCGACTCCTTCATGGCCAAAGAGATCGCCGAGCAGCCATCCGTCCTCGCGCGTTTGGTCGATTCACGTCTGCGCAGCGGCGAACTCGTGCAGCCTGATCTCGGCATCGATCTCGCGTCGTTGCGCCATGTTGTTTTCCTGGCCTGCGGCACCAGTTGGCACGCCGCGTTGCTTGGGAAACGCTTCCTCGAAAACCTCGCCCGCGTCCACGTCGAAGTGGATATCTCCAGCGAATATCGCTATCGCAATCCAGTTGCTGAAGGCGACACCTTGGTCGTGGCTATTTCACAAAGTGGCGAGACTGCCGACACGCTCGCCGGTGTGCGTCTGGCCAAGAGCAAATTCATCCCGGTCGTCGGACTGGTCAACGTCGTCACTTCGACGATTGCCCGCGAAGCCAACGGCGTCATGCCGCTGCTTGCGGGACCGGAGATCGGCGTTGCTTCGACCAAAGCGTATACCGCTCAAGTCATGGCCCTATTCCTCTTCGCTGCACAAGTCGCCAAGGCGAAGAAACTATTACCCAAGGACGCCGAAGCCGCGCTGGTTGCGGCCGCCCTTGGCATTCCAGCCCTTGCCGAGCAAACCCTCAAACTCTGCGAGAACAGCGTCGAAGAAGCGGCTGACCTCTACAGCGCTGCCCAGGCCTCGGTATTCCTCGGCCGTGGTGGCGAACATCCGACCGCCCTGGAAGGCGCACTGAAACTGAAAGAGATCGCCTACATCCACGCCGTCGGTTATCCCGCCGGTGAGTTTAAGCACGGTCCGATCGCTCTGGTGACTCGGCATTTGCCGGTGATTTGCATCTGCCCGCGCGATCAGATGTACGAGAAGATGCTCTCCAACTTGCAAGAAGTGAAGGCTCGCGCTGGCCGCATCATCGCGGTTGGCGACGCCGCCGATCGTGACCTGCGCGACCTCGCAGATCATCTGCTGCCAGTTGCCCGCGCCGGTGAAGAATTACTGCAACCGATTCTGTCGATCCTGCCACTGCAACGCTACGCCTATAGCGTCGCCAAACGCCGCGACTGCGACGTCGATCAACCGCGCAATCTCGCTAAGAGCGTGACGGTCGAATAAATCCATTCAGCGGTAACTTGTCCTGTACGCATGATTCATCTATCTGGCAAAAGAGGCCGACGAACTCTTGTACAGCTGAGCGATTTCGAGTGCCCACAGTGCACCAAGCGTCACGGAAACTACGTTGAGGATACAACCAGATACAAATTCATGTTTTTTATTCCATTCGTAAGCACCAACTCAAGCAAGTATGTGTGTACAGACTGCAACAAGACTTCCGATACATCGCTATTGAACCCAGAAGCGAAAACATTCTTACAAAAACACATAAATCGATCTATTCCATTCAAGTCCGGCGAAAAGATTAACCTATTCTTCTTGCTTACATTGCTGCTTGGAGGGTTCTTTATTCCTTCCCTGCCCTTCTTATTGGGACTGTCGATATGGACAACATATGGCAAATACTGCGACGAGCCGTCGAGATCGCTTATTAAATTCACTATCTTCTTCTCTGTCTCAGCTCAGTTAATTTTGTTTGACTACGTATTCATTCACAAGTTGGTCTGAATCAGCATATGAATACCGCACATAACAATAGCTCTTGCTTTGGTGTGGCGGAGAACAACTGAGGGCTACTTCAGGTATGAAGGCACATACTCGCGCGCGTGTTCATACATGGCGCGCACATTATCGACCGGTACATCCGGCTGCAGATTGTGACAAGGAGCAAGAATGTACCCGCCTCCCTCACCCATCTGCTCGATGCGCTCTTCCACCATACGCCGTACATCCTGAGTTGAACCGTGCGGCAGAATGCCCTGGGTGTCCATCGCACCCCAGAACACCATCCGCTTACCAAATCGTTGCTTGAGGGTGACGGGGTCCATCCCGGCGGTCGTGACCTGAACCGGATTCAATCCATCCACGCCGATTTCAATCAGGTCGTCGATGATGGATACCACCGAACCGCAGGTATGCAGAACCAACTTAGCCGAAGACAACTCGTGGATCTGGCGGAAATACTTCGCGTGGCGCGGTTTGATGAATTTCTGGTAATGGGCACGACTGAATTGCAGTCCATTCTGCGCGCCAAGATCGTCTGAACATATGATGATGTCGATATCTTGCCCAATTACTTCTAACTGTCTTCTGGCCATAACCATGGTCACTTCCAATACAGCGTCGAAGAGTGCCTCAAGAAGCGTCGGATTTGCGGCCAGATCAACGTACCAGTCCTCAAAGCCTCGCAGATATTGCGACGGGTGCACGAACGGCGATGGCAACGTTAACACCGCAGCGCAGTCGGTGTTGGCGCGGATCCAGTCCCTCCGTTCACGCAATCCGTGCACCAACCCTGGATCCATGGGGTCAGGCAACGGATATTTCGCGACGTCCGCAACGGTTATTTCTCCTGCCAGCGGGTAGCTGGTCTGCTCAAAATAGAACGAGCCCGGCACATGCGTGCGCTCCACCCCCCAGGCATCCCGGTAGCAATTTGGGCCAAGTTCTATATCCGCATTGCTTCCTGACTTTCCACCAAAGATCGCCCGAGTATCGATATCGAAATGCTGCAAAATCGGTTCGTGGACCTTAACAACCCGCATCATGCGATCGCTCCATTCATTCACACCGTTCACATGCAGCGCTGCCTTCAGGTGGTCATAGCCATCCACAACCATACTCGAGATTCTGCCACCAGCGAAATCCAATGGCACACGATCGGGTTGGCGATGCGAAAACGCAGCCAGCACGCGCTCGCGATGGGTCATTTCTTTGGTCATCGCTTTGTCCCTCATCCGGTAATTGGTTCGTTATGGGTAGGTCCTGACTCCAGACCCCAGACAGACGCCGTGCTTGTCACTTTCAGCACAGCACTGTCTTGCTTGATTGTTATCACGGGTGCAGTCAACAGGAATAGAAGTTCCGGCTATTCTAGATATAGGATTCTGCTGCCGTGGCCGAGAACCATTCCGATTGAATGCGAAATTGATCCATCTCGTTCCGGTTTGCACGCTCATCGACTAGGCCAAGACGTAAGCAAGCATCGCATCATTCCAATCCACCAACGGACAATTTGTAACTACCTGGCGAATGCGTTTCCCGTCGAATCAACAAGCTTTCCGCAGATATTCCGAATTCAGAACGCCGTTTCGCCCGGCTTGGTTGCCGGAACAGGGGCAGGCGGACCTTCGCCACCGCGCTGCTGACGACCGCCAGGACGACCGCCAGGACGACCGCCGCCGAAGCCGCCCATCATGCCCTGTTGGGAACGCATCCAGCGCAGCGACGGTGAGTCGGCCACGACCTGCCAACCATCGGTTTGATGGCGCAGCTTGCATGGTATCGCCTGCGCAACGCCGTAGGCCGTGAACGAGATCACCACCACTGCATCATCGCCAGTTGCAGATTCCGTCGTTACTTTGGCCGATGCCAACACAGCGTCGGCATCAAGACCAAGGGCAACGCAAGCCTGCTTGAGTTCAGGCAGAGCGGTGGACAGACGCGTCAGGACATCACCGATCTCGAGCGACGTCAGATCAGCATCGCCGTCAACTTTCAAAGCCTTACCAACCGCCGCGAGATGCCCGGCGATCGCATTCACCTGTTGCTCGTCATCCACTTTCACCGTCGCCGCCCATGTGCGATGCGCATCGTATAGCTTTTGAATTGCCGCGATTTGCCGCGTTTCTAAGCCGTCAGCTAAGATGCGTTGCGGGAGCGCGGTTACCAGCATTCCAGCCAACATGCGCGGCATAAATGCAGCCCACGGATTCTGATCCTGGCCAGCAGTTCCGCTCGGCAGTGCAGGCGTGTTGGCCGGAGCAACGATGTTGCCAGCTTCGATGAGCACGTTCACCAACGTGTGCGCCATTGTCTTCGCGCCATCAGCTTCGTTCAGTTGGCGGATTTGACGGTCGAACATACTGCCACCGCCGCCGCGACCCTGTCGACCTTGGCCATTCTGTCCGCCTTGACCGCCACGGTTGGCAGCGTTCGCCGCAGGACGTTTCCAATCTTCAGACCACGCGTGCTGCTGGTCCGGCGTCAATTTCGTGAACAGCACCGACAGGTCATTGCTGCGCGCAATCGTGAGCCAAGACTCGACCGTTGCGGTTGGCGTCAACTCAGCTGCAGAAGCGGTGGCAACGACGACGATGAACACAAATGGGATGAGCTTCATGGCTTTTTCGTGTCCGGTTTGGGTGTTTGCTCAGGCACAGGTGCTGGCGTCAGCGGCACTTGCTCGGGGGAAGCAGGATCACTGCGGATATTGATATGGATCTGGATGTCGAACGTGCCCTTGGGATAGAGCCGCTTGTACTCAGCCGCCACGGCCGGAAGTCCGGTCTCGAATTCACGCAGGAGGCGCAGCATTTCCTCAAGGTCGCCGCGCAAGCGGGCTTTCTCGGCTAATTCACGCACGCTGGCGGTTTCGCTCTTCAGGCGCTCGCTATCAACAAGAATGTCCTTCGGACGTGGTGGCACGTCAATCACGCCACTTAATTGCTGCGGTTTGCCTGCACGAACGATTTCAATCGTGAGGTTGTCTCCGGCCTGCAACCCAGCAATGGCCGTACGAAATGCTGCAACCGTATTGCTAGGCTTGCCGTTGACCGACACCACTCGGTCATCGGCAAGCAATCCCAACCGTTCGCTAACCGAACCAGCAACGACCCGCGTGACGCGGACACTGACTGGTCCATCGAACGGAAGACCTTCATCTACGACCAAGCCGAGCACCACACGCGGCACAGCTTGCTCAGTTGTTGGTTGCGGAGGTGGCGTGGTCGGAGCCTCGCCGGCCGCCAACACCCACGCCATCACGAAAACGAACGCCAGACGCATCATGGTTTTGCCCCTACGTGGATGGAGCAATCAACATACCACGCCGAACTCGTGGGCGTGGTCAGCGTGGCACGAATTGCAGTCAACTCGGCACGTGCCTCGGCCAATTGACGTGACTCACGAACCAGCTCCTCGTTCTGACGAACAACGGCGGCCTCTGGAGATTCGATCAGCGAGGCTAAACCGCCTGGGATTTCCTGTATTATTCCCGCCAACCAGCTGCCAAAAAATCGGCGCGGTTGACGGGGCTTGAATTCACCACTGAGCGCCTTCGTGATGCCGTTATCGGAAATAATCTTGGCCTGCAGTTGATCTCCGGCGCTGGACGATCTAACGATCGTTCGCACATTGCGCCAGTTCGCGACCGCCTGTCCATTCAGGTCGAGTACGACATCTCCAGGTTGCACACCGAGTCCATCCGCAGTTCCACCAGGACGGACGCGCAGCACCAGGACGCCCTCTCCGGGCACCAGACCACGGTCGGCCTGCACCGACAGTGGCACGGGTATGATGAATGCTCCCCAACCTGCGCGGCCGGTGGCGTACTCATCGTCAGCGGCAATCACGCCGCCCACAGTCAGCATGAGAAGAACCAGGGACTTCATGGCCGCAGCATGCGTATCTACACACCACCAGGGAAGGACCTGGGACGTCATCGGACCGTCATCTCTGATCGACCGGCATCTCTAGAACAGCAGTAAACACTTGGTTTTTTGCATCCAATGTGAATTGAAACCCAGCCAACTGGACCAGCCGACGACAGAGGGCAAGTCCAAGTCCGCAGTGATCACCCTCGCTTCGGGCTGAATCACCACGATAGAACGCCTGCCCCAACTGGGCCGTATCGATAGATGCCGTGCACGGATTCTGCATGTGTAAGCGCCACCCGGCCTGGCTGCGCGTGAGTGAAATACTGATCTCGCCGACGCTGCCATGTTCTACGGCGTTACCGAGTAAATTATCGACGATCAGTCGGAAATGAACGGAAGATCCGATGACCTGCGCGACCTCAATAAGCTCACAACGTACTATCTGGCCTTTGGCCTTGGCGCGCGCACTCCACGACTCCACTGCCTGGTTGACGACATCCGTAACGTCAACCGATTCGCTCGGATTCACTTCCTTGCCAGCCTCCAACCGCGCTAGTAGGAGGAGGTTCGTCACCATGACCTGCATGCGTTCAACAATTTTGAGATTGGATGTGAGGACGACCAGCTCTTCCGGCCCGGGCTTCGCCAACAAACGAAACTCGATGTCCGAACGAAGGGCCGCAACCGGCGTGCGCAATTCATGAGCCACACTGGCGATCGTTGCTTGCTCGCGGCGAAACGCCTGTTCCAAACGATCCAGCAAACCGTTCAGCCGATCGACCATGCCACGCACTTCATCCGGACCACTGGTGGCCGGTACCCGTGCCGCCAGATCGTCAGGGCCAAGTCGATCAATGGCCTCACCCAGTTCCCGTACCGGTCGAAGGATGGCCGATCCCAGCAAGATCACTGATCCCCAGGCCAACACCGTCGCAGTCAACCACATGGCAGCGAGCATGCTGCCCATGCGCGACAACTCAGCGTCCATCTGCTCCAAATCGATACCGAGCCGAGCAATACATGGCACGGCATAATTTTCGCCTGCTACCTCAATGAATGGTGGAATTTGTTTCAGCTGAATTCCAACCGAGCGCACGCGATGCCCGTTATTCAGCACGGTGATCGCTGGACCTTCGCCTTCGCCAATCCGAGCGCCATCAAGTACTGGGTCTGCCAGCGAGAGTTCTCGACCATCCGCGAGTGCGATAATTTGCACATATCTCCTGGGATCCGTGCGGTCGCGTGCCTCATTGGTCGCTGTCTGACTAGGCCGATGCCGCCAGTTACCTCCTGTCGATGCCGCGTCTATGCGGCGATAGCGTTCGACGCGTTGGGCCAACTCGCGGTCGACCCCTGCCAACACCACCGTACGCGTCGCCATCCATATGCCCAATGCAGCAACCAAGACCACGCCGGACGTAATGCCGACCACACTCATGCTGATGCGCCGGCGGAGACTGGTCATGCATCCAACGTCAGTTGATAGCCGAAACCGCGGCGGGTGTGAATGATCGGCTTGGTCCCAGATGGGTGCAACTTACGGCGGAGGCGTCCAACCAGCACATCGACGACGTTGCTGTTCGCCTCGCCATCGCCGGCATAGATCTGCTCGAACAACTCAGTTCGAGTAACCACCGCCCCCTGCCGCAGCATGAGGTATTCAAGCGTGGCGTATTCCTTGGGGGTAAGCTCAATGCGCTTGCCGCTGCGCCGAACTAAACGTCCGACCGTATCGACTTCGAGATCTGCAAGCACCACCACCGGATCTGGCAGGTGCCGACCGCGCCGCAGCAAAGAGCGAATGCGCGCCAACAATTCAGCCACCGCGAACGGCTTGGTGAGGTAATCGTCCGCGCCAGCGTCAAGACCATCCACTCGATCCTCGACCGTGTCGCGGGCGGTCAGCATGAGAACGGGGACCATCGAGCCGGATCGGCGCAACCGACGCAGGATTTCGACTCCGTCGAGGCCGGGTAACATGCGATCCAGGATGATCAGATCGTGTTCGGCAGCACTGGCCGCCAACCAACCGGCAGCACCGTCGCTCGCCGTATCAACGGTGAATCCCTGTGCCCGCAAGCCATTGGCCAGCGAGTCACGCAACTGCTCATGATCCTCAATGAGCAACAGACGCATGCCGGGATTCTGGGGCGGTTGCTCCATGTTGCTACGCTGAGAAATTACCACACCGGTACAAGCTACCCAAGCGTCATCGCAGCGTCACGTTTAGAATTCGCCGTCCCAATTCTTCAAAACGTTGGCCTTTTCAGCCTCGCTCATGGCCGCATGGACCGCGTCACAATCGCCATCCATATAGCGATCGAGACTATAGGCAGTGAACTCTATGCGGTGATCGCTGATGCGGTTCTGCGGGAAATTATACGTCCGGATACGGTCTGATCGGTCGCCACTGCCGACCTGTTCCTTCCGTGCTGCGGCGCGCTCGCGGCCAAGGCGTTCGCGTTCGGCTTCGTACAGACGCGCACGCAGCCATTTCATGGCGCGCTCGCGATTAGCCAACTGACTGCGCTCCTCCTGACAGGCGACCATGACGCCAGTCGGCTTGTGTACGATGCGCACGGCGCTTTCGGTTTTGTTGACGTGCTGACCACCAGCGCCACCAGCACGAAAAGTCGTGATCTCGAGATCGTCGGTACGGATGGTGATCTCAGCCTCTTCGGCTTCAGGCAGCACTGCTACGGTCGCTGCGCTGGTGTGAATGCGGCCCTGCGCTTCGGTCGCGGGAACGCGCTGCACGCGATGACCACCGCTCTCCCAACGCAGCAAGGCAAATGCCCCGTCACCCTGGTCAGTACGACCGCTCGCCTGAAAAATCGCTTCTTTGACGCCGCCCATCTCACCAGGATTAACCGACATCGGCACCAGCTTGATGCCATGACGACCGCACCACAGCGTGTACATGCGAATCAGATCACCGGCGAAAAGACAGGCCTCGTCACCGCCAGTGCCAGCGCGGATTTCCAGAATGCAATCGCGGTCACCACCCGAGGCACCACTGGCAACCGCGGCGGCGATCTCGGACAAGACTTGTTCGGCCTCTGCTTCCTTGGCACGAATTTCCTGGTCAGCATCCGCCCGCAGATCGGGGTCGGACAACAGCTGCCGCGCTCCTTCGATGTCAGTTACGAGCTTCTGCCGCCGTTCCCATGGCCCCATGAGGCGTCCTAGACGGGCATGGTCGCGCAGAACCTGTTGATAGCTGGGCGAGCTGATGACCGCGGGGTCGCTCATCTGAGCGGACAATCGGGTCCACCGTTCGTGGAGTCGCGCAAGAATGGTGGTGAGTTCGGTCATGGCACGAGTGCTTCAACCTTGAAAAAGCATTCGAATTAACAGGAGGCGCAGAGGTTAGAATAGTTTAGCTGAAGCGACTTCGTCACCCGCGGGGTAATCTGTCTATGCCCCCTAACTTTTTCGGACCTCTGCGCCTCTGTGTCTCCTGTTCTTCGAATTGCGGGGTTTAGGTTCAACGCAAAGACCCGCCGGGGATTATCCCGGCGGGTCTGCAGTACGTGGTCCGAAAATCGCTACTTGGTCTTTTTCTTCAGGAGCGTCGCAGCGAGTCCGGTGGTCTTGCCACCCATCTTGCTGCCGAACTTCTCGACCCGACCAGCGATATCGAGGATACGCTGCGTGCCGGTGTAGAACGGATGCGAGGCACTGGAAACGTCCACTTTGTACAGCGGATAGGTCTTGCCGTCGATCGCTACGGTCTGATCCGTTTTGACCGGACTGAGGAGGATGAAGGCGCTTCCGGACACGATGTCCTGGAACACGACTTCACGCACTTTGGGATGGATCTCGTCTTTCATGGCTCAACCCTTCTTTTTTCCGCCGCCGGCTTTTTCAGCCTTGGCGGACTTCTCTTCTTTAGCTGGCTTATCTGATTTTTCGCCCTTGGGCGGCTTCTCAGACTTGGCTGACTTTTCAGACTTCTCACCCTTGGCGTGCTTCTCGGCCTTCTCGCCCTTGGCTGACTTCTCGGACTTCGCAGCCGGTTCTTCCGTCTTGGCTTCACCTTCCGTAGCGGTGGCTTCGGCGCCTTCAGCAGGCTTCTCTGACTTCTTGCTGGCCTTCTTGGCAGCAACGAGAGCCAATGTTTCGGCGAGCGACGGTGCGTTTGGATCCGAGTTCACCACTTCCAGGTTGACCGACACCTTGACCGTCTTGTGGAGGCTGATCTCAATCTGATAGCGGCCGAGTTTACGGATGCGATCGGTGAGATGGATCTGCTTGCCATCGACAACCACGCCAGCCTTGCCGAGGGCTTGGACGATTTCTTTGGTGCCGACCGAGCCGAACAGTTCGTCGTCCTGCGCCACGCGTGCGGCGATTTGGATGTTCATGCCGTTCACGCTCTTGGCCTGGATCTGGGCCTTGGCTTCGCGCTCAGATTCGTTCTTGGCTGCCTTCTCGCGCAGCACTTCGATCTGACGCTTGGCCGCGCCATCGGCGTGCACAGCGAGACCGTAGGGATAGAGGTAATTCCGGGCGTAGCCGGGAGCGACACGGACGACGTCGCCCATGTTGCCGAGTTTCAGGACGTCTTTGACCAGCAGAACTTCAGTGCGTTTAGCCACGTTGACCTCCTCACTCGCCCACGTAGGGCAGCAAAGCGAGGTAGCGCGCGCGCTTGATAGCGAGTGCGACCTGACGCTGGTAAAAGGCGGTGTTGCCGTTGCGCTTCCCCGAGGACAGCTTGCCCTGCGAACTCACATAACGGTTGAGTGTCGACACCTCGCGGTAGTCGATCTGGAAGGTGCCGTCCTTCTCGAATCGGCAGGGCTTCGGCACCTCGACGCGCTTGGCGCGCTTCGGACGCTTTTTGAAATTCTTCTTATTCTTCGCGGATGCGGGGCCAAAGAAGGCCATGATGGGTGCCTCTCGAGTTCTCAGAACGGGGGTTCGTCATCGGCCGAGGCCGCTGACGCTGCAGGACGGGATGGACGCGCGGCGGCCGGAGGTGCAGACGATTCAGATTCACCACCGGCAGCGGCGGCTTCGCCGGCCTGGCGTGGGCGTGAGTCAAGGAACTGGACATTGTCGGCGACAACCTTCAGTTTCTGCTGCTTTTTGCCTTCTTTGTCTTCCCAGGAATCAAGCTTGAGTCGACCTTCGATGAAGCACGGACGACCCTTGGTCAGATACTGCCCAACCAATTCGGCGGTGCGACCCCACGCTTCGACATCAACGAACGTGACCTCTTCCTTCTTCGAGCCATCAGCGCCCTTGAAGTTACGATTCACGGCGATGCCGAAGTTGACCACGGCCTGCTCGTTGGCGAGGAACCGGACCTGCGGATCACGGGTGAGATTCCCCGCAAGCAATACGCGGTTGATGTTAGCCACGACTCACATCTCGACCGAAGGTGGAGCACTGGCGGCGGCGGCAGCGGCGGCAATCGCGTCGGCCTTCGACTTGGCACGCTGGGCTTTGATCTTGTCGAGATCCTTGCCAGGACGCGCGATCATCAACTGGCGCAGGATGGTACCGCCGAGTACGGCACGCCGCTCGATCTTCTCGAGCGATGCGGGCGGCGCGGCAAAATAGCCAGTGATGTAGCACGCGCTGGTCTCGCCCTTGACCGGGTAAGCCAGGGAACGCTCTTCCCACTTTTCGAGTTCGAGGAATTGCGCGCCTTCAGCCTCGTAAATCTGGCGAACGGCGGCAAGGGTACCTTCCAGATCGGCGCGCGCGTCAGCGGCCTTCACCAGAATGGTGGTTTCATACGTACGTTTCAGTTCAGTCATCGCTGTCTCCATGGACCGGCGCCAGGGGCGTCGGGAGGCCGGTTGACTCCGGCCCCGGTAGTGCTGACCCGAAGGTCAGCGGAAAGGGTTCCGTCAGCTATGCTTTGGGCTTAGCTGCGGTGGCGGACTTCGCAGCAGATGCTGCGGGAGCCGGCTTGTTCAGGGCGAGGGCAACGCGAGACTTCAGACGCGACGCGGTCTTGCGGTGCAGCGTGCTGACACTCGCGGCTTGATCGACCTGCTGAGCAAACTCGCGGTAGAGCGTCTTGGCCTGATCAAGCTGGCCGTCATGCAACGAGCGTTCGATCCGCTTGCGGATCGACTTGATCTCGGAGATACGTCCCTTATTGGCGACGCGGCGCTTCTCGTTTTTACGCAGGCGCTTAGCGGCGCTATTATTGTGCGGCATCGAGTTTCAAACCTGTGGCGTTGGGCGTGGATGATGAAAAGAGGTCGGCTATGCGCCGCGCAGCTTGCTCAGACGAGTCGCCGCATCCTTGAAGCTCAGGTCGATCGCGACCAGTTTCTCGTACTCGACGATCGCCTCGGCTATATTGCCGCGATCTTCGTAAAGCCGAGCCAGCTGATAACGTCCGTCCTTCGCCTCGATCGACAATTCGTCGTCTACAAGAGGGAGGAAGAGTTTGTATTGCGCAATAGCTAGGTCAAGGAGGTTCTTGTGTTTAAAACAGCGGCCAAGATAGAGATGTGAGCTTTTGCGCAGTCGGGGATCGTTAACCGAACGCTGAAACTCAGCTGCAGATCCATCAATGTCACCGAGGTCATACAGACACTTGCCGAGCAGGAAGCGGTGACCCATATCGGTCGGCTGACGCTCGACCCGGGCGCGAAACTCAACGATCTCAAGGTCCAGCAGCTTCCGTTCCGCCGCCGCACGCTCAGGCGAACCCACTGGAACGGCCTCTAATTTCGCCCGCGCCTCGCCCATACGGACTTCGCCCAGTTTCATGGTCACCGTGAAGTCATGCTGATCGATCGCTTGCGCTTTTTCGTAGGCCTGTCTGGCCGGGGTCATCTCTTTGATGCGGGCGTGGATGTCGCCCTTCTTGACCCACAGGAACTTATCGCCCGGCGCCTTCTGTAGGTCTTCGTCGAGGAAGCGCAGCACTTCACGCGCATCGTCCACTGTACGAATGATGCGGTTCATCACCTCTTGGCGCCGCGCCGCATCGGCATTGTTCACCTGTGACTTATAATCGTTGGAAGCACCGGCCTGATTGCGAACCAAACCCGCGCGCAATGCCATCCAGTTTTTCACCGCACGTCCAGCGTCGGGGTGCGACGGCATAGCTTTTTCCAGGTCGCTGAGCGCCTTGATCGCGCGGTCGAGTGCGTCGGCGTCTTTGTTACCCGATGCCTTGTAGCGTTCGTAGTACTGATTGCCGAGCATCCACAGCACGCGGTCATTGAACATCCCGGTGGTTTTGAATTCTTCGCCAAAGAAGATCACCACCTCAGACATTGCCTTGATCGATCCAGCAAGTTTAGCAGCCGATTCCATCGCCTCGGCGATCGACTTCGCATCGCCCGACTTGCCCAACTGCTTGATCGCAGCGGAGAATTGCTTGTGGGGATCACTGGAAAACGATGGCACTTTGAAAGAACCGAAGATCGATGTCTTTCCGCCGGTCTCCTTCGCCTTGCGGCGAGCCACCGGCAAGAGAATCCGGTAGATTTCGATGTTGGTCGGATCGACATCCACACATTCGGTGAGGATCTCGAGCGCCATATCGCAGCCGCCCTTGTCGTAGGCTTGCTTGGCGCGCGTCAGATGTTTGGTCAGGTCCGGCATGGTCCGTTTCGCCTCGGAATCGTGTCGGAAGGACGCGGAGC
>CAZZAM010000026.1:0-51017 GCA_964652775.1 uncultured candidatus Brocadiaceae bacterium | reverse complement strand
CGGAGGCTCCGACGATGGTCCGGCGCATCGACATTCTTAGTGAGGCTGCACAAGCCGACGGAGATTGATGCCGCGCACAGGAGCGCGACGCATGGCGGCCTGCCGCTCAGCTTCCTCGTTCAGGAACTGGACGACCCTTGCCTTAACAACGACAAAGCGAGGGCGCTTACATCCACGACGAGCGTTGAGATCCACGGCGGGGATGAATCCCTCCCGACACAACCGCAAGAGCTGTTTGTACGGGAATCCGAGCTTTACTGCGGCATCCTTAATCGGCATGACTTCGATGGATTCAGTATGAATGGAGGGGATGGACATAGGATAATTCTTGGTCGATGTGGGAAGGAGGTTGATTGGTTTCGTGTCGCCGGGAGCGATGGGCGAGACTGAAGCCTCGCTCATCGCCATGCGGTCACATGCCCGTGCGGTCAGTTGTGCTCTCCATTTCGGAGTGGCGGCGGTTCCGTGGCTTCTACGCCTTCTTCAAAGCCAACGTCCTTTCCGAATTCATATCCTTCCAAATAGCCCAGCTTGGCTCCGTCGTTATAGCCACGTTCATATCCAGCCATGGTGCCGGCCTTATGGCCAGCAGTGAAGCCATCTCCGAACGCTAGATCGCGCGCTTGGTGCTCCGATTGTGTAGTCCTCGTCGAGGCGAGGTGTGATTGGGACGTCTGAGGATCAGACATGGGATGCTCCTGGTAATGCCGCGATGCGGCAGGTGGTGCGCCCGGAATGGGCAAGCACATCATAAACCAGGGCATCCACGTTTCTTTAGCTATGAGTACACACTTGCAGGTGTAAATATTCTACGCTGCGGCTGACCCGATGACGTCGCCTCGCCTCACAATTGCCGCAACTGTCTTCGGTAGCCATCGTCCTACACCACATTTGCTCGGCACACCTTCGTGGGTGAGTGCCAATGCGATGGCGTTGAACGAAGATCCTGACGCGCGCATAGCATGGCATCGATCGACAATGACTTGCTCGGTTGGATCGCGCTCCAAGTCAGACCCGTTGGCGCTCAATCGCCAGCCATATGGTAGGCGTCCAGAAATTCTGCGGCCCGCTGCACGGAGATGCGACAACGTTGCCGTCGTGCGTTCACTCACGAGTTCCTTTTCGAATTCGCCCAGGAGTGCGAGCAGGCGGAACACCAAGCGGCCTGATGCCGTCGTTGTGTCGATATTTTCTGAAAGACTAATGAGGTCCGCGCCGTGACGACTAATGCGGTCCCCGATGGAGATGGCTCCCGTGACGCTGCGAATAAGTCGGGAAAGTGAAACCACGACAAGAGCGCAGCGCCGACGACAGGCATCGTTCAGCGCTGCCTGCACTCCAGGGCGATTGTCGATCAGGCCGCCACTGACGCCTTCGTCAGCGTAAATGTGAACGAGTTCGAGTCCGACCGCCGCACAGTGCGCGGTGAGCTTCGCGCGCTGGGCTGCGAGCGATTCACCCTCCGATGCTTGCCGGCCTGTAGAGACACGAATGTACCCGATTGCCTGTCGCATGGATAAGCACCCCCTGATTGGGCGATTATTACCATGCGTTTTCACCGGTGGAAATGGAATTTCTCCCGGTCGCTACCTAACCCAGCGGTCACGGCTTGGTCGCGGGTTTCGCGGACTCTTGTTCTTGAGCAACTTCCAGCCATTCGGGGTCGAACCCAGGTACTGCAAGACCGGACACGTGTTGACGAAGAGCAAGATTAGGACCGGCACGAAGCAGTGCGAGGGCATTGCGATGATCCGCGCCAGTTTCAAGGAAGGCGCCATTTTCATGGCGCGGCTCTATCCGATTGAGCGCTCCCGTTACCAACGGGGAGGCGTGATGACGAGCACTCCATGATAGGATTTCGTAATCTTCAAATGACAATCGTAGGTGGGAATGCGCGTCGTTAAATAGCAGCTCGGTGACCAAGGCCTCCCGCAGCACAGGTAGACACCACGGAAAGTATTGCAGCAACGGATACGCGTTGTGCTCACTCTTTTGTACGCGTGCGGCCCAATGAACGAGGAAGGACGCCAGTTCGTGATCGGCGCTGGTTCTTAATGAGATATTCCGATCGAACGCCTCATAGCAGTGAGCTAACCACCACCACCGAGCCGTATCCATCGCCAAGGCATATCCGTCCATGAACGACGGCCTTGGCTCTTGTTGATATCCGGCGACGGTTACTCCGCCGGATTCAAGCCAGTCGAGTGGAACTGATAGCGCTTTCGCAAGTGCCGCTACGCGCGCTGACTCTATATTTTTGCAAGAATCCAAATCTTCGTAGCGGCTGACGGGAGAAGGACCGGGCGTGGTCACACCGATCTTTTTGACAAGGTCGGGCTGAGTGCATTGTATGATCTGACGCGATACTTTTAATCGCTCGCCAAAAGTCCCGCGAGTACCCGCCAGTCGAAACAACCTTTCAGGATACATCCGCAGCTCGGGAACAGCGGCGTTTCCAGGACTACACCGATTCGATAAAAATTGTATGTACTCCTGATTAGTCAGAGGGATGCCGCCCTCCACCTTGATTCCGTTATCTCGAAGCACGCGTTCACAGCGTCTCGTCTCCAACTCCATAATATCAGCAGAGCGTCCTTGAACCCATTCGGTTTTATTGATTGAAGCAATCTGCCGCAGTGCCGTCCCAGGCTCTGGAGCGCGCTGTCCGCGAAAGTCTTCGTGACGAGTGTCCATAGGGCGATCTTAACAGGGTTGGGTGTGAAGCTCTGGAACTTGGCGGACCGCCCGCCTCGTAACATAGGGCAACATACGGAGCAATCCCCATGATTACCCATCTAACCGCGCAGGAAGTCTGCGCACTGCTGAAATTGCGCCATCCCAGCACAGTCTGCCGCTACATTAAGCGCGGCTGGCTGCGCGGCCGCAAGATCGGCCGGCGCTACCTGATCGACCCGGTCAGCGTCCAGGCGCTGCTCGCACCCGTCTAACCCACCAAACGCGAACCCCGGCGATGGCGTCGCCGGGGTTCGCTTCAACCGATCCCGAAGGGGACCCTCATGCCCTCTTATCACCCATTCTACGCGCGCCGCTCAAGCGATAAGCGTGTTTCCCATGCCCAGATCTTAGACCTCAGCGAGGAGATCCTTGCGATTGGCATCGACTTCTTCCAGGAGTTGCTGCCCGATGGTCGCATCATGGGGACTGACTTTGTCATCCTGAATCCACATCGTCCCGATCGGAACTACGGCAGCTTCCGCCTCTCGCTCCGTGGTCCGCGTGCTGGCGCATGGGCCGACTTCGCGCTGCCGAACGATCAACGCGCTCGCGGCGGTAACGTGATCTCCTGGTGGGCCTACATCAATGGCCTGAGTCAGAGCGCCGCCCATCGCGATCTCAAGCGGACGCTCGCGAGCATGTTGGACGATAACGGTTCTGAGAGGAGTGTGTCGTGAGTATTCTCCTTCCGGTTCCCGCTGGCGCACCTGCTGCCCCGTTCCTGACTTTGATTCGCAACGGTCAGCGTCCTGTTGCCGAATATGCGTACGATGACGCGACAGGAGCGCTGCTCGGATACGTCGTTCGCTTCAATATGCCTGACGGCACGAAGGAGTTCCTTCCACTGACGTGCTGGGCGGATCCAGTGACCGGGAAGCCGACGTGGCAGAATAAGGCCTGGCCAGCTCCACGCCCGCTCTACGGACTGCGCCTCCTGGCGTTTCGACCCAACGAGGCCGTGCTCATCTGCGAAGGTGAGAAAGCCGTCGATGCCGCACGCACGTTGTTCCCCGGGTGGCGGTGCATCACCTCACCGAACGGTTCCAACGCCGCCGCCAAAGCTGACTGGTCGCCGCTCGCGGGGCGAGGTGTTGCGATCTGGCCGGACAACGATGCACCAGGCTCTGCCTACGCCCAACAGATCGCACGACTGGCGACTGACGCGGGAGCAACGTCCGTTCACATCGTCGACCTCGCGCGCGTGGCGGTCCTGCGCGGGCAGGGTTCGTTGCCGCAGGGATGGGACATCGCCGATGCAATCGATCCCAGCGAGAATGGCTGGATCACTCCTGACTTCCTCAATCAGGATGGCGTGTTGATGCCGTGGGAACCCACGGTGCCGGCCCCGAAGCCGCGACCTGCAACGGCCAGTGACGATGATTCTCTCGTTATCGATTTGGCTGCACCATACGAGATCGCACGTATCCTGCTCGATCATCGGATGACATACGCGGGCCTTCGGACGTTGGTGGTTTACCAGGGAACTTGGTATCGCTGGCTCGACGGCCACTTCGAGGAGTGGTCAGAGGCGGCAGTGCGGAAGTGCGTCTACCAGTTTCTCAGCGAGTGCTTTATGCAAGGGAAAGAGGAACTGAATCCGGTCAATCCGATCAGGGGTATGGTAACTGACGTCATCGATGCACTCCGGTCGCGCTGCGCGCACCCGCAGGGTCAGATCCCGATGTGGCGCTCGAAGGACGCCACTGGTTTTCCTGCACCGCAGAACATCGTCGCATTCCGCAATGGTCTCCTGGACGTGGCAACGTTCATCAAGAAGAAGAAGCCGATTGATCTGATAGGCCATACGCCGCGTTGGTTCTCGCTGAACGTGTTGCCTTATGCGTACGCCGCTCATGCACACTGTTCGGTATGGACGGATTTTCTCGAACAGGTCTCAGGCGGGGATCCAGAATGGATCGAAGCACTGCAGCGCATCTGCGGTTACCTCCTGACCAGTGACACCAGTCAGCAGCGTATCCCGTGGCTGGTCGGCCCGCCGCGATCAGGCAAGGGGACCATCCTCCGCGCCCTGACCAACGTCATCGGTGCCCACAATGTGTGCACGCCCACGCTCTCATCGCTGGGCACGAACTTCGGCTTGCAGGCGATGCTCAACCATACGGTTGCGATCTGCGGCGAGGTCCACCTCGGCCGACATACCGATCGCGCTGCCGTGGTTGAGGTCCTGAAGCGGATCAGCGGCGAAGACGCCGTGAACATCGATCGGAAGTACCGCGAGGCGTTGACGGGTGTCAGCCTGCCTATTCGTTTCATCCTCGCATCGAACGAGTTGCCCAACCTGCCTGATGTGTCCGGCGCGCTCGCCGCCCGCGTGCTCGTACTCCCGTTCACGAAGAGTTTCATTGGACACGAGGACCGCAGCTTGGATCAGCGCTTGGCTGACGAAGTTCCTGGCATCTGTAACTGGGCGCTGAATGGACTGCGGATGCTCCGCCGGGACGGACAGCTCACGGAGCCGACGTCCGGCAAGATGATCCGTGATAGCTTCCAGCGGATGGGATCTCCCATCCAGTCTTGGGTCGAGGATGAGTGTCAGCTCGGCGAGAACACGAACTGTCCAACCGACGAAGCCTTCCAAGCATGGAGGCGTTACTGTGAGACGAATGGCTACGAGGCGGGTGGGGCGGCGTCGTTTGGTCAGAGGCTGCACAGTGCCTACCCCCAGGTGGGGCGGGTTCGCGTCGGCCCAAAGGAGTCGCGACACTACGTCTATCAGGGCATCCGGGTTATTACTCCTCGCACCGAGGAGCGTCCGTCTCTATTGAGGACCAAGCTCTAACCGTTGGTTCGCGGGTGGTGTCCTAGCGTGCCCCTAGCCATGCCCTAGCGGACTAGGCTCGCTAGGACACCGTAAGTCATTGCAGTACAAGTCGTAATGAATCGTGTCCTAGCGTACCCTAGCAAATCAAGACAACAGTTTTCTACTCTATAGCTAGCCAACGTCATCTACCCCTCTGTCTCTCTTCTTTCTAATAGAGATCAATTTTTGGAATACCTAGGGGATGCTAGGGGATTAGATGTAAGATATTGAATTAAAATGCGTTACAATTTAGTTTCACTAGGACAACGCTAGGGTACGGCTGGGACACGCTAGGGGATGGCTGCGAATCCAACGACCAGCTAGCTGATGGTTATTAGGTTGTCCGGCACCACCGTCGAGGTCACCGTCGCCAGTTCTCGGTCCCTGTAGGCTGGGAGGGCTTCCGACCTTATTTATCGGCTGTCCATCGAATAATTCATGAACTCCACCGTGCTGCTTGGAGACCATGAATGACGTCCGCATTGGCAAGTGGCGCCGTTTCAAGTCGGCGGCCATTTTTCGCAGTAAATCGACGGTCGCCCGGCCAGAGTCGATCTCGGACCCGGCTGTCGAGAGCGAGTAGGGAACCTAGCCGCCTCCGATGATCTTAGTGGAGTTGTTGGCCGCAGTTCGCGCATACGTGCCACGATGCGCCCTGAGCCAGTGCGCTGACTCAGGATTTAATGCGCACTGGCGCGATTGGCGGTCTAGTCCTCGTCCGCCTGGATGTGCGGCCAGTACACAATCGAATCTGATCGGCCCATGCTGTCCATGCGGGCACCCCTGAGACCAACTTCTGCTATGACATCGAGTGGATCGGGGCAGACGATCCCGAGGCACGTCGCTCCGTACATGCAGCGACCGGAGTAACTGCGACGAAGCTCTCGTCCATCGATCTCGGCGGCTTCGATGATCCTGTTGGCGGCGGGGATCATAACCTACTCCCGGCGATCTCACCGGCCAGCTTGAGGAGTTCATCCGCCACAGCGCGAGCCAGCTTGCGAAGTTCGGCCTCAGGTGCGTGGATGTGCAGCTTCTCCCAAGTGGATCGCATGGTGAGCGGGGGCGGGCAGTGAACCGTGACCCAACCCAGGCCATCGATCCAGAACTCGACCCTCGCACTGGACTGGTGGTGATAGGAGTGGTCGCTGTGAATTTGCGCCCGGAATTTGTGACCAGGCGTCGCCTCAATGATGCGCTCGTAGTCAACATAGCTGCCGATGGCGAGGGCTTCGTAGATTATCTTCATGGAGTGGACTCCTCGCCGCCTGCGTCCTTGCCCTCTTCGAGCTGCTCGATCCACTCGTCGAGGTTGAAACTCCCGTCGATGAATCCGTGTCCGGCACCGGCCAAGACCGTGAGTTGATCGACCATGTAGACTCGAGCATGAGAGTCCTTCATCTCCTTCGCTAAATGATACAAGATCCCGATAGCTGCCTTGATCAGTGCTTGCGCAACGCGCACGCGCTCGACCGGAGCTGCGGCTGGGTCGTAGTCCGCTATGACTGCGTCGAGGTCGATAATGTGGTGGCGAGCGTTCATGTGTATCCTCTCGGTGGTAGGTGTGGATGTCTATTTCAACGTTGACGCCGTGGTCCGCCGCAGCGCGCTTCGCTCTCTACGGGATATAGCCGCAACGTTCTGCGCCGGTCGTCCCATTGGGGGCCGGATCTCGCAGCGACGGACCACGTCGTCGACAACGACTGAGCTGCACGACTGATCAGCCGTGCAGTGCGTTGGTGTGTTCATGTCAGGAGACGAAGACGAACCCGTGACCCTGTGGTTGGCTGGGAGATCACATCGCGACGACGGCGACCAATGCCGCCACCATTCCCGAACTATCCCTCTCTCAGATCATCCCATTATTATACCAGTGAATCCCCAGTGTCAACAATGCAAGTATATGAACTACAGCATGTTACGCGACATGTCGGCAGTGAATAGCACTGGCCGTGGGGGATATGAACGACGACTGCGCCCAGGTCATCAGCGCGTGCATTACCTGCACGCGCTGTTCAGGAATAGTGGCCTTAGATAACTATGGAGCATGACCCGTCACCCGGGGACCATGCACTTAATGGGCTGGCCGGGTACCGGCCAGGAGTCAGGGCGGCGCTATCGGCGTCGGCGACGACTGCGAAGTCCGATCAATCCGAGAAGTAATCCAGTCAACGCGCCCGCGCCACAGCCTCCACCGCCGCCTGATGATCCGCCGCCTGAACCGCCGCCACCCGATGCCGCCGCCACGGTCACGACCAGAGTCGCAGATCCGGTACCTCCAACATTGGTCGCGCTGATCGTGGCCGAGGATACCCCGGCAGTGGTCGGCGTGCCGGTGATCGCACCAGTTGACGTGTCGATGGTCAGGCCAGCAGGTAATCCGGTAGCGGCGTAGCTGGTCGGGGTATTGGTCGCGGTAATCGTGTACGTGAATGTTGAACTGATGGTGCCACTGACGGTCAGGGTGCTGGTGACGATTGGCGCGGTCGTGTACACCTCAGCCGAAGCAAGCGGCGCGGATGACGCGTCCTGCCCGCCTACAGCGAGCACCGAGTCTGAGCCGAGGAGCACTACAGAAGGGTGATCGCGAGCGACCACCATACTCGCCGCCGTGGACCACGTCGCCGTCGTCGGGTCGAATACGACGCTGGTATTGGTCGCAGTAGTTGGATCGAGACCGCCCGCGACCAAGACGAGTCCAGACGGGAGGAGCGTGGCGGCGTGGCTCCATCGCAACGCTGGCATCGAGCCGGTCGCAGACCATGTACCAGCAGTGGGGTCGTATAGTTCGCAACTACTTTGGACGGTAGGCTGACCGTGGCCGCCAACAGCAAGGACGGAGCCAGAGACGAGTCGAGTGGCGGTATGCACGGATCGAGCCGTCGTCATCGCACCCGTAGCCGCCCACGTCCCGGCGATTGGATCGTACACTTCACAGGTGGCGATCGTCGTGGTGCCGTTGACTCCACCGACGACGAGAACAGAGCCGGAGGCCAATATCGTCGCCGTGTGGAACTCGCGGGCTGTCGCCATCGCGCCGGTTGCAGACCAAGTTCCAGCGACGGGATCGTACAATTCACAAGTGGCGGTCTGAGTGGCGCTGCCCGTCTCGCCACCAGCAACCAATACCAACCCCGAAGCGAGTACGGTTGCAGTCGGGAGGTCGCGGGCCGTCGTCATCGAACCCGTGGCGGTCCACGTTCCGGCAGTTGGGTCGTAGAGTTCGCAGGTTGTGAGGTAGCTCGTTCCATCGTATCCACCGGCCACGAGTACCTTCCCCGACACCAGCTTGACGACGCCAGCGTACTGGCGCTGAGTCGCCATTGATCCCGTAGCTGACCACGTTCCAGCGGCGGAGTCATAGAGTTCACACGTCGTGGTCCCGTTGCCACCGATGACGAGGACCAGCCCGGAGTTGAGCGTGACCGCCGACGTGAATCCGTGAGCGACGGACGTGGAGCCGGTGGTCGCCCACGCATCGGCAGCGTATACGTTGCACATTGCGAGAAGGATGAGCGCGATGAGGGAAAGTCGCATGTAGTAGTTCCGTTAGTTCAGGTTCGTGTGGAGTTCAGAGGTCGTCGGTGACGCAACGGCGGATCGCTTGCGTCGTGGTCATCGTCGCCGACATCTTTGCCCGCCGCTCGGTCCAGTGGCAGAGCGCCCGAAAGTATTAGCTCCAGGCGGTCCATCTCGCGGATCACCGATTGAGAGACTAGGATTCCGAGACTGCGGCACCTGAGCGGGACTCCACAATTGTCGTACACGAACTTTCGCATGCGTGCCGCAAGCGCCGCGTCGATGCGAACGGTGATCGGTACGCGATCCGGTTTGCGAGCCTTCGCCATAGCCCTGAGTTTGTCCATAGGCGCTGTCCTGATTGCAAGCTGATGTCAGTGACGTCATGGAATGTTGTGACGTTGGTAACGTCAGTGATGTCGGGTGCATCGCGTTGAAGGCGTCGGACTCGTAAGCATCGGGAAGCGCGGCGAACTCAGCGGAATCGACGATTACGAAGTCGTCATCACTCAACACGGCCACTCTGCTGCTAGTGATGCCCGCACGGATTTCCGCACCGCCACCAGCCACGAGGTAGAGTCTGGCCGACTTCATAAACACGGGACCAGGAGCATTGGCAATCCGCACAGATTGAATACATACGTACAATGGGCGGGTGACGCGAGATCACCTGCATGCACTGGGCCATGCTCACCGAAATTGCAGCTCCGATGCTCTCAGCTTCCGACATGGAGTCGGGATTGGAGTCCCTGGCCATATCGCTGCGAATGTCGGCTATTATGTGAGGGCGGATGGAGTCTTCGAGTCGTTCGCGGATTTCGCCATCTGTCAGCGACCTCAATCTTCACCCGGCAACATGATCGTGATGACCGGATCCAGAGTATCGCCGGGACCGCATACTGAATATAGCTTTACTGACTCCGGTTGGTGTCGGTTTCGCACGCACCAGACCTCGAACTCAACTCGATCAGTGTGCCCCGGCGTCAACTTGATGGCGAGTCGCAGGCATGTCAGCACATCGCACGTACGACCGACGACATCGCAGCCCATATCCTCAGCAGACGGAGTTAGTGAAATGCACTCGGCGTATGCGGCGGCTGTAATTGCGACGGGGAATCTGAATCCAGACTGCGCGGCCAGCTCGGATATGTCGATTAAGACACCGTCGGCGATGGCTTGGGCGCGGCTGTAGGAATGGATGAGGTCAGCGTCAGTGAACAGTGGCAATGGCTCGCTCACTGTCTCGGCTTCTTGATGTGACCGATTCGCACCGACACTGGAAGGGATTTAATCTTCGGCACTCTCATCGGAGCCGCGTTCGAGCGGAATGTGAAGTGGCATATCTTGGTTAGGCGAAAGCGCATCCTTCAATTATACACACCAGCCAGCGGAGTCCGCAAGGGGAAAGTCCTCCCGCGATAATTCCGCAATCGTATTCATGTGTAATTCGCTCGTCGAAATACATAGAGGCGCACGCCATCACTTCACCGCGACAATCAGACGGTACCACGCTGCAACGGAAACGGCCATTAGAGACAACGTCGGACTCGGCACCTACTCCACCGCCTCAACCGGATTCAGGGTCTAGAAGTAGGTCCAGAGGGCCTTACGCCCTAGCTCGTCCAAACTGCTCCCCCAACATAGCAAGGAACACCAATGACCGAACCACCGCGAATGCCCAAGGAATTCCTCTCACGATGGTGTTTAGGGAGCCTTACTCCAGCTGAACTCATCAGCGAACAAAGGAAGTGGCACGATGATCCTGCGCCTGTCTTGCTCGTGCGAATCACGGGAGAAACGCTTATCGTTGAAAACAAATGTAGACCAGGCTTTGATCCGCAGAAGAAGCTAGATGAGAAAATCATCTTAGATAGAATGGATCACTATTGGGCACTAGGTCCCAAGATAGCGGACTGGACAAAAAACCCAGTACAGGCACCCGGTCTTTTACTCGGCATCTACGGAGCGCCGGGAAACCAGATCATAATCGGCAGCGTAAAAGTGAATTCTACCCGGTGGTCAATGGCTCGGAGAGACAAGAAGCATGGTTACTACGTTCCTGTCGACAGCGTAACTAACCAAGACGTCTTTGAGCTACGCGGGCGTCGGCTGCAATTTTCTCGTCACATAAAGTTCAACACGATTCTCAGTCAACAGTTCCTTGTGGTGGATGCTGCCGGTAAAGTACATGGAGGTAGATCGGGACTTCCCTAACGCCAATCACAACGAATGAATCGGACCGCTTATCCATGTAATCGTCAAATTTCGCGGCTCTAGCCGCGGCTGCGTGCCAGACAGAGCAGAGGGGGAAAATCCATCGTCGAACAGAGTCATTGAGGCCCTTCCAATTCTCAAATACTCGGTGAGGCTGATTTTTCGGTATGCAATGCCAGACGTTAAGACGATCACCATTACAGATTTGAGGTCGCTACATGTCCCTTCCCGCAAACCTGGTATCAGCGCTTGCCCAGGCGATAACGCAAAACTCCCGTAACGGGTACCAGCCTCACGAAGGAGAAAAGGACGAAGACTATGTTGCGAGAGTGCTTCCAGCTCTGTCGGGTGAACTGCGGAGTTCCCGGCGATTGACACCGTTGCAAGTTGCCCTGTATGAACTTCCCAAGAATGCGCTGCTCCAAACCGCCGTTGATCTGGGGTTCGAGAAGGATGAGCTAAAGAAGTTTAAGCAACTCGATAAGTCGGAACTGGCCGAACAACTTCACCGACTCTATGGAGGCAAGGACAAGGAGGCACTTGGAGTATTCGTAAATCGCATTTTTGCATCGGGTGCAAGTGTAACGATTTGTAAGATGGCAAAGATTCCCACCGCCGGGGAGGTAAAACATTTCCTCAAACTAAGCCTACATCGCGATATATTTGATGGGCATCCGCCAAAGGCTGTTGGCTCCGAGTACGAAATAATCTGCGGGACAATAATTACAGGTAAGATTTTCAGTGTAACTCTTGCCAGGGCTATCGAAGCTCGTGAAGCCATCGGGAATGACTTCCGTATCACAACTCTGACCGCCCTCCAGAATGTACACTTGATCATTGATCCAGATTTGCACATGGTGGAGTTCAGAGGGCCTCACGTCGAAGCAGATCGGGCACTAAAGGCATTTACGGAAACGATGAAAAAGGGTGGGCGTATTTGCACTTACCAGCGTATGGAGTTCACAGAGATTGACGCAACTAAACTCGCGACTGAACTCAAGGCAGACCTAAAGCGCATTCGCCACGTCGACGAAAGCAGCGCACACAACGGCCTTCGATTTGTTCACGCCACAGTAGACCCGATGTTTGCTGACCAGAACGGACGCAATAATCTTGCAACTTCCCCTGGATACTTGAAACTCAAAGCATCCTTTGGGCAAGATGTCTGTCAGTATGACATCGACCTGAAGTTC
Organism: uncultured candidatus Brocadiaceae bacterium; assembly: GCA_964652775.1. Taxonomy (GTDB): domain Bacteria; phylum Planctomycetota; class UBA11346; order UBA11346; family UBA11346; genus UBA11346. Next base: position 38,534 of record CAZZAM010000026.1, on the reverse strand, counting down.
ATTTATAGCGGAGAAACCTACGCGGTCGCGATCCATCTCGCAAGCGCAACGCTACGCTTCCCTGAAGGCGTAGTTACCGACGAGGTTATTCGATTCGTTACTACCAAAATGTGTCGCATATTGAAAATAACGAAATGAGTAACCAGGACAATATGGCCGAACTGCCGAAGTTGGTGCGCGAACGCCTTGACTCAGGTCAGTTCATATTGACGCCCAGGATAGTTTCCAAGGCACTAGGCACGTCTTTTGTGGAATCGGTTAAACGGCTCGAGCATTTTAGAGCATCCTCGCCAGAGCATATCAGCATTTTCTACCGTGCTGTCTGTTCAGAATGCCAAAGTCCAAACCTCGTAAACGAACATTTCGACGACATTGTAACCAATACGCCATTTGATATCTATTGCGCTATCTGCTCAACTGAGTTTCTGGCCAACGAAAATAACATATTCATTGAATATCACCTTGCGAATACCAATCCACAGAAGTCACAAGGAGATTCGCGGGGTGGACATAATCCACCCCGCCGACAACCGCTCTCCACCTTGGAGACTGCCGAGTCTGTTGAAAATGCTCTCTCCAACATACCACTCGATCAGCGGCCGCTCATCCTCCTTAACCCCACCTTTCACGGACCAGTTTCCATGACTATAGAAGACAAATCAGTACGCCAGACAGCTCATGGCGACGTCATCAACGATCAATCAGTTCGCCAGTCCGGGCAAGTAAATGCCCAGATGCGGGACGGAGTACAGACTATGGGTAGCAGCCCTGCTTCCGTGGATCAGTCCACGGGGTCGTCAAAAGGATCAAAGGCGTGGATTGTTATTGTGGTTGCCATTATAGGTGCAATTGGCGCGATCATCGCTGCAATGGTCAAGAAATAGCGCGTCTCGCAATTGCGCCCAGTATGTGCCTACCGCTGTAGAACCCGTTGCCGTCGAACCAACGGAAGAAATCGAAGAGAAAGGCGTTACCTAAAGGAAGACTATGAGCATTCTACTAAAGCCAGAAGAAGCTGCGTTACGCGCTGAAATTGCCGAACGGATGGAGAACGTCAGAAAGGCATTCGATGAGGGGCGAACTGGTGTGGATGTCCAAAAGACGATCAATGAGGCTGGCGAGCGATCACACGCACTGCACATGCTTCTGAAGTCCAGAGGATTCGAACCCAAACATCATGCCTATATGATCAAGAACCGAGAGTCGCAGCCAGACGACTCAGAGTTTTATATGCATTTTCACCCAATTGAAGACCTGTTGAAGTTCCTCAATAACGAGCACGCAAATGACGATCCGATAGACGAAACAATGGGCTCCGAGTTCTCCTTCCGCGTTTTTTCCAAACGCTGGGGTCACGATGACAAGTACACGGTGAAAAGGACTGAAGATGGTTGGGAAATTAGCCACTTGGGAATTGGCGGCCCCTGCGACAAAGGTGGTCGACCATTTCTGTTTGAAAACCTCCGGCATGATTCAATTCAATACCCAGAAGGATTGGGTGGGTGGATGGAATGGATATGGAACCAGGCAGCAACCAAAGGCCTGACGGTTGAGCAAGTCCAGACAGGTATTCAAGAACTAGCGGATTGGGTTACTCAGACCGAGCAGACCACGCCTAGTGGTGGTGTTTGGGAAGGATACTGATGATCGAGAAATCAAAAGAAACGAGCCGCCAAGCTGGAGTCGTAACCTTTCTCGACGTTCTCGGGTGGAAAGGAGTTTATGATCGCCAAGCGAATGCCATCACGAGTCTGAAAGGATTAGTTGATGGTGTGATCAAGCAGGCTGTTGAAAAACGAGGACGGTTAAGTGGCGTCGATTCTGATGTGAAAATCAAAAGCATCTCTGACACCATTGCCATTTTCACCTTTTGCAACGATACTGAGATCACTAAGGCAATCGAAATTCATGGCGAACTCTGCCAATGGCTAATCCCTGAGTCGATTAAGGTGGAACTCCCCATGCGAGGGGCAACCTCCTGCGGCGAATTTGAGATCAGCGACAACATATTTGTCGGCAAGGCGGTGGATGAAGCCGCCTCATGGCATGAGCAGGGTAACTGGATTGGCGTAAACCTGTCTCCGTCTGCTCAGTTTGCTTTCTCGCCAGTCGGGAATTCATCCTCGTGGACTCAGTATTCAGCACCACTCAAGGTCCAAATGAAATGGCAACCCTACTGCGTCAACTGGATGGCAAACTGGATCCTCCCGGAAACCAGACGCAAATTAATTTGCAGCTCATTTCAGAGGATGGGGCCTATCGTTCCTGAGATTGCTCCAAAATTCATCAACACATTAGCGTTCATTGATGAGATGCTTAAAAAGATGCCTTTTGGAAACCCCAAAATCGTCGTCGTCGTGGAGGGCCCAACAGATGCCGCAGTGGTCAATGTCATTACACGAAGGCTTGGGATCAAGCGGGCGGTAGTTGTAATAGTTGCCAATGGCATGCCTACACTCCTCGAAAAGTTAAAAGAATATGAGCGCGCCTTCAAAGATGCTGTAGGCGTCATCATTTTGGCGGATGCAGACACCACAAACGAGGGAGAAATCGAAACTAAGAAATCTCACTTCCAACAGATTATTGCTAATTCCGGGCGATCCAACATTCATGTTATCTTTGCCGTGCCTCAAATCGAGGCGTGGCTAGGCCAAACAGAATTTGGGCGAGACCGGATTCACAACTTCAAAAAGCATGAAGGATTACAGCGCTTTCCAGAAGAAATGGAGTCGCGGGCACAATCAATTCCGTCCCTTGCCGGTTTTATCAAGGCTTTGAAAGACCTCGATGTGCAGCCATAGCCATTATCACTCAGGCTGAAAAGGCCCTAGATTCATCCGAAGGCTAACGTGCTAACTGGAGCCACTCGACGATTCACTGTGTGTCGATGATCAGTCCATGTTTCCTAGGAGAACGTCACCGATCCGCTTTGAGTCCGTCGATCCCTTCGACCTCCTCGTCGCCGTCGTCCTCGCTGTCATCGTCCATCTCCTCGTTCTCCTCTGCGACGATGTCGAGCAGGTCGTTCATCGCGACCTGGATAGTTTCATTGGTCTTGTAGCCCTCGGCTTTCAGCAGCTTGGCGAGGTCTTCTGGCAGTCCCATGAGATAGCTCCGGCGTGAGGAGCGTAGTCCGTAGATGACGGGAAAGCGTAGTCAATGCGGTTGCGGCGAAGACGTGAGTTCGCGGAAGTGCTTCATGCGCTCCCATGCTGCCTCGCGCTGAAATCCCGGATCGTGTTGGGCGTCGTGGCAACTCCGGCAGTCCGTCGCCCCCGTGGTCTTCACTCGCCCAGCAGCAGCGACGTGGGCATCTGCTCCCGTATGACAAGACACGCACGACACGCCTGGGGCTACGATATTTTCTTTGATCGGTGTCGTGTGACAGGTGATGCACGCATCGGTTCGATCAGTCACGGGCAAACGCTCGAGCGCCAAAGCATGCAGGCTGGTCACCCACACTTTATGAGCAGACGCATGACAGGCCATGCACGACGAACTGGGGTTCGCCGTCATGTCGATGATCTTGGTCAGCTTATCTGGGAACTTGGCTATGACCGTTGCGTCATTGGCCAGTGTTACGTCGACCGGCAACACATGATGTTCACGGATCGTTTGATTGTCGTCGAGTAGCACGAGTTCCACGACCATCCCCTTGGCGAGGACCGGACGCAACAAACGACGATGATTTACAGCGGTGGTTACCGTGGGAATAACCACAGTGATGTTGGGAGTAGTCAGCAGTGCCAAGGGCTCTGCGCTCACAATTACGGTTGGATCGTTGACGCGCCAACCACGTTCAGTCAACGCAGCGCCGACACCAGTGCGCTGTCCATCGGTGTCACCGGTTAGGATCCAGCGCATGGAAATAGTTGGAGCAATCGCGATCGCCTGAGCCGGTAGAGCAGCGAGATGTCCAATGCCACCAAGTGATCCTTTCGAACAACCGCAATTCCTGATCTGGCCTTTAAGATCGTGAACGATGCCCAACACAGAGAGGTGCTGATCCTGTGCTAGTATCAATGTTGAACGTAAAACCGAGAGTCCGTCGCCAGTTCCAGGTCCGACGATCTGGAGTTGCGTGCGCACGGTTCCAGCATTGGTAACGACGCGGATCTCTTCGATGCCGGGACGGACACCGCTGGCACGAAATAATAAAGGCACAGTGCCGTCAGCGCCGATTGTGGCCGGTAATTTTGTGATGACGGACAAACAGGCGCAGTCGACGAGCACGGTATTAGCGATGGTTCCTGGTGCCGCACGCAAGGTGAACGTGACTTGTGCGTTCGCTGTCGGCGTCAGCTCGACGCGTTGCAGTGGCGGATCCAACAGCAGCGGATCAGCTGCGTTCAGGATCAACGGCAGCAAACAAAGGAGGTAGCGCCAAAGCACGGCGGAGATTCGCGGCCATGACGTTGATGACAACCGCCGGGCTAAACTGGTCCTCCAGTCACGCCGTCTCATCCCAACGTTCCCGAATCGTATCCAGCTTAGACCATCGTTGCCGACTGGTGTCGCGTGCGAACGTCTCAGGCACACTGGATCGTGAGCGATCCGCCAAGAGCCACTGCTGCCGCCACAGCATCTCCATGGCATCAGCACGAGCGATCATGGTGAGTCCGTTCGTCGGATCGACGACCGCCTTGCGTAGAGCGGCAAAGAGCTTGGCTGGTGGTATATACCGATGAAAACGTTTTCGCACGACCTCGACCTCGCGCTTCAGTTCATCGTTCACGCAGACCCACATAGCATGCCCGGCCTTGAGGTGTTCAGGATGGGTTGGTGATGGTAGGCCAACCTGGCGCGCATAAGCGATGACGACGTTGAAGGGGACCTCGGTATAGCGGGCATGGAGCAAAGCCTGAATCAGCGGCCCATCAACGTCGACACGGTAGGCTTTCGCTAAGGTGGCAGCCCGAGAGCGGAATTTATCACGGGCGTTCGGGTCTGCGGATTCATCTTCATCCCGAGCGTCGCTGCGTTCGCGCAGGCGCAGGGCGAACCGCCGCCAGGCTTCGAGGGGTGGAAACGCCCACGCCGGCACGTCTTCAGGCGCCACGTCGTTCAGGCCTTCCAGCCAGGACAGCTCCACGCCGAGGACGCTGGCCAGTTGCTTGCGATATTTGGTGCCGGGAACCCGGCCCGAGAGGATGTCGGACAAGGCGCTGACATGGGGCATCTCGCAGGCCTCGACGATCATCGAGCGGATGCCGGCGGCCCTGGAAAACCGCGACTCCAGAGAGCGCACGCGTGCCGGCGACAGATTCTCGATAGCGGCGTCCAGACGTTCAGGAAAGGTGGGGTACAGGGTATACATGACGGGGGATTCCCAGGGACTTATAAGGGGGTTTCTGGTGTCGTGGTATACGTAAGTCTAGTGCTGGGCAACTAAAAAACGAAATAAATGTCATATTTCGTTTTTCAATGCATCAAATGCATCAATTTGCGCTCCGGGTCGAATTTTCAGTGCGGTCGTCCCTTGCGCCAAGCGGCGTGGCCCACATGGTGCCGGTCCATGTTGAAGCGTAACGAACATCAGATGAACGAAGATCAGCAGCTCGCGTTGAGTCGAATCGCAGTCTTCCCCCTTTCTTCACCGCATCTACTGATGGCTAGATTATCACGGCTGCCGATGGCGCCCCTCGTTCTGCTTGGTTGCGTCCTCGTGACGATCTCGGGCTGTGCGCAGAGTTCAGGCCGCGTCACCGCCAGCCCCGTTCCCGCTGCACCCAGTTCCGCAGTGCCAGCGGAAACCTCCGCAGCCGCAACTCCGGTCTCCGCTGCTCCGATCCACGTCGTCCAGGCTCCGCAGCCAGCGAAGGTCGCCCCAGCACCTGTCGCCGCCGCTCCAGCCAACGTCCCCGATCTGATCGTCTACCCCGAGCAGTTGGCCCCGGCCTCAGCTCCGTATCCTTACGTAATCCTGCCCGACGATCCAAATCCCCGCGCCCAGTCGATTCTGGAAGCTCACCGCACGAAGCAGTTCCCTGAACGACTCACGCCGCTCGTGGCCCCCAAACCTTTTGATAGGGCCGCGTGGGAACGTGATCCACAATCCTATGTAAATGTTGTCGAGCCCGGTCGCGTAGAGCAGTCCTCTAACGATCCTGCGGCTACGCCGATTCGAGCCCTCGATGGCCACCGCATGCAGCAGGTGTCGATCGGTAGCCGCACGGTACTCCGCGTGCAGGCGTTACCCTATGCGCCGGTGTCCTGGGTGACGACCAGCGGTGGCTTGTTTACCGAATCGAAGGTCGGTGCCGTTACCGTGCGCGCAGATGTCAACGGCATCGCCCAGGTCACGTTCTACGCCACGCCGGGCCTCTCCGGCGGCACGAGCATTCTCGCCGCCTCGCCGTTCTGCGGCGGACAAGCAGAACAACTCATCACTTTCCCAGTCGCAGCGCCGCCTCCAGCGGCTGCGTCACATTGAACGGATCTATACCCTATGCGCCTCCAACGTGTATTGATGGTCAGCTGCATATTTCTGTCAGTGATTTCCAGCGCGTATGCCGCTACCGCACCGGATCCTGGCTCACCGCCGGCGTCAGACCCGGAGAATCGCCTCGTCCCCTGCTACAACCACAAGCAGTGCATTGAGGTGGACACGCCAATCAAAGATTGTCCGAAGCCCCCCAAGGAAAAATGTGTGCGGGTGGGTTTTGGCTCCATCGACATTTCCTCGAAGGACCATCGCCACGAAGCGAGTGACTATGAAACCGAAATCCGCCCAGCAGAGGCGACTGGCTGCAGGAGCTGTGGTGGCACCCCGGCACTCGATGACGGTGTTGCCCCACGCATCGGCGCGCTCGACCACCTGAGTCTCAAGCGTTACCGCCGTGGTCGCGCCTATTATGGATATGGAAGCTTTGGCCGTTCAGGCTTCAGCGAATACGACGACTCCATCGTCGCTGTCTATCCCGATAGCGTGCACGGCACCGGTGTTGGCTGTATCCGTCTCTATCTGGCCAACGACACCGGCGAGGCCCGGTATCTCTTTGAGTACGGCACGACGATTGACGGCGACACGACCGTCGACGGTGTGTACCATGATGAGGATGGCGGTTCGCGATCCTTGACCCTGTACGATGCCTCCAATGCCGTGACTTCCCTCCAGGCCAACGCCGTTACCGCGGTGTATAAGGACCTCGATGGCCGGACGCGCACGTTTGAGTTCTATACCGATGGCGACAGTGCCTTGAAAGCCCGCCTCATCGCTAGGAAGGATCGGAACGGCAACACGACCACGATCGCCTACACGTATGCCATCGGCTCGCAGACCGGTATGGATCGCAGCAAGTACAAATGGATCAGCACGGTAACCGATCCCTATGGCCAGCAGGCGACGTTCACCTACCACGCCGTGCCGTACTGGACCCATTGGATGGTCCAGAGCGTCAGCTTCCCCAACAGCACCTCGGCGTCCTATACCTATGACACGGCGCATAATCTGACCAGCGTCACGGAACCCGATGGTGTCGTCTCGACCTTTACCTACGGCTACGACACCGCCTCGCAGCAAGACTATGTGGTGTACAACGACTACGGAGCGACAGGCATTCATCGCCGTAAGACGGGCTATTACAGCGCCACGACGTTCCAATTGACGGATTCGACGGTGGTCGCGGTGACGCCCGGTCTCGTGCGTCGGGTCCTCACTCCGTCAGGCGAGACAACCTATAGCAACTGGCAGGCAGCAGCGGCCAACCAGGAACTCTTCTACCTCGGTGGTAACGAACTGCTGTGGCTGACCTACAAGGCAGGCCAATTCCAATCCATCAAATCCTACGCGACGAATTACGTCCATAATGAAAGTGCACTGATCCCCAATCTCACTGGCGTCACCTGGCAGGTTGAGCAGGAAGAAAAGTACACGCCGTATCGCACGCACTTTATTGGTTCGACCGATGCATTTGCGCGCAACGAAGCGCGGACGAACAACGCCACGATTCTCGCTGAAGTGACCCGCACACAGCTGGACGGCACCACGATCGCTGTCACATGGAATGCCTTCAATCAGCCGTTGACGTATACGGACGAGTTGGGCCGCATCACGACCAACACCTACGATAGCAATGGCAACCAACTCACCGAGAAGCACGCCACCGGCATCACTGGCGAGCGCACGCGTTCATGGACCTACAATAGCCGTGGTCAGCCGCTGACCGCCACCGACTTCAACGGGAACGTCACTGATTACACCTACGATTCTGCTGGCCATCTCACGCAGATCATCGAACCCGCCGATGTGACGGACGGTACCCGTGCAACCACGGTGTTTGCCTATGACAGTGTTGGGCGCCTCAGTTCCAGTTCCGACCCGAACGGCCGTCAAACGACCTACAGTTACGACAGCCGCAACCGCATCGTTACGTTGACCTACGCCGATACCTCGACCGAGACGTTTACCTACGGCACCGGCACGAACGCCAATCTCGTGGTCGCGACCACGGACCGAAATACCAACCAGACGACCTTTGGCTACGATAGTTGCGGCCGCCGTACCAGCACGGTGATCGCTGCTAGCACAGCAGTCGCCGTGACCGAAACCTGCACATTCCTGCCCGGTACGACCCTGGAGGCCACCTGCCTGCGTGCCGGTGATCTGACCACTTATGATTTCGACTACCGCAACCGCGCCATCGCGACCAGTCGTCAAGCCAACGGCAACACGACCCTGACGAGCGCCGTTGAGTTCGATGTCCTTGGCCGACGGCTGAGCACGACCGATGCCTACGGCCGGCGGAGTTTCTTCGTCTATGACGTGAATGACCGTTTGGTGCGTCAGGTTCACGAACTGATCCCCGGTACACTCGGCACCCTAGCGAGTCCCAACACAGCCCCGAGCGGTGGCTTCGCTGGCACCGGCAGCGCCGGTACAGCCTACCTGACCAGCGCCCGTGATGAGGCGGTCATGGCGTTCACGCGGATCCTCACCGCGAATCCTGCCTACGTGATCGAAGAGACCACGACCGATGCCCTCGGCCGCACCCTGACCCGGAAAGACGGCCGCAATATCCAGTCCACGTTCACCTACGACAACCTGGATCGCATGCTGACGCAGGTCGAGGACGCCGGCGGCCTCGCCGCGACGACGACGATGGTCTATGACGCGCAGAGCAATCGCACGTCCGTCACCAGCCCACGCAGTGTGGTTACGGCCATGACCTATACCAACCGCAACCTGCCCAAGCAGATCACGGAAGCCTCTGGCACCGGTGAAGCCACCGTCGTGTCCACCACGACGTACACACTGACGAAAAAGCCTGCGACGACGACCGATGCACTCAGTCGCGTGACGAACTACGTCTATGGTGTCTGCTGTGATCGCCTGATCACGATTACCGATCCCGCCGGATTCACGACGAACTTCACCTACGATTACGTTGGCAATCGCCTCACCGTCACCGACGGCAACGCGCTGACGACGGTCACCACGTTCGATGCGCGCAACCGCACCGCTACCGTGACCAATGCCGCCAGTGAGACGACCAGCATCGTGTATGACGATAGCCTGAACGACGGTGTGGGCCTCGACGCCACGGGTTCGCCACTCCTGGCATTCCTGTCTGGCCTCGGCATTGCCTCGGGCAGTGACTTCAGCGCCGTCAAAGTCACGAACCCTGCTGGCAACGTGACCTACACCGTCACCGATGGCGTTGGCCGCACGGTTCGTTCCGTCGATCCACTCCTGCACGCGACCACGATGGCCTATGACACGGTGCTCGTCAGTGGCGTTGGCACGGGTCTCGTGGAGACCACCCAGACCGACGCCCTGAGCCACGTCACTCGCAGTCGCACCGATGGCGCGGGCCGTACCCGCCAGGGCGTCGATGCCCTGGGCTACGTCAGCACGGCTACGTTCGACGCAGCGGGCAATCAACTCAGTCAACTCGATGCGAACGCTATCGGTTGGAGTGCGGTCTATGATGGCCGCAACCGCACGACGTCGCGATCCAGCACGCGCACCGACGTCGCCGAGTCCACGTCGTGGACCTATGATGCCGACAACAACCGGCTCACGGAAACCGATGGCCTCGGCAAGACCGAGACATCGACCTATGATCTGCGCAACCGCCGCACGGTGCTCCTCGACCGCGTGAACGGCACGACCCGCTTTGCGTACGATGCGGTCAGTAACCTGCTCGAGATCTCGGACGCCGAGAACGAAGCGCGTGGTGGCCTCGCCTATGTCGCTGGCGCAACTCAATATGCCTACGATGTCCGCAATCAGTTGACCGCCGAAGCCTTCCCCGCCGGTCAGACCGGCCGGACGCTGCGGACCTATACCTACGACGGTGGCCGTCGTCTCGTCACGCGCCAGGTGGGTACCCTCTCGGGCACCTTCAGCAGCACGCCCGCATTCTCGGGCACGCCGGAATTGACCGGCTACATTGAGGATCAGGAGACAGGACAACTCCATTCACACGGACGAAATTACTTACCAACGCTCGGTAGATTCGCTATTCGTGATACTTACATGAGCCAAGGTGACTTTCTAAATGCAATGCCAAGACGGATATTCTCGATTGGCTACAAATCAGAGACATCCAGAGTAATTCAGGTCTCTTGGAATCCTGCGAATCCAGGCGCAAAGATTCAATTAAATTCAGGCGAGGGTGTAATTGTGCTAAGTGCCTCGCTAATAGCATCGCAATACTGGGGACCACGTGGAGGGGATGGATATCCAAATGGATTTAATCAATATGCAGCCTACTTTGTTCCTCTTGCAACGGATCCAAGTGGTATGCTCGTTTGCTGCCGTGGTTCGTTTGAACTAGATATACCGTTTGTGGGCATAGAAATTCCCAAAATGGAGAGAACCTTCTGGGCCCCGGGATGTTCGTGCCCTCCTCCGTCAGTACAGTTGTCGAGTTACAAGTGTACTTTGGGGTTTGATCCAGAGAAGCGCGGGTGGGTGATGATTCCAGGTGCCCTACCTCCCGTGGATGATCCCTTTGATCCAATGCCGCCGTCACGTTACCCCCCAACCAGTACATTGATCGATGGGGGATACACAGGCAAAGATTGGTGGGTGCATGGCGGTGTGGGTCTCCCTGGTAACAAATTAGGGGGGTACATCCAAGCCGGAATTTCCTTCTAGATATAGATGCCACCTTACTCTAACTAATGAGGATTCTATGAGACCAATCAGCATCGCCTGCTTGACGATTATCGTCGCGATCCAGTCCACTATGTTCAGCGTGGAGGCGGCGGTTCCAGCAGAGCGGTTATGTGTGTATTTGATTGTAACCTCAGAAAGAAATGCCGCTGGGGATATTGTGTCGTTTAAATGTGCTGGTTTGAATGAATACTCTCAGGTTTCTCTATTGATTAATTTCCCTCCAACACGAGGAGCTGTTGCCGATGGCTTCAAAATTGGACCAAAGTACACAAACAATCTAGCTGCGCGCATTCAGAGTCCTGATGGTGTTTTTCATATGGATTTCCTCAAAACGACAGGGGGATCGGCACTGATTGCTTTGGGGAAAGATGGAACAACTAAGACTATCGATGAAATCCCCAAGGGCTTCTTCCAGGACAAGATCGATCCAGTGAATAAGTACTGCCTGCTTGGGTACTGCACTGACGATTCGATTCTTCCAACCGGCGAGAAAGGCGTGAAGAACTGGTCTAATCCAACCTGGATCAAATCTATGATTGAATCGAAGAAGATTGCGTTTGCATCTGCTGAGAAGACAGAGCTGGAAAAGCCGACGAAGAAATCTGAAATAGCGCCGCCCGTGCCGCCGTTCCCTGCTCCCTGACCCTTCAGCTACGACCCCGTCCTCAGGTTGACGGTGTCCGTCAGTCAGGCGGCGTTGACCGTCGTAGGTGAGTGAACTCATAACCCCGGGTCCTTGGCCTGGGGTTTGTCATGCCGTGGCGTCGTCGGTGCGCCGATCAACGGTCGTAGGTGGGATGGTTGTCAGGAGAACTTCGGTGGTAGCATGGACGGATTTCGATTCGCCGCCGCGATCTCCGGCGCACGGTGATCGTCGAAAGGTGCCGCGCCACTCGCCTGGCGACTGTGAAACGTCGAAGGGGCCCGCGCCGCCCTGAGCCGCTTCATATCGTCGCTGGCGCAGGGTTGAACGTCGGACTGTTGTCCTGTTGAATGGAGCTCGTGGGCACTACCATGACCGGGTGGTGGTTGCGACTACCACCTACTTAGGGCGCGTTCCTCGCTGACTATCCGCTTGGCTAAATCGGTCATGAACCGGGCTGTGATAAAGCGAAGGATATTGTTGCCGGACTGGATGAGCATGCCAGCCCAACACAGCGTTCCATCGGTAGGATCCTCTTCGAATACAATCGATCCACTCATTCCGTCTGGTGGAGTCATCATGGAGAACGGCTCGTTCGCGTCGTTGACGACGTGGATGACGTGCCCGACGCCTATTCGTCCGCGCTCCTCTAGCCGATCGAACTGAGCCTTCACTTCAATGCGGTTCGGTCGATAGACCCGGCTGTCGTAGTCGATCGGTGTGGTACCGGCCACGTTGGGGAATCCGTAGATCCAAAGTGGATGGCTGCTGGAATAGGTCGGGTCGGCAGTGAGTTGGTGGTCGTTGAAGACCAGGATGCCGTCGTTGGTCTCGTTCTCAGTCCTGCGGTGGCAGGAGAGTAGAAGTACATCATTGAGGATTTGTGCGCTGCCAGCACTCTCTGATATACGAGGGAAGTAGACTTCCTCGAAGCTGAGATTGAGGCCGCGTGGCTCACCCCACTCCTTGACCACGACGATTCGGCGTAGGCGATTCTGGTCGATCTGACCATCACTGTCTGCAAAGATGTGTCTAGCGGTGAAGAAGCAGGTGCGGTCAGCTATGTGGGCGACAAATCCACTCCCGCCGGTCGAGAAGGGAAAGCCTCTGTCTGGGGGGTCGGTTCGCAGCAGACATTGACGGGCGGATCGTTTCATGGATGCGGCGTGGTCACCACGGGACTTGAGCGGGATTGTTGATCGTCAGTTGGGAAGTATTTGGCTTCGATTCCTGATGTGTCTCGAATATGAATGTACAGAACGTGGCGGCAGCGCCGACCGCGAGTCGGGCGTGACGAGCACTGAGTCCGGTTGCCTGACCATGCTTCCCGTGGCCAGTACCGTACAGTCCTCGCAGTTGGGCAAGGTCGTTGCCGATTGATCCAAGGCTACGGAGGACACCTTTGATGACATCACTTCCTCGCGATGCGTCGGAAACACCTTCCGGGACCAGTTTCAACTCCTTGAGGACGTCCTTCGTCAGCGTGGATACTTCCGGCGTCCCCTTCACCGGCTTACCTCGTTCAGCTAGGATAGTCTTGCAGCAAGTCTCAATGAGCTCCTTTGCTGTTCCGATAGCGAGTGCTGGATCGGTCTGAATGCTGGACTCCATGCGTCGAATCTGGTCGGCCAAGTGAACGGCGTTGAATGTAACGGCGCGCTCTTTGAGCGATGTCAAACTCGGTGTCGCGCCGAGAAGGCGCTTTGCAATCTCTCTGCAATGATCCGAAAGCGCCTTGGTCTTATCGTCCATGTTTGGACGCAAATCGGCGTGGTGATCAATAAGTCTTAGCAGCGCCTGTCCCACCACATGATCTGGCTCTGAGGTCCAGAAGGCGCGGAGCTTCTTCGCCTTCGACGTACCAACGGATTGGTAAGTATTGCTGTGAATATCAATGTCGAACTCGGCAAAGAAGGCACCGAGAGTATTATCGGAGAAGTTGAGAACGTATCCACACGACATATCAAACAGACGTTCGAGCTTCGTCTTCTCTGTCAGGATTAAGCTGCTCATGAGTTATCCATTGGCTGGGATGGCTTGGGAATGCGTCATGGCACATCAATGACCGGCATCTTCTTCCGATGCTCGACTGAGTTCGGCCCAACCACTGTCGGCGGATAGTGCATCTTCCGCAGTCCCTTGGTGCCGGTGTCATAAGTGACGAGGTGATCTTCGACCGTGAACCACGCATCGAACTGCTTGCGCGTGAGATCCGGCCACAAGTCAGTGTCCCTGGTCCACACGGCCAACTCAGTCTCCAGGACTTTGTGCCAGTGCTTGTTGATCCAGCCAGCCGCTGCGCGTCCGCTCGGCACGAGGTAGACTCGTCCCTCGTCTCCCTTGGGTCGAATGACGAGGTTGTGCATGTTCGAGTCGTTCACCCACTCCCAGAACGCGAGGCGCGGCTTCACCACGATGGCGTGGCGGTCCGCGACCATCGGGTAGGGCTGAATGCGACGAGTAGGGGAGAGGAATTTGGACATATCCGTCAACTAGCTATGCCGAGTTGGGATTTCAGAGAACTCAACGATTGGCACGCCCGTTTCCTGAAACGCAAAGTCAATCGGAAGGAAGTTATGTGGTGTACGATCTAGTAGGGTGGTGGTGAGATCCCGTGTCCCTTCAAATACCTTATACTTTCCAATGTTCTGTGGTTGGGGGAAATCCGGGTGATCAACTAACTGGTCTGTTATGCGTGCGCTACGCCAAGTGACATTGCGATACACTGCAAGGACGACTACATTACCAGCCCTTTGACTTTCACCGAATACTAGGACGCCATCAGTACGATTGAGCGCGTTGATCCTGTTATCAGCTACAGTCCAGTAACCGCGAGCCCGGCTATCAAATGCTGGTAACTCACGAGAAGGAATCTCGTTCCACTTCTCCGAAAGTCGCAAGACGCCAAAGCGATGCATGATTGAGTTCCTAGTTTCCGTTCAATCCGAAGGCGCGGGAGCCGAGCTTGTGCTTCCACGTCGTCTCGCAGTCGATGACCTTTTCCGCATCTTCCGAGAGGGGCAACGTATTCAGGATTGAGAAGCGGAACATGCGATGGCGGCCAGGATTCTGCTCACACAGGCTCCGCAGTTGCACGTTATTGCCGTGTTGAGTCTGAACGTAGTTGGACCACCGACCCCATATACCATCGACACCATACGCTGAACCAACGTAATGGATTCCGGCCTGTGTGTCGTGGATGAGATAGACGCCGCTGACCTTGCTCAATGCGTGGAACCAGTCGAGATTTGCTGCTTGGTTCGCGACGATGCTCTGCAAGTCGTCGAACGACAGCACGACATCGTCGTAGCCGGGGAATGGCATCTGCCGACCGCGTGCCTTGATCTCAATGACGAGCTTGTCCTTGTCGGGAGCAAGCCACTGGTGCCAAGCGCGTGTTGCACCACCCCAGTCGATCACCAAGCGACCTTCCAGATCCGACAGCGCATCATCCTTCTCTAGATTGTACCAGAAGGATCCAAGTGGAGCGTTGGGATACAGGAAGTTCGCAGGCCATTTGCGAGCCGTGTTCTCGAACCCGCGTACGTGATAGAGACCGAGGAGCTCAGACCGGCTCCCGCCGTCAGCGGAGAAGGTTAGTAGATTGTCGCACCCCTTGAATATGTGCTTGTCTTGGTTGGATTGGTAGATGTCCAACTGATCGAGAGACAACAGTTCGGCGATGTCGAATCGGTGGTCTTGATGCCGAACTAGCTTGGTCCGATCCGGTGCGAGATCGACACCAATGGAGCGAAGAAGAGCGGTAAGACGAAGTTGCTTTGCAGTCATCGAATCCGCTTTGGTCGCGAGCTGTTGAGAGTCTGACATGTAGAATATGTACGCTGTCGACGCGAAGGGCAACAACGCCGAATATGGATCGGGCGGCGTTACCAATCACCGTGAAAGGATTTGATGTGGTGGCAGTTAGCGCACAGACATTGGAATGCAGTCCCGGCAGAATGGCCATCGACATGATCGAGGTTGAGTACCCGCACATCGGCAAGGCCGCAAGCTTCGCAGCGCAGCCGAGACCGACGCGCCGCTTCCAATACGCGGGAGCCGTAGCGCTTGCGTAAGCTGCCGTTAGTACGAGTCGCCAGCCAACGGATGGCCTTCTGTTCGGCGACGGTCAACGAGGGCAATGCCTGTTTGAGCTGCGTACGCGGCAGATTCAGCGGCCCATCGGTTAGGTAAAGATACCGGAGAGCCAGACTGACGGCGGAACGGACGGACGAATCGACGGCATCCACCCGACTCTGTATCGCCGCATTGTTATCGAACAACGCAAGCGGTACGATATAGAGATCGTCACCTAGCTTGGGATTCTGCACGCGCTGATCTTCGGAAAGTAACCATGAACATCACATACCATGATATATAGCGTAGCCAGTCGATATTTCAGATTGGGCGCAAACCGTCATCTTGGGCCGGAATCCAGTTGAGGTGGTTGGAGTAGGTGCCGAGTCCGACATGGTCGCGTTGGGCCGTTTCCGTAGCAGCGTGAGTCCGTCGGGTTGTAGCGGTGAAGTGATGACGTGCACCTCGATGAATTCGGTTGAGACAAACGGAGCCGTGCTCTGACTTCGTGAAATCTACTGGAGCAGATTCCATTTCGAATCTGCGAGAATCCCCATATAATTGGATGATGCGCTTTCGCCTAACCAAGATACGCCACTTCACATTCCGCTCGACGGTTCCGATGAGAGTACCGAAGATCAGGTCGCTGCCTGTTTCGGTTCGCATCGGTCACATCAAGAAAGCTAGACAGTGATCGAACCATTGCCGCTGTTCACCGACGCCGACATCGGTGAAGGTTGATAGCTTTGACTGACGACGAACTCGCGATCCGGACGTTGCTCGAAGATTTCATGCGCTCGCAGCTTGTCGCAGAGATCCGCGCCGATCTCGCAAGTGAAGCGCCACTGAACCCGATGCTGGAAGCCGAGGCTCAAGCGGTGGGCGCAGCGATTGCAGCCAGTTTCGCTCACAACCTGAAGCCTATATCCCGCCGCCCGCCGACTGGACGTGTTTCATCGACGTGCGGCGACTGCGGGCGGGCGTGGTCACGCATCGTTGTGCTCGGCGAAGCTCTGTCTCCTGGCTGGTGGAAATGCGGCAACCCATGTGGGTCCGACACATGACCCGACCACGTCATCGGAAATATCCATGGCCTGCGTCTCGTATCTGTCCCAACTTAATGCACCGGGCGCATCTTCGGCAACTGGCTACCGGCAAGCGCATCACGGTCATGGTACGAGAGGCGATGGTCGCTTATTTAGCCGACGAATTATCGGCCAAGCCGAAGGCGAACGAGGCAGCCAGTGGATGACGTCATAATCTTGCTCGACGACGTTTCATTCGACGCATTGTGCAATGCGGTCGATGCGCCAGTCATCACGCCCCGGCAGTCAGTATCGAAATGTGGCGAACAGAGTTCGCCACATCGGCGGATTCATGTAGCACGCGCTCGCGCCGGTCCGAGTGGTCGAACGCAGAGACCACGTTGACCACCGTGAACACATAACGACTCACTGACCACGCTTTGCATCAGTGTCGTCACCGCTGCATTATCCCTCTGAATTCCATGGCCAACTCTTCGGACCCTATCATCTCTGTGTCGTTTCGACTGTCGAAATCACTGGTTCAGCGCACGCGCCGGGTAGCCAGAGACTTCGCAGGACGCCCGGCATATCTGTCGTTGAGTAAGCTGGTGTCTGCTGCTCTCGAACACGAGTTGGCGAAGTACGAGGGCCTGGACCAGGAGCAATCCGAGCCGCCCCCAGTCAGGCGGGTCAACTCGGCTGCCACGATTCGGCGCAGGTTGTGAGCGACTTGTCCAACCAAGCCAAATAGGAATCCAGCCATGAGCCTCGAAGACTTCGACAACTTTATCGTAAACGGTATCCTGTGGGTCCTTCGCATCATCGTTGTCATCTTTATTCTCGGCGTCATCCTGATGGTCATTCAACACTTTCGGGAACGTGGTACCTGGAAGGAGTGGCAGAAAGAGCTCGACAGGCCGGCCTATGACAAGCGCTCGCAATATCGCTGAGCAGCGCTGCGTGTGGAGTGACGTGGCGCAGTTACCCTGGCTGGGCTCTTGGTCGCATTGGTCGAACTTCGTGGTCGCCGCCGTCGCCGATAGCCCCGCCGTCCGCATAACCATTCTGAAGGAGGTACATTGTGAGCATCCACCCATTCGTCATAGGCACCAGCATCGTTGGTGGGCTCCTCGTGTTTGGCTTTGGCCTTCACGACTTGGATGTTTTCAACCGCAACAGGGCAGAGGAGGACCGGAGCATTGCCCGCAACCGGTCAACTTACGATGGGACAGAGGACGATCGCCGCTATCCCCTGAAGTATAAGCCTGAACCGTTCTGGTATCTTGTCGGCGGAGTGGCCGGCGGTGCCATCGGGGGTGGCCTTATTCTGCTTCAATTCAGATTCATGTCCCAGACGAAATTGCGCGGCGTCATAATGACGAAGGACGGCGACGTCACCATTCGTGAAACCGTTGATGAGGACGGCAACGGCGAAGGGGTGTACTTCGTGCAGGACAACCGCCATCCGCACGACGATAGGTAGGATCGGGTTCGCGTCTGTTGGCTGTTAGATCGGGCGAACAGCACCGGGGACTGGGTTGGCGGCCATTTTCGTCCTGACTATGACATGAACAGCCTGTTCTTGATATGGCGATACCAGACCGCGCATGGTCCGGTGATCATATCCCCCACAGCCCGTGCTATTCACTTCCATTCCGTCGCACGACATACCGTCGTTCACAAGCTTGCATTATTGACGAAATGGAATCGCGGGTATAATGCGGGGATATTCTGAGGAAGTGGAGTTCAGAGTAGGATCGGCATTCGTCGCAAAGAGCTCTCCCGGTCAACCCCCGGACTACTCGTTCGTCATTCGTCTCGTGACATGAACACACCAACGCACTGCACGGCTGAACAGTCGAGCAGCTCAGTCGTTGTCGATGGCATGGTTCGTCGCTGGAGATTCGGCCACCCTCACCGGTATGACCGACACAGAACGTGCGAGAAGCCCGCAGCATATGGCGGCAGTCCTCGCGAGAGTGAAGCGCCGGCGACGAACCATGTCATCACCTGTTCAGCACCGTAACAACGACGCGGGTCATCATGCCGATGGTCCGCTCACAACAGAAAGGATACACCATGAGCGCTCGCCACCCCATAATGAATCTAGACGAGATCGTGCGAGACTACTCGCCTACTGACCCTCCGGTCGAGCGCGTGCGCGTTGCGCAAGCACTGATCAAGGCAGCTATCGGGATCTTGTATCAGGTAGCGAAGGAGAAGAAGGACTCTTATTCTCGAGTCTTCATTGTAGATCAAATCACGGTCCTGGCCGGTGCCGGACATGGATTCATCGATGGCGCCAATCTCGACGAGTGGATCGAGCAGCTCGAAGAGGGCGCCGAAGGCGACGATGAGGAGTCCACGCCATGACCCGTGTCGACCGGATCCGCCAAGCCGCCCGGCGCAACGACCGCTCACTCCGCCTCGATTACTCCGGTCGCGGCATGTTCGGCGCTCAGTGCCTCGGAATCGTCTGTGATGACCCCGAGGACGTCATCGCTGAAGTTGGCGTCAAGGGAGCACGCACAGACAGCATGGGCAAGAGCGTCATCGTCTATTGGCCGAGCATCACTGCTCCCCTCGACGGCGTCGACGGATAGGCCACCCGGACCCCTGCCCCCTGGCCGCGAAGCGGCCCCTGGGAAGTGGTCACGGTGGCTGGGTCAGGACTGGTTGGGAAGTCCTACATTTCTCCTGAACAGTCTGTTCACGCGACTACGGGTTGCATGACCATGGATTGGTCGGCCTGGACCATGGATGGGCGCCAGGGCCGGTTTCTGGCCAATCTGAGGGGTTAGGGCGGCGGGGTTAGGTTGGGTGGGGTCGGGCGTGAGAATGGCGCTCATTGACAACTTGATGGCGTCCTGGGCAAAGCGTGCGGGATCGGAGCCAGTGAGGGAGGTTCCCATATTGCACGCGCACGCCCACGTACGCGCACACACGTTCACATGGTAGGGCAGCCGTCTGATTTACGTGCCGCTGGCCAACACGAACTCGAATCACCGCCGAAGCATGCGCGGGACATGTAGTGGCCGATGTACCGACGACCAGGTGGCAAGTAAGGAAACGGACCACTCCCCGCGCACGGGCCAAGTCGATGGGATCGCGAAGCGATCAGGTCGAGGCGGGCGGGGGCGTCTTCTGCTCTATTGCCTGACTGTCTGACGGTAGGTTAGGCGATTGTTCGGGCGTCTGAGCAAGTGCGGCCTTCCCGCCATCTGACTGGATCCAGCGAGCCTTCCTGCCTAGGTGGAGTAGCGCCGCGATAGTAGACCTGAGAGCTGCACCATCGGACGAGATGAACATCGTGCGGTGTCCTCGCTTCCGCGTGATGAGGCCGGCAGCTTCCAGATCTTCGAGGTAGTTGGAGCGAGTGGAGTCCGTTATCCCGAGGCAACTCTCAATCATGTGTGTCGAGATTTCTTGGCCTTGAGACTGGGTGGCGAAGAGTTCCAAGATGCGGATATTGTGGGGGTTGCTGAGTGCTTTCATCACCCGAGCGAGGCGGGTAACCGAATTATCATCAAATAGCGGAGGACTTTTCACGTCTTTATCAATTCCAGAAACCATAAAGAGACTCCCAAGGTCATGAACCGTGAACTGCGTAGCGCGGGGGTACGGTGAACTCCGGCGTCGGCCTGCAAGCTGTCGGGTTCGATCGACACAGAAGAGCGGAGCGGGAAGGAGCGGCGTTCAATCCCCGACTCGCAGCACGCAATTCGGTGAACCATCGACATGCGATCATTCCCGCAAACTCGGTGATCGCCATACAATCAATGCAGTACGAGGAAGGCGGCTTCGCCGCCGCCCCGAGGAGGCCTCGCCTCCGAGGGTCCTCGTGCTGCATTGATTCATCCGAGTGAGGCCTTGCGCCTCCGAGGATGTCGGACGGCGGGAGGCGAGCGACATGCGCCCAGTTCTGTATTCACTGCTGTGGGTGCGAAACCCGATGTCGTAAGTGTTTAATCTGGTATGCGGATATGATGCACGCATCGCGGAATGAGGTCCACTCGTAGACTGCTGAAATGGGTCAGCGGTTAGAAGGCTACCCCGAATGCCAACATCGGACATCCTGAAAGATTGAACCCCAACCCGACCACCCATATAATGTGGGGTATGAACTCCAATCCCGATGATGCAGTCCGTTCACCCTCAACCTCAACCACGCCAGCAGAGTCGCCGCAAGACGATAACCTCCAGCGCGTCGGATATATCGATAAGCTGCCCGCGCTGTGGATGCTGCATGCACTCGCTCGCGGGAAGGGACCGGCACGCGCAGCGATGTGCCTGCTGTATCAGGGTGGCGTCCAGCATAAGCGTAAGTGGGAGAATCCCGGCGCAGACTTCACCGTTTCGGTTTCCAACAGCAAGTTCGAGCGCTGGGGTATACCTAAGAGCAACGTGCCCAGGGAGGTCGCTAAACTCCACGGACTCGTCAAAGTCGTGCTGCCGGGAAAGGCAGCAACTTCAGCGAAACAGGGAATGACAGCGGCCAAGGCGAAGCCGACCGTGTATCGCGTGCTCGTTAACCATCTCTGGACTGAACCCAAGTCGAGTGCCAAGAAGACGGATGCTGAGGACTAACGCTGTTTGGCAGGAATTACCTGAACAGCCTATTCAGGCGATGACGACGCGCACGGACTATCCTCGGATCACTTCGTCCGCTTCAACCGCGCCTTCGTCGCCCTGACCAGCGCCGCGCCGCGCTCGCGCACGGCTTCCCGCCAATCAAACAGATCGAGGATGAGCCCCGGTGCATTGGCGAGGGCGACGACCACGAGAAACGCGTCGCGCTCCGCTGGACTTAATTCAAGATCATCGGCCCAGGCAGTTGCGGCGTATTCCGGAAACATGACCGATGCGTTCAATACTTTACTGATCAACGACGGATGCATGCGACCCGGTTTCGCTTCGGACGCCTTCACAGGTTCCTTCCCGCGACGCTTCCGGTTGAGTACCTTCGACCGCGCACGACTCACTGGCGTTCGACGTATGCAGTCGGCCATCGCCTTCGGACCGCCGAGGAGCTTGGACCATTCCAATAGATGTGGGACGAGGAGCTCATGCGCTGCGCCGACGATGCGACCGCCAGACCCGACTGCATAGCCGAGCGGATGCGATGACGTGCGTGCAGGTTTCCGGTGCTTGGGCTTCATGGTCGGGAGCATGATGGTCGAAGTCAGAGCGCCAGCCGACATCGGATAGACACGAACGGACTGTTCAGGAGTTCGTACAACTGCGAATCACAGGCCGTCGTCAGAATTATCTGGAAGTCGTCACATTGCATGCGTTGCAGCGAGTCGATCCGTCGCGACAGTCGAATGAACTGCATTTAGACCGCTGTTTGCCGCGTATTTCCACCATCGATAGATGCCGACCGAGGGGTTATGAGCTCTTTCGATATTGACAGACTCCGCTGCCGCCCAGTAGGATGCTGGGCTAGGAGAACTAATCCATGGACATCATTAGTTACACCCGCGTCAGTACCGTTCGACAAGCAATCGAAGGTGAAAGCTTAGACGCGCAGCGTCAGCGCATTCGCACCTTTGCGATCCAACACGGCCACACGATCCTCGCTGAGTTCAGCGACGAAGGTGTGTCGGGACGATCAACTGATGGACGACCCGGCGTGCAGCAAGCGGTCGAACTCGCGTGCCGGAAACGTGGTGCGCTCGTGATCGCCAGCTTGAGTCGCCTCGCCCGCAACACATCAGACGCATTGAGTATCGGGAATCGATTGGAGAAGGCACACGCTCGGCTTGTATCCTTGAACGAGGCCGTCGATACCAGTACGCCGACCGGCAGGCTCGTGTGGACTATGTTGGCCGCCGTGAATTGCTGGCTCGCGGAATCCGGACAACTCGCGACTGTTGAAACCCTTGCTCACATGCGCCGAAAGCGCATGCGGGTGTCGGGCATCATCGGATACGGGTTCCGCGCTGGCGGCGATGACGGCGTCCTGATTCCAGTCCCCGAAGAGCAGGCAGTCCTTACGCAGATGCAGTCATGGCGTTCAGCGGGTTGGAGTTATCCGCGCATCGCCCAGGAACTGGAAGCTCGCGGCATCAAGACCAAGCAAGGGCGTGATCACTGGAATCGTCTCGTCGTTCGTCAGATCCTTGTCCGCGAGGCCGAGATCGCGTCGGCTGCTGCGTAACTAGCAGCAATTCAATTGGTTGCATGGTAGTCAGCGGTCGGATCCGGCATTCCGAAGCCCATGTTCAGTACCCCCTTGCAACCCCCCGCCCCCGTTCGCTAGCACTGGCCGGCTGATCGCGCTCACCCACCGCATCACGGTGCTTGTCGAGGATGAATGTATGCCTGTTTCACGGCTGGTCCAATCAGTTGATGACGAACCCGTCGTGATCATCGACGATGATGCGAGCCGGTCGGCTTCGACTCAGAGCTATCTACACAGCGTCGGTGTCAGCGCCGCCACAGCCGCCGCTTTCCGTGTCGGCGCTGTCGATGACGCGACGCTGACGCACCTGTGTCCCGGCCTGCGGAGGTTGACCGGCGTTGGCGTGAACATGCCGACGTTCGATCCACGTCATCCTGATGTTCCTGTCGGCGTGATTCGACTGACGCCAGCACAACACCTCCACCGATTCATGTCCGCTCCCGCAGGACTCGCCTGCGCGTCTGACCTCGATCAGCGGAAACGTGTCGTGCTGTGCGACAATCCACTGATGGCGATGCGATTGTACGAGGCTGGCGTCGTCGATGTCGCGCTGGTTGAAGATCCTGCCGTGATCGCATCACTCCACGATTGGTTCGCCGCCCGCGAAGTCGTGCTCCTCTCGACCAAAACCAAGCGGCTCGCGGACATGCAGTCCGCACTGGGTACGTCGGCGCACGGCCTGATTATTCCAGCCGCGCTCGACCGCCTGACTGATGACGTGCGGGCCCTCCTAGGTATCGAGCCGAAGGTCGTGCAGGCAGCGCCAATCACGCCGTTGTCGCTGGTGACCGTTCGTGACCTGTACGAGTACGCCGTCCGTCAGCTTGAAACGGCGGAAGGCAGGGCGGCCCTTCGCGCCGCCGAACTCGATCATCCCGACGTGATCGCCGCGTATCATCCCGGTTATCTCCCGGCGCGGTACCGCGACATCCTGCCGGTCGATCAACGTGCCCACTTCGCCGGAGGTTGGCATGCCGATTCCCTGGTACTTGCGGCGCTTGATGAGCGGTCGGTCATCGTGGACTTGATGTCGCTCAGGCCATCGTCGAACCACAGCACGCGCAGCTTGTGGCCCGAGCCGAGGGGCCTGTTCGCGCCGGTCCTCTCCACGGCTTTCGATCATCTGGTGGTGACCGACGTGCCGCGCCGCATCGGTCGGCTGAGTCGCAACGGAACGCCCGCCCTCTTGCTGCGCGGACCAGCCGATGCCCAGGCGAACGCAGCGCGTCTAGCTGCTAGCGGTGTCCGCTCGATTGAGGTCCGCGCTCATCACGATGCCGAAGCTATCGGCACAGCCTTCACCGCTGTTGGCATCAGTGTCAACGTCGTTCGTAATCCCTACGGTCGTAATCTCCAAGCGATGACAGCCCAACGTCGGGCCGCTCTGATTGAAGAGAGCGACGATGCACAGGTGGAGGAAGTTGTCGCGGCGATGTTGGAGATACCGCCATCGGTCGAGGTCGGTGTTCCAGTTGTACCATCGCTGCATCCAACTCCGACCATCACGCTTCCAACCCTGGCGCTGGTCGAACACGACCGCCAAGGCGAGCGTGCCGTGTTTATGTTCGGCGCTGGTACCTACGCGGTCACGATCCCGCATCGGCCAACATCGACGCTCTCCATCATCGTCACTGGCCCGAAGCGATCCCAATTAGCCAGCTTCGACCTCGCGGTTGCGGATGCCCGCAAGCGCAACGGCGCGATGCTCGCGCTGAGTACCGGACTCGCGGGCCCGGAGGTCGCCTCTGTATTGGTCGCCTTGTTGCCTGCCGTGTTGGCCCTCATCGAACCACGGGCACCCGCGACGGCACCGCTCAATCCAACCACGGTGCCGATGCGCGCCGACGAGCGCGATGACGCGATGGGACTGCTGAAAGCCAACGACCTCGAAAGTCGGATGGTGATGAACCTCGGCGTCCTCGGCGCTGACGCTGAAGATCCGGCCACGACCATCGCCATGCTCGCGGCTATCTCGCGTCTCGGCGAACGTCCACTGTGGGCCGCGCTCACCGCGACGATGCCGAGTGAACGATTCCCAGCGCTATCAGCTATCGCTCAAGCGACTCCACCAGATCAGGCTATTCACGTTACCCGGTTGACTGCCGAAGCACTGAACCACCACGATCCGGAAGCACTACGACACAAGCTCCTGATCCTCGGTGACGCAACGGAGATCAGTGAACGTGCTGCTACATCCCTGCGGTTATTCCATGACCGAGGCGTGCTTGCCACAACCACGGTTGAACGCAGTACCCAACACGGCGGACTTCGCACCCGCGTGGTGGAAGTGCGGGGCCCCATCGCCGTCCTCGCTGCCACAACCGGCGCATTACCGCACGGACTCGATCACCACCTGTTCAGCGTGCCGGTCGATGACAGCCCCGACGCGCAGATTCGTCAGCGTCAGGCTGAGGATCAGCGCATGGTTGATCCGGCGACATTAGCTGCCGTCCAACGTCGTCGCGCCGATGCCGTGCGCCGACTCCACAACGCCCAGCGACTTCTCGTACCGCGCCAAGTTGCAATCCCCGATCTCGCGACCATCGCTCTACCTGCTGCACTAGCTCGGAACCGACTGCATCACGACGCGCTGATCGGCCTCATCCAAGCCAGCGCCCTCCTGCATCAGCACCAGCGGCCAATGGTCGAAGGCTGCCTCGTTGCGACCAGTGCGGACACCGACTGCGCCATCCGACTCCTGCACTATGTCGCTACCCGTCAGTCCGCTGGCTTGTCGCCGTCAGCGCACTGCATGCTGACCACGCTGTGGGCCGGTCAGCGGATTCGATTCACGATGGATGACCTCGATGAACTCCTGCCGGGCTGGACGCGCTGGGCGTATCGCACTGCACTCGATGAGTTGATCGCCCTCGATGTCATCACGGCTGATCGCGGCGGGCGCGGCAAGCGCCGGGCATACACGCTGGTAGCCACGGCACCGCGCTCGACCGCGCTGCGAATGCCCGTGCTCGACGCCACTGACGAACACCGCGAGGTGACCCATGGCTGATCCGTCTCGGCCTTCAGGTATGATCTCACCCAGCGTCAAGTTGGCGAGTTGGCGGGAGTTGGCGGCGACGCCCCGCCAACTTTATTCAGTGTCACGTATGCACATGCATGAAGTTGGCGAGTTGGCGGCGGAAAACAGGGTGCCCCCCGTTTCCCGTGAAGTTACCGAGCACATGATATGTGAACGCAGCTTCGGCGGTGCCGCATGACCGCGACCGCCGACCATCATCCCGCCGTCCAATCCTTCCTCGATCACCTGACGGCGAGTGGCAGAGCCAGCACCGCCGCGAGCTACGGTGCCTACCTCAGTTGGTTTGAGACGTGGTTGACCACGCAGGGCGTTGACCTCCTTGATGCGACCACGGCCACCATCGCGAGCTATCAACAATTCGTCGCCAATGAGTACCGCAAGCGTGACGGCAGTACGCTCGCGCTCAGTACCCAATGCACGGTCCTCGTCGTCGTGCGGACGCTCTACGCATGGTTGCATCGTCGTAACGTCGTGCTGTTCAACCCAGCCGCGTCCATCATCCCGGCGAATCCGCCCAAGAGCCTCGTGGTCGCCAAGGACTACCTCACGCTCGACGAAGCGATTGCGCTGATCACCACGTTGTCGGATCTCGTGGCCGAAGCCCAACCGCAATCCGTCCTGTGGGCATTGGCGGTACGGAACCTCAGCGCCATCAGCGTGGCGCTCGCGACAGGTCGCCGCAGCGGCGGCCTCGTCAGCATCCAGGTATCTGACATCGACGTGGACCGCGCCGAAGTGCGCGTGTCGTGGGAAAAGGGAAAGACGGGACGCGTGTTGCCCGTCGCAGCGTGGGCCATGGCACTGGTCGCCCACTACATCACGGCAGCGCGGCCGCTGATCCTCAATGGTCGAGAATCCGACGCCCTATTCCCAACGATCCACGCGCCAGCCATGACGCACGGTGCTTTTGTGTATGTGTTGGAGCAGGCCATTGCCGCGACGATCACGCGCCATCCCGATCTAACCAGTCTAGCATCGAAGCGGATTAGCACGCATTCGCTCCGCGTCACATTTGCCACGGTCATGTTCAGTAGCGGTATCGGGATTCGCAGCCTCAATGAACTGATGTTGCACGCCGATCTGAATACTACGGCGCAATACACGCCAATTCCGCTTGAAGACTTACGGCGCGTGATGCTCGCGCACCATCCACGCGCCTGAGCCATGCACCTCACCGACGAACTCGACGCCTACTTGTCCCGCCGCGCCGCTTCAACATTCCGGCCAGCGACGGTGCGGACCCATAGGCAGTTGATCGGCAGCTTCATCCACTGGTTGAGCGAGCAGGGGCACACGAAGTGGACGACGGTTACAGCCGCCGAAGTTGATGGCTACTTATTGCACCTCACCGCTCAGGGTTGGCTTGCGAGTAGCCGCAAGACCGTCGCGTGTTCACTGCGCCGTTTCGGTAAGTGGCTCCTCGATGCAGGCAAAGTCCTACGCGATCCGACCGCCGACATCCATCTTCCCGATTCAGATGAAGATCCTCTACCACCGGCGCCATTATCCGAAGAACAGGTCGCCGCCATCCTTGCCACGGTGGGCCGCACATCGGTCGTGGACCTGCGTATCAGGCTGCATCTCGAACTGCTGTATGCGTGCGCCCTGCGGAACTCCGAAGCGATCAAGCTCGACGTGTCCGACATCGACCTCGATGAATGCACGCTATTGATCCGCGACGGCAAGGGCGGCAAGACGGCAATGCTGCCATTACTGGCCAGTACGATGCACGTAGCGGCGGACTACTTGGCCCTGCGTCGAGAATTATTGCGGGGCCCCGATCACGGCGCGTTACTCCTCGCGCACTCCGGTCGTCGCCTGCCGCAGTGGTGGATGCAGGATCACCTGCACCGATTGTCGAAGACGATAGGCTTCTACGTGCATCCGCACCTACTTAGACATAGCATTGCCGTACATTTGCTCCGGCGAAATACCGACCTCCGTTACATTCAACAGTACCTCCGCCATGAGGACCTATCGACAACTAAGACCTATCTCAGATTGGTCCCAGGCCAACTCCGTACGGATTACGACGCTGCGATGCCAGTCTTCCCCGTCGAACCACCACCATCCGGCAATCCCGCCGAAGTAGTATCACCAACGTCCGGCGCACTGCCGGACGTCAAACAGTAGAGGAGTATCCCATGCCTGACCCCGACGAACAGGAGAAGTACACTCCCGAGGAAGCACTCATCGAATGCGCTATCGACCGTCGCGAACACGCCCACGCAGCCGAAGAGGAGCGCCGCAAGGCATACGAGGCCCGCCGTGCCAAGGGTCGTCAGGCGTATCTGGACCAACGCGCCGAGCGTAAGCGCGAAGCTGCCCGAGAGCGCCGCCTGGAGAAGCGGCGGCAATGAAACTGCCGTCCCTGTGGCTTGCCCAGCCCCATGCTGGGCAAGCTAAGCTATGTCGTCTTCTCAGTTCCCCGGCCGCGCCAACCATGTAGGATGACTCCCATGAGCCAGATCACTATCGACGTACCGGATGCGAGCCTCGCTGCGCTGCACCTGAGCCCGGAAGCGACCGCTCATGAGGTGTTGGTCGCTACGGCGATCGGGTTGTTCGCCGAAGGTCGGCTATCGCACTTCCAAGCATCGCAGCTTGCGGGGATGGGTCGCATTGAGTTCTCCGAACGTCTGCGGGCAGCTCACGTCCCTGTGGATCATCTGACCGCCGAGGACTTCGCGTTGGAGTTCGCTGGTGGCTGAAGTCGTCATCGCTGATACGTCGCCGCTCCTCTACCTCCATCGCGCTCACATTCTCCATCTGCTGCCAAGCCTGTACGGGCACATCCTCGTACCGCCCGCCGTGGTGGCTGAGATCGAAGCTGGGCAGCGCGGTGGTTTCGACATCCCGCACTTGCCATCGCTGGCCTGGGTCGAGGTACGACAACCGCGTAGCGTACTTCCCGAACATCCGAAACTGCATCCCGGCGAGCGTGAGGCTATTGCCCTTGCTTTGGAGACTGGCCTTCGCGTCCTCATCGACGATCAAGCCGGTCGTGTCTATCTGCACGAACGTCATCACCCGTTCGTCGGCACGCTCGGCGTAGTGGTTGAAGCGAAGCGACGTGGACTCATCGACCGGGTTGCTCCATACCTTGATGTCATCATTGAGCACGGCTTCTGGGTGGACGATGCGGTGCGGCGTCGGGTGTTGGTACTCGCTGGCGAATCCTGATTCCGGGGTTGGCGTCGGCTGTTCAGGCAGTAGCTTTCCGGCGTGATCCCAACCGCATCAACTGTTACTCGGACGACGACACACGCTGCGGCTGGTGTCCCTGCGTGGCGTTCACTCACACTACATAACATCGCTTCATCTGCGGGCCCGAACGCCGGATCTGGGCCGTCGCGTCACTCGATGAACGAGTCCGTCAGAGGACGTGCCGTCGTATATGGTTCCTGCTCCGTCGCTGATGTGGGTTTCAGAAAACAAGGTAGAGGTAGTTTTACGACCTATACGCATGACGGCGCCAATCGGCTGACGAAGCGCGCGTACATCAACAATATCTACGACGCATTTACCTATGACCTCGCCAGCCGCCTGACGCAGGCGACGTCGATTCGCTACAATAACTGGGTGAAGCGGTTCTACGACGCCGCTGGACGGATGACCTCGGAAACGCTGACGTTCCCCACCGGCATGTTGGTCGGCACCACGCTCAGCTCGATCACGCGGACGGTTGGCTATCAGTACGACAACGACAACCGCCTGACCCAAGTCACGTACCCGACCGGCACAGTCGTCGTGCGGACGTACACGGATCGCAACCAGCTGGCGAGTGTAACCGCCGCAAGTAGCTCGGTGGCGACGCGCACCTACGACAATGGCGGCCGCCTAACCGCCACCGCCTTCGGCAACGGCCTGACGGAAAGCCGTACCTACGTCCCCAGCAGCCATCTGACCGCCACCATGGCGACTCAGGTCCTGCCGTCCGGCCCGATCCTGACCGGATTCGGCTACACCTATGACGCCGACAGCCGCAAGCTGACCGAGACGGATCAGTCGGCCCTCGCGGCGCAGCAGGCGTTCAGTTACGATGACGCCTCTCGCCTGACGGCGTGGAACCGTACGGGCACTGGCCCCAGCACGCAGAGTTGGAGCCTCAGCCTCGTCGGGGATTGGACCTCGACGACCCGTGATAGCGTGCCCGAAGCGCGCGTTCACACCACAGTCCACGAAGCGACCCAGGTCGGCACGAACAACCTGACCTACGACTATAAGGGTAACCTGACCACGGATGAACACCTGACGGCCCTGAGTTGGGATCCCGAGAACCGCCTGACGGTGGCCCAAGTCACCCCCGACGCGAGTACCACCGGCTTCGGCGCACGGGCAACGTATCGCTATGATGCCCTCGGACGGCGAGTCGAGAAAACGGTGAACAACCGCACGACCCTGTTCCTGAACGCTGGCGCGCAGACGATCGTCGAGTTGGAAAGTGTGGCGATCCCATCGAACCAAAGCCAACTGACGGGCGTGCAATCAGACGGCAGCGTCAGTAGCCTGATCTTGCCGCCAGCCTCCGGCGGCATCCTGGCCACGCGGTTTAATTTCCAGCCGATCACGACGTTACTGCCAGCTGGCTTCCTGAAGGACACCGGCAAAGAGTATGCCCTGCGCACGAACAACTACACCTATGGTTGGTCGGCTGATGCGACCGCGAACACGGTCGCCCGCAACGGCGCGGTGCCCTTGGTCGAGTTTGATACCTTCAACCAGATGCAGCCGGACGCTGGTGGTTCCAACTCCTGGTCCGTTGCACTTGCCAACGGCACCTACCCGGTGGCGGTGGTCTGCGGTGACGCGCTCTCAACTGAACAGACGAATGACCTGACAATTGGCAACGTATCGGTGACCGACGCGACGCCGTCCGCCACGGCGAGTTACAGCCAAGGCAACTTCGATGGTTATCTAGTTCTCGCAACCGTCACCAACGGCATCCTGACGATCGCGCCCAGCGGCAATGCGTACCACGCCAAGATCTGTTTCGTCGAGATCGGATCCAATGGCCAGACGATCACGCAGGCGACGATCGACAAACTCGCGGCGCTGATTCAGCGGGCGAATGATTGGACGAGTCTGACGCCCGAGCCGTTGACCGTCGCGCGGGAATATTATTACGGAGATTATGTGGACGAGACACTGGCGTTCACGACGGCAGCGAACGGCGGCGGCGCAACGCGGAGCTATACGCACGCGAATCATCTGTATTCGCCGTCGGCGTTGACGGACTCCTCGGGCAATGTTGTTGAGCGGTACACGTACGACGCCTATGGGAAGCAGGCGATTACGTCGGCGGCGGGAACGGCGCGGGCGCAGTCGGTGGTTGGGTTTGATCGAGCCATTACTGGCTATCTTATTGATACAGAAACTGGTTTGAATCAAGCGCGAGGAAGGTATTATTCACCTAAGATTGGAAGGTTTATTTCGCGGGATCCAATCGGCTATTCTGACGGAGCGTCTTTATATCAGGCATATTTCTTGCCCAATCAGCTCGATCCAAGTGGGCTCCAGATTTGCGATAAATATATTTATGACGAATGTGGTCACATAATTATGATTGTCGCCGTGTGGTGTCCTGCCGGTAATGCTGGTGGCGGGAACGGTGGCGGGAATAACGGTGGTGGGAATAACGGTGGTGGGAATAACGGTGGTGACCCGCCTAAACAGCCGGTTGGTCCGGTTGGTTGGGCGAGGATAATGGGACCTCAAGAAGGCCCGAAATGGTTCCCGCAAATTGGTTATGTTTGGATTTCGGATGACGGTCGGGCGGCATACGAACTCGGTCTGGGACTTGATGTCGGACGAACCATTTCGTCTGCACTAAACAACGGATTTAGCAATCCTGGAGTATTTTCGCCAGGAGCATTAGGCGGCGTAGCCGGATTCGGTACCGGTGGTCTTCCTGTTGGTAATCCTGGCTACAGGGGTGACATATACGGCGTCGTTGGCGCCAGTATGTCAAACCACTTAAGCGGCAATACGTGGATTGAGACTCAGGTTAACCTCAGTTTGAATGCGACCAATTCAGGCCGCAATCATGACCAAGGAGGAAGAGATGCCATTCTCTCAGTAACAGCCGGTTTAACGCAGTATGCGCCATGGAATAGCACCTTGAATGTAGTCTACGGATTTCAAGCTGGTGTTCGACAGAACCTGAATACGGGAATAACAGGACCTGATGTTGTTCCCATTTTTGGTCTTCAGTGGCGTCATTAACGGAGTTCATTATGCGAATCCAAACTACCTATGCGGTGCCTTTAAAACTTGCTGTATTTGCGAGTGCTCTGTTTTTTTTGTCCTGTTCAAATCGTGAGCTGGCCAATGGAGAAGTGATTAGGTTTGACGTATTACTCGATAAGGCCATCTACAAACAAACAGTAGACTCAGCATACATAGAGAAGTACGCAACTGAAATAGCCACAAATGGCCCTGGACGACCGTTTGGGCCCGTATTAACGGTAGAAGCAGAATTGATGATTTTAGACCACAAGAATTATGAATTGGAGCGTCGCCTTAAGCTGTACTGGGGTAGAAATGTGAAATCTGAATCGATTTCCATGTTTGGCCTAGGAGGAAAAGATGTCTATCTATCCATTAAAGATCCGAAGGGTTTGTGGGGAAGGGTTCTAATGTCAAACATCAACCTCTCCGACATGCAAAATAAGGTCATTAACATAGATCCGTTTCGCGAGGAGGGCGTGGTGCAGATTTTGCCCGTTGGCAGTAAAGAGGTTGGTGGCAAGTGATGTTGTGTGTGGCGTGTCGAAGTGCGCAGATATTCATCGCTCAATATTTTCGGCGTTTCTCCATGCAGCCTGAACCTCGACAACCTGAACCAGATCGCAGAATCGACCATCGTGAAGCAGTCTGAGCAACAACCTGCCAATCGGAGTTGGCTGAACACTTTTCCCCGATCTTTTCTTTAAGTCCACAAGTCCACACTTTGCAGGAACGATGAGGCACTCTCGGCCATAAACCCTTGAGACGACTAATCCGCCCTAATTCCCCGCAATTCCTGGCTGATTCGCGCATTTCCATTAACCGCACATCCTTATGGATTTGTGGTGGCCATTTTTAATCCTTGGGTCGAGGGTTCGATTCCCTCCGGGCGTACCACTTTTCTTTGCGGAGCATCCGCCATGTGCTGATTGGCATGGCGGAGTGACTAACTAGATGCGATGTGTTGCGAAGATCTGCGTGAGACGCACGGGATATCGTGACCAGTTATCGGAAGGTTTAGACGACAATGTGCTGAAGGCAGATTTTTTTGAACCACACCCTGGCTTGCCTCCAATCGATCCCATCCTTGACCCCATGCAGAACTTCTCCTACGCCAATCCAGTCCGCATTGTCTTTGGCAAGGGCTCGATCGCCGAGCTGAGTAAACTCGTGCCGGCGCATGCCCGCGTCATGCTGCTGTACGGTGGCGGCTCGATCCAGAAGAACGGCGTTTATGAGCAGGTGCAGCGCGCCTTGCCCGGTCGCATTGCCAGCGAGTTCGCCGGCATCGAAGCGAATCCGCACTTCGAGACCTGCCTGAAGGCGGTGGCGCAGGCGCGCAGTGATCGCATCGATTTCTTGCTCGCAGTGGGTGGCGGTTCGGTGCTGGACGCGGTCAAGTTCATTGCAGCCGTCTTGCGTTACCCCGATCCCGATCCCTGGCAAATCCTGGTCAGCCACGGTGGCGTGAACGATGCGATGCCATTGGGTGCGGTGCTGACTCTGCCAGCCACCGGTTCGGAGATGAACGGAAGTTCGGTGATCTCGCGCGCGAGCACCAATGAAAAGCGGCACTTCACGTCCGAGGCGGTGCTGCCGCGCTTCTCGATCCTTGATCCCGAGACCACCTATTCGCTACCAGACCGTCAAGTTGCCAACGGCATCGTCGATACCTTTGTTCACACCACGGAACAGTACCTCACGCATCCGGCCGCGAATCCGCTGCAGGACCGTCAGGCCGAAGCAATCCTGGCGACGCTCATCGACGAGGCGCAAAAAGTGCGCGCCAACCCGCGCGACTACGACGTGCGCGCGAACCTGATGTGGTGCGCCACCCAGGCTCTCAACGGCGTCATCGGTCTTGGCGTGCCGCAAGACTGGGCCACGCACATGATCGGCCACGAGCTAACCGCCCTCTACGGCATCGACCACGGCCAGTCGCTGGCGGTCGTGCTACCCGGCGTGCTGCGTCACGATCTACCGCGCCGACAGGCCAAGCTGCGTCAGTATCTGAAGCGAGTCTGGCAGCGTGAGGGCGAGGCCGAATTGGCCATCGACCTTACTGAAGAGTTCTTCCGCAAGGTCGGCGTGCCGACGCGGCTAGCCGATTACAAAATCGATGCTGCCGATGCGGCCGTGAAGGTGTCGCAGCGCATGCGTGACCGTGGTGATGGCCCGCTGGGTCCACATCAGGATCTTGGCCCTGAACACGTGGCAGCTATCCTGCGCACCCGCTGAGCGAAGATGAAAAAGGGAAGGATGGCCATTTCGTCAAAGCCCCTGTGATCTCTCACCACCCCGCCCCCAGTAAATCCACCGTCCCAGTGGGCCAGTTCGCATTGGCAGGATAGAGCATCAGATGACTCGACCACTGCGGCTTGGCGTCTGAGACTGAATTGATCACCGGATTATCAATCACGCGGCCACCGAGTTTGACGTAGAAATCGGGAACATCGGTTTGAAAGAGACTGACCGGTACAGCTTGGCTCACGCGTGCGAAGCCGGCGCTGACAACGGCTTGGCCGAGGCCCTGACCACGGCACGCGGGATCGCTGCACACACCACCAAGGGCGAGGATGGGGAAGCGGCGTCCGCTCGCGTCGGCGATGACGCGGACGAATGTCGTTGCCACGGCTTGTACGCGACCCTGAGGTTGGATCAGGTGAGCTTGTTTCTGTGCACTCTGGGCCGTGTCCGGTAGGCGCGCATCACGCATGCGGGCGTCAACTTGCTCGGCGAGCGGAGTCGGCGATGGCCAGACACGGTTGATCAGTTCAGTTATAGCCGCCATCTGCTCGCGGGTCAGGGCGGCAAACGCTACGGTTTTGACTACGGGTGCAGACATGGCGCTCACCGTGCAGAATGGAAACCTAGAGCAACCGTGAACCCGCTAGATCGGAAGATCGGCGCATGAGGGGGGTCAGCGATTAGCGGTCGGCCTTCAGGCCGTCGATGCCTTCGACTTCGTCGTCGCCGTCATCCTCGGTGTCATCTTCCATCTCTTCATTTTCCTCGGTGACGAGTTCGAGGAAGTCGTTGAGGATGGTCTCGTTGGTCTTGTAACCTTAGAGATGGGTCGCGAACTGGAGCGAGAGATGACGGTTCGACACCGCGCTTAACCGGTAAGCGATTGGGGTCGTCAACCTGGCGATACTGCCATAATACGTGGGGCACAGGCGGTGCCACCGAAGACGATGCTATCGTCCATCGCCTCGGCGATGCCGGCCGAGTCGGCCGCCTGAGTTCATCGTGGAAAACCATTTCGCAAGAGGACCAGCGCGGCCAGGATCACGATCGAGGATCCGGCGATGCCCACCGCCGGCGACAGGTGGAACAAGTTGGCGATGATCACTTTGCCATGGTCGCCAAGGTGATCGATCTTTTTCAGTATTGTTGCGGTGGCCGCATAAAAGTACGAGCCGAGGAGAAGTCCAATGACTCCGAAGCCCGCGTCCCAACTTCCCTGTCCGAGCGCTGCCGCACCGGTGCCTGGGCAGTAGCCGAGCAGCCCGAAACCCGTGCCGAAGATGAGCCCTCCGACCACATTGCTTGCGTACCGGGCTGGCTTCGGATGGGCCTTGGCGAGCCCTGCCCAGCGCAGGAGCGCGGAGGCGATGCCGCCGATCAGGATCGCAGACAGGATCACCTGGAAGACGGTCGGATCGGTCAGGCGCAGGGCGCCGATGAGGACACCGTAATCGGCGACGCCGCCCTTCTGCAGGAGGAAGCCGAACACGACACCGAACAGCGAGCCCGCAATGACCGGATGCACCTTGGCGCTGGTTTGGACGTCCGTCTCCATGGTCACCTCCCGAAGATGGGCAGGGCCACCGCCATGCCGCCGATGAAGAAGCTCATGAGCGAGACCCAGGATCCTACTGACTGCTGGATCGTTCCGCTGATGCCATGGCCGCTGGTGCAGCCGCCGGCGATGCGTGCGCCCAGGGCCATGAGGAAGCCGCCACCGACCGCGAAGGCGACGCGCAGGCCCTGGCTCTCCGCGCCGAACCGTTCAATCCAGGTCGCCGATAAGAAGCCCTCTGCGAACCCAGAGCCGCTCCAGGCCGCCAGAGCCCCGCCTGCAACCACCCCGAACAGCAGGGCCACTTCCCAATCCACCTTGGGAACGGTCTCCTGGAAGTACGCCAGGGAGCGTGTGTATTTTGGCGCAATCATGCGACCCAACATGCCGGAG
This sequence comes from uncultured candidatus Brocadiaceae bacterium, assembly GCA_964652775.1. GTDB lineage: Bacteria > Planctomycetota > UBA11346 > UBA11346 > UBA11346 > UBA11346. The sequence goes on along the minus strand of CAZZAM010000026.1, from coordinate 2,017 downwards.
ATACGGGCATAGGCCGTGCTCGCGCCGAGCGGCTTATTGGAGATGGCCACGGTAGCGGCCGCAAGCAGGCCGATAAGGCCACCGACCAGCAGGGGCGACCAACGTGCCTGGCCAACATCCGGATCGGCAGCGTGCAACTGCGATGTCAGCCAACTCAACGCCACCACGGTGAGGAACCGGATCATGGCTTAAACTTCCACCGGAAAGCCGGCCTTGGTCCACGCCTGCCAACTACCGGGAACGCACCCCACATGGTCGAATCCGTGGGCCTTAAGGAGACTGGCGGCGATGCTGGCGCGATACCCGGTGGCGCAGTAGGTCGCCACCGGTCTGGTCTTGTCCAGCAGCGCCATCTTCGCGGTCAGGTCGGGCAGGAAAATGTGCATCGCCCCGGGGATGCGCCCCATCGTCCATTCCTCGTCCGAACGGACATCGATGATCTGCCGAGTTCCGCTGTGTAGGCGAAGCTCTTGGATGGGAACAGGCGCCATAAGACGCAAGGGCATCCCTGCATCATCCCATGCATGCATGCCTCCGACCAGGTAGCCCGCGAACCGCTTGAAGCCGGTCCTCACGAAGAGCGCGATGATCTTCGCCAAGTCCGCATCCTGTTCGAGCACGAGCAGGATGGGCTGGTCGATATTGAGCATCCATCCTGCCCAGATGGACAGTTCGGCAGCTCCGCCGATGTTGAGCCCGCCCGCGATGTGGCCACCCGCGAACCCATGCAGGCTCCTGGTGTCGACGAGGCTGCAGCCCCCCGCTGCCAGAGCCTTGGCGAATGCTGCGACCGTCAGGGCTGGGACGATCGGCAGCGGGAATTCCCCGTCGCCGGTGGCATTCGCCTCTTTGAGTCGATGGTAGTAGGTCGGCTTCGCCGGGAGGCCACCCAAGGCGAAGGCCGTGAACGCGGCGATGTCCGGATGCTGGAGATAGGCATTATGCATGCGCTCGTATCCTACCGTGCTGCTCAGGCGATCACCAATCGCTACACCGCATGGCGAGCCGTGCGCGTGCGTCGGGTGGATGATCACGTGGTCCGGGAGACCAAGGAAGAACGAGTATAGTGTCTTGAACTGGTCTACGATCAGGCGCTGGGCGGCCTCGGGCCCAAGCAGATCGCACCGGCCCACCGCATTGATGAGCAAGGACCCGCCCGTGAAGACCGCATACGGCTCATCAACACGTTTCGTCTCGGACAGAACATATGCAGTATGCTCGGGTGTGTGGCCTGGAGTGGCCCTGGCAGTCAACGTCACCGACCCCAGGGTCAAGCGCTCGCCATCGCGGATCTCCTGATGCGCGTAGCCGTATCTCGTCTCCGCCACGTGACGCATGGGCAGAAGCGCGCCGCCAGTGCGCCTCGCTAGTCCGACGGCTCCACTGAGGAAGTCCTCATGTACGTGGGTCTGTAGGACGTGGGTAATGGCAAGGTGGTGCTGCTGGGCGAGTTGGAGGTAGACGTCCGAATCTGCTCGCGGATCCACGACCGCAGCCAAGCCAGTATCATCGTCTCCGATGAGGTAGCTCAGGTCGCCAAGTCATTCGGTCAGGATACGTTCAAATACTAGAGACATGGGCGATTCCTCATATGGGCGAAGTCATGACGGAGAGTCTTACGCGGGTTTCGGGATCCGATTGGACGTCAGTCCAGAAGTGAAACTTGTTCCGTACATAGCTTCTTTGGCTGATTCCGTGAATTCCGACATGCGACGTACCTCTCATGACGTGCGGAGAATTGGAAAATGAGTGGCCAAAAACGGCAATCGGAATTCCGCACTGTTTGCGGAAGACGTTGTGGGCGAATGCCGTATTGGCATGTATCGGCGTTGTCATTGCCGACGATATTCTGAGGCACGCAATCAATGCGGTCGCTGAAGTCGTTGCGCACGAACTGTTGTCGTTAACATGCTCATGGCTTGGTTTCTGTGTAGGTGTGGATGCTCACGTGAGCGAGTGACGCCGATCTCATTCGCCACCGCCAATGTCAGCAATGTCCGCAATGTCCGCAATGTCC
>CAZZAM010000025.1:45530-53546 GCA_964652775.1 uncultured candidatus Brocadiaceae bacterium | reverse complement strand
ACGGTCGCACCGCAATGAATTACATCGCGCGCACAGCGTCTTGTTTCAAGGAAGGTTGTCTTAAGGCTGCCCGCGCCAGCTCAGCCAACACCTGCACCGGAACTCATTCATGACCGACATCGTCATCGTCGCTGCTCGCCGCACCCCGCAGGGACGCCTCCTTGGTTCACTGGCGATGCAATCTGCCGCCGATTTAGGCACGGTGGCTGCGCAAGCAGCACTCGAACCGATCGGAGCCGACGCCATCGACCAGGTCATCGTCGGCAACGTGCTGTCGGCCGGTCTGGGTATGAACGTGGCACGACAAATCGCCTTACGCGCCGGGATTGCCCAAGCCGTTCCTGCCTTCAGCGTCAACATGATGTGCGGTTCTGGCATGCAGGCCGTTGTCCTCGCCGCGCAGCTCATCCGCGCTGGCGAAGCCCAGGTCGTTTTGTGCGGCGGCACTGAATCGATGTCGAATGCGCCGCACCTGCTGCAACGCGCGCCGGAATCCTGCCGCGTCGGCTCCGACGGCCGCATTGACCACATGCTGCGCGATGGTCTCACCGATCCGCTCGCGGGCGAACACATGGGACTTACCGCTGAGCGACTTGCTGGCATGTACCGCATCACGCGCGAGGAACAGGATGCCTGTGCCGAGCACAGCCACGCCGCCTACGCCGCTGCTCATGCCGCTGGCGCGTTCGCACGTGAACTGGTTGTGATGCTACAACTTGCCCGCGACGAACATCCGCGACCGGGACTGACCGCCGCAAAACTTGGCACACTCAAACCAGCATTCAGTGCCAGCGGCACGATCACGCCCGGCAACGCGTCGGGCATTAACGACGGCGCCGCCATGTTAGTGATAACCTCGGCCGCGAACGCCGGAAAACGCGGCTGGGCCGTGCTGGCGCGGATTCGTGCCTGGTCTGCCGTCGGCTGCGACCCCGCAACAATGGGCCTTGGTCCGGTCCATGCGATCCGCCGCCTGGAAGAACGCAGTGGTCTGCGCGCCGCCGACTGCGACACGATCGAACTCAACGAAGCCTTCGCTGCTCAGGCCATCGCCTGCCAGCGCGAACTGAAACTACCAGCTGAACGGGTCAATCGCGATGGCGGTGCGATCGCCCTCGGCCATCCGATCGGAGCGACTGGCGCTCGCCTCGTGGTGCATCTCGCGCAGCGCACGGCTGCGGGCTCCAGTCAACGCTCGCTCGCCTCGTTGTGCATCGGCGGCGGCATGGGCCTCGCCATCGCCTTGGACAACGGCGTCGCCTGAACGTTTTGACCCAGAAAACGCATTCGAATTTACAGGAGACGCTGAGACACAGAGTTTAGAGGAGGCTGGGCACCATGAAGCAGTCGCTGCACGGTTAAGAGTCAACACCATTTAACCTCTGTGGACCTCCGTGTCTCTGCGTCTCCTGTTATTCGAACTGGGGAATGTTGGTTTTACCAATGCACGTCACCAGTGGCACTCGCGATCCGCGCTCCAGGATCCCGGCCATGCGCGCTGTTTCCTGGAACGTCAACGGCCTGCGTGCAGTCGCACGCAAGGGCATCCTTCCCTGGGACGTGGTTCCCAAAACCGACGTCATCGGCCTGCAAGAAACGAAGGCGAAACCAGACCAGATCGGTGAGTTGGCCGAGCCCGATGGCTGGCACGCGTCCTGGCATAGTGCGGTGAAACCCGGCTATTCCGGCACTGCGATCCTCTCGCGCGACAAACCCGATGAAGTCGTTGAAGGCATGGGCGACGATCGCTTCGACGGCGAAGGCCGCGTGATCACCGCACGCTTCGGCACGCTGGCGATCGTCAATGCGTATTTCCCCAACAGTCAAGAGTTCGGCGCACGCATCGCCTACAAACTTGCGTTCTGTACGGCGATGGAAGCGCACCTCGCGCACTGGCGCGGACGCGGCTGCGAGACGTTGCTGCTTGGGGATTTCAACATCGCCCATCAGCCGATCGATCTTGCCCGCCCCGACGAGAACGAAGAGAGCCCTGGTTTTCTGCCCGAAGAACGCGCGTGGTTCACCAGGTACCTCGGGCTCGGCTACCATGACGTCTTCCGTGAACGCAATCCCAACACCGCCAATCTGTACACCTGGTGGACCTATCGTGCCGGTGCCCGCGCGCGCAACGTCGGCTGGAGGATCGACTACGCGACGGTCTCGAACGGCCTCGCCAGCCGCGTGCAGGACGCGCAGATCCATCCCGATATTACCGGCTCGGATCACTGCCCGGTTTCCATTGATCTGAGCTGATACATCCAAGGCAATCGCTGAGGTGCAGAGATCGCAGCGGAGAAGCCAAGTCGAAGACGGATTGGTCTGTAGTGCCAGAATAATCAACGCCTATATCCTAACTCTCCCATTCCTCTGCGACCTCTGCGACCTCCGCGACCTCCGCGCCTCAGCGGTTGCTTTGGGATAGGCTTCAAGACTAGCACTCCCTTGCCGACGCCCGGCTTGTCCTATCGTTCGCCGGGTACCAGCCCGGGAGTCACCCGGGCGATTCCATGTGATCGGAGCAGCATGCCTCGCAACCGTGTCGTCCTCGGCCTCCAATGGGGTGATGAGGGCAAAGGCAAGGTCATCGATCTCCTGGCGGCAGAAGCCGACGTCGTCGTGCGTTGCCAGGGCGGCGCCAACGCCGGCCACACCGTCGTCGTTGGCAGCAAGAAGACCGTCCTCCATCTGTTGCCGTCGGGCATTCTCAATCAGCACGCACGCTGCGTCATCGCTCATGGCGTCGTGCTTGATCCGATCGCGTTGTGCAGCGAACTCGACGAACTTCTCGCCGGCGGCTGCGATGCGGCGAAGCGTCTGGTTGTCAGCGACCGCGCTCACCTCGTCCTCCCGTGCCACCCGCACATGGACAAGGCGCAAGAGATCGCGCGCGGAGCCAGTAAAGTCGGCACCACCCTGCGCGGCATTGGTCCGTGCTATACCGACAAGACTGCCCGCAACGGACTACGCGCCGGCGAACTCGCCGACCTCGTCGCGTTCGAACGTAAACTGCGCGACGTGTTGACGAAGTCGAACGTGATCATTCGCGCCCTCGGCTCGGAACCGCTTGATGTCGACGCTGCCGTTGCCGGCTACATGCCGGCTGCGCGCCGCATTGCACCGCTGATCAACGACTCGATCACCATTCTGCATCAGGCGATGGCCGAGCAGCGCAGCTTCCTGTTTGAAGGCGCTCAGGGCGCACAACTCGACATCGACGTTGGCACCTATCCGTTCGTCACCAGCTCCAACACTGGTATCGGTGGCATTCTGACCGGTTCTGGCCTATCACATAAACAGCTCGGTGATGTCATCGGCGTGGTCAAGGCATACACCTCGCGCGTCGGCTCGGGACCATTCCTCGCCGAATTGACCGATGCCCGTGGCGAAGCGCTGCGTCAACGCGGACGTGAATTTGGCGCCACCACCGGACGCCCACGGCGCTGTGGCTGGCTCGACCTCGCGGCGGTCGGCTACGCCTGCCGCCTCAATGGCGTCGACGCGATCGCGCTGACCAAGCTCGACATTCTTGATGGCGAGCCTGAGTTACCGGTCTGCGTCAGCTACCGCCTCGACGGCAAGGTTATCCACGGCCCACCAGCGCGGATCGATGACCTGGCGCGCGCCGAGCCGATGTACGAAGTGCTCCCCGGCTGGAAGAAACCGGTCACCGGCGCACGCAAAGAAGCCGATCTGCCGAGCGAGGCACGCAGCTATATCGCCTTTATTGAGAAGCGCTTAGGCGTTCCGGTGAAATGGGTTGGCACGGGCGCTGGACGCGATGAGATCGTCCTGCGCTAACATGGACGCTACCCTCGCCAGCACAGATCCATTGATGTATGCCCGCGCTGCTGGACTTGAGCCAGCGCGACTGCCCCGCCACGTCGCGGTGATCATGGACGGCAACGGACGTTGGGCGCTGGGTCGCGGCTGGGAACGGTTCAACGGCCATCGTCGCGGTGCCGACACCGTGCGTGCGATCACCACCGAATGTGCGAAGCTCGGCATTCCCCGGTTGACGCTCTACGCGTTCTCGAGCGAAAACTGGACTCGCCCGGCAAGCGAGGTCGAGTTTCTGATGGATCTCCTCGCTGATTTCCTGCGCAGTGAATTGCCGACGATGCTCGAGAACAACATTCGTCTGGAATCCATCGGTCGCGTCGATGAACTGCCTGAACGCGTGCTGTTTGAACTCGCCAACGCGCGCAGTGCGACCGCCGCCAATACCGGCACCATCCTCTGCCTCGCGCTCAGCTACGGTGGCCGTGACGAAATTGTCGACGCCTGTCGCAAACTGGCTGACCAAGCCGCGCGTGGCGCATTGGATCCGACATCCATCGATCGCACGACACTGCAGAGCGCGCTGTACGCACCGCAGGCCGCCGATGTTGATGTGGTTATCCGCAGTGCGGGTGAACGTCGTCTGTCCAATTTCCTACCCTGGCAGGCCGCCTACGCCGAGTACGTCGATCATCCGGCGTTGTGGCCAGATTTCACCGTTGCTGATTTCCGTTCGTGCCTGCTGGAATACCAAGGTCGTGAACGTCGCTTCGGAGCGGTCCCCACGCGATGAGCATCCGCGTTCCGTTGCCGGCGCTCGCCCGTGACGTCTACGCGTTCAACGTCCTCAACACGATATCGTTCGCCATCGTCCAGGGCGTACCGCTCATTTTGTTCCTGAAATCACAGGGCATTTCAGCAACCATGCTCGGCGTCGCCACCGCGCTATCGCCGCTGATGTTGATGCTGCAACTGCCGTTTGCGCATCGCATTTACCGTCTCGGCTACAAACGCATGGCGGTCGAAGGCTGGACCGGCCGCACCTCGGTTGTGATCGTCATCGCCATCGTCGCGATGGCCTCGCCGTGGCTGGGCCCGAGCTGGACACTTGGTCTCATCTTACCGTTGCTCGCACTCTACGCGGCACTGCGCGGCGTAGCAGTCGCCGCATTTCTGCCCTGGTGGCGCGGCATCGTCCAGGCCGAAGTACGCGGCCGCTTCCTCGCTGGCGAATCGCTCAGCAACAGCGCTGCCGCGATCATCGCATTCAGCGGCGTCACCGCCTACCTGTCGATCTGGCACGGACCAACCGCGTATGCGATCTTGTTCCTACTCTCGTTCTTCGCAGGAATTGGCGGACTGTATTATCTCCGTAAAATCCCTGATGCTCCGGCTGAAGTCGAACCCGATAATCCCACCCAGGTGCCATGGCGGGCAATTCTCAGTCATCGACCATTTGTCGGCCTGCTCGGATTTTTTGCGCTGTTCAACATCGCCATGGCTGGGGCAAGCGTGTGCTGGGTGACCTTGCTGCGCGACCATTTCACCGCCACCGACGTGCAGATGTCCTCGCTGCCTGCCATGGGCGCAGTCGCCATGGGCCTGACGTTATTACTCGTGGCGCGCATGCTCGACAAAGTCGGTAGTCGTCCGGTGATTGCCGTCGGCGTCGGATTGTGGAGTCTCCATCTAATGACCTGGGGCGCACTGGCCGGCGGCCTCCTCCCTTTCGGCTATCCAACCCTGATCCTCATTCAGGCCCTGAGCGGCACCGGTGCTGCACTCGTCGCCGCAGCAAGCACACGACTGCTGATGGCGACAGTTCCCGGGCAGGGCCGCACGCACTTTTTTGCCGTGTACGGTTTCACCCAAGCACTGGCACTTGGTCTGCTGCCAGCCTGTTGGGGAATCGCCATTGATATGAGTCACCGCTGGACCAGCGCGATCGGTCCGATCGCGCTCAATTCGTGGTCGGTGATCTATCCAATCCTCGCCGTCATCATGGCGGCGAGCCTCGTTCCGCTGGCCACCGTGCCGGAGCCAAAAGCAATGAGCACGCGTGATTTTCTCACAGAACTATTGGTTAATACGCCAGGACGAGCCTTGACGCGGTTGACTGGACGCGATCGCTAATTGGCTCAGGTGTGGGAAAAGTCCTCCTCTACCGTGCTTGCACCACCCCCCCGGGCTGGATAGCGTTCGCCGATCAGCCCCGCATGTCGCGGGATGGAGGACGTGATGCAGGTGCGCCTGTGGGGAGTGCGCGGTTCGATCGCTGCCCCGCTCACCAGCGCCGGCCTGCGCGAGAAGGCCAAGTCGTTGCTGGCCGAAGCCAAGCCTGAGGACATCGCGTCACCGGCGGCAATCGATGCGTACCTGGATCGCAGCGAACACGCCTGGACCTACGGCGGCAACACGTCGTGCGTGGAAGTTTCGTTTGGCGACACCTTGTTCGTCTTTGATGCCGGCACTGGCATCCGCGCGCTTGGTGGAGCGCTCAAAGCCGATGGCCGTGACAAGTCGGCGAAGATCCACATGTTCTTCACCCACTTCCACTGGGATCACATCTGCGGCTTCCCGTTCTTCCTGCCAATTTATCAACCCGGCCGTGACATCGGCGTGTGGAGCGGTCGCAGCGACTCTGAACGTTTGCTGTCGTTACAGATGGGCGACGCGCACTTCCCAGTGAAGTGGAACAACCTGCCCTCGCGCATCACCTGCACCCAGTTGCCCGAGAACGCGCCCACGACCATTGCTGACGCTGAAGTCCGCATCCTGCCGCTGATCCATCCCGACAAGGCGTACGGCTACCGCGTCGATCACGCCGGCAAATCCGTGGTCTATCTGACCGATACCGAGGTCAGCAAGAACCCCGATAAAGTCGCCGGAACGTATGCCAAGTTCGTCGAAGGCGCAGACCTCGTCATCGTCGACGCGATGTACGGCTTCCTTGATTTCCACGACCACATCAACTTCGGCCACTCGACCATCTTCACCTTCATCGACATCTTCCGCGACGCCAACATCGGCGAGCTGGTCATCTTCCACCACGACCCCCTCGCCTCCGACCCGCAAGTCACCCGCCTGTGCAACGACGCCCGCCGCTACAAAGAACTGATCGCCCCGCAGGCCAAATGGAAACTCTCGGCCGCGTTTGAAGGCCAGACGTGGACGTTGCCGATAGCGCGGTGAAGCTGCGTCTATTTAGGCTTAGACTTCCCCTCATCGTCGAACTGAGTTGCAAAATATACTTGTGCACGTTTAGCGAAGTTATTCTTGGGCACTGAAGAAACTACTTTCTCCCAGTACGCCCCAACTCCGACATACCGAAGTAGCCGCAGATACTGACCGAACTCTCTTGGAACAGTTCCCGAAGCGTACATGTAAACCGCCCGTCGGCGAATGCGCTCTATCTGTTCATCGGTCAAGTGCTGAAATCGTCGGAGCGCTCGGGCCGTGTTGGACTTGAGGATCGCACCAAAAACGAACCCCTGATCCTCCTCAATGAATTCGACTCCGATTTGGGCACAGGCAGGATCTTGATCCTCTATGCCGTCGATCACCTTATCCATGACTGGATAAATCCACTTGATACCCCCATGTTCGTGTACAACAGGTGATATAGACCGCGGCTGAGCTACTGAGAACTTTGAGACATAACGCGCGTATCGTTCAATGATTTGATTTGCAGACCACTGGTCAGTTCCGTTGTAATCGCGAACTTCCACCGGCTAGCCCTTTGTTTTCCCAGCAGTCGGTCTCTTGGCATGAGTCGGCTTCCAGTTCGTCGGCAACCCGCACACAGCGAGCCAGCGCACGATCATGCGTTCACCGATCCGTTCGCGACCTGCTTCACAGTTGGACACGTGCGCTGGCCCAACCTTCAGCTTCGCCGCCAATTCCGCCTGGGACATTGCTGCGTATTTCCGCGCCGCCTTCAAGCGCCCCGCGATCGTCTGCTGAGCATAGGCCGCAGCATCAACGCCAGCCAAGCTGACCCGTGATTCGCGTTCAACTGACAGACCGAGCGACATGGTGACGAAGCCTACTAACCACTTCATCACGTGGAATCCCTACCTTAGAACCAGTCACCCATTGCCCCAGGCCGCACGGAGTGCGGCGCTCCCAGGTGTTCGCAGTTCATTGCCCCGGCGGGCTAGTAACCCGCGGTCCCAGGGACGCATCCCGGAGAAACTCTGGCGCCGAGGAGTGGTGGCGGCATACAATCGGCGCAGCCGA
>CAZZAM010000025.1:0-45430 GCA_964652775.1 uncultured candidatus Brocadiaceae bacterium | reverse complement strand
TGCCGCCATGATTTCGCCAGCGTAGCGCCGCGAAATCAAACTCCGACAAAGCCAGGGGTAGGCCGCACCGCGGCCGTAGGGCGTAAGCCCTGAATGCAAACTGGCGCCGAGGAGTGGTGGCGGCATACAATCGGCGCAGCCGATGCCGCCATGATTTCGCCAGCGTAGCGCCGCGAAATCAAACTCCGACAAAGCCAGCAGGCCGTCAGGCCAAAAAAGAAAGTGGGCCAGGCCGGACTCGAACCGACAACCGAGCGATTATGAGTCGCCTGCTCTAACCATTGAGCTACTGGCCCATCGTATGTCAGATCGCGCGACAGGGTGCCGGCGTCTGCGCGCGCCGCAACCCTGTCACCAGGGCAGGAATTGCTGCAGGAGACCGGGTATATCGCGATCACTCCAGGCTTGGCGGAGTGCGGCAGCGCGACCCGATCCACTGCGGATATGATCGATGGCTGCCCGACGGTGGAAACGCTCGGCGAACGGTTCACCGCGACCGCGCGCCGCCTGGGCGGCAAGGAGGTGCAACGCGATAGCCAGGTCATGACGACCGGCTCGGCCGAGTGCGTCGCCAAGTGGCGTGACGAGGGGCGGTGGCAGCGCGGCGATGGTGTCCTTGCCCGCGCGTGCTGCCGCTTCCGGTGCGACACCAGGCAACGCAGCTGCCATCAAGCGGCCAAGTGGATGCGCTCCGGGATCTGGCGTGCGCATGAGGCGCGCCGCCGCTGCGGTCGGTCCCGCGATGGTGAGCGCGATCAGCGACGCCACCGCGGCACGTTCAGGCGGCCACACGCGTGGTTCGCCATCAAGCTGTGCCAGCGCCTCGACCGGCTTGCCGAGCGCCAATAGCGCATCAGCAGCAACGATCAGCGGATCTTCCTCGCCGGGTGCCATCGCGGCAGCTTCACGCGCGCTGATCAGCGCCTGGTCGGGCTTGCCTTCAGCAAGCAGGACACGCGCACTGAGAATGCGAAAGATGCGCTGTTCGAGATCGCCTTCTGGCGTCGCGCCATCAAGGTGTCGGCGTGCTGCCCGGACTTCGCCAGCAGCCAATCCCAACTGCACCGCCAGGGAACGGCCCGGCATGCCGAGGAGATCCTCGCGTTCGCTGAGCGCCGCAAGTCCCGCCGCCGGAGTCCCGGTCCTAGCCGCTGCGATGCCGCGATCACGCCACAGGCGCATCAGTTCCGGCGTCACCGGTGCGGCGAGCACAGGCGCGGCCAAGCGAGCAGCTTCGTCGTCGCGAGCGAGACGATACAGCGCGGCGGCTAGCTCAATTGTTCTGCCGTCACTTGGCGCGGCGCCGTCAGCCAGACTACGCCACATCGCTTCGGCATCATCACGCCGACCAAGACGTTCGCGCAGCAGGGCAACCTGACGCTGCAGTGCATGATCACCTGGGCGCGCAGCCAACGCCGCTTCGAGATGCACCACGGCTCCGGGCAGATCGTTGAGATGCTCGGCAATCACCGCGGCAATGGCGCGCACCGCCGGATCGGCTGGTGTCACCGCCGTCGCGGCCGCGATCGCGGTGTGGGCAGCGCGCAAGTCGCCGAGGTGCAGTTCGATTTCAGCCAAGTGCAGCCAGCCAGCGGCTGCCGGAGCCTGTGCTACATGGCGGTAGGCGGCCCGACGCGCGGGGGCATGCATACCCGCTTGCGCAAAGGTCATGGCCAGTTCCGACCACGGCACACCGCTCTCGCGATCAAGTAAAGGCAGCAGCGATGCAGCCGCCGTCGAATCGCCACCGGCGACGGCAAGGCGGACCCGACGCACGCGCAGACGAATGTCTTCTTCGATCTTGAGCGCCCGATCGAGGTGCGTGATCGCAACCGCGCGGTCACCGCGTCGTTCGGCCAAGGCTGCCGCCAATTCGTGCGCAACTTGTGGCGGATGCTCAACCGCGAGCGCGCGATCAAGCTCGACCAAGGCTTCGCGCTCGCGCCCGGCGCTTAGCAACGTTTGTGCATGCAGCACGGCGAATTCTGGAGCACGATCGAGTTCGGCTGCTTTTGCCGCCGCAGCGGCTGCGCCAGTCGGATCGTCTTGCGCATTGCACAACTCGGCCCGCAAGGCCCACAACTGCGGCACCTGCGGCGCACGTTCGATCGCCTGGGACACGGCCGTCGCCGCATCGATATGACGTCCCTGACGGCGCAGTGCCTCGGCCAGCAAACCAAACAACGGCGCAGCATCGGGGATTTTGGCCAGCCCATCACGAGCCGCGCGTTCGGCTTCGTGCGCACGACTGGCTTCGAGATGGAGTTCGGCCAACTCACGCCACGCCCACAGGTAGTCGGCTTGGCGTTCGACCGCGCGCTCCAACCACGGACGGCCGCGCTCGCGCAGACCGCGATGCTTGAGCAAAAACGCCATTAGACCGTCACTGACCGAATCATCCGGCGCCAGATCGCGGGCATGACGATAGGCATCATCGGCACCGTCGTGATCGCCAGTCAGCGCGCGAACCTCGGCCAACTCGCGCCAAGCCCAGGTGTAGTCTGCATCTAGTTGTACCGCTTGCTCTAGATGCGCCTGCGCATCGCGCAACCGATTCTGATGGCGGCGGAGGTCGGCAATATAGCCGTGCGTCGTCGCATCGTACGGATCGTTCGACCGCGCCCGTTCGAGGTGGCGTTCGGCCATATCCTCGCGACCCATCGCGCGCGCAACCTCGCAGGCTTCATGCAGTACCCACGCGGCTTCGGGCGCCGCCTTGTGCGCGCACAGATAACACGCGTGTGCTTCGTCGAGCTTGCCCGCCTTGCGTGCAAGCACACCAAGCTGCGCGTGCGCCCACGGATACTCGGCATCGTCAGCGATTGCTGAACGGCAGAGTTCGCCCGAGCGCTCGGGATTTTTCTCGGTCAGCACTTGGGCGAGCTCAACCTTTGCCCACACCGCGTGGGGTTCGGCTCCAAGGATCTCTTCGTACAACGCCACCGCGCGATCGGTTTCACCCTGCTCGGCTTCGAGTTGCGCCAGATGCCCACGCGTCCAGTAATCCTGCGGCTGCCGCTCCAATGATTGGCGATAATGTAACCGCGCCTGATCCGCGAGCCCAAGCGCACGTTCGGCCTCGGCCAGCTCGGCCAGGGTCCACGCTGCTTCGGGATCCAGGGCCAAGGCCATCAAGAGGCGATCGCGCGCGTTTTCGGCATCACCGGTCTGGCGCATGCACGCACCAGAGCGTGCCATCAGCCCCACGCGTTCGGACGGATCCAATTCGCGATCGGCGAGCCGACGTTCGAGCTCGGCGAGCGCTTCGTGATAGCGGCCCTGATTGAAGTAGAGGTCGGCCAGCTGATCGCTTTCCCCAGCATCGATGACCGATTGACGCAGTGCCTTCTGTGAGGCCGAAGCCCGGCGGAGGTCCTCACGACGGACAAAGAAGAGATGGCGGAAGCGATGCAACGAGGCCGACATGCCGTGGCGAGTCGCGGCGTCCTCAAGCACGCGTTCGGCCGAGTCCATTTCCCCGGCGCATTCCAATGCGCTGACGAAACCAAGCGAGGTCCACAAGTCGGTTGGCGACTTGCCGTGCAGATCCTGATAGCGCCGAGCTGCATCGCGGAAGCGGCGCTGGCGCATGAGTTCTTCCGCCTCGTGTTGCAGGCGGTCTTCGGGACCGGCATCGCCGTCATCTGGCATACGGGTTTGAGCGTAGTGGTGCGTAGCCAGTGGCTAGTGGCTAGTTCTCCGTAGGTCAACTTCAGCAATCCAAGGCAACCGCAGAGGCGCGGAGGACACAGAGGTCGCTGAGGGCAGGGGTTAGAGACAGTACTGTTTTGGTGCCGATCACCGACAGGGTTGCGATCCAATCGCACTCTCCTCTGCGTTCTCAGCGGCCTCTGCGCCTCTGCGGTTGCCTTGGAGTTTTTTCCAACGCCGCCTTTAGGTTCACAACCACACGCCCTCGAATACCTCCACCGCCTCGCCCTCCAACCGCACCTCGGCGTCGTCGCTTGGCCAATCGACGCGCAGATCGCCACCATCAAGGCGGACGATTGCAGAACGTCCATCAATCAGACCGTCGAGGATGTACGCCACTGTCACCGCGCAGGCGCCAGTACCGCAGGCCATCGTGATGCCGCTACCGCGCTCCCAGGTCCGTTGCCGGATTACCGGCAGACCGTCCGCCATGCCGCGCAACGTCGTGAATTCGACGTTGGTGCGACGCGGAAAATACGGATGGTGCTCGACCAAGGGACCGACTTCGGCAATCGGGAATGATTCAGGATCGCTCACTACCGTCACCGCGTGCGGATTGCCCATGCCAACGGCGGTGAACAGCAGATGGTGCCCAGCGAGCTCCAGTGCGACTTCCATCCGTGGACCAGGGCCGGGATGCACCACAGGCACGGTCGCAGGTTCAAGCCGGGGTTTGCCCATGGCCACCGCTGCGCCATTGCAGGCGTTCCCAACAAAACACAGATCAACTCGCAACACACCCGCGCCGGTTTCGATCCGTGGACTACGGTTGCTACCCAGGCGGCGATGATCCCATGCCAGCTTAGCGGCACAGCGGATACCGTTGCCGCACATTTCACTCTCGCTGCCATCGGAGTTCCACATGCGCATCTGAGCATCAGCCCCATTGGCTGAGGGCCCAACCACGATCAGGCCATCACTACCGACGCCGGTGTGGCGATCGCTGATAACGCGAGCAAGCGCCGATAGATCTGCCGGCAAACGCTCACACCAGGCGTCCACATAGACGTAATCGTTGCCGCATCCGTGCATCTTCGTAAAGCGCATGACCCCGGCATCGTCACGCTCCGCCTGCGGGGGCAACGGCCCAACGGCCGGTGATGGCATGGCTGGAGCGGACGGATAGACCGCCATCAGGAGGTTGCCCATGCCCAAGCGTCCCAAGTCCCGAGCCAAGACCGCACGCGCCACCACAGCGAAGAAAGCCAAGGGGCCGGTCACATCCCGTCAGCTCCTGCGCCAACTCGCCAATCTCGAAGAACAACGCGGCATCGACCACCTCGTTCTCCTCGGCTGCCTCTGTGAAGTCATCGCCGGCCACCAACCCACGGCCCGCCGGGCTGCGACGCAGATTGAAGCCTTACTCGATGCGGCGGGAATTCGGTGACGGCTCGCTCGACCATCTACATGCATCATCCATTGCACCCATGGTCGAGCTAGCGCTCGACCCTCCCAGGACATGAGCCTTCTCGTCAAACATGCAGATGGTGCGGAACCGGCGGTGCATGCATTGGCGGCGTTCCTGCGCAACCGCTCCGCCGATGACGCGCTGCGCCCAGACTGGGTTTTGGTGCAGTCGCGGCCGATGGCGCAGTGGCTGACGTTGGAGTTAGCCCGCACAACGGGGGCATGCGCCGGAGTTGAGTGGCTGTTACCGGCGAAATTTCTTGATCGCGTGTTGCGTGAAACCGGCGTCGCCACGGCGCATGAGCACGATCCGTGGCGCCGTGATGTCCTGGCGTGGCGCATTCTCGAGGCACTGCCACAATTGGTCGGCACACCTGCTGCCGCCTACGCGCGTACCTCAGGACTGCAGGCGTGGCAACTCGCGAATCGCATTGCCGATCTGTTCGATACCTGGCAATTGACTCGTCCAGATTGGCTGACTGCGTGGGAGGAGCACAGCACACCAACCGGTGGCGATCATGCCGATGCAGCGTGGCTGAGTGATCTGTGGCGTCGATTGGTTGCTGACCCGAACGCCGGGCCAACACGCAGTGCATGCATCACCGACGCCATCCATCGTCTCCAACGCGGCGAGGTCAGTGGACGCATGCCGCGCTTCGCTGGCGCGGTGTTGACTGGACCATTGCCCAATCTGTTTCTTGATGTGCTCGAAGCACTCGCACACCACGTCGGCAGCGGAGCTGCTATCGTGATCGCACCGAGTATCCACGAACACAGCCGAGCCATGAGTCCGGCACGAGCCGCCGCGCTTGATGTGGAGCCTGAAGGACACCGCCTGCTTGCCACGCTGGGCGTGCAAGGTCGGCGGTGGATTCGCGCGTTGGAAGAGCGGCCGCAGTGGGAACCACAACCGATCGATGGCTGGCGCACGCGAGAATCACCGCCAGAAACCGTGTTATCTGCGCTCCAAGCTCAGATCTCCGTACACGCCGATCCCGGCACCGGCGTGCGCCTGTCGGTATGGGAATCCGCGCGCGATCACAGTCTGCGTGTACATCGTTGCCCCGGTCCGATTCGCGAAGCCGAAGTCGTGCGCGATGCGCTGCTGCAAGCATTTGCTGATCTATCCGGACTCACGCCTGGCGACGTGCTGATCCTCGTTCCCGATCTCGCGCTCTACGCGCCGCTGCTCGCTGCTGCGTTAGAGTCTGGCCAGCCCAGCCATCGCCTGGCCGCCGTTGTGTCCGGCATCTCGGTCGCCGAAGCGGATCCCGCTGCGGGCGCGTTTCTGGCGTTTGTCCGCGCTGCCGCTAGCGACGTCGAACGCTCAACAGTGTTTGCGCTGCTCGACCTGGATCCCGTACGTAGTCGCATGCAGCTTGATGCGCGGGCCAGCGAGCGACTCTGCCAACTCCTCGATCGCGCCGGAGTCAGCAGTGACTGCGACAGTCCCGCGCGAGCCCGACGCATCGGGTTGCCAGCCCAGGCCGCCACAGCTTGGGCACCGGGGACCTGGCGACACGCGCTTGATCGCTTGCTCGCTGGCTACGCAGTCGGCGACGCGCACCTATTGGTCAATGGCATGGCGCCCGAAGCTGGCGCAACTGCTCCTGATGCAGAATTACTCGGCCGCTGGGCCGGATGGTGGGAAAACTTCGCTGATTTTTCCGTCGCTTGGAACACACCGCGCAATGCAGCAGATTGGGCGAGTTACTTGCACAATGCCGCCATGGCGCTGATGGGCGACGACGACGGCCGCATCAGTCTGAAGCCGGTGCTGACCGCGATCGCCGGATGCGGCGACGCTGGACGTTGGCATCGTGGTGTCATCGCACCCGAGGTAATCCTCGATGCACTGGTTGCCGCGCTAGGGCAAGAAGCCGCGATCGCGCCCGGCCTGGATGGTCGCGTCGTCGTGTCCGGTCTAGCTCCGTTCCGCGCCATTCCTGCGCGCGTGGTCGTGCTCATGGGCATGGCCGATGGACTGTTTCCACGCCGCAATCGACCGACCTCCTTCGATCCGACCCGCGCCGAACTGCGACCAGGCGAACGCGATCCCCGCGCCGATGACCGTCAACTGTTCCTAGATGCAGTACTCGCTGCCGGTGATCGCCTGATTGTCACAGCGCCGACCGCGATGGATTGCGGCGATCGCGCCGAACCAACACCCGTATCAACCTGTGTCGAAGAGTTGCTGGCCGCCGCAGCGGATGCATTGCCGATCGGGGCGGATCGCAACGCGCTCGTCGCAACAGCGCCGCTGCAGCCATTCAGCGCTATCTATCTTGATGGATCACTACCAGCGTGGGATCAGAGCGCACTCGATCTCGCCAGCGTCATCGCCTCCGGAACTCGCGCCGACGCAGCAATCGACCCACCATTTTTCATCGGTCATTCATCGACGCTGGCAACCCCACTTCCAACCACGCCGCTGGTCACGCTATCCATTGCTGAATTGACGCGCTTCTGGCGTAATCCTGCAGCAGCGTGGTTGGAGGCGGCACTCGCACTGCGTGATACCGACGACGAGGAAGAGCCAGCGGATGAAGACCCGCTGACCATCTCCAGTTTTGCAGAAGCCGGCATGCTCCGCGAACTCATCCAGGCCGAGTTGCATGGCGTCGGCGCTGCGCGCGCGCTTTCACGACTCATCGCAACGGGGCGACTACCGCTTGGCGAAACCGGCGCGATCCAACAACGTAGCCTGCTTGCCGATGCCCACGGTTTGCTTGAACGAGTCGGTCTGCGCGCTGGCGCTCCGGCGTCATTGTCACTCGATCTGACCCTGGAGCTTCCACATGCTGTCGGCGCGGCGCGGCACGTGCGACTCATCGGCGAAGTCCCTGGCCGGCGTGAGGGCACGCATTTCTTCACCTGGACGACGGCAGCGCAGCTGCGTCCGCAGCAGCGGATCGAAGCCCGTATCCGCCAACTCGCGGCAGCCGCGATCGTCGGCGCGGCGGTGTCCTGCGTGGTCGCCTGCCGTAAACAGAACAAGGAGTTGAAACCGCAGGCCGCAGATCCGCGACAGGCGCTCGCACGCTTGTGCGCTGACATGCTGCGTGGGCGCTGCGAACCGCTGCCGTTTTTCGCTGCAACCTCGTTGGCTGCACGCGAGGCCAGCGAAGATGCGCAAAAATCCGGACTGCGTGCCTGGACCGGCGACGGCGAACACCAGAGCGGCGAACATGCAGAACGTGGAATTCGTCTGCTGTGGCGAGGCCGCTCTCCGGAAGACGTGCCCGCATGCTGGCTGATCGGCGAAGGCATATGGAGTCTCCTGGAGGACGAACCAGCCGTTTCACCGGTGAAATCAGCGGCCAAGCGCAGCAAGGGGAAAGCAACGTGAGTACGTGCTTTGATCCCCTGCTGACCCCGTTGCCGCGCGGCATCACCGTCGTCGAAGCCAGCGCGGGTACCGGCAAGACTTACGCCCTAACCCATGTCGTTGTGCGCGAATTGCTGCGCGGCACGGTGGATCCGCAGCAGGTGTTGTTGGTCACGTTCACCAACGCCGCAACTGACGAGATGGCCGCGCGGTTGCGCCGACTGCTGCGCGGTTGCGTCGAGTCCACTGCGGCGCTGGATGTCTTCCGCGCTACGTGCGCTGGCTATCAAGCCGATCTGCCGCGTCGCGCTGCTGCTGTACTCGCTGCAGTTGATAGCATCACCGTGCGGACGATCCACGGCTTCTGCGCTGACGTCCTCACCGATGAAGCCTTCGCCGCCGGTTTGCCCTTCGATCTCCAGCAGCTCATCCAGGACGGTGAACTGCGCGAGCGCGCGACCGGCATCGCGTGGCGACGGATCTTCGCCAATCATCCCGCGCTCCTGGCATTGCCCGGTAGCGGTTCCTATGCCGCCACCGCCAAGACCGCCTGGGCCATGCTCGCCCGACCACGCACACGGGTGATTCCCGCAGGCACGGATCTCGCCAGTTCCGAGGCAGCATTCGCCGCTGCATGCACGCACCTGCGTAGCGCATGGACCCACACTGCGCTTGACGAGGTCGGTGGTTTTTCGTGGCGTGCAACGAAAGAGCTACCGAGTCTCGTCAATCCTGCGCTTGTCGATGCGATCACTGCCATCGCAACCGGCCGGGATGCGGACACCGATCCATCGGTTTGGGACGCCATCGCGATCCTTGGTGACCCCACTGCTGATCTGTTTACTCAGAAAATTCCGGGAAGCGCCGAGCGTTGGCGTGCTTCGACCATCGCCCAGAGTTTGACGGCATTGGCGTCCGCATTGCATGATCTGCAGATCGCCATGGTGCCGACGCTCGCGGTGGAAGCAGAGGCTGAACGCCGACGCCTCGCTGCGCGCGCGCGCGTCCGCACCAACGACGATCTGCTGCGTGAGGTCGCCGATGCACTGACCGATCCGGCACGCGGTCCAGGCCTCGCACAGCGCTTGGCAGCACGCTGGTCGTTAGTCTGTGTCGACGAGTTTCAGGACACCGACAGCCGGCAGTGGGATATTTTTCGCACCACGTTTGCCGCGAATCAACTCCTCCTCATCGGCGATCCCAAGCAGTCAATCTATGCGTTCCGTGGTGCCGACGTACGCGTCTATACCAGCGCCCGCGACGCAGTTGCCGCCGACGCTCGCTTCGGCCTCGACACCAATCGCCGCAGTGACGGCGCCATCGTCCATGCCGTCGATGCATTGTTCACGCGTACAAGCGAACCCTACGCTGATCCCGCCATCGTTCATGCCACCTCGCAAACATTGGCAACAACGCCAATGACGCTGATTGATCCGTTAACCGAACGGCGTCCGTTCCATGCGTGGATCGGTCGCGCTCTTGATGTCCGCGAAGCGATCACCGTGGTCGTCGCTGAACTGCAGCGACTGCTGCGCGACGGCGCCATGCTCGACGAAGCGAAGACCGGTAAACGACGTCTACTGAGCGCTGGCGATTGCTGCGTTCTGGTGCGCACGCACGACGAAGCCGCCGAGGTCCAGGACGCTTGCTTTGCCGCAAGTTTACCGGCGGTTCTTGCGGCGACTGGCGATGTGCTCGAAACTGCTGAGGCAGGCGAGTTGGCCACCGTACTGCGTGGCGTGCTGGAACCGGGTTCACGGCACGTGCGCGCCGCTGCGGCGACCGTCGTCTGGGGGTGCACGGCGAGTGAGTTGCGCCTCGCGAATGACAACGATGCACAGTGGTCTGAGTTGATTGATCAACTTGGACACGCCCGCCGCATCTGGCACGAGCGTGGAGTCGGAGCTGCTCTCCATCACGTGTTCGTCGAACGAACCACCTTCGCGCGCCTCGCCACGTTGCGCCACGCCGAGCGCCGCATCACCAACCTCCGTCACCTCGCTGAACTCCTCGCTCTCCGCGAAGCTGAACCCGGAGTCTCGCCCGAACGCCTGCTGCGTTGGCTGACCGATCACCGGAGTCAGGACGGCAACGAACGCGAACTACGCCTTGAAAGCGATGCCGCCAAGATCCGAGTGATGACCGTCCACCGTTCGAAAGGCCTTGAATTTCCCGTGGTCATGCTGCCGACGCTGTGGCTCGATGCGCCGCGGCCTGCCAGCAACACGAGCGCTGTCGTGGTGCCCGACGCCGCCGGTTGGACGTTGCATCTTGATCCAGCAACGATTGATCTGAAATCCTGGCTGCGCTTTGAAATCGGCGAATCTGCGCGCCATCTCTACGTCGCACTCACCCGCGCCCAAGCACGCTGCGGACTGGTGTGGGCAAGCGGAAAGACCACCGATCGCAAAGGAACTCCGCACAAGAGCGTCGCTGCGCCGAGCCTACGTGCCGTCGCACTGAGCGGACTCGGCTGGCAACTGCTTGCTCCAACCAAGGGCGGCGCCGCGGCGAATGATTGGCTGCGTCAGGTCTGGCTGGAAGCGGATAAAACCGGCAAGGACATCGAGCCACGCCTCGCGGAACTCGCGGAGGAAGCCAAGGCCGCGCTCACCATGTGGGCCTCGGCCTGCGGCGCGTCGTTGGAAGAGATCACCATCGTGCCACAACTGCAACCACTCGCAGTCTGCACTGCCACGCAATCAACTGCACCGACAGCACAAACACTCGCGGATAATGCCGTGGCACGCATCAACAATCGCTGGCGTACGACCAGCTTCACCAATCTGGTGCGCGGTGCCGAAGTTCCGCAGACGCTACGTGATCCGGAAGTGCGCGATCCAGCCAGCGACAGCGAAGCCGGGCCGTTAATCGGATTTGCCGCCGGCGCTGATGCCGGCGACGCACTGCACGACGTGTTGGAACGCTGGGATCCGGCACTGGAACCAGATCCAACGACTATCGCCAATGCTCTGACTGAATTTGGACTTGGTCAGGGATCACCACGACATGCACCTGGCTGCGTGCCAGCCGAACGCGCCTCGGCTCTATTACGCATGCTCGCGCGCGCGCCGATGCCGACTGGGCACGGACAACCGTTCGTACTCGCAACCTCAACGTCAGTTAGCCGCTGTCCCGAGTGGGGATTCCATCTGCCACTTGATCACCTCTGCGCTGCCGACATCGCGACGGCGATCCAGACCCACGATCCTGATTTACATCGTCGCTGCGGTGCGGCGTTGGCGCTGCTTGGCAATCGATCCGTGCACGGATTCCTCAAAGGCTTCGTTGATCTCGTGGTGCGCCACGACGGGCGCTGGTACGTCATCGACTGGAAATCGAACCGTCTTGGCACGCATCCCAGCGACTACACCGACGACCGACTGTGGGAGGCCATGGCACACAGTCACTATGCCGTGCAGGCTGTATTGTACCTCGTCGCGTTGCATCGCTGGCTGCGCGTCAGCGTCAGTGATTATGCTCCACAACAGCACCTCGGTGGTGCGTGGTACGTATTCCTCCGCGGTTTATCAGCGAATAGCAGCCAAGGCGTTCTCACCCTGCAGCCGAGGCTCGCGCTGATTCATGCGCTCGATCAACGTATCGGTGGTGTCCCATGAGCGACGCAACCCATCCGCTTGCAGCACCGTTCGCGCGTTGGCTTGCCGCACAAGTACCACCAGAAGCCCGCGCCGCCGTCAGTCGTGTCGCCGAGCAACTTGTCATCGCGCGTGCTGCTGGCGACACCTGGATCGACGCTGGTGCCGATGCACCGATGTTACGCACGAGCGGTATTGCGGGAACGCTGACCGGCGCGGTGTGTCCATTGATCATCGCAGAAAACCGCGTCTGGCTACGCGCCTGTCGGGCGGCCGAGTCGCAGTTGGCGCAACGGGTCCGTGCGCTCGCCACCCATACACCGCGCGCACTGACCCGAGTCCAGGAACAGTTCTTGGCCGCTGCCGCTGGCGATCCGCTGCAACAACGCGCCGTGCGGAGCGCCTGCACGCATCACCTCGCCGTCATCACCGGTGGACCGGGACGCGGCAAAACATGGACGCTGGTCCGCGCCGCAGCCGCCATGCTGGTGGCTGATCCCAATCGGCGCGTCCGCCTGGCCGCCCCGACCGGCAAGGCGGCACAACGTCTACGCGATGCGGTGACCCAGGCTATCGCTGATCCGCAGCTGCGCGCCGAACTGACGACCTGCGCAGACAGCTCCATCGCAACGCGAACGCTTGCGGCGCTCGGCGAAGCTGCGAACGCAGCAACCACGGTGCATCGCCTGCTCGGCTACCGTCCGGATGACGATCGCTTCCGCTACCACGCGCGCGCTCCGCTCGCGGCCGATCTCGTCATCATCGATGAAGCGGGCATGCTCGACCTGCACGTCGCCGACGCACTCCTCGGTGCAATTGCAAACGGAACCAGCCTGATTCTCGCCGGTGACGCTGACCAGCTGCCAAGCGTCGAGGCCGGTGGCGTATTTGCTGCGCTGGTTGCTGCCGGCGGCCAACTCGCGGCGTGTACTACCGTACTGACCCGGGATTTCCGCACCGATGCTGCTTCCCGCGCGCTGCGCGACCTCGCCGAGGCCGTTCGTCGCGGCGATGCCGAGAGCGCCTGGGCGGCATTGTCAGCCAACACCGCCAGCGCCCAACTCGTCGAACCGAGTCACGCTGAAACCGCCGTCTGGGAGTGGTACGCCGATCCGGCGCAGCGCACGCTGACCGCTACCGATCCCGCCACTGCGCTCGCCGCAGCCGACGAGATCCGTGTCCTCTGTGCCCTCCGCGATGGCAGTTGGGGCGTTGCCGGATGGACGCAGAGGATGCGCCATCGACTCAACCTCCAAGCAGATGATGCGCGTGGGCCGGTCCTGGTCACGGTCAACGATGCGAGCACGCGCCTCGCAAACGGTGATGTCGGTGTCGTGCTTGAACGTCAGGCGTGGTTTCGCGATCGGACCAGCACGGCGGGACAGCGCAGCGTGCCGCTCGCCCGCTTGCCCACGCACGAATCGGCCTGGGCAATGACTGTGCATAAAGCCCAGGGCTCGGAACATCCCGCCGTTGTCCTGGTATTACCGCTCGAACCGCATCCGCTCGTCACCCGCGCGCTCCTGTACACCGGACTGACTCGCGCACGCAGTCGGGTGTTGATTGTCGCCACCAAGTCAGCGCTAACCGCAGCGATTGCAGCTGTGACCCGGCGGCGCGAAGGACTCAGTGAGCTGTTGGTCTGAAACCTGGAAAAGCATTCGAACTCACAGGAGACACAGAGACACAGAGGCACGAGGAGTTTGGCGGAAGCAACTTCGTCACCCGCAAGGTGATCCGTCCATTTTCTCTAACTCCTTCGGACCTCTGCTGCTCTGCGTTTCCTGTGCATCGAAACGCGGAGCGTAGGTTGAAACGAAAAACCCCCGGTGTTACCCAGGGGTTGTTCGTGGTGGCCGCGGCCGGAATCGAACCAGCGACACGCGGATTTTCAATCCGCTGCTCTACCAGCTGAGCTACGCGGCCATCCGTGCAGAGCGCGAAAAAGTAGAGGTGAGGTTGAGGTGCGCAAGCGATGGCCTTAGCCGCCACCGCCCTCGCCAACCACCCGCTTTTGGCAATTCGGACACAATCCAAACATTTCCAGGCGGTGATGGCGCAGGATATAACCGTGTTCTTGGGCGATTTTGCGCTGACGGGCCTCAATGCGCTCATCTTCGAACTCGACCACGGATCCGCAGGCGAGGCAGATGAGATGGTCGTGGTGCGCTCGGTCCAACGCCGGCTCATAGGCCGCGGAGCCGGAACCGAAGCGGACGCGTTGGGCCGCGCCGATCTCGACCAAGAGATTCAAGGTCCGATACACGGTTGCCGCGCCAACGGTCGGATCGAATTGACGCACGCGCGCCTGCAGCTCATCCGCCGTGATGTGTTCGGCGGCGAACAGGAAGTGTTCGACGATGAGTTGACGCTGGGTGGTCCAACGCACCTTGCGCTTGCGGGCCTCGACCCGGATGCGCTCCTGCAACTTGGCGATCATTTCGTTGGGGACAGGCACGAACGGACCCTAGCCGTCCGCCCTACGGCTGCCAGTGGTGATGCGGCGCGACTCGGACGCCCATCGTTCCAACACCTCGGGACTGGCGGGACGGGATTGGGCCAGGATGCTGCGCCTCCCAACCCACTCTTCCCTTCGAGGATGCCATGCCCAAGCCCATCCGCGTCGCAGTCACCGGCGCCGCCGGTCAGATCTGCTACAGCCTCCTGCCCCGCATCGCCAACGGCGTGCTCTTCGGCAAGGACCAACCGGTCATTCTCCAACTCTTGGAAGTTCCGGTCGAGAAGGTCCAGCTCGCGCTCAAGGGCGTGGCGATGGAACTGGATGACTGTGCGTTCCCCCTGCTGCACGGCATCAAGCTGTGCGACAAGCCCGAGGATGCGTTCAAGGATGCGAACTGGTGTCTGCTCGTCGGTTCGAAGCCGCGCGGCCCCGGCATGGAGCGCGCCGATCTGCTGAAAGACAACGGCAAGATTTTCATCGGTCAGGGCCAGGCGATCGACGCCGTCGCTGCTGACGACTGCCGCATTGCGGTGGTCGGCAATCCGTGCAACACCAACTGCATGATCGCCGCGAATCAGGCCAAGCGTCTACCGCGCAGTCGCTTCACCGCGATGACGCGCTTGGATCAGAATCGCGCGGTTACCCAGATCGCGAAGAAGGCCGGCGTCCCGATCACCGCAATCCACGACTTGGTGATCTACGGCAATCACTCGCCGACCATGTTCCCCGACTTTTACAACGCACGCATCAACGGCGTGCCGATCACCAAGATCATCACCGATGAAGCCTGGTTGAAAGACACGTTCGTGCCGACGGTCGGCAAGCGCGGCGCAGCGATCATCGAAGCGCGCGGTGTTTCCAGCGCGACCTCGGCGGCCAATGCCCTGATCAACCACGTCCAGGCACTGAACACCGTTGGCACCGCGTTGCACTCGATCGCGATTGAGAGCGATGGTAGCTACGGCTTTACCCCTGGCGTCTGGGCCTCAGTCCCCGTGCGCACCACCGCCCCCGGCGAATACCAAGTCGACAAGAGCTTCAGCCATGGCGAATGGGCCAAGGGCAAGATCAAAGCGACCAACGACGAGCTCGTCGGCGAGCGCGAGCTGGTCAAGGATATGCTGAAGTAATCCGACCACTCGATCACGGCATCCACAGATTGCGCAGATTTCGAAATTGAGCTTTCAAATCTGCGTAATCTGCGAAATCTGCGGATAACCCTGCGGAGTATCTAGGTGCCCCAGCTGAGCCACATCACTGATTTTGCCGGCCTGCTGACCAGAATTCTCGACGTCGGCGAGCACTTCACGATTTATTTTTGTGTTCAGGAAAAGGGCCTCGCTCAGTGGGCAATCCGGCCGAATGAGCGGCGGCCACGACACGTACTGTACGTGCCAGAGAGCGATCCCCTTGAAGGGACTGTTGAAGGCAAACTGGTGCGGGTAGAGCCAGGACAGGTGCTGTGGGTGCAACCCAACGTGCTTTTCGACCTCACTGCCATCAGTCCAACCCGCAACATTAGCCTCGGTGTGTGCCGGTTTGATATGCACGACACCCGGGTGATGCGCCTGCCAGAGGACTTCTACATCGGCATGCGGCCAGACGGCGATGGAATACTCGAAGAACTACTGCCGAGGCACGAAGCCAAAACCGCGATCGATCAACTCCGTCACCGCGCCGTCCTCGCTCGTGTTTTGTGTCGCACGTTCATCGAACCACTTGAGCAACAGGTCACTGGTTTATCAATGCCTGTGCGGCGGCGGTTGCTCGAATTCATGACCAAGAACATTCGCCAGCGTTTCGGCATCCGCGAACTTGCCGCCGAAGTCGGCATGAATCCCAGTTATCTCTCGCGCCAATTCCACCTGAGTTTCGGATCGGCGCCGCGCGCGTACATCATGCAATTGCGCATTCACCACGCGAGCAGCTATCTCTTGGCCAGTGATGACAGCATCGCCGCAGTGGCTGAACGCTTTGGCTACGACGGCGTCTTTTTATTCTCGCGCCAATTTCACCAGGTCATGGGCCGCAGTCCCAGCGCCTGGCGCAAACGTCAGGGCGCGCGCTGAAGCGTCAGACCAAAATCGGCGTTGAAAAATCTCAAGGCAACCGCAGAGGCGCAGAGGCCGCTGAGGGCTTGGGTTAGAAGACACAGCTGTTTCCGATGCCCAACACCACAGGGTGACAATCCCATCAGGCTCTCCTCTGCGATCTCCGCGGCCTCTGCGCCTCTGCGGTTGCCTTGGGCAATGGTTATCGACACGGCCTCGTGGCTGAATGTTATTGGGCTTAGGGACTCTTCAGCTCCGCCAGTTCCCACTTCAATTCGTGCTGGGATTCCACCGGCTGGGTCAGTGCTTCCATCGCCAATGTGAAGGTCAGCTTGCCGGTGGCTTTCGCCGGTAATCCCGCGCTGATCGCCATGGAACCACTGCCAGCGAGTTTTTTGACTACACCGCGGACACCCGACGGATCCTTAGAAATTTCAAAGGCTGGGGCCTTCGCATCGGACGCTAATGCCACAGTCCACTCGGATCCCTTCCAAGAACGCTCGGCGGTCGTCCCCGGCACGAACGGCGCCGGCAATGGCACAGCAACTTTTTTATCATTGACCGGCAACGCCAGGATCTGACTCCACAGCCGCGACAAGGATTCAGAACTGTACGCCAAGCGAGCACTGGCGTCGAGCGGCGGTGGATCGCCTGGCATTGAGGCTGGAGCACGCTTGTTGATCTCCGCGATAATCTCGTCACCGCCATTGACTGAGGAAACCACGCCGGTGCTGCGATCTACGTCGAGTACCAACGTCTGGCCCTTGAGTGCCAGCAGATGGCCAAGCAACGGGTCATCTGCACCTGCGCCGGTCTCACCGTCGATGCGCACGTTCACGCCGGGCCCAGTGTGGGTAGCTTTGAGCGTCACAAACGTCGCGTTCAACTGCACTCGCTGCGCTGTGACCGCAACACAACGCAGCGCCATGCCCCAAGTGATCTTGGTGTCGAAGTGCAGTTTATCACCAGCACTGGCCCAATCGGCGGACTGATCGACCGTCCACGTATAGAGCCGCGTCTGATCAACAGTCGGCGCGTATTCTGCAGCAACCATCGCGGCACAGGCGATGAGACTCGCGATCAAGCGCATCGTCTGTGTCCGGGCCAGGGGCAATGCGCTCATGACTTTCTCTCCACGACAAAACGTGCCAAGCCTGCCAGCACAGTGCCACGATCCCGCAGTGGTTTCAACGCAGCGATAGCAATCTCAGCCTGACGTGCAGCCTCGCTGCGTGCGGCAGCTAGTCCATGCACGGCGACATACGTCAGCTTGCCCTGCGCTGCATCTTTTCCCGGTGTTTTTCCGAGTGTTTGCGCGGTGGCCGTCGCATCGAGCACGTCGTCGGCAATCTGGAAGGCAAGGCCGAGGGCTTCGCCGTACTGCGCAAGCGCTGCGCGAACGTCTGGCTGAGCACCAGCCGTAATCGCACCGAGTTCGCAGCTTGCACGAATCAGCGCGGCTGTCTTGCGACGGTGAATACGCTCAAGCAACGTAGCGTCGATCGGTTTACCCTCGGCATCAAGATCATCCTGCTGGCCACCAACAACACCGAGCGATCCGGAATCACGGGCCAACACGCGCACCGCAACAGCAGATACCTCGGCCGCAGACTCAAACGCCAAGGCCTGCAACGCATCACCAGCAAGGATCGCAGTCGCTTCGTCGAAGGCGCGATGACAGGTTGGTCGCCCGCGCCGCAGATCGTCGTCGTCCATCGCCGGCAGATCGTCATGGACCAAGGTGTAGGTATGCAGCAACTCGACCGCAGCCATGACCGGAGCAGCAGCCGCGTCAGCTCCACCAGAAGCTCGGCAAGCTTGCAGCACCAGGGCGGGACGCAGCCGTTTGCCGCCCGCGAACACGGCATAGCGCATCGCCGCGTGCAGGCGCGCCGGCTCGGCCGTGGCTGGCGGCAAACGCGCCTCCAGCGCGGCGGTCGCCAGACGGGACGCTTCACTCAGAATGGCCTCGACATCGGACATGGGCGTGAGCCTGCGGGGCGGGCGCGTGCGGCAAGCCTGGGAATGCAGCTGTGCCGCGTCGTGTTACCAGGACTTTGTGCGCATCCTCCGCCCTCACGCCAAGGCTGATGGTCATGGCCTCAGCATCTGCAGCCTGTCGACAGACCCCGGACGCGACTGATACTGCGCGTGGAGTCTTAGCCATGCCCTGTTCCTGCGCGCTGATCCGCTTGACCCTCGTGTGCGCCCTGGCCGCCCAGGCTGCGGCTCTCGACACGTCGGCAAACGCGAACGATCCGCTCCTCGCGCTCCCCGATCTGCCCAAGCCAGCACTGTTCTCGGCGGCGCTCCCACCCAGCAATCCAACGACTGGAACCGCACTTTCCACCAGCGTGCGCTTTGTGCAGGGCCAGCGCGTCGTCCTCGACGGCAACATGCAAGTTGACAAGGGACCAGCCGACGGCCTGGAAGTGCTGGCCTGTCTCGGCGATGGCAAGACCCACGAAACCCTGATCCGACTCACGGGCACTGATGGCGCGGTGGTGAAGGGAGCTCTGCTCGCGGCGTTCGGGTTACCGGATGGTCGGCCGGCAGCAGAGAACAGCGGCATCCCCGGCCGGGGTGTACCAATGCGCATCCAGGTGATGTGGAAGGACGAGAACGCCAGTTGGCATTGGGCAGACGCTGGCAATCTGGTGCGCGATCGGCGCACGGATCGCACCTTTCCCACCCTGCCCTGGGTCTACACCGGCAGTCGCATGATGCTTATCTCCGAGAACGGCCCCGACAAAAAAATCATTCGTCGTGAACGCTTCATGTTGGATGCGACCAAATCAGTCGCGGTGAATTACGACGAGGCCGATGCGCTGTTTGCCAGTCCATTCCCCTGCGCCGTCGAAGATAACCGCTACGAAGCCAACAGCCTGCTCTGCCCACCACCACAGACACCGGTGCACCTAGTCATTTCGCCTGCTGAGGTTGTCTTGGAACTCAAGCTCGATGCGAGTGGCGGTCTGTCCCGCGCCGGAGCACTCTGCGATGATGCCGCGCTTGCCGCCGCGATTACCGCAGCATTCGGCGGAAAAACTGAACCAGCCCATCGCGCAATCACCGTGCGCGTCGCACCAGCAATCACCGATGAGATCGTTATCGCCACACGCACGCGTCTGTTGGCCGCTGCAAAAGCCGCCAAGACCTGGGCCGTGCCGGTCTTTCAGCCGGAGTAATAACTGCCAACACCTGTGATTAAAACACCAAGGCAACCGCAGAGGCGCAGAGGCCGCGGAGATCGCAGAGGAGAGACGTGTTTTTGTTACCCTGTGAGTTAAACGGTGCCGGAACTATTGTTGACCCCAACTTCAATCCTCTGCGTCCTCAGCGGCCTCTGCGCCTCTGCGCCTCTGCGGTTGCCTTGGGTTGGTTTCCGTGCAGTCATTACTCGGCTGCTGATTCCCAACCATCAGATTGCCCAGTCACCGCAGCGGCAACCAGTTCGCCGGTGATTGGCGTCAATAACACACCATTGCGGAAATGTCCAGTCGCAATGACCAAACCCGGACGCATGCGCCGAATAACTGGCTGACCACCAACGAGACGCGGACGCAGGCCGGTCCAGCTTTCACGCAGCGTTGCCCCGCGCAGGCTCGGCATCACTTCGGCCGCCCACGCTGCGAGCGTCGCAATGGCCACCGGATCCTCGCTGCGATCGAAGCCTGACGTCACCATCGTCGCGCCAACGACCACATCGCCACCGCGACGAGTCAGCAAGTAATAGTGGCCCGAGCGGACGAAACCGGGCAGCTCCCGCGTTGACACGATGCGAATGAGTTGACCTTTGACCGGTTCGCCAGGGAGATCGATGCCGACCAAGGCAGCCAGTGCCGCAGTCCACGCACCGCTCGCGAGGACGATCTCATCGTGCTCGTGACGCGTTCCCCCTGCGAGTAGCACACAGCAACCGTCGATGCGTTCGACGCGAGCGCCTGCATGCATAATGACACCAGCCGTGACACAGGCCTGACGCAATCCGTTTAACACCAGTCGCGGATCAACCTGAGCGCCGGGCAACCACAACGCGCCGCTGCCGGGATCGATCCCAGGACACATGCGGTTGACTGCTGCTGGCGAAAGACGATTGACCTCAACGCCAGCGGAGCGCAGCCAGCGCAATTGCGCTTCGAGACGGCTGAGTTCGTCGCTTGAAGTTGCGCGGATCCAACCGCCTTCAGCGCGCCAATTCACCGCCGCTGGGCCAAGACCAAGTCCGTCCAGGAACTCAGGCCAACGGTCGAGACTCGCCGCGCACAGTCGCCACAACGGTGTATCAGTTTCTGCCTCATGATGCGGCGCAAGCATTCCTGCGGCGGCCCAACTCGCCTCCCGTGATTCCGGGGACGCATCGTACAATTGCACCTGGCATCCAGCCTTGGCGAGATGCCACGCGCAACTGAGGCCGATCAATCCACCACCGACGACCGCTACACGTTGCATGGCGTCGTCGTACGGATCGACCTACAAATGGCGATAGGGATTTTGCCGCAGAGACGCAGAGACCCGCAGAGGGCCGCAGAGACGAGTGTTAGAAAGTCTAGATTCCTGCGGACACATGAACCACATGGGTGATCCGGATTCAGTAAATCGCAGTAAAGCCCACCGTCGTCTCTGCGGCCCTCTGCGCTACTCCGCGACCTCTGCGGCCTGTCTTCTATCGCCGGATATAGGGTAATACGCAGAGAATGCTGGAATGGCAGCAACGCCCACTTGCCTACCGTGCCCGTCTGCCAGCGTGCCCGCCCATGCCTATCGGGGTCTGGATCATCGACGATACACCGAGCCATCACACCGCTGCTGCGCACGTCGTTGCCCAACTGTCAACGTTTGCATTGGAAACATTTGACGATGGTGCTTCCGCCGTGGCCGAGTTTACGCTGCGAGCCGCCAGTGCGCCCCAGACCCTGCCGCGCATCATCCTGATGGATTTCTTTATGGGCGACATGCGCGGTGATGAAGCAACCCGCTTGATTCGCGCCATCGACCCACGCGGATTTCCACCGATTATCGTCGGTTATTCGTCGGTCGCCTCGGGTAGCGCCGCGATTGTCGCGGCCGGTGGCGACGTAGTGGTGCGCAAGCGCATTGCCGATGATGGCAGCAATCCGGCGCTCCGCGAATATCTGGAGACGTTTCTGCGTATTGCTGGCTCCTAACTCATTGTGATCGCCACTGGTAAACTTCGACCATCATAACTTACTGGCTCTATGACTTCTTCGCGCGACCCCAATGCATTGCCTGTACCACCTCAGGATCTTGTATTCCACCCGCTCCTTTTGATTCTGGGCCATAGGTGCCAACAGGGCCTAAAGTGATATTCATAAGGTATTGCTTCTGAAGCTTCTGTAATGCTGCGCTGCCATCAAACACCTTGAGATAGTCCGCTCGCGTAACACGCAGCTCAGAACAGGCTTTGTCCAGTAACTCATCCAAACAGGCATCTTCTCCAGAGTCGAATCGGTTTTTCCATGTCGAATCATTATGATATTTTTCAGCAAAGCTTTTCATGAAGCGCCTCAGCACCTGCTTGCCAGTGAAAATATTCATTGGATCTCCGCTGTGGACTGACGGGCCATTTAGCCCAATCCTGCTCGCCTGGGTTTATTCCATGAATCGACTCAAACAAGGCTGCAAACTTGAATTTGCTGTACACTCCTGCGATTCGTCGTCTGAAACACTCATGTATCCATACATGGCACATTTTCGTGGCTTGATCTGAGATATGCTTTCGAGCAACCGCATAGGGTCGCAACATCTCTGTGTTGCTGCCGTGTAAATTGGTCCAGGCTGACCGCCCCATGGCCAAGATCGACGCCCCCCAGGCCGCCCTCGCACCAGCCGAGCTGGACAGCATCCAGATCCGTGGTGCTGCCGAGCACAATCTCAAGCACATCGACCTCGACGTGCCCAAGCGCCGCCTCGTCGTGTTCACCGGTCCAAGTGGTTCGGGTAAAAGCTCGCTCGCCTTCGACACCATTTACGCCGAAGGTCAGCGCCGCTACGTCGAGTCGTTGTCCGCCTATGCACGTCAGTTTCTCGGTCAGCTCGAAAAACCAAAATATGAATCGATCCGCGGGCTTTCACCAACCATCGCGATCGAACAAAAGTCCGGCGCGCGCAATCCGCGTTCGACCGTTGGCACGATAACCGAGGTCCACGATTACCTGCGCGTGCTGTGGGCGCGCATCGGCGTGCAACATTGTCCCGGTTGTGACCGCGCGGTCGGCCGCCGCAGCGCTGACGAGATCATCGACTCGATCATGCGCCGGCCGCAGGGCAGTCGCATCCTGCTCCTCGCGCCGAAGATCGGCGATCGCAAGGGCGAGCACAGTGACGTCCTTGATCGCGCCAAGAAAGGCGGCTTCACCCGCGTCCGCGTCGATGGCAAACAGTACCAACTCGACGAAAAGATTGAGCTGAACAAGAAGGTGAAGCACCGTATCGAGATCGTGATCGACCGCCTGGT
Organism: uncultured candidatus Brocadiaceae bacterium; assembly: GCA_964652775.1. Lineage (GTDB taxonomy): Bacteria > Planctomycetota > UBA11346 > UBA11346 > UBA11346 > UBA11346. The sequence goes on along the minus strand of CAZZAM010000025.1, from coordinate 22,395 downwards.
CGTGAAGTCGGATATCCGACCACGCCTCGCCGACTCAGTCGAGATCGCCCTGCGCGAAGGCGAAGGCAAGATGTTGCTCGGTGATGCTGACGGAAAAGTTGCTGATGAGTTTTTCTCCGAACATTGCTACTGCCACGCCTGCGACCGTTCGTTTCCCGATCTCGAACCAAATGCATTCTCGTTCAACACGCCGATCGGCGCCTGTCCAGCGTGCAACGGTCTTGGCTTCAAGGCCGAGGTCGATCTCGATAAGCTCATTGTACCTGACCTGTCGATCGACGACGGTGCGATCGCCTGCTGGGGCTCACTCGGCGACGAGGAACGCACGGCGTGGCACGTCGAATACCGGCGCAACGTGCTGGAAAAGATCGGCGTTCCGCTCGACAAACCATGGAAGAAATTGAGCGATAAACATCGCCAGCTCGTCCTCACCGGATTCGATGAACGGGTGAAGGTTGATTGGAAGACAAAAAACTCGTCGGGTACCTTCAACACCAAGTTTGACGGCGTGATTCCCTGGCTAACCCGCATCGTCACCGAGAACGACAGCGAATGGCGGCGCGATCAGGTTTCCAAGTACTTTACCGATCATCCCTGCGATGCCTGTAAGGGCGGACGTCTGAAGCCGGAATCGGCGGCAGTTCGTGTCGGTGGTACGACCCTGATTCGCGTGTGCGCCATGACGATCGAAGAGGCACATCGCCACTTTGCGCAACTCAAACTGGTTGGTGGCCAGGCCCAGGTTGCAGTCGGCGTACTGAAGGAAGTGCAGGCACGACTGGGATTTCTGCTCAACGTTGGCTTGGAATACCTGACCTTGGATCGTAGCGGACCGACCCTCTCGGGCGGCGAAGCGCAACGTATTCGCCTGGCGTCGCAAATCGGCTCTGAATTAACTGGCGTACTCTACGTCCTTGATGAACCATCAATCGGCCTGCACCAGCGCGACAACGAGCGCCTGATTGGTACATTGCGCCACCTGCGCGACATCGGCAATACGGTCCTGGTTGTCGAACACGACGAAGACACCATCCGCGCCGCTGATTATCTCGTCGATTTCGGACCGGCCGCTGGCATTCACGGTGGCAAGATCGTCTATAATGGGCCAGTTGCTGGCATCACCAAGGTCGAGGGATCGATCACTGGCGATTACCTGGCTGGACGCAAACGCATCGAAGTTCCAACCCAGCGGCGACCCGGCAACGGCAAGCGTCTGACCGTCACAGGATGCAAGGCCAACAACCTCCGCAACATCGACCTCGCGATTCCGCTTGGCACGTTCACCTGCATCACCGGCGTCAGCGGTGCGGGCAAATCGAGTTTCCTTAACCAGATTCTCTATCCGGCATTGGCCAATCATTTCAACGGTGCATCCGAAGAAGTCGGCGTGCACAAGCGCGTCGAAGGCCTAGCCCACATCGACAAGGTCATCCGCATCGATCAGCAACCGATCGGGCGCACGCCGCGCTCAAATCCAGCAACCTACACCAAAGTGTGGGACCACATCCGCAACGTCTTCGCGCAACTCCGCGAATCGCAACTCTACGGCTACACCCCCTCGCGCTTCAGCTTCAACATCAAGGGCGGCCGCTGCGAAGCCTGCGAAGGCGATGGCGTCAAAAAGGTTGAGATGCACTTCCTCGCCGACATCTATGTACCGTGTGAAGTCTGCCATGGCCGTCGCTTCAACGAGCAGACCATGCGCGTGAAGTACCACCACAAGACGATCAGCGAGGTGCTGGAAACACCGGTTGCTCAGGCGTTTGAGCTCTTTCACGCACATACGCCGGTCGTCCGGGTGCTGCAAACGTTGATCGACGTCGGCCTCGACTACATCACCCTCGGTCAGAGCGCGACTACGCTGTCCGGAGGCGAAGCGCAGCGTATCAAACTTGCCCGCGAACTCGCCAAACGTGACACCGGCCGCACCCTCTACATCCTCGATGAGCCTTCGACCGGCCTGCATTTCGAGGACGTGCGCAAACTGCTGACGGTGCTGAACCGCTTGGTCGAAGCCGGCAACACCGTGATCGTGATCGAACATAATCTCGACATCATCAAGACCGCCGATTGGGTCCTCGATCTCGGACCCGAAGGCGGCGCGCGTGGTGGTCAACTGGTGGCTGAAGGCACACCCGAGCACATAGCTGCGGTTACGGCCAGCCACACTGGGCGCTTTCTCAAACGTTTGCTATCAACGACCAACCGCTGAAATCGGCAGCGATTCGACCACGACATGGTCGAAAGTCGCTGTGTATACATCCGTCATCGAACCGCTGCCGACAACCGGACCGGCTAAAATTGGCACGTGGAACGCAGGCATGTCAATCGGCTCTCCGACCACTCGCCAGGCATTCCCGTCGTTGGATATCCACGCACTGATCTGGGTTCCGCTTCTCACGAGCCGTAACCACAGTGGCGACTGCTTATTTTTGTACGTATTGACCACGTCCATCTTTCCTGGTTTTTTGCGAATTCCGAAAGACATTTTTCCAGCTACGCTCAGGCCGAGAAATACTTTGGGCGCACTAGGATCCTTTGACAAACGCATCATGATCCCAGCGCCTGTGTGCAGATTGCTCTCCTCATGATGCTTCAGGTTGATGAGTCGCGCACTGATCCTGCCGTTCCCGTCTAAGCTCGTGGCAGCCATACGACATCCCTCACTCGACTTCCAGATGACATCGCCATTCCCACTCATCGTCCAAACACCAGCAACGATATCTGGACCAGTTCCTGCGTTTGCACCACCAATCTCATAACTGATCCAACCAGGCAGACTTGGGATCTCGGTCAATCTGCCCGCATCCGCTGCCACTGGAGTTGACGGTGCTTGTGACAATTCTGGCTCGCGCCTTGGTAACTCAGCAGTCGCTGTCGGTATAGCGAGCGGTTGAGCCGGAATTGAGGACTGTGAAACGGTCGGCGACGTTACCGCTACTGGCGGCACCGTTGTCATGGGAATTGGCTGCATCGACTGCGCAGCTCGTAGCGCGCGTTGTGATTCCGGTCGTATCGAAACCACCCAGATGACTGCGATGCCAAGTGTGATCACGGCAGCAATGCCGATCAGTATGAGCTGCGGGAATCCGCTTCCAGAAGTCGCCGTGCGCTCTGATTGCTTTCGCTTGTGGTCGAAAGCGGCTTCGCTGTCACAGGTCGCCGCGATGTCAGCCACGGTGCCATACTGTCGCCCAAATATGTCCCGTACCTGATCCTCTGCGCGTGCTTCGCCTTGGCGAAGCAGTTCACGGACTCCGGCACGATCCAACGGGCCGCGATCACCACGCAGGGTCAGGACAAAGAACGACTTGGGAGCAGGGTCAGGCATCTGGCAGCCAGTAGATATCCAGCGTGTGTTGCTGAAATCAACCGCGACAGAGCCGTCCGGACTGCTGCGTCGGAGGATCTAGCTCACCTCGCTACTGGTAGCGCATTCCAGAAATGCGTTGTCGGTGGCGTGTTCAGGGTTTTTTCGCCTGCATAGCGGTTGTAGGCGGCGAACATGCACCACGACCAACAGGTTTCATCAACCAGGCCGATGCGGAAGGTCGCCTTGGCCTTAGCACGGGTGACATGATAGATGGCATCGAAATACGAAACCGTCGTCAATTCCTTGGGCGTCAGCTTCCTGGCCGAAAATGGAAATCCCGCCATCTGCCCCAGCGAGCTGCCCATGAGGTTACAAAACGCCGGACAGCCGGCGTTGACCTCGGTAACCCGCTGGTCGAGACCGGCCGCGAGGATGGCCTGGGCTCCTCCTTGGCTGTTGCCGAACACGACCACGTTCTTGCCATCCCATTCCGGTTGCGCGGTCGCAAAGTCGATCGCACGTATGATCCGTAGATACATGCCCAGGAAGTAGCTCGTCTCGCGGCTGTCTAGCCCGATGTTCAAGTACTCCTTGAGCGTGGTGTTCTGCAGATTGGCGTAGAACTCCGGCGGTTTCCCATTTGGATTCCCATGGGCGTTGACGTCGAGACTCAGTCTGTTCTGGCGCGCACCATTGACCGCCTCGGCCAAATTTGACCCCTTGACCCCAGCGGAATGGTAATGGATGTGGATCGGCAGCGTTTTCACCTTCGCTCCTTTCGGCCTGGCGAAATATGCTGATAACGGCGCACCCCCCGGGCAATCTGCCTGAACATCGAAGGCCTCGATCTCGGGGCCGGCCTTCGTTCCCGCATCGCTCGCCACCGGGGTCAATCGCGCATTCAAAGGCGTGTCCGCGAGCTTCTGGCGTTGATCCGCCCAAAACGCGGCGAAATCCTTAGGCTCATCGGGCACGCTGGGCTTGATGCCGGTCACGTCGACGACCGTGCCAGATTTGTAGAGCAGCGGCACTCCACCATCACCAGGGTCAAAGGTCGCAGCCAGCGTATAGTGGGTCGGACCATTGGCCTTGATGGTCACGGTGGCCGAACCCTGCACGAGCGGGAGATTCCCGCGTTGCAGCGCAGTCACGCCGTTGCCGACCACCTGATATGCAACCTTGCCCTCGCCGAGCGGCAGCTTCTCTCGTGTCACCTGGATGGTGTACACGATGTTCTCGCCAGTTGCATACCGGCCATCCACATGATCCGGCGCGACGGAAATAGCGAAGGGACCACGCGTCGTTCCCGATAGCGGGGCCGCCTCGCCGGCGTTCAGCCAGGCGGCAGACAGCACAAGCGTGATGACGAGTGGCATGTTCTGGATGCGCATCGGTACCTCGGATATCTCTTGGTGACCGCGATGTTGCTAGCGCGATCGTTTCTTGACCGGTGACGCTGTCAGCCCGGCGAAACACGCAGCTTTCGGATAACGGCGGACGAATGCAGCAACCTGTTCGGGCCGTACCTGATTGGCGATCTGCGCGGGCGTGGTGTAGCCGGGAATGATGCTCTGGGCGAGCGCCCACAATTGGCGCTGCACCAATAGTCCTGCTGAGGGATTGATGAGCGCGTTGCGCGGTTGGGAGTACGACTTCCAGGTTAACTTTCCCTTGGCCTTGACCACGGCATCGCGCTGACCTCCACGATAGAGGGACTGCTGCAGTCCTGCTCGCAAATGCGCCACCTCGCGCGGATGCCAGGCCTCAGACACCAAGCGTTGCTGCTGCGGATCGACCGCGGTGTGATAGACGTATTCGCGCTGATCTGACGCTGACCAGAAGAGCGACCAGTCACTCGTCGCGATCAGGTATTCACCCTTATCACCACGTTGATACTGACTGAATACCGCTTCACGCTGATGCTTTCCCGCTGCGACCTCGTGCAGCGGCAGGCCATCATACGCGGTGGCTTTTGCGGTCTGGCCAAGCGTACACACGGTCGGTGCAACATCGACCAAGCTGGTCGGCGCACGACAGACGGCGCCAGCCGCAAACGTGCCAGGTAGTCGAGCAATCATCGGAACCCGCGCACTGGCATCGTGCATTGAGCGTTTACCAAAGCAGTGGTACTCACCCAGCAACTCGCCGTGGTCACTGCTGAATAGAATCAGCGTATTGTCCAATTCACCGCGCCGTTCAAGCGCCTGCAGAATGCGCCCTATCTGGTAATCGACGAAGGAAATGCAGCCATAGTAAGCCGCACGAATTTGTCGCAGCAACTGACGATCAATGCCCTGATCGCGATACTTGTAGCGGTTCTGGATACGGTTGACCATGGTCAGATGCGCATCGCAATCGGCCGGCACGCCAGGGTCTGGCATATCAGTACTGTCGTAGAGTCGATTCCACGGCGACGGCAGCGCGAATGGCGGGTGCGGATGAACGAAACTCGCCGTGAGATACCAGGGCTTCTTATCAGAGGCCTGCTCAATGAACTTCACGCTGCGATCGCCGATCCACTGCGTGGGATGTAACTCGGCCGGCATCTGTGCCATCTGCGGCAGATAGTACCAGTCGGAGCGCACGCCGTGGTGATCTAGAACATGCTTGTATCCGGACGCATGGAGGTGTTTCAGATAATCATCCTCAGACGGATCATCGAACAGCTCCTCCTGAATTTCACGCGACTGGAATCCCTTGCCGGCCGCATTCGGCGTGAAGTGCATCTTGCCGATGCCATGGGTGCGATATCCAGCCTTGGCGAGGCGCGACACGTACGAACTGCCATCATCGGGGAACCTATCGGCGTCGCTGTTGTTCACGATGTCCGTGTGCATCGGATAGCTGCCATAATGCATGCTGTAGCGCGCCGGGACGCACACCGGTGATGGCGTAAAACAACGTGTAAACGCCGTGCCTTCGCGAACCAGCCGGTCGAGGTTCGGCGTCCGCATATGCGGATTGCCGAGCGCACCGATGGTGTCGCCGCGCTGCATGTCAGTGAACAGGAGCAGGATATTGGGGCGCTTCATGGTGGGGTTCAGCCTATGCTGGACACCGCCTGTCGAGTAGCGAAATTGTTACCTGATCGCGCATGCCCAAGCTCCACCGTCATCTTGCCATCCTCCATGCCTGCGCACGCCAAGCGCGTGGCTTTAATGAACTGCGCAGCGAACTTGACAATGTTGCCAGCACGACGCTCGCGCGCTGTCTGCGCACCCTGCGGGATGAAGGACTGATCCGCCTGAGTGAGCAACGCCTTTACGAACCGGCACCAGGAGCGATCGCGTTGGCCCGTCGCCTGCTCGGCCGACAGCAGGTGAATGCGGATCTGCAGGCCGCCGTGGATGCACTTGCACAGGAAACTGGAACTTCTGCCGCCTACTTTGCCAACGAGGCCGATCGCATCGTCCTCCTTGCCAAGCGTGAGGTCGACGGCGGATTCCATTACGTCGACATCAACGCCGATCGACCCGTGCTGTTGACCGCTTTCGGACTCATCATCGTCTCGGCACTGCCGGACGCAGAACGCGCAGCGATTCTTGCGCGGCATCTGCGAACCGTCCCCGCTGGAGACCGCGCTGGGATTCCCGGAATAATTCGTATCGCCGCTCAGGTTGACTGGATGACCAGACTTGAAAACGGACGCGACTGGCGCCTTGTCGCGCCGGTACGGCGCGGTGGTCGCATCGTCGGATCGATTGGCGTCAGTCGTTTCGGATCTCCGTCAGCAAACGCAGAATCACGCATCCGCATTTGCGTGCGCGCTGCAGCTCGGAGGCTCTCTGAATGATGGGTCATGATCAATGCCATGAGTAACGATTCGCAGGCTCTACGCCCTGCTGCCATCACGCGATACATCCGCGCCGTTTCGCTCTGGTCGCAATCTACAAGGCCATAAGGTTAAAACAGCTAGCCCAACTGCCGCTCCTGGAAAACATCCATGACCATCCCCAGTACGACAAGAATTAGACCTCGGCAACGGCCGAATATCGTCTTTGTTTTCAGCGATGAACACCGTTGGTGCAGCCAACCATTCACCGAAATGCCACAGCTCGTGGCACCGAACATGGTCCAACTTGCGCAGGAAGGCCTGCGCCTGGACAACTGCTGCAGCACCGCGCCCATCTGCGTCCCCTACCGAGGAATGCTGATCACCGGCATGTGGCCACACCAGAGTTCGTGCGTCAGCAATGATTTCTTCAGCAACGGAAACATCATCGGCCAAGATGCTCCCACCATCGCGCACACGTTTGCTCAGGCAGGATATGCAACAAGCTACATCGGGAAATGGCACCTGAAGGAAGAGACCGCCATCAACGCCGGATTCGACCTGTTTCAACATTGGCTCTACGGCGACGATCATTGGGACACGCTCGTGCGCGAGGAAGGCACCGGCACGGACTGGCAATCAAGCAAAGGGTACAATGCCATCGGTATGACCGATCAGGCACTGGATTTCATCGCTCGCCACGCTGACGGTGAGCGCCCATTCATGATGATGCTGTCGCTCAATCCGCCGCATTGGCGATGGGACGATGCCCCAGAAGAATTTCTCCAGCTCTATCCGCAAGAAACCCTGCCATTTCGGGACAACGTCACCGATCCGAAATACAAGGAAGGCCTTCATCGTCTGCACCTACAGCATTATCACGCCCACGTGACCGCCGTTGATGTACAGCTTGGCCGAATCATGACCACGCTTCGTGAGCGCGGAATCGCTGACAATACCATCTTGATCTATACGTCGGACCATGGCACGTCGTTCGGATCCAACAATGTCCACAGCAAGGGCAATCCCTTCGACGAGTCCGTCCGTGTTCCCTTCACGATCCGCTGGCCCGGCCACGTGCCAGCGAATCGCGTAGCTGACGCCAACATCGGGACCATGGACCTCTATCCCACGCTCTGTGGACTTGCCGGGATCGTCCCGCCAGCACATTGCGGCGGCATCGACTTTTCACCAATCATGCTGGGACGACCCGGCCCAGATCCGGCCACGCAGTTCCTCGCGATCAATAATTTTCAGCGCAACTTTTACATACAACACGTTGATCCAACGGGAGGAGCCACCAATACATTCGCCCCCTTCCGTGCTGTGCGCAGCAAACGCCACACGTTTGTTGCCAATGCCCATGGTGATTGGCTCTTATTTGATAACCAAGCCGATCCCTATCAGATGCGCAATCTCGTAGATGATCCAGCTTACACCACGATCAAAAACAACCTACGTCGCGAACTGGAAAGCTGGTTAGCCAAAGCCGAGGATCCGTTCATCCCAGCCAGTTGGCGTGGGTTATCGCTGGCCGAACGCATAGCGACTCAGAATCAGCATTGGTCCATGGTTCCATTTTATCCCGAGTGGGAGGTCTTTTGCGCCACCACCCTCGCGCCATGGTTGGAAAAATCGTCTCCTGACCAAGCCAGCAAGCTGCGTGCCGCCAGTGAACAGATATTCGACGAGGCCTTCTTCGGACGCTACAAGGCGCTCACGGTTGAGACGCAAGCCGTGCATGAAATGGGCCATTTCGCGGCTGGCGGCCGCGGTGTGCGATTGAGTCAACGTCCCATGGCAGACATCCGCACAGAGTTGCAGCACCATACAACACAGGCGATCGCGCGCTTTGAACTTCAAGCGCGGTTAATCCTCGGTCAATCCAACTGACGTCAGCCTATATTACTCTTTTCAAGGCAACCGCAGAGGCGCAGAGGCCGCAGAGGTCGCTGAGGGATTGAGTTAGAAGTTACTGCTGTTTCTGGTGCCACTCACCCACAGGGTGACGATCCCATGGACGTTCTCCTCTGCGATCTCAGCGGCCTCTGCGCCTCTGCGGTTGCCTTGGGATGTTTCAATCGAGCAATGTAGGGTCAGGCTAGATCCAACGCCGCTGTGCGGATACAACTCCTCATCTGCGGCTCCGCTACGTTTTCGTCGGTGCCAGACCGGCAAATTGCGCCGCCTCGGGGAAACGCCGTACGAATTCGGCCATATCCTTGGGCCGAACACGATTCGCGATATCTGTCGGCGTGGTGTAACCCGGGATGATGGTCTGGGCCAATGCCCATGCCTGGGGTTGAATCTGCAATCCAGCCGATGGATCTGCCAGGATGTCGGCAGGCTCTTCGTAGTGGCGCCACGCGTATCGTCCATTCGTGTGTTCTACAGCGTCGTGCTGATTGCCGACATGCAGGAACTCCTGCAGCATGTGGCGCAGGTGACCAATCTCGCGCGGATGCCATACCTCAGAAACCAACTGTTGCTGCAATGGATCGACCGCACGGTGATAGACGTACTCGCGCTGGTCAGCTGCTGACCAAAACAAGGACCAATCACGCGTCGCGACTAGGTATTGAGCCTTACCGCCACGGAGATGCTGGCTGAAAACGGCCTCGCGCTGGTGTTGGCCGGACGCCAATTCATGCAGGGGCAGGCCATCGAAACCCGTCTGCTCTGCTCCAGCAAATGCGCAAGCGGTTGGTCCGATATCGACCAAGCTGGTCGGGGTCGTGCACACGGCACCAGCGGCAAACTGACCAGGAAGGCGCGCGATCATTGGGACACGCGTGCTTGCGTCATGCATCGAGCGTTTGCCGAAGTTGTGATAATCCCCCAGAAACTCGCCATGATCACTACTGAAGAGAATCACCGTGTTGTCGAGTTGTCCGCTTTGCTCGAGTGCAGAAAGAATGCGTCCGATCTGAAAATCGACGAACGAAATGCACCCGTAGTAGGCAGCTTTGATCTGACGTAGGAGATGACGATCAATGCCTTGGTCCCGGTATTTGTAGCGGTTTTGGAGCTTATTCACCCAGGTCAGATGCGCGTCGCGATCAGCAGGAACGGCAGGATCCGGCATGTCCATGCTGTCATACAACCGGTACCACGGAGTCGGCAATGCAAACGGCGGGTGCGGATGAATGAAGCTCGCGGTGAGGTACCACGGCTTGGCCTGATCGGCTTGTTCGATGAACGAAATGCTGCGATCGCCGATCCATTGCGTCGGATGGAGATGCGCCGGCATGCCAGCCATCTGCGGCAGATAATACCAATCGGCAAAACGGCCGTGGTGATCGATCACATGCCCAAAGCCAGAGGCGCGTAGATGCCGCACATAATCGTCCGGTGAAAATCCGTCGCTCAGCATCCCTCCATCCGTCTGCGTTTCCCGGCTCTGAAAGTCCCACAACTGATCGTCATGCGGAGCGAAATGCGTTTTGCCGATGCAATGGGTACGATAACCGGAACGCGTCAATCTACCGACGTAGGAGGATCCATCATTCTGTACCTTATCACCTTCCGTGTTGTCGGTGCAGCCGGTATGGTGTGGCCAACGTCCGTAATGCATGCAGTAGCGAGCCGGCAAGCAGACCGGTGAAGGCGTAAAACAACGGGTGAAGGAGGTGCCTTCGCGAACAAGTCGATCCAGACTTGGCGTACGTATGACTGGATTCCCGAGTGCGGCAATCGTGTCCGCGCGCTGCATGTCGGTGAAGAGCAGGAGAATATTCGGACGGTTCATGCGTGTTCCCCCTGATTGGATGTACACTGAGCGAAGATGCCACCAGCTGCGCCAGCATTTATGGTATTGGCTAAATATTAGCAACGGGGAATCGGTCCTATCCATCACCTCTCGACCAACCCACCATCCGCATGCCAGTCGACCCTGGATGAATTACGTAATCAATTGTAATTAATGAATATTATGAATTATTTTCGTCGCTTCGATGGATCCGCTGATGCTGCTATTTTGGTTCGCGTTGACTCGGCAAGGTCCGCACCGAATGTAGTCATCAATTGCTAATATTTAGCTAATGGCTAACGTGCCGCCATGCCAGCCAAGAAACGAACTAAACCGTCCATCGCATCAGTGGCCCGCGCGGCCGGCGTCAGCTCAGCGGCCGTTTCACTCGTGCTTGGTGGGCGTGGTGGAGACTATCGACTCAGCAGCGATACCAGCGCACGCATACGCCGCGCTGCCGCTGCCCAGCGTTACGTCCGACCACCACGCCGCCGCGGCCCATCTCGCCTCCATATCGTCCACCTCGCAGATCTGCTCAGCATGGATGTCCGGGGACTTGGCGGAGCCGTCCTCTATCCACTGATGGATACGCTTGCCGGACATGGCTGGCTTACGTCGGTTGATCCACGACTACCTAGCGACGATCTCAATGCAGCTCTGCTCACCGCTACCGCCGTCGTCATTCCGGTTAATTACGGTTTCGATGCCGCCGCACATGCTCTGGCTGTGGCCGCCATCACCGCTGGCGTACAGCCGGTCATACTCGGCCGTATCCTGCCAGACATCCAGGCCATCCAGGTTGATGGCGATCAACGCAGTGGAGGTAAATTCGCTGCTGAACATCTCCTTGGACTTGGTCATCGCCACATCGCTGTCGTAGGTGGTGACGCCAACGATGCGCATACCCACGAACGCCTGACTGGATTCACCAGTGCCTGTGCCGCCAAAGGCGTCAAGCCTGAGCTCTGGGGCCACGGAAATTACCGCACCGATAGCGCACATCGTCTGGTTGCATCTCGTCTCGCCAATGGGTCACGACCAACCGCTGTCTTTTGTTGCAACGATCGCATGGCCGTGGGCGCCCTACTCGCGCTACGTGAGGCCGGCCTAGATGTGCCGCGACACGTGTCGTTGGTCGGGTTTGACGATCAGGAGGAATACACGTCGATTGCACCGGGACTCACAACAGTCCGCTTCGAATCCACCAACACTGGCGCCCGTATCGCTGCACTACTGGAACCAAAAACGCCATTCCGCCGCACCGAAATGCTTCTCCCCGCACGCCTGGTGGCGCGTGGTTCATCGGCCCCTGTAACCCTGGAAAAACCATGACCATTCGCCATCTCGCCGTCACTCCAGCTCCGCATCTGGTTCGTCCAGTGGTGCGCTTGCAGCCGATTCTTGCCAAGTCAGGTACGCCATCAGTAGACCCGCTGATTCTCGCCGAACATCTGCAGGGCGTGGCCGAGGTTCTGCCGATCATCGCGATCGAGAGTCCTGAACATTGGGAACGTGTGGTGCGCGGACTACCTGCTGATGTCGATGGCATTCTTCCGCTCTCCATTCCCTGTTATCCCACCGAAGTGTGGAACAGTCATCCCCAACCGTTAGTCGATCGCGGTCTGCCGTTCATCTTCTGGTGCCTGCCGGCGCACGATGAACCTGATTTCTGGCGTTGGTCGGCGCGAGATTTTCTCTGCTCGCTCGGTGTCGATTGCATCTTGGTCGAATCACGCCGCAACGGCCTCGCCATCCTGCGTGCCCTCGGAGTACGACGGCAATTTCGTGGCGCCAGCCTTGCGGTGTTTGGCGTGCAAAATTTCCCCTGGAATGCCCACGCTGCCGGTTCTCATCTTGGGCGAGCACTTGGCCTCAAGGTCGAGGTGCATGATATCGAAGCGATGCGCGCTCGTGCCGCAGCGATTAGCGATAACGAAGCACTCGCGCTCTGGGAGCAACGCCAGAGCCGCTACCGCGAGCGCGGCGTCACCAAGCCGGCATTGATGTCTGCGCTCAAAACGTGGATTGCGATTCGTGAAGTATTGGAGCGAACTCGCGCCCTGGGCTTTGGTGTCAATTGCTTCGGCGACCTTATCCCGCGTGGTCATCGCGATGTTCCCTGCTTTGCTCAGGTATTGGCTCGCGAGGAAGGCTACATCGCTGCCTGCGACGGTGATTTCTGCTGCATGGCCTCCATGGCGCTAATGACCAACCTGACCGGCCAGACCTGCACGATGTCGAATTTGTATCCAGTTTCATATATCGGCGCACTCACGGAACACTTCGGGGATCCACTGATTCCGGATCCGAAACGCTTTTCCCGCGCCGATTGGCCGAATCTTGGTCGTCTCGCGCACTGTGGTTTTGCCGGAATTGTGTCGCCTGAAGTCGCCGACGGACCGGTAGATCTGCGTGACTGGGGAGGAACCTACGAGATCAAACGCGATGGCCGTGGCTGTGGAGTCGATGGGAATATGCCGACTGGTGCCATCACCGCCGTTGAGCTGAAATTCGACGGACGCACGTTGCTGGCAGCCAGCGGTGAGGTCATCGAAACCACTCGGCACACTGGCATGCCCCATTGTGAAAAGAGCGTACTACTCCGCTTCCGCGATTTGCCCGGATTCGTGCGCAATATCTCGCGTGAACATCCCGCCATTGTTTATGGCGATCACAGCGAGGACCTGCGCGCTGCTGCGCCAGTGTTGGGTCTCGATCTGAAGACCTTCTGATGCTTGCGCTGGGTATCGATATTGGCACCAGCAAAGTTGCGGTAGCGCTGATCGATTCCGCTCGTGTACAAGTGCACGTCGCATCAGCTGCACATCAAGCCGCGCTCGTCGCTCCGGCTGGGCGCTATGAGCAGGACGCCGTGCGCATCATCGCCTGTGCCGAGGCCTTGGTTCTCGGTCTGCCGACTGCGTTACGCGCCCAGGTCGGCAGCATCGGCTTCACTGGTCAGATGCACGGCGTGGTGCTCCACGATGCTCATGCACAACCGCTGTCACCACTGATTACGTGGCAAGATCAACGAACGCTCGAAGATCCGGGATTTCTGAACAGATTAGGCCGATCACTGCATGCCGGTTACGGCTTGGCCACGCTCGCTTGGCTGACTCAACTGGGTGCAGTACCGGCCGACGCTCGCGCGGCAACTATTCACGGATTGCTGGCGGCACGCTGGGGTGGATTGGCGCGCAGCCCGATTGATCCAACTGACGCACAAGCGTGGGGTGGATTGGAACCGCTAGCGAACATGAACGCAGGGCTGTTACCCACAGCTGTCGATCACGGCGCTCGTATTGGCAATCTGGCGATCGATATCGGATTACCGCGTGGCATTCCATTAGCCGCGCCGTTGGGCGACAATCAGGCTTCGCTGCGCGCTACGCTCACAGATCCAGATCGTGAGCTGGCATTCACGCTTGGAACTGGTTGCCAATTGTCGGCGGTCGTACCACGCGGATCCTGCACGCCGATTCCTGGCTGCGACGTGCGTCCATTCGATGCCACACGCGATGCGCTGGTCGCAGCACCACTCGTTGGTGGCGCTGCGTGGTTGTGGCTGGCGGATACGGTCGCGTCCTGGGTTACCGACCTTGGCCTCTCTCCACCATCACGTGAAGTGATCTTTGCCCGACTTGACGAGTTGGGCCTTGCTGCAGCCGATCGCCTCGATTTCCACACCCACCTCGCTGGCGAACGACACGATCCCGCGTTGACTGGCGTACTGACCGGAATTTCTCTCAACAACGGCAGTCTCGGTGAAATCGCACGCGCCTTGGCACGTGGATTGACAGCGGTTCCGCGCAGCATGCTGCCAGCAAGTTCATATACGGGGCGAACGCGTGTAATGGCTAGCGGCAATGCCCTGCGTCACTCGCGCTTGCTACTGGCCATGGCCGAAAGTGAGTTCGCTCTGCCAATTGTTCTCAATAACTGTCGTGAAGAAGCTGCCACTGGAGCCGCTTACGTCGCACGCGCACTGATCACCTCACTGTGACATAGCCTTGAAATTGACGTAGCATAACATCGGCTCATCCATGCAGTGCCTTCCGCCGGCACGTAGCCGGCCCCATGCCGTAACGCGCACTGAAGGCCCGACTCAGATGATAACGATCAGAAAATCCACAGTCTTGAGCGATGGACTCGATGTCGCGCTCGGTGGACAACATTAATTCACGCGCTGTTTCTAAGCGCAGTTGTAATACGTACTGAATGGGCGACATGCCAACTAACCGGCGGAACCGACGACAGAGTTGCGCGCGCGAGCAACCGGCTAACGCGGCCAACTGATCAAGGCGTTGCGGTTGCAGATGGCCAATATCAAGGTGCCTACGAACGGCTTCTACACCAGTATGGACGCTGTTGGAACGTCCCACGTCGCGAGCCACACTGTAAAGCCACGTCCGAAACAGGGACTCAACCAAGCCCTGAGACGGCTGACGCGGGTGAGTGCACGCACGATGCAGAGCCAACAGCGCCGACTGAACATCGGAATCAGTTGCCAATACATATGGAGTCCGTGATTGTAAACCCGCAGCGTTAACCATGTCGGCAACTTTCGCTCCTGCACAGCGAATCCATGAGCGTGCGAGCATTTTTCCCTGAGGTCGATGCGCTAATGGCTGGCCTGGTGCCACAAGCAGTACCGATTCACCAGGGCAAACAACCTCACCCGTGGCAGTGGCCAGGATGACAGGATGATGGAAGTGGAAACAGAACCACGATATTGCCGCATGACTAATCACCGGCTGCGGGAAAGACACGCGAAAACCAATGACGTTAACCGAAAGCGGCTCGTCTGAACCTTCGCTAAAGATGGAGCGAAACGGTTTGATGATCCGAAGTTACACAAATAATTGTATTTTATCCATTGATAAATTAATTAACCGTAATCTACAGTGCGCTTATGGTATACACAACGCAGCCTCCCAATATCCTCATTCTGATCACCGATCAGCAAAGCCACGCGCTGATGTCCTGTGCTGGAACGAACTGGGTCAAGACACCGCATCTCGATCAGTTGGCCGCTGGCGGCATGCGTTTTACTCGCGCTTATTGCAGTAATCCGGTGTGCGTCCCATCGCGCTTCAGCATGTTCACCGGACGGATGCCGTCAGCGATCGGGATGTTCGGCAATGACGATAGCGACAAACGCCTGCATCGCTTCACGCCCGTGCATGACACGACCGGGCTCGGACACTGTCTTCGCCAAGCGGGATACTCGACCTGGTACGGCGGCAAGGTGCACTGGCCAGTCGAACTAAATGCAGAAAGACTCGGCTTCACCTACTTTCAGAAAGACGAACGTGAACGACTCGCGATCGAATCCGCCGATCTGATTCACCACCTGCGCGGTCAACGCTGGGCCATGGTGACCAGTCTGATAAATCCGCACGACATCTGCTATCAGGCCATTCGCTATGCCGCTGGGCAGACCACGAATCCCAACGATAAGCGCATCCTGGACAGTGGTGTCGTCGAGATCGCGAATCTCGATGAGGCGCTGCTTCCACCGCGTGGTGTTGATCAAGAAACGTTTTTACGCGATCACCTGCCACCGCTTCCAGCGAACTGGGATCCCCAGCGTGACGAACCAGAACTGCTCCAACAGACGATTGCCCGACGTCCGTTCCGTGCCGCTGTACGTGCTGATTGGAATGAACGTGATTGGCGACTCCATCGCTGGGCCTATGCCCGACTGATGGAGCGCGTCGATCGCCAGATCGGCGTGGTGTCGAACGCGTTGACCGCGAGTGGCCAAGAGCAGGACACGTTGGTCATCATGACCAGTGATCACGGCGATCACGGCGGCTCGCATCGACTCGAACATAAAACATTCTTCTACGAAGAGGCTGCTCGTATTCCGTGGATCATGCGCTTGCCCGGTCGTATTGTCGCTGGAACCGTTGAAGACTCCGGCCTGGTTGCCCACGGACTTGATCTGATGGCCACCTGTTGCGACTACGCCGGAGCTGATCTTCCCGCGCATTGTCTCGGGGTTAGTCAGCGCGCGGTCGCTGAGGGTAGTTCGCAGACCAAGCGGCGCACCCACGTCTACGGTGAAAATGCCGTCAGCCGCATGATCGTCGAACGCACGTGGAAATACGTGCGCTACAACAGCGGCGCCAACGCAGAACAACTCTACGATCTTGCCAACGATCCTGGCGAAACCCGCAACCACGCGAGTAATCCAGTCAACGCCGCTGTACTTCAACGTCTGCGTTTAGCACTTGCTGCTGAGATCGCCGCGCATGAAGGACTTGCGCTCGGGCCGATGCCGCGCGACGTTGCTTACGCCGAATAAACACCGCACGACCTACGTACCCAGCGCCCTGGAGACAACCATTCAGCGCAATGCGAACTCCGGCATGACGTAACAATAGGCGGTGTAGCGCATCTCGCTCCATCCAAGCTCAGCGAGGGGTTTCCCAGGAAGGAGTGGGCGCTCGACCGGCGTGAACTTCAACCGCACACGGATCGCACTACGGCCCTCGCAGAGAGCCCTAGGGAGCAAGAATTCATCGTCGCGGAAACGCCGGTTGGACGTCTGCACGACATGTTGCGTCTCACCAAGCTCAGCAGTGGGATTGGAATAGATACCGGTGTTTGAACCGGCCACATACCAAATTCCAGCTGGCTTCCAATCGGTCGTACCAGGAACTGCTATCGAAACTTCTGCGCGTTGATTGGGATACTGATAGTCGAGTGTCCGCCGCAGTAATACCCCGAGGTTCCGAGGATCGAGCGCGAGCGTAAACTCCGACGTGCCTTTGGTAACCCGACCCTGGTCGGTTGATTCCGCGAATCCGGCATCAACGCCTAATTCATAACGCGAGGTCAGAAGATACGGTGCACTGGCATCTGGGGAGCGATAGTCGTGTGCCGTCTCGCTGGCATGATCACCGATATCGACGGTGTCAATTCGCAGCAGCGCCGCAGCGGGAAGGCCATACCAGTAGGTGACCGCCTCATAGTGCTGTCTGGACTCGTTCGTTGGTCCGTGCTCCAGAGTTATCCGCGCGTTGCGTCCGAAGGGCATCAAGTCCGCAAGCAGAAAGCGATAGGCGGATTCAATCTTGTCGTAGTCATCCTTGAATTTATTCATTGGTCCGCCGACCGGATGACCTGCAAATGGAATGGTCATGTTGCGGCCACCCCAGTAGTCACCACCACCGCCCCATTCCTCGGTGCCGGTACCCTGTCCCTGCGGGGTCTGACTGTCATCGAAGAAGAAACGCGGATCCCCTTCCAGGGTGCCGTGGTTCCCTGCGTGTGAAAAGATGAATGAGGTGCCGATGAAACTACCGGACCAATCTCCACCCCCTTCGCATGTCGTGGTATCCAGCAGCACCATATCTTGGTACTTCACTGGCGTCGGAAAGTCGCGATAGGTGGCGTGGAAATATCCGACCTCGTTCGCTGGATCGCGGTAGGGCACGCTGCGTACCGACCAACGGAGACCAGGAATGGCGGTGTCAGTTCCGACCAGCTCAATGCGCGCTGAACGGAAGAACGGCATTGGAAAATAACAAGCCAGGTGCACCCGGTCGGCTGTGTATCGGATGTTAACTGGGAAGGCCTTGACCAAGTATTCGCGATCGTCGCGGTTGTAGAGGACGCCAGCACCAAAGAACAACGCGACCGGTGCGTCGATCGACGGCTCTGCTCGCCCATCCCAGGTGGCGCGCAAACGCGCCTTGGAAAACGCCAGTGCAGCATCGCGCGGAACCGACAATTCAATCGCACGCAGCATGGTCGGACCTTCAGACACCTCGAACAGATTGAGCGTCGCCGTAGCTGGCAACGCACCTTCTCCATGGTGTTCACGCACCTGCGCCTGATCGCCAGCTGGAGTACCGGGCCGTGGAGCCAGATCGCTGCCCGCACGGTTAATTAGCGTGAGTACATCCTGCGCTGGTGGAGTTACGCCATCCCAACTACGGAACTCGCTCGAGAATCGAGTGCCAGGTACAAACTGGTGGTAAATGTAGTAACCAGTTCCGTAACGAGTGCGGCTGTAACCCATACGAAATGAGTCGGTGAACATCAGCGGTACCCAGCTCAGATCGGAACCTCTGGTAACCGACCAAGTCCAAGCGAGCGGATTGGGGAACAACGCTTCAGGCAGAAAGACGGAGTTGGGTTGCGGCTGATCCGGAGTCGCGCTGCTGGTCTCCTGAACGATGTGCTCCTTGCCATCCACGACGTAGCGCCATGGGCTACCGTGCCAATGGTTGTAGCGAGCGAAGTACAGAATGCCTGGTCCTGCGACATCGAGCGTCACGTTATCGTTTTCAGCGAGCTGATAGAGAAAATGACTGGCATCGACGCCTTCGTTACCACCGCTCCGATCACAGGTGCTACGCATGTATGCTCGCACGCCGATGCGCTGATAAGGCCAGCGCTCCCACTGCCGATACGCATCCATGCCGATCGGAACAACCGGAGGGTCAGCTGCCTGACCGGAACAAGGCAGAAAGCAGAACAACACGCTGAGGACATAAATGGCAACGAACAGGCGCATGCGGGATCCCTCGCTGGTCAGTGGAATGAGTTCGCTGGTGGCGCAGCATATGACCAGTTTTGCTAAATATTAGCAAAAAACATTAATTTATTGTAATCATTTTATATACAGTAGTTTATATATTTAATTTCGGCTACCAAATAATGAACAGTAGCTAATATTTAGCTTTGATTCATGGACCACACCCCAGAAGTGCGGATGGCGCAATGCATGCAAGGAATTAAGCAGATCACCCAATGGGAACAACACCAGCGTCGTTGTCATCTGGAGACACCAGACTTCCGCACTGCTCCGTCTAGGATTACATGACGGGTGAAAATATGGACGATGATTCCGTGGACTTCAGCATTCCACGCTCAGTCAGTCTCTGAGTGCTTTCTCAATTCGCCGCAATGTTCCCGCGGCTTGAGCCGCCTGTGCTGCCGCGTTCACCAACGCCTGCACATCAGACTCGTCGAGGTCATCAGTTTTCTTCAAAACAATTGCCGCATTGTGCGATGCGCTGTCGAGTAACAGCCGCGCATCGCTGATCTGTTCGCGGAGGGCAACCGTCAAACGTTTACTGCGCTGCGACACCATGACCTAGACCGCTCCACCTTGCGGCGTGACGGCGATACGGTCGAACGATGCATTCGGATGGGCTTCGATCGCAAGGCGAATCGCCTCGGCGACATCGGCGGCCCGCACCATGCGCGCACGATCGGCTGCGGCGAAAGCTGGTGGCCAAATCTCGGTGTCGGTCGCGCCGGGGGCGACAATGCACACACGGATGCGGCGCGGGCGAAGCTCTTCCGCAAGCACGCGGCTCCAGCCTTCGAGTCCGCATTTACTGGCGGTGTACGCTGCGCAGGTTGCAAATGCCTGATCAACGACGCGTGAACTGACGTTCACGATCGTCGCGCCCGCTCGGAGGTGCGGCAGACATGCGGCGGTCAGCAAGATCGGCGCGCGCAGATTGATTGCCAACATGCGTTCGAGGTGCTCGGTAGTAATCTCGCCACATGCTGCGGTCGCAAATGCACCGGCGTTGTTGACCAACCCATCGAGTCCGCCAGAACACGCCGCTGCGATACGCGCGCAGGCGGCCGGATCGGTCAGATCCTCGGCAATCACCACGGCGTTACCCACCTCCTTGGCCAATGCTTGCAACCGATCCTTTCGCCGCGCCACGAGTATCAGGCGAAAATGACCGGACAGTGCCCGCGCGACGGCTGCGCCTATGCCGCTGGATGCGCCAGTAATCAGAACCGTGCGTTGCATGACCTTTAGAGCTTCGCCATGAATTGGTGGACCATATCGCTAAAGCCGGGCAGTCCTTCGTGGGCGAAGTCGGGAAATATTACCTCGCGCTTCGTGCTGGTGATGCGGTTATAGGCCGCGTACTGCGTGGACGGCGGACAAATCGTATCCATCAGGCCGACGCCCATCATCACCTCCGCCGTGATACGCGGAGCTAAATGCTGGCAGTCGATGTAGCCGAGGCGCGTGAACACCGCGTCCTCGCGCTGATGACGCGGATCGAAACTGCGGAACCAAGTCCGCAATTCGGCGTAGGCATCCTTGGCCTGATCCATTTCCCATACGCGCCGATAATCGCAGAGGAACGGGTACACCGGTGCAGCGAGACGCACTTCCGGAACGAGCGACGCGCAGGCAAGCGTCAGGCCGCCGCCCTGTGATGCGCCGTGCGCACCGAGGCGTGCGGGATCGACTTCGGGAAACGCCATGACGACGCGTGCCATCTGCGCCGTGTCGAGATAGATGTCGCGGAACAACAGACGATGCGGATCTGGATCATCGATGCCGCGAATGATATGACCAACCTGCGTCGTGCCCTTGATCCCACCGACGTCTTCAGACAGACCGCCCTGACCGCGCACATCCAGCGCAGCCACGCAGTAGCCCTGCGCAACCCACGCGAGCTTATCCTGCCAGTCGCCACTGTGGCCGCTGTAGCCGTGGAACAGCAATATGGTCGGGCAGCGTCCCGTGCGATTGGCTGGACGCAGATACTTCGCATGAATGCGCGCACCACGCACTCCGGTAAACCACAGGTCGAAACACTCGGCTCCACGGAACGTGTGCGGACCGGGGACAAGCTCGGGCTTCGGATCGGTCGCACGCTGTTCGGCCAGGGCGCGGTCCCAATACGCGTCAAAATCCGCAGGGCGCGGGTTGCGGCCTTGGTACGTCCGCAACTTATCCAAGGGCATATCGACGAGTGGCATAGTGTCCTCCGAGTGGCGGCGGACACCTTCGGGCTGCGGCTGGACACGCAATATCCGACCAGCCATGGCCATTCGACGAACATGGAGAAACGGAGGACCGGAGTCAGTCGGGATGAGAAGCCACGAATGCGACCTGCATATTGGACAATCAACCTGATAGCCCCACCCCATGCGTACTCCGTTCCTCCGTTCCTCCATGTGATCCCACACCGGACCAGCCGCCACTTGTCCGTTCTCCACAACACGGTCTGCTCTGCGCCATGCCCATTCCCGTCGCCGTTCTTGGCGCCACCGGCTACGCCGGCGAAGGCGCGGTTCGCATCCTGCTCGGCCATCCTGGTTTCAGCATCGTCCACGCCGGCAGCGATCGCTTGAGCGGCACGTCGCTTGCCGAAGCCGTACCGAGCTTCGCTGGCGAAACCGATCTCGTCCTGCGCGACGACACCGCCGAAGCGATTCGTGCCAGCGGAGCCAAGGCCGTCATCCTGGCCAAGAAGAGTGTCGAGGTCACCAAGGTCGTGCCGGCGTTGCTCGATGCTGGATTGCGATTGGTCGACATCGGTGCCGAGTTCCGTCTCCGCACGCAGGCCGCTTACACAACCTGGTACAAAGAAGAACACCACTGCCCGCAGTTGTTGACAGAAGCGGTGTACGGCCTGACCGAGATCCACACCGAGGCAATCAAACGCGCGCGCGTGGTCGGCAATCCCGGCTGCTACGCCACATCGATTCTCCTGCCGCTTATTCCGCTGTTGCGCGCCGGCCTCGTCGAACGCGACGCAACCATCGCCGCGATCGGTTTCT
>CAZZAM010000024.1:0-55759 GCA_964652775.1 uncultured candidatus Brocadiaceae bacterium | reverse complement strand
CCCGGCTTTCACCGGGGTTTCGTCTGGTGCGCGGGCGGGGACTTGAACCCCGATGAGTTTTACCTCGCTAGCACCTCAAGCTAGTGCGTCTGCCATTTCGCCACCCGCGCGGGTGAAGGGCGGGATCCTAGACCTACCCCCCCCGCGTCAAGGCGATCCTCGCTTTGCGACGCGGGAACTGCCAGATGATCCGGCAATGCCTGTTACCTTCATTGGCGATGTCCATGGCTGGTCCACCCGCCTGGAACAGGTGCTTGCGCAGAGTGAAGACGCGCTGGTTTTCATGGGTGATTTGATCGATCGTGGGCCGGATGCGCCGGCTGTTCTTGAACGTGTCAAAGACCTCTGCGCGGCTGGACGGGCACGTTGTCTGTTGGGCAACCATGAATTCGCCCTCCTCAACAGCATTGGTGCCCCAACCCGCGGCATTCTGGCCCAGGATCGCTGGTTTCGCTCGTGGCGGGACCATTACGGAGGTCATCAAGTTTTGGCCGCTTACGGCGCACGTGATGCCGCAGAATTACGCACGGCCATGGGCGAGAGGCTGGTCAATTGGCTTGCGCAGTTGCCGTGGTGCCTCTCGGACACCGCCAATGGCTGTCCCTGGATCGCTGTCCATGCCGGGATGATGCCCGAGGTCCCACTCAGGGATCAGCTCACCGACCTGGCCGATGGTTGGAGCCGCTTGGGTGACTGGCCTTTCCATCTCTACGATAAGCAGCATGTGCGCGACGTACCGATCGACCTGCCCCACGGCACGGTGTTGGTCAGTGGCCACGTGCCCCTTGATGATCCGCTGGTAACTCCCCAACGCATTTTATGCGATACCACGGGTGGACTTCCGCAGCGTCGGTTGAGTGGTGTCGTGTGGCCGAGCGGCCGCGTGATCCGGAGCGAACCATGAGCGATGCGGAACTTGAACGCGCCATTGAGATGGCCCTGAACAATCAGTGGGATGCGTCGCATCGAATTGTGCAGGAGATCGATACCGCGCGTGCCTCCTGGGTCCACGCCGTGCTGCACAAGATCGAAGGCGATCGTGAGAACGCAGCCTACTGGTATCAGAAAGCGCAACTGAAGTTTTCAGAAGAAGAACCTCACACCGAGCTGCGACGTATTCTTAAAACTCCCTGAAAAAAGAAATACGAGCCGTCCCATGTTCAGCAAGAAACGACCTGGAATCAGGCGTGCAACAGAAACACGCCAACCAAAGTGCGAATGAGCGTTAGCCGCGATAAACTTTGGGCTGAAGCACGGCACTGTTTGAGCCCGGCACAGACGATGGGCTTAAACGCTACGTGACAATGGAATCACTGTAAGATGTTCGGTTTATTTCGCCTTTCTAGACTGTAACCTTGCGTCTCAACCGAGGATCTTCTTCTATGCGCCACTTCGCCGTCATCGCGTTCTTGATCGCCTCGACCAACCTCCACGCCCTGCAGTTGGCCGCCAACTATTACGACAAGGAGGTTGATGCGATCATCGCCCGAGATGCCGCCAATCCGCCACCGAAGCAGAGCATCGTCTTTATTGGCAGCTCGACCTTCACCCGTTGGGCGACATTGCAGGAGGACCTCAAACCGTTGCCGGTGTTCAACCACGCCTTCGGCGGTGCGCGCGCAAAGGATTTGCTCCGCGCCATGCCCAAGCTCGTCCTGCCCACTCATCCAAAAGTCATCGTCTATTACTGCGGCGCGCGCGATATCGAGACAGCAACCTCCGATCCACAATTGGTCGTGAAGGGCTTCAAGAATTTCGTAACCGCCGTGCAGGCAAAACTCCCGGACGCGCAGATCGTCCATGTGGCGATCAATCCAAATCTGCCCAAATGGGCGCTGTGGAAACTGATCCAGGAGGCGAACACAAGCATCAAGACGTATTGCGAAACCGACAAGAAACTAACCTACCTCGATGTCTCGTCGGTGCTGCTGGGTGCGGACGGTAAGCCCAAAGCCGAGCTGTATATCGAAGACGGGCATCTGAACGCGCAGGGATATGCCGCGATCATTCCGCCACTCAAAAAGGCCGTGACCGCCGCATGGTTGGCCGCCGGCGGCACCGTGGCGGCCGAGGCCGGTAAAGCCAAGTAGATTGGGTCAAATAGCGCTCCGTCGCAGACGCAACACAAAGCAGGCTCCCTGCTGACCGTCCGGACGAGCAACGCACGTCAGTTCACCACCCATGCGGCGAGCGAGCGTGCGGGCGATCGTCAGCCCGAGACCAAAACCATCCGCCTGAGCGCCGATACTACGCGCAGCATTGAGACGAACCAGCGGTTCGAAGATGCGCTCGCGGTCTGCCGTCAGGATACCAGGACCACGATCGGCGACGCGGATCTCGACGGCGTCGGCAGCACTGATGATACCGATCTCAATCGTCGATCCTAATCCGTAGCGACGTGCGTTGCTGATGAGGTTGCCCAGTATCACACCCAACAATACATCGTCGGCCTGCACGGCCAGAGTGGGGTCAATCGGTTCCACACTGACGCCCTCATAACGAGTTAGCACAGCGGCCAATGGGATCGCCGTTACCGGAACATCGGTCAACGTCGTGAGCCTGAGTAATCCCAGCGTGAGCGTCTGTAATCGTTCGACATCCGTGTGGAGATCAGCAAGCAGTTGCCGCGTCTCCTCTGGACTACGCTCGCGCCGAGCGGCAACTTCCAGAGCAAGGCCGAGCTGCGTGAGCGGCGTGCGCAGCTCATGCGCTGCGGCAGCTGAGAACGCACGCTCACGATCACGCGACTCAGCAATCCGTATCAGCAACGCATCGACGGTCGATGCGAGGCGCTGGCATTCTGCAGCACCACCAACCTCGCCTAAACGATGACTGGTGTCATCCGCACCGATGGCGGAAATGCGGCCAACCATGCGCTCCAACGGACGAACCTGCCAGCGGATCACGCTCGCCAGCAACGCCAGTAATGCGGCAAACATGGCCGGACCGATGGTCCATAACCACCAACGCTGCTGGGTTAGGAATGCCTGCGCCGGACCAGCATCGACAGTAGCACTCAAGCACAATTCAAGCTGTTTACTCGGATCACTAAAGATGAATTCCGTGCCCCTGTCCAACAGCAGTTGTTCGTCAGCGACTGCGCCATCCACCGCGCCAATCAGCATGCGTTCGTCGTGCCGCAGCGAATCACCAGGGACATCACCAACCTGACGCAGAACGCGGCCATTCTTGGTCGTCATACTCCAGATTGGAGCAAGCAGTGCCCGTCCGCTTTCTTCACGCCATTCGATTTCGCCCTTGCTCGGCTCAATGCATGAACGCAGCCAAGCCAGTCGCGCATCAACTTGACGCTCCAACGGCTCCTTGGCTTGGCGAACAAGAAAACGATCTGTAACAATCAACGTGATGGTGGCTGTCGCGATCAGCGCGACCGCTACTGCCACAATCAAACGCGTTGCGAGATTCATGGCTCCCCGCCCAGCATGTAACCACGGCCGCGCACGGTATGCAGGACGCGCGGCTCACCGGATTCCTCCAGCGCACGGCGAACATAGGTGACATAGACATCGAGGACGTTTGAGGTTCCATCGTAGCCGGTGCCCCAAACAGCATCGTACAACCGCGAACGTGTCAGCACTTCTCCAGGCGCTTCGAGAAACGCCTGTAATAATGCGAATTCGCGGGCGGATAAGCGCAGGGCACGATCACCACGACTGGCACGGCCACGTGCGGGATCAAGGGTGATGCCAGACGCTTCCAGTACTTGGCTCGCCCGCGCTCCGGGCCGCCGCATGGTGGCACGAATGCGCGCTAGCAACTCCGTAAATGAAAACGGCTTAGTCAGGTAATCGTCGGCACCGGCATCAAGTCCGGCGACGCGGTCTTCGACTTGGTCACGGGCAGTAACCATAATAACTGGGACATCACTGCGCTTGGCGCGCAGTGCACGCATCACCTCCATGCCATCAAGACCAGGCAGCATAAGATCAAGCAACACCAGATCGTAATCACCCGACGCAGCTTGGCGCAAGCCGGACTCGCCGTCGCTGGCAATCTCGCAACCAAAGCCTTCTTCGCTCAAGCCGAGGCGCAGCGTTCGCGCCATGCGCTCGGCGTCTTCGATGATCAGGATGCGCATGGGTTGTTCATGGTGACTCCCCGGATCCGCACGCCAAGCGAACGGATCCGGGAAATCGGTCGTCTTATTTGGCCTTCTCAGCCTCGGTCTCCTTGGATTCCACATCAGTTTCGAAACTACCGTCAGCCTTCACCTCAACTTCGACTTCAACCTTCTTCCCAGCCTGAGTGCCTTCCAACGTCCATGAGGTCTTGCCATCCTCTGTCTCACGATCCGCTTCGGTGATCTGCAATCCGGGAGCAGCCTTGATCGCGGCAGCCTTGATCGCGGCGGGGATCTGATCAACCGCGACTTCAACATCAGTCGCCTCAATCGTGATCTTGCCCTTGGCGTCAACTTCGACTTCAACTGTGGCTTCTTTACCAGCAACCTTACCGAGCAGGTCGTAGGATGTGTTGCCATCCTCGACTTCGCTGGTTGCGCTGGCAGCAGTGAATCCGGGCAAGGCGGCAACTGCGGCAGCAGTGACCGATGCTGGAATCTTGTCGAGAGCAAGCTTGGTGGCACCCTCCTCGCAACTGGCGAAACTGGCTAGGGTGGTGGTGAGAATGACGAGAAACAGGCGCATGGGCCCTCCGTATAGCGACGCGCGGAGCGTCTGGGTTAGACGGTGATTGTACCAACCATACTAAGCCATTGGTGAGACCTGCATGAGAGCCGTCTCATCTTGTTCAGGGGTTCACCCCTACGGCTTATTGCCCCCATCCGTCCTGCGCTGCAAACGATCAGTCACGACATAAAACGCAGGAACCACCACTAAACTCAGCAGCGTTGAGATCGAAATGCCACCGAGGATAGCAATCGCCATCGGTCGGCGCACCTCCGCGCCTTCGCCCAGACCGCAAGCGATTGGGACTGCCGCTGCGCAGGTTGCGATCGAAGTCATCAGAATTGCTCGCAGCCGGGCAGGTCCAGCAAGGCGCATGGCTTGCGAAGGATCGGTCGCTTCACCAGCTTCGCGCATCTGATTGGCGCGATCGACCAGCAAGATCGAATTCTTTTTTGCCAGGCCCATCAGCAGCAACATGCCGAGTCCGCTATACAGATTCATCGTTTGCCCACAGAGATACAGGGCCACCGCAGCACCGACAATGGCCAATGGCAGCGCGGTCAGCACCGTGAGCGGGTGCAACAGCGAGTTGAACTGGATAACCAGAATCAAATACGCGGCGATCAAGCCGACTACCAATGCGAATGTCAGGTCATGCAACGCCATCGACAGCGCAGCTGCAGAGTCACCGGGGACCGCGCGGTAACCTGGCGGCAGATCGCCAATCAGAGCTACTGCAGCGCGCTGCGCCGCATCTTGAGAAACGCCGGGTACCGCATTGGCGCGTATCGTTACCGCCGGCTCACGATCAAGGCGCGTGAGTTGCGCTGGCGCAGGGCTTACCGCGATATGCGCCAATGCCGACAGCGGTATGGTACCGCCCGCACGCGTACGAACTTCCAATCGACCGAGATCCTCTGGAGTAGAGCGCTGATCTGCGCGCAAACGAACCCGCACGTCCTGGCGGCGACCATCAAGTGTAAAGTAGCCAACCACACTGCCACCGATCAGGCTATTCACCGTCGCGGCAAGGTCATCCAGGTTGACCCCGAGATCGGCGCAAGCGGCGCGATCCGGCGTGATCGTTAATTCGGCTGCTGCTACTCGCCAACTTGAGTTCACATCGACTAATCGCGAATCATCACGCCAGCGCCGCATGATGGCGTCAGCGATCTCAGCGCAACGTGCGTGCTCGGGTCCGCGAATCGACACATCGGCGGCAGCAGCGTTGGGAACTTGAATCAACGTCTGGACCGATGGACGCACCTGAGCGGTCAATCCAGGGATCGTCGCCAAGCTGCGCCGAACATCCTGCATGATGTCTACTTGTAGGCGCCGCTCAGAGCGTGGAGCTAGCGTAATGACGCAACCACCGGATGCGATGTCGCCACTGACTTGGACGCGGGCGACCCCAGGAATTGCACGAATATGAGTTGAAATGCGATCAACAAGCGCTTCGACGGTAGCCTGATCAGCGGTGGCCTGGGCATTCCATGATACGTTGAGCATGCCGCTGTCCTGATCAGGTGAAATCTCTCCGGGCAATGTCAGCAATATCCATGCTCCCATAACTGTGGCGAGCGCAGCGCCGACCAAGGTGAGCCACGGACGACGCAGAACACGATCAAGCACCGTACTGTAGATGCGTTCGAGATGTCGCCAGATCCGTGGTTCTTTGGATTGTGCGCCAGCTTGCATGAATTGCGCCGCCCGTGCTGGGGCCAGAGTTACCGCCTCGACATAACTCAACGCGACCGCAACGCATAATGCGATTCCAAATTGCAGGAACGAAGCGCCTATTTCACCCCGCATGAACATGACCGGCGCGAAAACAGCTAAGACTGCAATGGTGGCGGCCATAGCGGCAAAGCGCACTGCATTGGTGCCACACAAGGCCGCGTCACGCGGATTCAATCCACGGTGACGGTGGTGATCGATACTTTCCTGAACCATGATCGCGTCATCGACAACCAAACCGATGGCCAGAGATAAACCAAGCAGCGTGAACGTGTTTAATGTCGCACCCCAACCCCACAGCGCAGCCACTGTACCCAGGAGAGCGATGGGAATGGCAAGCAGCACGGTGCTGGCGGCAGCAAACGAGCCGAGGAAATACCAACACACGATGGAGGTCAACAACACGGCCATCGCCAACTCATGCCACATCGCTGACAGGGATTCGTTGATCCACGTACTGCTGTCCTGAGTCACTTCCAGAATCATGCCTTGGGGCAGTTGCGATTCTAATCGTGCAACCGTAGCGCGAACTGCGGTCGCTACAGCAATGGTGCTAAAACCACGCTGTTTGCCGATTCCGAGGCCCTGGCGTAATTGGCCGTCGACCATGCTGATGCGCCGCGTGTTAAGAAATCCATCTTCAATGGTTGCCAAATCACCAAGTCGAACGACGGCGACACCACCTCCGGGCACAGAACTCGTGGTGATGGGAATCGCTGCAAGATCCTGCACCTGACGTGGCTGGGCAAGAACCCGCACGGACAGATCTCCGCCGGCGCCTTCGATAATGCCGCCAGGTGCTTCAAGATTGTTGGCACGCAGACCATTGATGGCATCACTAATCGTCAAACCTCGCTCAGCTAAGCGCGTGCGATTGAACCACAACTTGATGGTGCGATTCTGTGGCCCGTAGTTCGAAATTGTACCAACACCCGGCACTGTCTGGAGCGCATCGGTGATAGTTGTGCTGGCCGTTTCCGACAGGCGCTGCAGTGAATATGGACCCTTCAGCGCCAGCAGAACAATCGGCATGTCTTCGGGATTGTACTTCGAAAGACTGATCGGCAGGAGATCTTTGGGCAGCCTGCCAACCATGCGTCCGACGCGATTTTGTGCGTCCTGCAATGCGGCGTCGACGTTTCGTCCAGGCTGCAAGCGCATCGTAATATTCACCGAACCTGAACGCACCATCGATTCAATTGATGCCACACCCTCGGCCTGCACCAGCGACTCTTCAATTATTTCACAGACATCATGCTCGATTGCTTGCGGTGCAGCACCTGGCCATTGGGCATACACCATGATCACCGGTCTATCGACATCGGGAAAATGACTCAGGCCGATCCGGGTCAGCGCCAGACCGCCAAGTAGCGCCATCGCCAACATTAAAATCCATGCCGTCAATGGACGACGAACGCAATGCTGAGTCAGAGAACCGAGCACGTCAGCTCAATGCCTCGTCGGCGGAGTAGCCGATGTAGGGTCAACAGTCTGACCATCACGAATGCCATCCGCTCCAACCGTGATCAGACTCTCGCCAGCCGTCAGACCGGAACGAATCTCTACCCACCCGTCAGACGAACGCAGCCCAACTTCGACCAGACGAACGCGAGCCACGTGATGATCCCCCTCGGCCACGGCGACGAAGGCAACATAACCACGCTCAGTGGTCCGCAGCGCTCTCTGGGGTATTGCCGGTCGTTGCTGGGCACTGTGCGCAATGGCAACCAGTTCAGCAAATCCACCGGCCACCACCGTGTCAGGCGCAGCGGATATTTCCGCAATGACTTCGACCGTCCGTGAACCAGCGTCGGCTTTGGCACCAACGAGCACCAATTTTCCTACCAGTTCTCCACCCGCTGTGGGCACGACACGTACCTGCTGGCCAGCCACGAGGTATGCCGCTTCGGCCGTCGTCACGCGGGCGCTGAGTCGCATCGGCAAACGTTGAACCTGCGTAGCCACCACCACACCAACGGGCAAAAACTGGCCGGGCTTCACCGAGCGTGACTCGATAATTGCAGACAGCGGGGCACGAATGATCGCGTCACGAGCGTCCAATTCAGCCTGAGCCTTGCCGGCCTTCGCCAAAGCCACATCAGCATTGGCCTGGGCCAAGCGACTCTGCCAGGTAACCAGCTCCTCGTCTGGAACCATGTCCCGACCAAGCTTTTCACGGCGCGCCAATGCGGCACTGCTTTCGACAACTTGAGCCTCGGCCTTC
The DNA here is from genome assembly GCA_964652775.1 of uncultured candidatus Brocadiaceae bacterium. Taxonomy (GTDB): domain Bacteria; phylum Planctomycetota; class UBA11346; order UBA11346; family UBA11346; genus UBA11346. Next base: position 47,149 of record CAZZAM010000024.1, on the reverse strand, counting down.
AACTGCGCTGCCCGTGCGCGTTCAACTGCGATGCGGAATCGTTCCGGTTCAATTGCCACCAATACTTGTTCAGCCTGCACCACGTCGCCCGCGTGAAAGGTGATTGTTTCAGCAATCCCCGAAACGCGGTTAGTGACCTGCACCACCTCGGCCGGCTCAAGCGTACCACCGGCGCGCACCTCCTGCCCAACCAGGCGTTCCGTAACCGGCTGCACCACCACCGGCATGTGCCAAGCTGCCTTCGGCTTGGTATCGATGCTATCGCCACAGGAGGCCAGCAGACAGACAGCGACCACAACCACGGCCCGGACGAGGTACGTGTGCATGCTAGCGTCGCCGATCCAGACCGAGGGTCTGCATAACAAGGCTCCTTGATGGATATCCACCTTCAGACAGGCTGGTTACATATCTTTCCTGCTCGCTTGTAACCTCCAGGCCTGTGCGCCTGATCTCTGTCCGAATGGATCCGCATGCCGTCACCGACGCCAGCACCGAATACGTCAACTCGTACGAAGAACCACATGCGCTACGCTCTCCTCGCCATGATCCCGCTGACCGTCATCACCACGCTATCAGCAGCTGAAGTCGAGCTCATCATCGAGCCAACGCCGCTACATGCTGTGGACCAACGTCTGTTCGGCCAATTCATGGAGCGTCCGCTTGGCGGCGAGACCGGTCCGGAAGGCGTATGTGACGCCAATGGCGTCCTGCCTGAGCCCGTTGTGCAGGCATTGGCAGACATGCGCATCCCCGTCGTGCGTTTCCCCGCTGGCACGGATGTCGACTACACCGACTGGACCTACCTCATCGATCGCGCACCAGGACGGGCGATTGTCATGCGTGAGCCGACGCATGGCATGAAGCCACAGCCCCTGGTCACCGCTCATTTCGGTTGGCACGAATACGCCCGCCTGAGTGATCGCCTGGGCTGGCAGACCATCGCGGTGGTCAACCTGCTCGACGGCTTGGCCAAGCGCAAACCACTGGCCGACGCTGCTCGTCACGCTGCTGGCATGATCGCGTACCTCAATGCGCCGCTCGGTGCCAAACTTCCCGAGGGCATGCCGGACTGGCCGGCGATCCGTGCCGCCAACGGCCACCCCGAACCATTCAAGGTGCGTTATTTCCAAATCGGCAATGAGTGGTTCCTCTACCACAAGACGACTCCCCTCCTGAAAGAACTCAGCGAGGCCGATTTCGTGGCCTGGTACACCGAGGTGCTCAGGACCTATGTCACCGCTATTCGTGCCGTCGATCCAACTGTGGAATTGATCATCGACGCTGAAACCGGCCGCGGCATGGGGCCGAAGATCATCAGCGACCCGTTGCTGCGGCGCGAAGTCGCATGGGCCGCCATCCACGCCTACGCACCGATGCGCGACATCAGCAAGGACACTGGCACTCCTGATGAATTCTGGCGCTATTGGAGCAGTATTCCCGGCATGTACGACGCCACTGGTCAGAACCAATCGCTCGGCGACAAGCGCTCTGGTTGGGTACGAAAACTTGGTTACCGCATCGCAGTGACGGAATGGAATTGGAACGGCTGGGGCAAACTTGCGCCTGAGTTCACCACCCATCAACGCCGCGCCCAAGGCATCGGAGCTGCCGGTTTCATCCATGGCATGATGCGCGAAGGCGAAGCGATCGGACTCGCGACTCAATCGATGCTGCTTGGCATCGCCTGGAGTTTCGCAGCCATCAAGATCGACGCCACAGGCCGGATGCTGCGTGCACCGCAGGGCCACATGACGACGTTCTACAACAAGCATCACGGCGAATCCCTGCTGAACAGCACACTGAGTGGCGTGAGCATCGCACCCATGCCGAATACCTGGGGCGGAAATGAAGCCATGATGCCGGTCGCGCAGATCGATGCCCTTGCCACTGGTGGTAAAAACCGCGTCTTTGCACATGTGGTCAACCGCACCCTCACTACACAGCAGATCCGCATTACGGTCCCAGCGACGCTGCGCACCGCCACCGTCCATCGCATGCTGCCGTGCGCCGTCGAAGAGCCGGACGCTGACCACTGGTTCACCGAGGACTCCGTTCCCGCAACGGTGGTCGCTGGCATCTGCCACATTGAATTACCCGGCGCGGCTGTGATGGCCGTCGAGTTTACGGCTGCACCCTGATATACTCCAAGGATCCCATGCATCGCTTCCTGATTACTGCGCTTCTCGCCACATCACTCTTGCCGTCCGTTGCGGCAACCGCTGCCGACGTGGAACTGGTCATTGAGTCAACGCCACTGCACGCATTGGACAAGCGCCTGTTCGGCCAATTTCTCGAACGACCATTCGCCAGCGCCGAGAAAGGCGAGCGCGGACCGGAGGGTTATGTCGATGCCAACGGCGACCTGCCCGAACACATCGTCACCGAACTGGCAGCGATGCGCATTCCGGTGGTGCGCTTTCCAGCCGGCACCACCGTTGATTACTCTGACTGGACCTACTTGATCGACCGCGCCCCGGGCCGGGCAAACGAGATGCGTGGCCCCACCCGCTATCGCGACACGGACATCGTGGCGACCACTCGCTTTGGTTGGCACGAATACGCCCGCCTCGCCAAGCACTTGGGTTGGGAAACGATCGCAGCGGTCAACCTGCTCGACGGCCTCGCCAAGCGCAAACCACTCGCCGAGGCCGCACTCCACGCCGCCGGCCTGGTCGCCTACCTCAACGCTCCGGTTGGCGCGAAACTTCCAGAAGGTATGCCGAATTGGCCTGCGATTCGCGCCGCCAATGGTCACCCCGAACCATTCAACATGCGCTACATCCAGCTCGGCAACGAGTGGTTCATGGGCGAGTTCAAAGCGGCAGTGAAAGCTGCCGTCGGCGATCTGCCCCCGGAACAACTCGGTGCCTGGTATGCCGAGGTGCTGCGCGCACATGTCCTCGCCATCCGTGCGGTCGATCCGAAAATTGAGATCATCATTGACGCCAACGGCCGCGCCGGCGGACATTTCCTGCCAGATCCGGTGCTGCGCAAAGAAGTCCGCTACGTCGCCATCCACGTGTATTCGCCGCAGGCGACCGACAAGGCGCTCACTCGGAAAAAGGTTACTGTCTCGACCGAAGATATCGCTGCCTCTGACGTTTCGGCTGACGAATTCTGGCAGTCCTGGACCGCGATGCCGGGCATCTGTGATGAAGCCGGACAAAACCAAGGCTTTGGCGCGCAACGCCTAGCCCTGGCCACTTCGCTGGGCTACCGCGTCGCAGCCACGGAATGGAATTGGGCCAGTTGGGGAAAGGTCTCGGACGAGGCCATGTCGCGTCAACGCCGGGCCGCTGGCATCGGCGCAGCACAATTCATTCACGGCCTGTTTCGACAAGGTGATCTCATCGATATCGCCGTTCAATCGATTGTGCTTGGCACAGGTTGGAATTTTTCCGCACTCAAGGCGGCGCCCGACGGTCAACTGATCCACAGTCCTCAGGGCCAGATGACCCGCTTCTACAACACTCACCACGGCAAATCGCTGCTGAAAAGCAAACTCACCGGTGTCACCACGACACCAGGCACGCTATCGATCGCTTGGTCCTTCGCCCAACCGGCCGTGGCCCAGATCGACGCCCTCGCCACTGGTGGCGACGGACGCTACATCGCGCACTTCGTCAACCGCAGCATGACGGCAGTCCCGGTGACGATCACCACGCCATCGACCGCGACGACCGCGACCATTCATCGCCTATTGCCGTGCGCTACCGAAGCACCAGACGCCTTGAGTTGGTTCACGACCGATTCACTGACGACGCCCGTTAGCAAAGGCGCGTGCCGTGTCGAAGTCCCGGCAGCCGCGGTGATCGCCGTCGAATTTGCGCCCTAACTATTCACCAAGTCCAACGCCATCCAAGGCAACCGCTGAGGCGCTGAGGCCGCAGAGGTCACAGAGGACTGAGATTGGAAGACGGTGCGTTTTTGATGCCGATCACCACCACGTTGCGGGCCAGTTGCTCTCCCCTCTGCGATCTCAGCGGCCTCTGCGCCTCTGCGGTTGCCTTGGGGAATTTTCAAACGCAGTCGTGAGGTTCAGGCCTACGCCGACCAGTATTCCTCAACCAAGAATCCACCCATACCGAGTTGCATGGCCGGTTGACGCAGGCTGTCGATCATGCCGGGATTGCCGCACACCATGAGCGCGGCTGGCTCGGCGCGGATCAATTCGCGCAGATGCACTTTGTCCACGCCGCGTGGCAGCGACACGGTACGGCGAGCATCAATCGGCAGATCGAAGACATGGCGAAAGAGTTCGTTGACCCGGCCGGAGCCATGTTCTTCGCTCCAGCCGCGTGCTGCTTCGGGGCGACTTGCTGTGGTCAAATAGTGGAAATCGAAGTCGCTCGACTGGGCTTTGGCATACACCCGCAACTCGTCGCGATAGCCGAACTCATCCGCATAAGCGCAGCCATGCATGAGGATCACGCGGTAGCCAGCCGGAACGCCGACCTGATGCAGACGATAAAGCGTCCGAATCTGACTGACGAAGGGCGAGATGCCGGTGCCGGTTGCGACCATGACGACGGTGCGCGCAGATGCCTCGGCCAAGGTGAAATGACCCTTGGGCTGAGTCATGACTTTCATCTCGGATCCGATCGCAGCAGCAAATAACGTCGGTGTCAACTTGCCGCCATCGACCAGGATGATGTAGAATTCATAGGTATCACGATCAAGTGGACACGACGAGATCGAGTACGGCCGCGCAACAAAGCCATGCGGCGTGTCGATCCCCAAGGTGACAAACTGCCCAGCCTCGAACACCGGCACCTGGCCACTGTCCAACTGCACCGTGAACACACCGAGGTAACCACCTGGCAGGATGCGCTTGGACACGATGCGACCGGGATGCATCTTTGAACGGAGTGCTTCTTGCACCGAAGTAATGGTCATGGCTGGCATCCTGCCAGAGAAGTCGGTGACGGCTATGGTGGAGTAGCGTCGGCTTTACGCAGAACCAATCTCCCCCTCATCCACTAATTCCCACTCGCCATCATCGGCCGCAGTAAAAGCGCGGTAGCTGCAGCGCAGACGCTCGGCCAAGGCCCAGGCGCGAAAGCGTTCGATCGAGGGCCAGCGTTCTTCGCGCTCCTCGCCGTCGGAGGTTGTCCAAGCAATCATCACCGTCATGACGCCATCATGGAGGGACTGGCGCACTCCGAAAGCCGCCAACTGTTTGCTTCAGGGCTTCGCCCTACGGCCTTCGGCCTACCCGCTGGCTTTGTCGGGCCTCAACTTCGCGGCGCTCACGCTTGCGAAATTGTGTCGGCATGGGCTTCGCCCATTGTATGCCGCCACCGTCCCTCGGCGCCAGAGACCCGTCGATGCGGGCGGGGCGGGCGGGACTGGCGCACTCCGAAACTTGCCAACACTGAGCCGCCGATGGACTGGTACGCCCTTGCCAAACCGCTGCTCTTCCAGCTTCCTGCTGAGACAGCGCATCACGCCACTATCGCGATGCTGGCCGCCGGTTGCGGTCCAACGATTGCGGTGCCCAACGATTCCCGTCTGCGGGTGAAGATCGGCAGCCTCGACTTTGCTCATCCGGTTGGCTTAGCCGCCGGCATGGACAAGGATGCGGAGGCCGTGCGCGGATTCGCCCGCCTGGGTTTCAGCCACGTCGAGGTCGGCACGGTCACCGCGCGTCCGCAGCCCGGCAATCCCAAACCACGCGTGTTTCGCCTACCGACTGACGGCGGGCTGATCAATCGCTTCGGCTTCAACAACCACGGCGCTGCGGCGATGGCGGAGCGACTTGACCAACTCGGCCCCAAGCCGTGCATCGTCGGCGTCAACCTCGGCAAATCGAAGATCGTGCCGAATGACCAAGCGCTCGATGATTACCGTGCTTCGGTGAGATTGCTCGGCGCACGCGGCGACTACGTCGTGGTCAACGTCAGCAGTCCGAACACGCCGGGGCTGCGCGATCTGCAGGCCGAAGGCGTCCTCAAACACCTGCTGACCGGCGTGCGAGCTGAACTGGACACCGTTGCGCCAGGAAAACTGCTGTTGGTGAAGATTGCGCCGGACCTCGCCGACGCTGGCATTGATGCTGCGGTGGACGCCGCGCTCGAATCGCGTTGCGACGGTTTGATCTGCACGAACACAACGATCGGCCGCGGTGGTCTGAGCTACGATCCGTTGTGGGTCGCTGAACGTGGAGCCGGTGGACTCTCGGGCACGCCAGTGCGTTCGCGCAGCACAGCGGTACTTGCCCATGTCGCACGTCGCCTGCGCTCGGTTGGTCGCGCCGATGTGCCACTCGTCGGCGTCGGCGGCATCGATTCAGCAGCAGCAGCGTGGGAAAAAATCGGCCACGGTGCAAATCTCGTCCAAGTCTATACCGGACTCATCATGCGCGGGCCGATGCTGGTCAAGTCGATTGTCGAAGGATTACGCGAGCAGTTGGATCGCTACCATTTGCCAAATATTAGCGCTGCGGTTGGCAGGGATCTGTAGTCGCGTCAATTCAACTGCTTTTGCAGCTCAATGATCGGCGTGTAGATCGCCCGCACCACGAGTTGAACGTAGAGAACAACCGACAGTCCCATGACGATCAGCGCATAGACCTTGAACTGCGTACGCTGAACCCACAGCGCAACAGCCACCATCGCCAATACCATGACTATCGGCACCATCGTCACCCACGGATCACCGATCGACAGCAAGAGCCGCGTCAATCCTGGCAGCTCGGTTCCCAAGCTCATGAACATCGTTTTGAAACCCGCCAGTGTGCCAATGAACTGAAACCAATACGGCAACAGCATGACAAATGGAGCGACGATGGCCCAGGCGATCACATCGCCCTTGGTCGCCGGCTGCTCGAACATTTTCATGCGTCACTCCTTCGTGTCATCACTCGGTAAACGACGAAGGCTGGAGACACACGCCTCCAGCCTCCAGCTCTCAGCTTCCAGCCCTTCGACTTACTTCGCGTTCTTCAGATTCGCAGCCGCGAAGTCCCAATTGATCAAACTGGCGAGGAACGTCTCGATGTATTTCGGGCGCAGGTTCTTGAACGACGGGTAGTAGGCGTGCTCCCACACGTCGATGGTCAGCAACGCGGTCTGCTTGTGCTTCATCGGCAGATCGGCGTTGCCGGTCTTGGTGACCTTGAGCTTGCCGCCTTCAACAACGAGCCAGGCCCAGCCGGAGCCGAACTGGCCGATCGCGTTGGTGGTGAACTCTTCCTTGAACTTGGCAACCGAACCGAAGTCGCGGTTGATCGCGGCCAGCAGATCGCCGGTTGGCTCGCCGCCGCCCTTGGGCTTCATCGAGTTCCAGTAGAAGGTGTGGTTCCAAATCTGCGCGGCGTTGTTGAACACCGGGCCGTCGGACGACATGATGATGTCTTCGAGACTCTTCGCGGCTTCGGGCTTACCCTCGAGCAGCTTGTTCAGGTTGACGACGTACGCGTTGTGGTGCTTCTCGTGGTGCAGTTCGAGGTTCTCGACCGTGAGGTGCGGCGCGAGCGCGTCTTTGGCGTAGGGCAGGGGCGGAAGTGTGAAGGCCATAGAAAACTCCGGGTTAGAATAGCGAGGTGCGGGAGGACTTATGGCCAATATTGCCGACGCAGCAAGCCCGGCGTGCTGGAATTCTGGCTAGTTGTGCTGGAATTCTGGAATTGCCACCAAGGCTACCGGCATGGACGATGCCCTCGCTGAAAATCTTAAACGTCTGCGAAATGCCACCAAATTGACCCAGGCCGAGCTGGCCAGCCGTGCCGGCGTACCACGCGCGACCCTCGCCAGCATGGAACAGGCGGGATCGAACCCCGGCATCCAGTCGGTGATGGCGGTAGCACGCGCGCTCGACGTTGAACTGGACGATCTCCTGACCGCGCGGCCGGTGCGGCGGCACTTCCTGGTCGGCCCGCGCGAGCAGCAGGACTACCGCACCGACGGCGGACGCTTCTCGGCGCGCATGGTGTCGCCGATCGCCAGCAAAGGCGTCCACATCCACCGTGTCACCATGCAACCCGGATGCCACAGTCTCGGCCGACCGCACCCGCACGGCGCGCAGGAATTCTTTTTTACATTATCCGGAACCGCCGTCATCGACATCAGTGGAGAGCCAGTCGAAATCCCCGCTGGGCACCTCCTGCAATTCCCAGGACATCACAAGCACGTGTATCGCAATCCCGGAACGGTGACGGTTGAGGCGATGAGTACGGTGGTGATGCATTTGGATTGATGCGATCAGGGCCAAAGGCCCGGCTCCATCCCAGCCTGGGGCAACGCCCCAGGTTTGAATGTCCATGATCATCAAGGGCCGAATGCCCGATCCATGGGGCGGGCTTTCAGCCCTTGTACGATCTGCGGTCTCGTTTCCTGGGGCGTTGCCCCAGGCTGGGATGGGTTGCGCCGTTGGCGCGTCAGGCCGAATTTTTAATTATAGAATAACTCACGAGCACCTTTCCTGGGACCTCTCGTGCACCACACCATGAATTTCCGCCACCGTAAGATTGATTTGACCGCGATGCTAGGTGGGCACAGCGCCAACAAAAAACTGAGCCAAACACGAACAGACTGATCCTGCGATCAGCGTTCCCTATTATTCACGCTTCTGGTCAAAGCCACCGCTACCGCCACGCCATTCGACAATTTCACCGTTTTTTACAACGTAAACGTAAGGCTGTACAAATAACAACTCGCAGTCGTCGCTATCGATGACGCCAACCCAATTGGGGTCGTAGTCCTTTTCTAACCAAACTGGAACCACAGATAAAAATCCATCGAAGTCACCCATCCTGATCCAACGCCACGTATCTCTGGCGCATTCTGACGGTATACTTAACAGCTCCCCGTTCCGAAATATTTTAATATTTGATGTAAAATGTGAATATTGAACAGCGCGCGACATGCTCTTCATTCCAGCGTCCTGGTTCCACTCATTATATGTTTCTTTTAGTTCACTGCATGCATTCCAAACCGCGTCGAACGACTTATGCCACGCTGCCTGGAACCAATTCATACGACCGTAAGCCCGTGCGTATCTAATCGGAATCCCTTCGTGTGCACCACGTTCATTCTCGACCATTTCACAATATTGATTGGCAAGATCTTGGGAAAATGATCGCTCAATTTCAATTCGGTAACGCGCGTTTTTTAAATCGACAGAAATTACCTTTGCGTGATTCCGAGTTGCATCGATACCGTTGTACAAAGTAAGGCATATGAGCGTATATGCGGTAATTGTTCGTATATGCCCTCGCATCTGACTAAACATCGATAAACTAGTGGACATCCGACTTTTTATCTACGGCTTCGGCGCCGTCAGCACTTCATCAAGAATCTTCCCCTGCGATCCCTCATGCTCGACGCCAAGGATCTTCGCCACGGTCACACCAAGATCGATGAGACTGCGATGCTGAGTGAACACCGCGCCAGCCGGAATGTCTGGACCAATGGCTAGTAAACTTATTTTCCGACACCCAAAACAATCGTCGCCGTGGCTGACGAATCCATCCTTGTGGCCATCAGGATGACGACCGTGGTCATTGGTCACAAATAGGTCAGTGGTATTGCGATAGACCGGATCGGCCTGAATCAGATCCCACAGTTGTTTGATGATCAGATCGCCCTCGCGAATCCCGCGCAGATATCCTGGCCAATCTTTGCCGTGTCCCGACGAGTCTGGCTCGCGCAAGTTGATCAACACCAAACTGGGATGATCGCGGGGCAGTATAATCTGAACTCGTTCCCAGGTCTGCGCGTCGTCACGATAGCCACCGGTTACGCCACGACCATCGATGCCGCAATCGCTACGGCACTGCCATTGCCCCGTCCATGCTGGATCCGTCGTATCACTCAGGACCGCCAGTTTGTCCTTGGATGAGATGATCCACGCAACCTCGGCCACGCCACCACGCGCCTTCACGAGACGCTGGAAAATTGACGGGCGCGCCGGAAGCGCCTCGCCCTTGTTGTTGATATTTTGATAAAATCCGGTCGTGATCGCCGTATGTCCAGCGGTCGTCTGGGTCGCGCCGTCGTTGGCAAAGTCCGTCCACAACGCGCCCAGCGGCGCCAGCTCGGTCGCCATGTGCGGGATGTACTTCCGCGTCGGCTCGCCCCAGGTTTCGCTCCAGCGCGGACCATCCATGACGATGACCACCACGTGCTTGGCGACAAACGAACGGGCGGCGACGACAGCGGGAATTGGCGAAGCGACTGGCGGAGCAACAACCGTGCGTTCGGGGATCGGCGCAACGGTCTCGCCACAGCCGGAGATCATCAGAGCCAGGAAGAAGACCGGAATCGCTGCTAGGCCTAAGCCAATACGCGGGTTCAGTTGCATGTGCGCCAGACTGCCCGGAACCACGCCGTAATTCAAGGCATTCGAGGCCTGGGTGCGCCTGCTCGAAACTCGCAGCTCGAAGCTCGAAGCTCGAAGCTGCATCCATTGCCCCAGCCGCACAGGAGTGCGGCGCTCCCAGGCGTTCCCGGGTCTGGCGCAACCCGCCCACCCCTCTACCGTGCCGCGCGATGCCCGCCCTGCTAGGTACCTACGAATACGAAGACCTCCGCGCCTTGGTTGCCAGCGGCGGGATCAGTAGTCGCACCAGCATTTTGCCAACACAGATCCAACCGGCGTCGCTCGATCTGACGCTCAGTAACGAAGCGTTCCGGTTGCCGGGTTCACTGCTGCCACTGACCGGCGAACGCGTGCGCGATCTTGCGGCGGGGCTCGCACTGGAGCGACTTGATCTGTCCAAGCCAACCTGCCTCGCGCGCGATGGCGTGTACCTGGTCCGCTTGGCCGAAGCGCTGGCGCTGCCCGCTGGTGTCGAGGCGTATTGCAACGGCAAGAGTTCGACCGGCCGCGTCGATCTTGCGACGCGGGTGCTTGCCGATGGCACACCGCGCTATGACCGCGTGCCGCAAGGCTACCGCGGCGAATTGTGGATCGAACTCATTCCGCGCTCGTTCAACATCATCGTCACCGCCGGCGTGGCGGTAAACCAGGCGATCGTGTTCAACCAACGTCGCGTGCTTGATCAAGCTGCGATGTTGGAGCGTCACCGCCGCCAGCCATTGATGTTCGTCGGCACGACGCCAAGCGGCGATGACCACGTCTTCGATGGCCGCTTGATGATGACTGCCGACCTCGATCGCGACACCATCGGCTTCGTCGCCAAGCGCACACATCTGCCGCTGGATCTGACCAAGGTTGGCACGCATCGCTCGGCGGACTTCTTCGAGCCGGTCGCGCGTGCGACGTCGGGATTTCTGTTTCTGGAACAAAATCGTTTTTACATTCTTGCAACGCGCGAACGCATTGTGGTGCCAGCCGATCTCGCCTGCGAGATGGTGCCCTTTGAAGCCACCGCCGGTGAGTTCCGTGCTCACTACGCCGGTTTCTTCGATCCCGGCTGGGGCATCCGCGACGGCAAGCCGGTCGGCGCGCCCGCCGTGCTGGAAGTCCGCCCGCATCAGGACGATTTGATCCTGCGCCACGGCCAGCCGATCTGCGCTATGGCTTACGAGGTCCTAACCCGACCGTGCGCCCGCCTATATGGCGTCTGCGGCAATACCTACGCCAGCCAAGAAGGTCCACGGCTGTCGAAGCATTTCGGGGGCCCGTAAGGGTTACCGTCAAGTCGGCGTTTGAAAATACTTCAAGGCAACCGCAGAGGCGCAGAGGCCGCTGAGATCGCAGAGGAGAGCTCAATGGATCGTCACCTTGTGAGTAACAGAAACCTAGAACAAGCAATGTCTTCTAACCCCATCACTCTGCGACCTCTGCGTAACTCTGCGCCTCTGCGGTTGCCTTGGATTGCGTTGCCGAGGATCACATGTCGCACGGCTAAGCGTTGCGCCTCGCGGCGGCAACGGCACACCTACGCTGCGGAGCACACGCTATGCAGGATCTGACCAAACGCCTAGGCATGTCCCCCACTGGCGGCAGCGTCGAACCGGATCAAGCGCAACTGCGGCGCATCATCACGACCAAGCTTGCCGCGCATGGCAAATTGCCCGAGACGCGTCTCGAAGCACTCGGCGACCTCGGCGAATTGTTGACCAACTGGCGCGTGAGCGGCCGCCTCGGCGTCCATACCGCCTGTGCTGCCGATGCGCGCATTCAAGCCTTCCTTGATCGAACGTTGGCCACGTGCGGCGCGCCGGTTCCACGTATTCCGTTGTCGAGCTTCGTACTTGATCGTCACGGCATCGCGCGTGAGTTGTCACTGCCTGAGGATGGCGATAGCCACGAGACACCGCTGCTCTCAAGCTACCGCCTGCACAACGGCGTCCTACACAATCCCGTGAACGATCGCCGGACGACGCAGGGCTCGTTCCATGTGTCCGAAGGCGGACTGCCAATTCCACCGGATAAATTCGCCGTCCCCGCAGCTGTATTTGCCCGCTTGTTGTCGGCAGCACTCACACCGCCTGCTGATTTATTGAAGGTACCGTTTACCGCGAATTGGAAGCGCCCAGCCGAAATGTTCGTGTCGCTCCTGCTGCGTCCGCTGGTTGTTCCTGAAGTTCCCGGCGAATTGCTTGAGCAACGCATGGAAGTTCGTTTCATCGCGCCAGGTTCACTGGTCGCGAATCTCGATTTCGTCGAATCAATCTTTGGCAACGCTGGCGATCCATTCCTGCCTGAACACGACGCTGGCCTCGACGCAGCGCATTGGACCGGTACGACCGGCTGCGTCATCCTGGCGCCGCACCTCACTGGACTGAGCAAAAAAGACCTGGGCTTGCCGCACTGGGATCAGGCCAACGCGCGCCAACGCAGCGAGGGCATGTGCTGGAAGGATGCGAAGGAGCGCTACAACGGCGGCAGCGCCTTCAAGATCACCCATCGCGATGCCAGTGGCGTCATGGTGACCGTTATCGCCGATAATTATTTCGGTTACTGCAAGAAAGAAGTGAAGACGCAGATTTCCTTTACCGCCAATCTGATCGGCCTCGCTGAAGAAGAACACGCCGGCGGCGCCATTGCATTCCCCTCCTACCATCTCGGCGATCATTTTTCAGCCAATGGTCCAGTCGCCGCTGGAAAGCACACGTTCGCTGAGACCATCGCAGCGCTAGGCGATCAGATCGACGTGAAGCCGGAAGGCTACGCGATCCTACGCGATGATCCGCGCATTCTCTTCGTTCCTGAAGATGTCGAGATCAGCTTGCCCGCCCGCAGCGTCAGTTGGCGAAAGGACGGCATCTCGCAAGCGATCACGCTGCTCAAGGATCGCATCTACGTCCATCCCAGCGGTTACAAAATTCGCCTGCTTCGTCATCCCGGCGCGCCGAGCTGGCGTCTCATCGGCACCTGGGCGTACGGCACCTTCTGCCACAAGCCGTGCACGGTGTCCGGCGGCGGGAAATCTGAAATCTCGAAAAATCTCGCCGATGCCGTCATCCACGGCCCGATCGTCGTTCACGATCTCGACAAGGATCTCGACCTCGTCGAAAAAATCGTGAGCAATACCTACGCCCACCGGCTGCGGCCTGAGTTGCGCCCCGATTACACCAAGCGCGTCGGTCGTCAGGTGTTGTCACCTGAACGTTCGCTTGGCTCGGTAATCAAGATGTTTACCCCAAGTGACGATTTCACCGACGAGTACAACGACTGGTTGCGCTCGATTCCCCCGCACATCTGGCCGCTGGTCTACATCGTCAAACGCTTTCACCGCGCCGAGTGGGGAAAAGACTGGCGCTCGCGCTTCTCGGTTGACCTGATCAACGGCCTACCCGGATATCAGCTCAAGCTCGGCAATCGTCCGCTGGTTGGCGAATACCTGCGCGTCGGCTTTGAAAGCAATGGTGGCTGGCGCACGTTCAAACTGCGTCAGGACTTCATTCCCGCTGACAAAGTCCAACTCGAGGACGACATCACCGCGTCGGTCATCGTTCCTGGCGATTGGATCAAACTGGATCCCGCGCGTTCCAGCAAGCTATCGCAGAACTGCGAACACCGATTGTTCCAGCGTCCTGATGACGCCATCCATCGCGGCTACGACAAGCAGACCGAAGCCGACATGTCTGGCACCAGTTTGTTCTGCTCGAATTTCGAACCCCTCTCGGCAAGTAGCGTACGCGACGAAGTCGAAGACGCCGTTTCGCTCGACCAGTACACTCCCGCTATGCGCGCGCACCTGACGGCCGCCGTGGCGCGTAACGATCCGTGGACGATCAGCTCGGCACGACCACGCATCGTTGATGGCAAGCCATCGAAAAACCCGCGTTACCTCCAGATTCGTCCGGACCACGGTGATCCGCTCCACCGCCGCATCGCGATGATTTGCCTGCGTTTGTTCTGCCGCGTCCCCCATGAACGCGGGCTGGCTATTCCTGTCGATGCGGTGCTGGCTGGTCGCCGCAACAATCCGCCCGAGCCCAAAGTTCGGCCGCTGTGCGTGTACAATCCGATCCATTATCAGGAACTGCCTGAACTGTTCATGGACTACGTCAGTAGTCTGACCGGAAAAAGTCCGTCAACGACTGGAGCTGGCTCTGAAGGAGCACTCACCAAAGGGCCGTTCAATGCGCTGCGCGCCACCGCCGATCTCAATGCTGCGCTGGTCGGCATGATCCTGACTGGACACGATGGCTTCAGCAGCGCCGCCGGCTGGGTTGGCCCGAATTGCCGCATGGATCACGACATTTCGTTGCTGGTTCCTGAATTGTGGTGCCGCCTGAAACCATCAGAGCGCAATGCGGCGACGATGATTTCGCTCGGCCATCTGGAGCGGGTGGAAGATATCACCCACAAGGGCCGCACGGTCAAATCGTCGCGGCTGGGCTGGCGCATCACCGGTAAATTCCTGCACGACTTCTTCGGTCGCATCTTCGACAACGGCACCGCCGTGTTCGATCTCTCGCTGCTGCGTCCGGAAACCCAGAGCGCCGACGTGTTCTGCGACGGCGTCGACAACATCGTCGAGGCCCACCAACGCGTCGCCCAGAGCTACCTCGATGACGGCGCCATCGCCGACGCCTGCCCACCGCTGGCTGCCCTGCTGCACATCATGGCGACGGGATCGTGGAATGGAAAAAACGAGCGCGATCCTGCCTTCCGCGCCCTCTTCACTCGCGAAGCCTTGTTGACCAGTGCCTGGTATCGCGCCCGCATCGAGGCCCAGCAACGCATCGACATCGCCCGCTGGAGCGAACGCGTCCGCTATCTCAACGCATTCATTGCCGATCCGCGCAACACCAACTACGTCCAGCGCATCGCCGCGCCGCAGCGTTTGGAACACGCCCAGTCCATGCTTGAACGCGTCAGCAAACCCACCTGGCGCGATCGCCTCATCGGTACGATCGGCGTCGATCCGACGTTGCGTTGACCTGGGAGGGTCGAGCGCCTGCTCGACCACGGGGCAATGCCGTTCTAATGCCATCCGCAAAGTCGAGCTGGTGCTCGACCCTCCCAGGACCTACTTGCCATCCATCGTGGTAACCACGATGCGCCGTTCGGCCTGCTGGGTTAGCGAACCAATTTTCTTGAGGCCACGGGTTGCAACGTTCGCAGCGGCAAGATCGCTGGTCAGAATCGCGTAGCCATCCTCCGTGCGCGTGGGCAGCGGAGCAAAGGTCGCGGTCGAGGCGTTGACCTGGATCGTTTCCGCTCCGAATGGCGCAGCGACTTCGAACTCGTCGGGCAGTTGGTAGATCTGATTCACCTTCGTCTGATCAATGAACAAACTATCGACCAGCAGGGCACGACGGCCGTCGGCCAGGTGATAAACGATGCGCAGATAACACGGGCGATCAACCCGGGTGAAGATCAGTACGCGCTCGCCCTGCACAAACACCGGTGCGTCGTCGCCCTGCGAGGTCCACACATCGACGTGCATGCCAGCACCGATGATCTCGCCCTGACGGAATTGCTGCTGATCAGCCAACGCCTGTTCAGCGTTCTGCGGGACAACCGCCAAGCCCGATGCGGTAAGTCCGGCGATTGGCAAGGTCGCTTCAGCCGCTGCCAACACGCGGCCATCAGCCAGCGCGTGGAGTGTTAGGACGCAATGCACGCCATCGGGGCGATCCCACGTCGCGCCGAGAACGACCGCGTCGACACGGGCGCTCTTCGCCGCTTCGCGGGTCGGGCCAACGGCGTTGGGTGCGTTGATGCGCCACCCAGCCGCAGTCAGTTGTCCGGTGAGTGAATGCGCCAAAAAGCGACCAAACGGACTCGACAAACGCGACCCACGCACGGTGCAGGCAGGCACTTGGACAAGTGGTTTCCGCTCGCCAACTGCGCGCGCTAACTGGGCGGCGAGGACAAACGAGAGATCTTCGACAGTCACGACTGGACGTCCGGCGAGGCGCGCGTTCGCTTGCACGATCCGCTCGTGCATGGCCTGAGCGCGAGCCGACAACTCCGCGTCGGCTGCGTCTGGTGACATCGTGCGCGCTAAACCAAGATCGTCGCTGACCGCACGCAACGACGACAACAACGTCGTCCAACCGCGCTGCGCCTCGGTCAGATTCCCATTGGTTTCGCCGGCCTGTACCACTTCCATTGTACCTGCGAGGTCGGTCAGAGCACTGGCAGCCCGAGTCCGAAAAGCCGACGCGCACGCAGTCCGTGGCGCTGCACACACCGCGTAAGCGCGGCCAGCAGCAGCATCAAACCACGTCTCGACCTTCCGCCCGACCAGCGTGATGTCACTGGTCAACCGCGTGTTCGAGGCAAACGATCGCGCGAAACGAGCGGTGGTTGCACCGGTGACTTCGCTGGTCTTGTCTTCGACCACCGCTTGGACGCGAACCCGGATCGAGCGCACCAACTCGGCCTGGCAACTTTCCGTGACCACTTCCAAGCAGCGCTCACGCGGGCGATCGGGTGCGACGGATTCTTCAGCGGTGGCGACCAGCCAGGTTGCGGTGGGATACAGCGCAGCGCGACCAGTGTCGGTGAGCCAGGGCGGGGGTTCGGCGGTGAAGCCGTGCTGAGCAATCAACACGATGGCGATCAGAGAAAGGGCGCGCGTCATGTACATCATTAGCTCGGGTAGGACGTGATTCGGGGCAATACAGACATAGTACCCATCAACGCTGCATGCAGCGAGCAGGCGAACATGGCTACGAGGTCGAGCTGGTGCTCGACCCTCCCAGGCCCGGCCATGGATCACCGACTTGCCCACGCTGACGCAGCCACAAGTCCATCAGCACCAGTGCCGCCATCGCTTCGACGATCGGCGTTGCACGCGGCAGCACGCACGGGTCGTGACGACCTTTGGCCTGCAATTCCACGTTGTTGCCAGCGTCATCGGCAGACGGCTGCGGCTTGAGTACCGTTGCCGTGGGCTTGAACGCGAGGCGAAGATCGATCGGCATGCCGTTGGAAATACCACCCTGGATGCCACCGCTGCGATTACTGGTCGTGGTCATACGCTGGTTTTCCCAGCGGTAGGGATCGTTGTGCTGGAGACCTGTGAGATCCGGCGCGGACATACCCGAACCGATCTCAACGCCTTTGCATGCGGGCAGACTGAGTGCGGCCTGCGCGAGCAGCGCATCGAGCTTATCGAAGACCGGCTCACCCAGGCCCGGCGGTACACCCTGGATAAACAAGCGCACGTAACCGCCGAGTGAATCGCCAGCGGCCTTCGCATCAAGAATCGCGCGCTCGATCGCGGTCGCACTCGCGGGATGTGGGCAACGTGTGGGCGAGGCATCGACCAACGCACGTGTCACCGCCGCCGGATCAATCTGTGAACGTGCGTCGATGACGTGAACGCGTTCGACCCAAGCAACGATCGACAACGTGGGGAAGCGCGCCGTTAATAATTGTTCAGCGAGTGCACCGGCGGCAACTCGGCCAACCGTCTCGCGTGCGCTGGCACGACCGCCACCTTCCCACGCACGCAGACCGTACTTGGCGTCGTAGCCGAAGTCAGCGTGACTGGGACGGTAGATGTGGTGCCAGTCCTCGTAGCTCGACGACCGCTGGTCAGCATTGCGTACGACCATGCAGATCGGCGTGCCGAGGGTGCGGCCGCTCGCGCGGTCGAGGCCCGAGAGGACCTCGACGGTGTCGGCCTCATCGCGTGGCGTGACCAACTTGGACTGACCAGGGCGGCGGCGGGCCATCTGGGCCTGCAGGGCGGCGAGGTCGAGGACATGCCCCGGTGGACAGCCATCGACCACGCAGCCGACCGCTGGACCATGGCTTTCCCCGAAGGTAGTGACGCGAAAGGCCTCGCCGAAGGTGTTTCCGGGCATGGCGGGATGCTAGCGGCGAGCATTGCCACGGCTACGGACGAGCATTGCCACGGCCACGGGCTCGCTGGGCGAGCCGGCTGCGAGCTGCGCGGCGCCTCCCGCCGCCTGGCTGCGCGTGCTACGCGCTGGCTGTTTTTCCCAAAGAAAACGCACGAAGTGAGCAGCAGCAGCAGCCGGCGTCAGCCGGCCGTAGCCACGAGCGAAGCGAGGCGCAGCCGGCTCGCCCAGCGAGCCCGTAGCCGTGGCAATGACCACCGCACACGCCTTGACGCCCCCTCGCCGCGGTCGTAAGCATTAGCTCGAACGAGCCACCGGCGCCTGGGGCGCCCATGACACCAGGAGCATCGGTGGAGTCCGAGATCGATCGATTACGGAAGAAGGTCGATAACTTCCCCTCGCCCTCCTCATACAATCGCCTGGCGGAGCTTCTCCACCTGGAGAAGGCGGATGCCGACGCCGAGGTCGTGTGCCGCAAATGCATCAAAGAGTTTCCCCGCAACTCGCAGGTGTACGCCCTCCTCGCCGATATTCACATGAGTCAGGGCAAACCAGCCGAAGCCATCACCAGTCTGAAGGCGGCGCTTGAGCGCGATGGACGCAATTACGCCGCGCACCGCATGTATGCTGACTTGTTGGCTGACAACCGCGACACGACCGGTGCGATCAACCAACTGCGCCAAGTCCTCGCTTTCCGCCCTGGCGATCCCGGAGTGACCAAACGCCTGGCTGAATTAGAAGCCTTGCCCAAGACGCCCACGAGCCGCGTGGTCAAATCACCAACTACCGGCCGCGTCACGAGTGCAAAACCGGCGACTGGCAGCATCAGTAAATCCGCGCCAGCAGCACAGTCATCAACGAGCAAGTCCGCAAGCGATCCACCCTCGGCAGTCCGCCCGTTCTCCGGTTCCGCCTCAGGCGTCAAACCAGCGCTGCCAGCTGGACATGGATCATCAGGCTCGCGTCCGCTCCCCACCACGGCCGCTGGGTCCGGTATTCGCCGGAGTGCCATTGATACCCTCGCCGGCGAACCCGGCGTTAAGGGCGCTGTCGTCGTCGATCCACAGGGCCAAGTGGTGATGATGCGTGGGTTGTCTGGCGGCAAAGACGAAAGCGTTGCTGCTTTCGCTGCCACGGTCAACGCTGCCATTGCCGACGTGGCGAAAATCGCCGGCCATCCAGCACCATCGTCGTGGGTGCTCGGCGCTGAGCAGGGTCAAATACTCGCCTTCCGGCGCGACAATGGATTCGCTGTGGTCGCGCTTGCCGAAGCCAGCGTCCGTCCCGCGATGCTTGAACTGCGCGCCCGTCAGGCCCTCATCGATCTTGGGGCGACCTAATGCAGGATATCCTCGGAGAACTTAATCGTGTCCGTGGTGTCGGTGGCAGTCTGCTATTCAATGCGGACGGCCTGCTCATGGAGTCCGCGCTGCGTAGCGATGTGGACGAACAGTCGCTCTCCGCCGCCGCCGGCAACTTGCTCAGCCAATCTCAGCGCATGTGCGATGCCCTGGCGATCGGCCGTCAGACCGGTCTCAGCGCTCATGGCGAACATGGCGGTGTCCTGATCAGCTCCGCTGGACCTGCGACCCTGCTCCTACTCCTTGATCCCAATGCCAATCTCGCGCTGCTGCGTCTTGAAGTAAAACCCTTCATCGACCGCATCGTGCAACGTCTGTCCCTGTAGAACTCCGGAGAAGCTAACGAATGGTCCAGATCAATTTCGGTCAGCGTGAAGTCAGCTGCAAAGTTGTCTTTTACGGTCCCGGCATGTCCGGCAAGACCACCAACCTGGAAATCATCCATAAAAAGGCACCCAAAGAGGCGGTCGGCGAAATGGTCTCAATCGCCACTGAAACCGATCGCACGCTGTACTTCGACTTTCTGCCACTCGACCTCGGTCAAGTCGCGGGCATGCGCACGAAATTTCAGCTCTACACGGTGCCTGGCCAGATTTACTACAACGCGACCCGCAAGCTGGTACTGCAAGGCAGTGACAGCGTCATCTTTGTCGCCGATTCGTCGCCCGAGAAGATGAACGAGAATCTCGAGTCGCTGCAAAACCTGCGCGACAACCTCGCTGAGATGGGCCTGACTATCGACGATCCGAATGCACCCAGCTTCATTCCGCTGATTCTGCAGTACAACAAGCGCGACCTACCAAACGCGATGAGCGTTGCGGATATGAATGCGCAGATCAATCCGTTTAAGCATCCGGTCTTTGAAGCCTGTGCGCGTGATGGCAAAGGCGTATTCGCAACGCTCAAGGAAGCGAGCCGTCTGGTCATCGAAAAGCTCAATAAAGAGCACGCCCCCGGTGCGCGTGGTCGCCGTACCGGAGCCAATCTGACCCCACAGAGCCAACCTGCGGGCGGAGCCCCTGCCGCTGATGGCACGCCTGCTGGTGCAACGCCGGTCGCCTCAGCGCCAACCCCTCCGCGACCACTGCCCGTTGCGCCATCATTGCCACCAGCACCGCCTCCGCGGCCACCAGCTGCCCCGCTACCAGCTGCCGCCGCACACCGCCCGTCAGCTGTCGGCATGCCACAACCGCGTCCGCCCGCACCGCCACCGCCGCGACCACCGGCCGCACCGCCGCGCGCTGCCGGTTACAACCCGATGTCACCAACGCCGGCAATGGGTAATCCGGTGAGCGGGCCAGCTACGCCACGCGACAAGCATCTGCAAAAAGCCAAGCCGCCAGCGTTGGATGCGCGTGGACCAGGCGGCACGCCCGACTTGGGTGAAACCGATCCCAACCTGAAGCGTTTCCAAGAGGTCAATGCGGGCAGCGGCCGCACCAAGATCATTCTGATTGCGATCGTCTTCGTCGTGATCGCGCTTGGTTTATTGACCGCCTTGGCGTTCTACGTACCTGCCGTGCGCAGTTACCTTCCCAGCGATTGGCAGCAACAGATCGAAATCTGGATGGGTGAAAACACGCAACCAGTTAACGCAGTGCCCACCACCCCAGCCGTACCAACGGTGACCACCAAGCCATCAGCAACCAGCGCCGTTGAAACACCGGCTGCCTCTGCCACCACTTCGGCAAAGACGCCAGAGGCCGCCAGTGGCAAATAATCCGGCCATCGGAGCCAACGAAGCCCTGCGGCTTCGTCGCCTCGTCTTTTACGCAGCCGATGTCGATAAATTCAATGCACTTCTAGGCGCTTTCGTAAAAAAGTCCGGCGCCCTCTCGGCCATGATCATTGACCAAGAAGGTCACATGGTCGCACGCCAAGGATTCAAAATTGCCGGAGCTGATCCGACCGCGTTGGCAGCCTTGGTCGCAGCCAGTTTCGTCAGCACGCGTCAGGTAGCCAAGCTCCTCGGCGAGCAAGAGTTCACCACCATGTCGCAATCTGGTGGACAGCACGCCATCCACGTGCAGCTCATTGGCTCGCGTACGCTCGAGGTCGCCGTGTTTCCGATTACCGTAAAACCCGGTATGATTCAGGTCTATTGCAAAGAGCTGGCCAAGGAGATTGAGGCCGTGCTGACTGCCGCCGCCAATCGTCCGGCAGATGATAAACAAGAGACCCTGGGCGAATCGTTCTCGAGCGACATGAAGGGACAGTTGGATAATTTGTTCGGAAATTTGTAGAGATCAACGAAGGAAGTAAGAAGGCAGAAGGATGAATGAAGAAAACTGTCCGAACTGCGTTTTCATCATTCTTACTTCATCCTTCTAACTTTTGACCCCATGAAGCCTCGCCTCGACTGGCTCCTCATATTCGTCCCGATTGCGGCGTGGCTGCACTTCGCCACCAGTGAACACACCTGGGTCTTCATCACCGCCAGTCTCGCGATCATTCCTGTCGCTGGCTGGATGGGACGTGCCACGGAACATCTCGCGGCGCATACCGGCGAGGGTATTGGCGGATTACTCAACGCGACCTTCGGCAACGCTGCCGAGTTGATCATCGCCCTGGTCGCTCTCTCGCTTGGCAATCACGATGTGGTGAAGGCATCGATCACCGGATCGATCATCGGCAATATTCTGCTCGTCCTTGGTGCGGCGATAACCGCCGGTGGCCTGCGCCACAGCGTCCAACGCTTCAATGGCACCGGAGCACATAGCCACACCTCGATGCTACTGCTCGCGGCGGCAGCACTGTTGGTTCCGGCGGTGTTCCACATGCTCGGCGGAGCCCACGCCGCCGAACGTGATCTCAGCCTGGAAATCAGTGTCGTCCTCCTCGTAACCTACGCGGCATCACTAGTTTTTACGCTCAAAACACACCGACATCTCTACAGCGGCGGCAAAGGCGAAGGCGCTGATCCCGAGCATGCCGCCGGCTGGAGCATCGGTCGCTCAGTTGCCGTACTGACCGGCGCCACCGTGCTCATCGCCGTGTTGGCTGAATGGTTAGTTGGTTCGGTCGAACACGCGGCTCACGCCATGGGCATGAGCAACGTGTTCGTCGGTGTCATCATTGTCGCCATCGTTGGAAACGCCGCCGAACACTCGACTGCGATCTTTGTAGCACGGAAGAACCGTATGGATCTGGCCATCGGCATCGCCTTGGGCTCTTCGATTCAGATCGCTTTGTTCGTCGCGCCCGTATTGGTTCTGGCGAGCTATTGGATCGGACCAGGACCCATGGACTTAGTATTCACTCCCGCTGAGGTATTCGCCATGGTGATGGCCGTGCTGATCGCTGGGCAAATCCTGTCAGATGGCGAATCGCATTGGTTGGAGGGTGTGCAACTGCTTTCCGTGTACATTATTCTCGCCTTGTTGTTTTACTGGCTACCAAGTCCATCTCCGCACGCCGCGCCCTGAGGATTCCATGCCCGCCGCTTACTCGACCATGCTCGCACTCGGCGCAGCTGCTCCCGATTTCGCGCTCACTGATCCGTGTACTGGGAAAGTCGTTCGTCTCGCTGACGTCGCTGGTAAACGCGCCTTGGTCGTCATCTTTCTCTCAAATCACTGCCCCTACGTGAAGCACATCCGCGCCGGTCTGGCCGTCTTCGGATGCGACGCCCAATCCGCAGGCGCAGCCGTCATCGCCATCGGTGCAAATGACTCGACTAGCCATCCCCAAGATGCTGCACCGACGATCCCGGCCGAGGTCGCCGCAGCCGGATACACGTTCCCCTATCTCTTCGACGCCACGCAGGCCGTAGCGAAAGCGTATCGCGCCGCCTGCACGCCCGACTTTTTCCTGTTCGATGCTCAGCGTAAACTGGTGTATCGCGGCCAATTCGACGACAGCCGGCCCAGCAACGGCAAGCCGGTAACCGGCGCCGATCTGCGCGCTGCGTTGGATCTCGTCCTCGCAGGGAAACCCGTACCCGAACCGCACAAACCCTCGATGGGCTGCAACATCAAATGGAAGGCAGGCCATGAGCCGGACTATTTCGCGCACTGAGCCAACCGCGAGTGCGGAAACGAAACTCGCCGGTGTCGGCCGTATCGCCATCATCGCCTCGGCCGCTGGCCTCGTCCGCGTCGAATTTCTCGCCGACGCCAGCCCACGCGTTCCAACTGCCGGCACCGGAGCAGCCGCGCGCATGCGCGATCGCGCCGTGCGTGAACTCCGTAGCTATCCGCATGGTGGCAAGCTGACTTGCCCGGTTGTTCTCCATGGCATAGCTCCATTCGCACTCCGCGTGTTAAATGCGCTGCGCAGAGTTCCGCGTGGCCGCACCGTTGGCTACGGTGAACTCGCAGCACGCGCCGGCAGTCCCAAGGCCGCACGCGCGGTTGGCAACGCGATGGCGCGCAATCCGATTCCGCTGTGGATTCCCTGTCACCGCGTCCTGGCATGCAATGGCCTCGGCGGATTTGCCGGTGGATTAGCAGTAAAACGGGCGCTGCTGGCGATGGAATCAACTTAAACTCTGCATTTCGAAAACAAGAGACACAGAGACTCTCTTCTGGCCTCTGCGTCTCTGCGCCTCCTGTGAATTCAAGGATCAACCAGTCAGGCGTTCCCGCTCGACCACCAAACCGGCCAGGTGATTGCCATAGAGTTGCCACGGCATGAGTGCTTCGTTGGCACCAGCCTCACGCAGTATACGGGCCTGCTCGGCACTCTCAGCCGTGGCGATGATCGTCGCCTCAGGAGCAAGCGTTCGACAGGTGCGCACCAGTCCGAGATTATCGACCCCCTTCAGCATCATGTCGGGAATCGTGGACAGGATGACCCGGGCGTGTTCGACGTGGGCGTGATGGAGCGTGTCCATGCTCGCCAGATCGCCGAAGTGTCCGGCGACGCCGCGCGCGCGCAGCGACTTCAGCGTCTCAAGATTGAAATCGATAACCAGAATTCGCGCGAGAAGATCAGGCGTGTTGGTTGCGATATCATCAATCAGCGCCTGCGCCGAGCGGTGGATGCCAAGAATCACTACCGGATGACGTTCAGCACTAGCGGCATTTTCACGCTCGTTATCAGGGGCAACCCGCGACAACGTCCGCCAGATCGCGTCGCCCCAGCGAATACCATAACTGGATAACACGGCCGTGATCGCCATTGCATAGAGGACGATATTAAACGCACCGGCACCGATGTGGCCGTATTGCACTCCAAGTGCGGCTATGACCAATGAGAATTCGCTCACCTGGGCCAAGTTCAAACTAGCGATAAATCCTGTGCGGTTTCCAGCGCCGCCAAGCCGCAGCAAAGGCCACACTGTGACAAAACGTGACCCAATAGTGAACACCACCGCAATGATGATCGCCGTCCACGCCCCGGCTTCGGGAGCGACCACCTGCATACCCAACGACACGAAGAACAGGGTGAGGAAAAAATCGCGCAGCGGCAACACCTTCGCCGTGACATGCAGTCGATACGGCATGCTGCCAATCGCGAGACCAGCAATCAACGCGCCCATCGCAGTCGATAAACCGAGTGCACCGGCCGCGCCAGCGCACGCCGCGCACCAGCCGATCGCCGCCGCGACGACCATCTCTGGATTGTTGCTCAGCGAACGGAACATCGCCCCCAACACGAAGCGCGCCATCGCGAGACCCATCGCCGCCAACGCCACACTGCCAATCAACGCTTTGACAATTGGCCACAAACTGGGATTGGTCAGATTCGGCTGCAACGCCAGCACCAAAATCGCAAAGATATCCTGCACGACGAGAATGCCGATCGTAATCCGTCCACTGATCGTATCGAGACAACGCGTATCGTAGAGCAGTTTGACCACGATTGCCGTAGAAGAGAGCGAGCACGCCAACGCCAGGTACAGTCCGGTCGCATCGCCGCCGCCCATGCCGTAGCCGAGCAGCCAGAACAGTCCGACGCCGAGCAATACGCCAATTGGGAATTGGCCGAAACCGGCGAGGAGCAACTGCCGCCCGCTCTTAGCGACTTGGCTGAGATCCATTTCCAAACCGATGACGAACAGCAACAGGATCATGCCGAGCTCGCTGATCACCTCGATATTTGCGCGCTCATGAACAAATTCGAATCCCAGTGGCCCGATCGCCACGCCGGCCAACAAATAGGCGAGAATGATTGGCTGCCGCGTCAGGTGCGCGATGAGACCCAGGATGGTGGCGGCGATGACCGCGATGCCGATATCGGAGAGAAGGCCGTGCATGTCAGGTGGCTGAATGTCCGGGGTTACGCGACCGCACAACCAGCGGGATCAACAACAGACCGGGAAGTCCGGCAGCAGTCGACCACACAAAGAAGGCCGTCCAACCCTGCTGTTCAGCGATATATCCAGCCGGAGCGGTAAGGAAACGGCCGAGCAGCCACACAGCGGTCAATAACGCATACTGCGTCGCAGCACAGGAACTACCGCACTGACGAATCAGAAAACCAACGAAGATGGCCGACATGCATCCACCACAACCAGCTTCGACTGCCATGGCGACATCCAATCCCAGTGGACCAATCAATACACCGCGATCGATGGCAACAAAGATCAGATTCGACAACGCGCCGACCAGCCCAGCTATTAGCAAACAAGGACCGACACTGAAACGCGTACCCAGCCATCCTGCTATCAACACGCCAGCACCGGATGCGAGCAATGCCACGGGGCCACGTGCAAAACCAATGGTATCCTTATCGAAGCCAGCCGAACGCAAAAATGTTCCGGTCTGATTGCCGGCCCACGAATCAGCGAGGCGAAATAGCAAAGCGAACAACAACACAATAACCAAACCACGTGGACCAAGATCACGCCAAAACGCTCGCAGCGGTGTGCTGATCGCATCAGCAATCGTAGCGGGTGGCTCGCCGCGCGGTGCAGGCTCGCGGGCCCACAGGACAGCTCCGACACAAATCAGTGCAGCCAAGCCCATGCCCATATAGCTCCAGGTCCATCCGGCATGCTGAGCGAGCCACAACGCTCCCATCGAACTGGCCAACGCTGCCGCACGATATCCCCACACGGATAAGCCGGCTCCAGCCGCGGACGTTCGCTCATCGACCGATTCGCAGGTGAAACCGTTAATCGCCAAATCCAGCGTCGCCGACGCGAATGCGACCAACACGGCCGCACTGACGACCAGACTCAAGTGCGTCGTCGGATCGGCAGCGCCGACCAACATCAGTGCAGGAGCCATCACCAGCAATGCGATAACCATCCAACCACGACGTCGGCCCAAGCCTGGATTCCAACGATCTACCAATGGAGCCCAGAGCGCCTTCAGCATGGATGGCAAGGTCACTAAGACGAGCATGCCGATTTCGGCTGGCTTCAATCCAGCATCAACAAGCCGGGTCTGGAACGTACTCAACAACAGTTCCGATGGGAGACCCGAGGCGAATCCCAGCATGAGAATCGCAGCGCGGGTTCGCATGTCGAAAAGTGGCTGATCGGACACGCAGGGCATGCTGGCGCGATCGCCGCGCACCGCCAGCATCCGCGCATGGCCCCGCTCACGACGCTCGACCCGATCCTACTGCCCACGCCACGCCAACTCACTCGCCGTGAAGGCTTCTGTCCGACCACCGACCCACAGGTAGCTCGTGATTCGAGCATCGCCGCCCAGGGCTATCACCTCGCACTGCGGCCAGACGGTATCCGCATCAGTCACCTCGATGCAGCCGGCCTGCGTAACGCTCGCGCGACCTTGGCGCAATTGCAGACCCAATACGGCGCACAGCTACCATGCCTAGAGATCGACGATGCCCCGGCTTTCGCCGTTCGCGGGGTGATGCTCGACGTCAGCCGCAACCGCATCCCGACCATGCCTGAGTTGCTCAAGCTGATTGATCAACTCGCATCCTGGAAGATCAACCACCTCCAACTCTACGTCGAACACACCTTCGCCTACTCCCAGCATCCATTGGCGTGGCAGGGCTGGGATCCGCTAACCCACGATGAGGTTCGCCAACTCGTTACACATGCCGCTGGTTTAGGCGTTGAGATCGCAGCCAATCAGAACTGTCTCGGTCACCTCGAAGGCTGGTTCGAACACCCGCAGTACGCCGCCCTCGCTGAAATGGCACCCGGCCAACCGTGGAAATTCGGATCCGGCACGAAGACCGGACCGTTTTCGTTGTGCCCATCCGATCCGACATCACTTCCGCTGATTACCGGGTTGCTTGACGAACTCCTGCCACTGTTTCCAGCCCACGCTGCCAATATCGGCTGCGATGAATCCTTCGACCTCGGTCAAGGCCGGTCGCACGCACTCGTGGCTGAACGCGGCAAGGCCGCCGTGTACATGGACTGGGTACAGCAGGTCTGCGCGGTCGTGCGCCGTCACGGCAAACGCCCGCTGTTCTGGGCCGATATCGCCCTCGAACATCCGGAAGCTCTCGACCAATTGCCCGAAGATCTTGTATCTTTGTGCTGGGGTTACGAACCGAATTCCAATTTCTCGCGCTGGCTTGAGCAAATACGTTCACGCGGTCGCGAGGCCTGGGTCTGCCCCGGCACCGCCTGCTGGCGCACCTGGACTGGCCGCACCATGGAACGGCGCGGCAATTTGCTGGCCGCCGCCGAACAAGGCATCGCCTCCGGAGCCAGCGGCTACCTTGCTACGGCGTGGGGCGATCTCGGACATCGCCAGCCGTGGCCGGTCACCCTGCATGCGCTCGCCGAAGCCGCACACCGCGCGTGGTCAGGAGCAGCGCACTTCGACGCCCGCGCCAGCAGTCTGCACGCGTTCACCGACCGTAGTCTGGAAACCGGGCCATGGATCGACGCGTTTGGCGATGTCGATCTATCGCTACGACGCACGCCAGAAAAAGGCGGCGGCGTTCTGCGTAATGCTTCGGCATTGTTCACCGACTTCCATCGCCCGTGGGATGAACTAACGCGTGGTACGCGCGGCACTGGCGCTGACTACGCCGCGTGCGCAGGCACCTTGGACGGACTGCTGCGGTCGATGCCAAGCAACGATCCGCTCGTTGCCGAAGAGTTGAGCCTCGGTGGTCATTGGGCGCAATTGGCGGCAACGATTGGATTCACCCGGCGCACCACGCCGAATGACACCACTACACGCCGCATGTTTGCCGACATGGTAACTGCCTTTACGCAAGAGCACCGCCGCCTGTGGCTGAAACGCGCTCGCCCTGGTGGGCTTGAGCGGTCATGCGCGCAATACGCAACGGTGGCGAAGAATCTTATACCAACGTAGATTCGACATCCTGGGATCGCCGAGTTGCACTCGGCTCGTCGCGAGGGCCGAGTGCAACTCGGCGATCCCAGGAGGAACCCGTGGCACTTCCGCATAGTCCGCACACACTGCAGCCGTGCGCCATCCTCGCCAACACACAACTGTCCCCCACGAGCGTGTCATTGCCGGATGTATGTCCGGAACGTCGATCGATGCGCTCGACTGCGCGGTGATCAAGGTCCACAACCACGGACTACGTTTGCGGGTCGAGCTACTGGCAACCAGCACGGTGCCGTTGGGCAAAGTGGCGACGGGACTGCGCCGATTGGCTGAACAGCAACCGATGCCGGCTGGCGAGATCGCTGCCCTCGCGAACGACTTCGCGATGGTGCATCTTGCGGCCTTGAAACCGTTGCACGCAAAGCACCCACTTGATCTCGTCTGCGTCCACGGGCAGACCGTGTTTCATCAGCCGCCGGTGTCGTGGCAATTGTTCCAGCCGGCTCCGCTGGCACAGGGACTGAGCCTGCCGGTGTTGTGCGATCTGCGTGCTGCTGATCTCGCAAACGGCGGACAGGGCGCTCCGCTGACACCGCTCGCGGACTTTATTCTCTTTCGCCATCCCGCCGAAGATCGCGTCGTCGTCAATCTCGGTGGCTTCTGCAATCTCACCAAGCTGCCGGCTGGTGATGACCTCGATCAGATCAGCGGCGGCGATATCTGCGCCTGCAATCAAGTACTTGATGCCGTGGCGCGGGCGGTGCTCGATGCGCCGTATGATCGCGACGGACACGCGGCCATGGCTGGGCATGTCGATGAGCGCGCTGGCGCTGACCTCGCGCGGCGACTCAGCAAGCAGGCGAAAGGCAGACGCAGCCTCGGCACTGGCGATGAATGCGCGGCGTGGGTCGAGAAATTTAGTCCGACGCTGACGCCTGCCGATCTTGCTGCCACTGCCTGTGCTGGAGTCGCCGCTGCCATCACCAAGGCCATGGTCGGCAGCAAGCGCGCCATTCTTGCCGGTGGTGGCCTGCGTAATCGCCGCCTGATCGCCGAGCTCACCGCACGCGCCGGAATCCCGGTGGTTTCCAGCGCGGACTGTCACGTTCCCCCAGCCTACCGCGAAGCGATTGGCTGGGCCGTCCTCGGCGCGTTGTGCCAAGACCGTCATTACGTCGCGCTGCCGCAGATCACTGGCGCTGAACGCACAGCCATTGCTGGTGTGTGGACGCTGCCGTGAGCGAGACAACCAGCGAACCACGGCACGGATTCCGCATGCGCTGGTGGATGTGGGTTATTGCAGTCGTTCTGCTGCTTTTCACGGCAATGGTCTCAATCCACCTCGCTGGTTTCGCACGCTACCGCGCCTTGCAAAACGAACTCCGGTCCAGTGGATATCCCGTTACCCCTGTCGAGTTCGTCGCCTTGGGTCCGGCCGTTGATGCTGATCGCCAGGCGCGGTTGTGGCCGTTGGTCAGTTGGCCTGGACCAAAATGGCAAGACGCCATTTCCCAGACAAAAGTACGACCTCCGTTCAACGAACTGTCTGAGCAACAACCACCACTCGCGGTCGATCTAGCCAAGCGTGACCAGGCACTGAAGGACGCTGTCTATGATCTCGATGCGCTTAGCACCATCCTTGCTGAAGGGCCCTGCGTTGTATCTGTCTATGGTTGGATTGAGCGAGACCCCACCCGACTTGCGACCATCGACATTAGTCAAAGTGAACAATCAAAGACTCCTAACCTACTAGCCGTACGCAGCATCGTCACTGCCCTAGCGACTCGCGCCTGTCTGGATACGAATCCAATGCCAGAACTCAGGCGCCTTGAGTCCTTCCAACGCACCTTGGACCACCCAGGCGTCCTCATCGATGCCATGATCAGTATCAGCGCCACTAAAATTCGCGACGACGCTATCTTGTGGCTGGCAACTCGTGGTCGCGTCGGCACTGAAACATTACTTCCCTGGGTCGCTGAGCCACCGCTGCAACTTCAATGGTGCGCGGATGGCTACGCTGGCGAGCGCTGCATCTGGCAGGAACCCTTCAGTCGGCTCAATTGGGGATTCAGCGGCGTCATTGGGAGTGATTCTGCATTCCTAGCTGATATGTTGGCATTCTTGGTTGAATGGCCCATCCAAGGCTACGACCTGACGGTATGCTCAAGCCGCGTAGCTCAGGTTGAAGCCGGCTTGCTGGGCAAACCAGTGCCGTCTGGGTGCAACATGCCATTGGGCATCCCACCACTGCTCACCAACATTATTCTGCCTAACTTACAGGAATGCGCGGTTACTGCTATCGAAGCAGCAACCCAACATCGTTTGAAGCGCTGCGCGGCGTTGATCTCCGCAGCGTATCGACGTGATGGAATTTTGCCTGCCACGTTACCGCCTGAAGCGCAAGGCCTACGCGTCAACGACAACATCCCCGCGCTCATCTATGAACGACTATCGCCCAGTCGTTTTCGTATCGGCACTGATCCAAGTGGTCTGCGGCCACCATTGATTCCCGTTGTTCGCTGGAAGCCTGGCTACGTCAGCACCATTGGCTCACCACCATCATCATCGAAGTCCAATGTCGTTGGTCGCTGGTCCCTCGAAATCGATCTCGACGCAATCTTGATTCCACCGCCAGAGAAGCCCGTGGCGATACCGAAGCCTCCAACGACATTGCCGCCCTGACGTCATCCATATGCGCTCTAAAAAAAACCTGACCATACCCAATCGTTCTCACATCGACACCGAACGGGTGAATCCACGAACGCAGAAGTTGCACACGCTGTCGGCGCGTGGCTTGGTTGCGTTGATGAACCGCGAGAATCAAGCCGTACAGCGAGCAATGCAGCGAGCTGCTCCGGCGCTGGCACGCTTCATCACCACGGCTGCGCCGGGATTTTTGGCTGATGGCCGACTGATCTATCTCGGCGCTGGGACGAGCGGACGCCTCGGCGTACTCGACGCATCGGAAATTCCGCCCACCTTCTGTGCCGATCCCGGGAAGGTCATTGGCATCATCGCTGGCGGCGATCGCAGTCTGCGCGTGCCCAGCGAAGGCGCCGAAGACGATCCCCGCGGCGCGCTTCCGGAACTGCGCCGTCTGCGGATCACTGCCCGCGACGCTGTGTTGGGCATCGCTGCCGGCGGCACGACGCCGTATGTGCACGGAGCCTTGACCTGGTTACGCAGCCTGCCGCAACCGCCACTGTGCGCGCTGCTGACCTGCGCTGATGTGCCGGCTCCGGATGGTGCGCAACGGATCCTGCTCGCGACGGGACCAGAGGTACTGACCGGCTCGACCAGACTCAAGGCCGGCACCGCGACCAAGCTCGCCCTCAACACCATCTCGACCGCATTGATGACGCTGTCCGGCAAGGTCTATGGCAACTTGATGGTCGATGTGAAAGCCACCAACGCCAAGCTGCGCGACCGCGCGGTGCGGATCGTCTGTCAATTGACCGGGATCACCCGCGCGAAAGCCATCACGCTGTTGGCCTCGGCTCAATGGTCAGCCAAGACAGCGGTGGTCATGCACCGGGAGCGCCACGATCTGGATGGGGCGGAGCAGTGGCTTGAGAAACACGGCGGGCGGCTGGCGTAGTTTGGCTTGCCTCTATCCGCAGCATCATCCACAGATTGTCCAGATTACGCAGATTTAGCAGACCTTGTCTCATCACATACGGTGCCTGTAACCAATATTCGAAATCTGCGCAATCTGTGGACAACTTCGCCTGCTCACCGAATGGCCATCAACCGTCTGATATGGACACTCCCTCGGCATGATCCGGGGATTGCTGGGACCTGCCGACAGGTAAGGTCCGAGCATGGTCCCGAACGCGATCCTTCAACGTGTGCGCTCGCGACTGCACCGTGTGGTCGCGATGGGCGGGGCAGCGCGGTTGACCGCCGTCGCGCTGAGCGCCGCTGGGGCTGCGGTAGCTGCGGATCGGCTGTGGTTTCTGCCTGGCTGGCTGCGGCTTGGTCTACTAGTCGCCATCGCTATTGGCGTCGCCAGCGTGGTGTGGCGACGGTTGGTGCGACCACTGCGCAAACCGCTGAGCGACCATGATGTCGCCAACTTCCTTGAGCGTCGACTGCCAGCCCTGAATGGACGTCTGCTCAGTGCTGTTGATGGCATCGCACTCAGCGACCGTGACACCGCAGCCATCGCCGCCGCCATTCCCGAAACTGGCGAGCGGGCGCTGGTGCCAGCGTCGCGTCTGCCGCGACTCGTCACTATTGCTGCAATCGCGATCATCCTTGCCCTCGGTATCGCGGTCATCTCGCCGTCATTTTGGCGCGACGGTTTAGCCCGCCTGATGATGCCGTTGTCGAATCACGATTGGGAGCGCGGCACCGTCCTGGCCGCCGCAGTCGAACGCGCGGTTGTCGCTACTGACGAACAAGTCGTGGTGACGATCAAACGCGATCACGGTCCCGCCGGTGCTGTCCGTCTTGCCTGGGATGATGGTCACGGCAACGGCGCGGCGCGTCAGTTGTCCGGCTCGTCGGGCCCGTGGCGTCAAGCGATCCCGCTCGCCCCAGGGGTGTGGAATCTGACGATCACCGGCGATGACGCCCACCCCATCCGTCTTTCGGCGCTAGTCGTCGAACGACCACGTCTGAATCGCGCCGATGCCACATTGACGCCACCGATCTACAGCGGTCTGCCAACCCAGTCGCTGTCATCGCCCGCGTGTCAGGCCTTGGCTGGTAGCCGACTTGATGTGCGCTTCACAATTGGCGTGCCGAGTGGACGAACCGTCGTTGGTGTCAGTGCACGCTTCGGGACCGCCAGCTTGCCGTTGCGACAGGTTGATGATGCCTGGGTTGGCACGACGAGCATTGCACAATCAGCCGATCTCATCATCGAAGCCACTGATGGCGATGGCATTGCCATGCTGCCGGCGGCCAAGTTTCCGGTTACGGTTGAACCTGATCGCGCTCCGTCGGTGTCGTTATCTGGTCCGCGTGCCGGTGAATCGGTTGGGCCACGTGCCAAAGTAGCGTTAACCGTCGAAGCCAGTGACGACCTCGGCTTAGGTAACGTGGAACTCACCGCGGCAGTGGCGATGCCCAATGTTGCCGCTTCTGAGCCACGCGCGCTGCTACACGAGGATATCGACGGTCGGCGGTCCCTGCAGCGGCGGGTAGAGTTGGTGATCGCCTCGTTGGCCGGTCCCGGTGGCAGCATTACGCTGGTTGGCCGTGCCACGGATCGCAATGATGTCACGGGACCTGGGGTCGGCACTTCGGCACCGCTTATCCTCAAAGTCGTCGCCGAAGATGACATTCGCCGCGACCTTGAGCGGCAACTCTCCGAAGCGCGTGATCGCATTGTCCAGGCCCGCAGCGCACTTGTACCGGGATTAACCGATGCTGCCAAATTGGCCACCAGCGCCCGCGCCGCCAGTCAAGATGCCGCCCGCGCCGCCGAAACGCTGGCGCGCGTGCTCCGACGCTGGAACGAAAACGCGCTTGAAGCAGAGCGTATCGCTCCGGCTGCAGAGGCTCAGAAGGCGATCGCCGCCGACGCACCTCCAGCGTTGGCGACGGCAGCGAACGGCGATCGCGAAGCCGGCCGCACCGCCGACGCCGCGCTGGAACGCGGGGAACGCGCCCTCGACCGCATGCTCTCAGATAGCGATCTCACTCGCATTATCGCCCAACTTATTGATCGCGAAAAAGCTCTGGCTGGCGACACCAAATCATTCGTCCGCAAACATCTGACCGAACAACTCAATGATACTGGCAAGGCCCAGCAGGCTGAGCTTGCCACTCGTCAACGCGACTTGGCAACCAAGACCGGTGAGGCTGAACGACGGATTCTGGCTGGACCGACGACGCTTGACGCCGCCAAGGAGATCGTCCGCACCAGCGGCCCAGGCGAACACATGGCGCAAGCCGCCAGCGATGTCGCCTCCAACGATCAGCGCGTGCGTGCCCTCCAACATCAGGATGACTCGATCGCTGCGCTGGAGCGCATCTTGGCTGCCTTGCGGGGCGGCGATGCAGCCGCTGATCTTGGGCGTCGCCTGGGTGAACTGGCAGAGCAACAAGCCCGACTCGCCGAAGCCATTGACCGCGGTGAAAATCTGGAGACCGCGCAGGCCAAACAGGAACTCCTCCGCCAGCAGACCGAACGCCTTGCCACTGAACTCAAAGACAAACCGGATGCACAACAGCCAACCCAAGCTGCAGCCAGCGCCCAGGTCGGCGCCGAAAAGGCTCTGAGCGACGGCAATCGTGCCGCAGCTGCCCGCGATGCCGCGACGGCCGCCGAACTTCTGCGTCAGGCCCAGAAGAAGGTCGATCCGCGCACCCAGCCGGATCAGCAGCAACAAGATAAGGCAAGCGCTGATGTTGTCGCGCTACTGCGTGCGTTGTATGACCAGCAGACCAAGGTGCTGTCCGACAGTCTACCGATTGCCAAACGCATCGGCGAAGACGAACCTGACTTCGCGGCCAGTCGTGACCTTGCAGCGATCGCTCAGTTGCAAGACGATATCCTGCTGCGTCTGCGCGAGGAAGGTATCAAGCTGCTCGACAAGGCACCGATCGCGAAACTCGCGTTGACCCGGGTCGATGCGGTGATGACCAAGGTCCTCGACCATGTGAAGACACCGGCCCTGGGCGAATCCGGTTTGCGTCTGGAACGCATCGCGCTGTACGAACTCAAACGGCTCATCGACATCGCTGATGGACTGCCACAAGCCCAGCAGGACGGCAGCAGCAACGGCAGTGGCAACGGCGGCAGTCAGGCCCCCTTCCCACAGGCCGCCGAGCTGGCTCTGCTCATGGCGCAACAGGCTGATATCCACGATCGGGTCGCCAGCGGACGTCCGGGCGATCACCTCAGTACGCAAACCGAACTGACTAAGCTGGTCGGCATGCTGGAACAACACACACGACCGGGCAGCCGACCAAACGTCCTGCTTGGTCGCGCACGCCGATCCACCGACGCCGCCGCATTCATGCTTAAATCGCCGGAGCGCGGCGCAGCTCTGCGCAACCACATGGTTGCTGCCGAAGAAAACCTCCGGCAAATCCTGCTCGAAGCCAAAGGCAATGGCGGCAGTAGCAATTCCAAGCCACCGCCACCACGACCGAACTCACCAGACGGACAAGAGCCGCCACCAAGCAGCAGTTCGCCAAGCGCAACCCCGTCGCAGGCTGCGGCAGGCAACGTCGCGCCACCATCCGGAACCACGACGGCGACCAACGTGCGCACCGATCAGCTGCAAACCAACCTGCTGCAACTGCCGCCCGAACGCCGCGAGCAGTTGCGCCAGGCGCGCGAACAACGTCTGCCCGCGGGTGCATTACAACTATTTGAACGCTACCTCGAACGCCTGGAAGAACCGTGATCTGCTATTTCAGGGGCGTTGCCCCTACGGCCTTCAGTCTACCCCTCTGGGTAATAAGCTGGTGACCATGCTCTATCGCGCACTCCTGTTATGTTGCATGGTAACAATCGCTGCCGCCGCCGAACCAGCACCAACAGCAGTTGATCAGAAGCAACTGGACACAGCGGTGCAGCGCGGCCTGATCGCTCTGGTCAAACTGCAAACGGATGACGGTGCCATCGGTGATGGCGCGGGAATCACCTCCCTCGGTGGCATGGCCCTGTTGGCAGGCGGACATACACCGACGCGCGGGGCCTACGCAGCAGCAGCAGCCAAGGCATTACGTTTCGTCCTCGCCCATCAAGACAAGGCGAGCGGCTACTTCGGTTCTGACCTCGGCAACATGTATGGCCACGGATTCGCCACGTTGTTTCTCGCTGAATGTTACGGCATGGAACCAAGCCAACCGGTGCGCCGGGCACTTGAGGCCGCGCTCGATCTCATCGTGCGCAGTCAGAACTCCGAAGGAGGCTGGCGCTATCAGCCATTCCCAGGCGACGCCGACATCAGCGTGACAATCTGCCAAGTGATGGCCATGCGCGCTGCTTATAACATCGGTGTCGGCGGAAAACCGATCGTCGAAGCCAGTGCCCGTGCGATCAATTACGTCAAACGCTGCGCCATCGGCAACGGCGGCTTCAGTTATCAGGCTGATGGCGGCGGCTGGGGAGCCGAAGGTCCAGAGGGCGTACCGCGCGCTGCTGCCGGGGCGATGAGTCTCATCAGCGCCGGTATCTATGACCCGTCGGATCCCCATCTTGGCCCATCACTGCGCTTTATCCGCAAAAACGTGCCCGGACATCTCAAAGGGAATCAGTACTTCTGGTATGGCGAGTACTACGCGTCGCAGGCCATGTTCCACAGCCCGGATCGCGACGATTGGGAACGCTATTGGAATCTCGCCGCGCCAGCTTTGCTAGGTCGCCAAGCGCAAGACGGCACCTGGCCGGGCATCGAAGGACCAGGCACCGCCTACGGCACCGCGATGGCGCTGATCATTTTGCAAATTCCGAATCAGTATCTGCCGATATTTCAGCGTTAACGATCCGCCAGCTTGCGTGCTAATTGTAAGATGTGCTGCCATTTTCCCGCTGCTGGAAAGATCGGCGTTGGATACGGCCGTTCGCTTGACCAGCGCTGCTCATAGTCACTCAGCTTGGCCGGGCGCAGCTTATAACGATTCGCCTTGGCACCACGTGCGGCCCAGCGTTCGACCAACTTCGCAGTGAGAACCACGTCGTGCAGGCGTTCGCCGTGTCGACGTGCCTTGCCCTCCATGCGTTCCAGAACACGAACGCTGGCCGTGACGCGCGGCAAGGCCTCGCTGCACTGACGCACCCGTTCACGTGTATGTCTGATCCCACCGTTCATCACGCCATCGATACGCGGTGTATCGGGAACCAGTTCGTGCAATACAAGAATTGCCGCCGCCGCTGTCGTCGCATCTCCTGGTGACAAACCATAAAACGAGCGGCAGAAGTCTGCACATACATCGTCTTGCTCTTGCGTGTTGGAAAACACGTGGCCAGCCCACGCAATCGGCCAGTCCATCGCACCAGCCATGTAGCGCCACGGACACCAAACCGTATTCACGACTCCGGTGACACGCTTCTGCTGCGGCTGGGCGGCATGAGCGGTAAACTCGCGGACATTCCGGACGTTGCCCGGGCTGCAGAACAGACGCGAATACCACCACATCGTCGCCGGTGCGGCCCAGGTTTCAAAACCGGATCCGGCCAAGAAGTCCAATGTTTCGGGATCAACTTCGGGACGGTAATGCCAATCGAAAATCAGCACATCTTTGGCGAATGACTTCACCATCTCGCGCGACGACAGCAGATGATCACCCCACATCGCTGGACGTCGATCGTGTTTGCGGATTGCTTGGTGAACCCAGGCCGAGTGCTTAGCGAAGATGCGCCAGTGATCCGCCTCGGGGACATTGCGATAGCGCGCGACCGGAGAAAAATCGACTTCGTCAAGACCAGCGTGCAGGACTTCATCCGGAAAA
Source organism: uncultured candidatus Brocadiaceae bacterium (assembly GCA_964652775.1). Classification (GTDB taxonomy): domain Bacteria; phylum Planctomycetota; class UBA11346; order UBA11346; family UBA11346; genus UBA11346. The sequence continues at coordinate 9,013 of CAZZAM010000024.1, read as the reverse complement.
ATACTCGCGACGTCGGCAATCAGATCACGCAGCAGCGGCTTGGTTTCCGGATGCTCAGGATCGAGCGCGTTCATCGGGCCAGCGTGCCGAGTTGTACGCGAATCCTTGAAACACGGTAACGCCTTGAGTTGCGAAGAATGACCCAGGCATTCGATCTCAGGAATGAGACGGATGCGGTGGCGAGCAGCCTCGCACACCAAGGTCCGCATCTCATCAACCGTGAACGCACCCTTGGAAGCTAGCCCTGGACGGCTGGGAAACTCCATGCGACAGCCCTGATCGTCGAGTAAATGCAGATGAAGAATATTGTAACCCCAATCGCGCAACCACGGCAGCAACTCCAGGTAGTACGACTTGCGCTCCATCCCACGCGCCAGATCCAACATGAGGCCACGATGTTTAAGGGCAGCCATGTGATCGTCTCCCGAGTTGATGGGAGAAGTAGATAACCCGATAGCGCAGCGACAAGGTCTCGCTTTTTACTAGGTCGTGAATCGCACCGGGTCTACCAATCGCTCGTTGTGCCTGCCTTTTGCTCAAGTGCCTGCAGAAGCTGTTGCAACTGCTTCGCTACCACTTGCTGCGATTCGGACTGTCTGGCCGCAGAAACCAGCGGACGCAGAGCTGCGCGATCGGCCCGCGAATCAGTAGCACTGACGATGCCCTGCAACGCACGAACGGCCAATTGCCGAATCCGCGCATCGCTGTCGGTCAGAGCGCGTGCGATCGCCACGTCATCACCAGTCCGCGTCATCTTGGACAGGGCCACAATGCACGCCCGCCGCACACTCACATCTGGATCGCTGCTCACATGAGCAACCAGCTGTGGATGATCCATGCCTACCATGGAACCAAGCGCGGCGCTGCGGACGCCAGCGTCAGCGTCATCGGTCAGCTTGACGAGGGCTGCCTCGGCCTGAGGAGCGCGTGTTGCGACGAGGTGAGCGGCAACCACACGCCGTACGTCAACCGCCGTAGATGGATCACAGTTCCGCATCAACACATCCAGCGCATCGTCCCGACGAGTCTGCGCCAAGGCCGACACCAACGCCTCGCTCACTGTTCCTGGAGCTGAAACCATCTCGATTGCGCGTTTAATCGCAGGGGGAACTCCCGCGCGAACGGCGAGCGGCAGCGCCCACGCTGCGTGCGCTTCGTCTTGCCAGCAATCACCAACGAGCGTCGCGGCAAGGTGCGGTTCAATCATATCCCGCACCGCGATACCGAGTCGATCCTCCTGATACCGCTGCTTGGCCAGAGCAATCAGTCGACGCGCACCGGGCTCACCCAGATTGGCCAACACATAGGCAGCGGCCAAGCCACTCCACGCACGCGGCTGTCGGTACGCTGCTTCGACGAGTTCAGCCGCACGCTCATGCGCCCGTAGTGATTGTTCATCTGCGGAAAAATGTCCCAGCGCCAGCGCTGACATCGCCTGGACTGACACCATGGGATTCGCATCGGTCACGCTGGGCAGAATGGTTTCCCAGGCGCGAACGTCACCAGTCGCAGCGAGGACATTGATCATGACGATGCGTACCTGCTGGTCGTGTTCCTTTACGAAGGCATCAATCAAACCATCAACCGCCGCTGGCGAAGCAATGGCGCCTAACGCAAACAATGCTGTCTGCTGTATCGTTGCTGATCCGGTTGCATATTGCGTTACGGTCGTGGTCACCGTTCCGCTGCCTGCCGCAGCATCCTCGATCACTTCGCGATTCTTCGGTAGGGTTGACTTCGCTTCGCGTGCACTGATCCGCAGCACGGCAGGGACTGCCCAGGCAGCGCGCCAAGCACCGGCAAGACGGATGGCGGCTTCAGGAGGATTTGACCGTTCCAACAACTGACGAAGCTGCTCTTGCGTTGGTGCGTCGGTGGCCGCACAAGATAACAACGTGCGCGGCGGCTGTATGCCAAACTGCACTGGTTGGTAGAGTTGCTCCAAGAATGCCAATGCCGTCGGATCGCTAGCTGTTTTTCGCGCGAGCGCGACAACGCTGGCCGCGTCCTCGCCGCTCCGGTACAAACGCACGTGATCCTGCACCATCTCCCAGTGTGAATTCGTCGCCGCAGCGAGGCGATCCAAGAGTTCGCTGACTGGCAACGAAGCCCCACTATGGCTGATGCCAAAACGTGGTTCAGCCGCAAGCTGCCGACTGCATGCCCACGGCAATGCACCATTCAACGCACGATTGATTTCGACAAGTGCTTCATCGACGTGATGACGAACCAGCGTCACCGCGATGCGACGGGCGAGAATTGCCGGCTGGGTTACTGCAAGCTTGGGACCGATTCCCACGTTCGGCGGCACCATTTCCACGCTAGGCTGCACCACCGCCGGTCCACTCCCTGATCTTCCGTCGCGCATAAGCAGGAATGCCACCCCAACTGCCAAGGCCACCACGACTGCACCAACCACGGCCATGGATCCGACGGAATTTTCTTGTCCATAGGATACAGATGCTGCCTCGGCAGCCTGCTCATTGCCAGGCAACGCCAACAACGCTGGAATAGCTGCAGCACCGATGCCGCGTCCAACCAGCGACCGTTTCAGCCGATCAAGTCCCTGACGGACCAGATAGCGCACGGTGCGATCGGGCAGCGCAAGCACTTCGGCTGCTTCGGTCGAACTCAGACCATCGCTGAACACCAACCATAGCGGCATGCGAATCCGGTCCGGCAGTTGGTCCACCTCCTGCCGCACCACCGCCCGCAGTTCATCGCTGGTCGCTTCTTTGCCTGGTGTCTCATGAGCGACGATTTGTTCCCCAATCGCGCGCTGCTGATGCTCGCGCAATTGGTGATGACAAGCCTTTGCGACGGCAGCCAATAACCACGCACGAAAACTGGTCTGCGGACGCTGACGGTCAGCAACTTCCAAGATGCGGCAATACGCCGTCTGCACAGCGTCTTCAGCCTCGGCTCGATCACCGACCAAACGCATCGCAAGACGGATGGCAAGTTCACGATGCCGCTCCATCAGCTGATCAAGCGCCGCCAAGTCGCCACCACCGTGCCCGTTGGCACCAACGTAGCGGTCGAAGAGAACTTCGTCATTCGGCTCAGGATCAGTCATGCTGTTTGCTCCAGAAACATGGGCTGTTTTTCAGGCAACTCCAGCGTCACTTATCTGCTGCTGGCAGTCGTCCGCGGCGACTTCTTGGAGTGCGCAAGCCAACGACCATGGCGAGCAGCGCCAGCGTTGATCCCATTCCACAGCCGCCTCCACCGCCCCCGCCGCCACCAGAACTACTCGCTGTGGGACCCGGGCTCGGTGGGCTAGCCGACGAGATTACCACCGTGATGGGCGAGGAAATGACGCTGGAATTGTTTGCTGCGTCTGTTGCCGTCACTGTGATGAGATGCGATCCACTGGCGAGCGTCACGGTGTAGCTCCACGCACCAGCACCATCGGCGATCGCGGTGCCGACTGGCACACCGCTATCATATATGGTTACCGTCGCGTTTGCCTCGGTGGTTCCTGACAGTACTGGCGCCGTGCTGCCATCACCCGTTACCGATGGTGCCGACGGCTGCGTCGGCGGGGTCACATCAAGAACATCGTCATCGGTGATTGTGAGGGTCGTCGCAAAAACAGCACCGCGGACAGCGCCTCCGGTTGGATTCAGGAGCGAAACCGTCATTGACTCATCGGCTTCATGGACGCTATCATTGCGTATCGTTACGGTGATTGTTTTGCTGTTCGTTTCTGCGTCAGCCCAGGTCAGGGTGCCCGTGGTAGCGGTAAAATCAGTGCCTGCTCCAGCGGTTCCGTCCGTGGTGGCATACGAGATGCCAACCGCACCACTGCTGCCGCCGATGCGCGATACCGTCAGCGTCACGGTGCCAGCAGCTTCGCCAACAGTTGCCGTTGCCGTTGTAAACTCCAACGTCCCAGGAACCGGTGCCGGATCGTCGTCGAGAATCGACACGGCCGCTGTGGTTGGCGCACCAAGCACGGCGCCGCCAGTCGCTGCGGTCAACACGACCGTAAAGGACTCGCTGCTTTCGAAAATCACATCATCAAGGATCGGAATCGTCACCGATTTGTTGGCGACATCACCACTCGCCCACGTCAGGGTTCCCGTCGTGGTATTGAAGTCTGAACCAGCGACAGCTGTCCCGTCTGCCGTTGCATAGGTTACCCCAACCACACCGCTGCTGCCACCCGTGCGCGTCACCGTCAGAATGAGCGATCCCGAAGCCTCACCGATCGATGCCGTTGACGCTGTCCATTGCAACGAACCTGGAATCGGCGCCGCATCATCGTTGACGATCGTGATCGTAGCAGCAGAGGTCCCCAACGTTGCGCCGCCTGTCGGTGACGACAACGCCAGGGTGAAGTTCTCATTGGGTTCGTAGGCCGTATCGCCAGCGATGGTCAGGTTTATATTCTTCGCCACTGTATCGCCCGAAGCCCAACTGAGGGTACCGCTGACCGCCGTGTAGTCGGAGCCTGTGGTTGCCGTGCCATCAGCCGTCGCGTAATTCACCGTTATCGCCCCGCTTGATCCGCTCGTCCGACTTACCGTAAAACTCACCGTTCCAGAACCACTGTTGCCTTCAACGACTGTCACAGCCGAACTACTCAGCGATAACACACCAACCGGAGCAGCGTTCACCGTCAGCGTCGCCGCGCTACTCGTGGCGGTTCCGAATGCGTTGCTGATCACCACGCGGTAGATCGCTCCGCTATTGGCCGTGGTGGTGATTGGCGTGGTGTAGGTCGCTGAGGTTGCACCGGCGACATTCACGCCGTTTTTCTGCCATTGATACGCCAACGTTGCCGTACCACCGGCAACCACACTGAAGGTTGCGGTCTGGCCAGCAATCACGGTCACACTGGCTGGGTTCGTGGTCACAAACGGAGCTGTTTCACCCCCACCACCACCACCGCTATCGGGAATCACCTCGATATACGCGATGCCCGGATTCGCGTTAGTCGTGCTCGCTGCATTGCGTGAGAAATCGAGGGTGAGCTCGCCATCGGCGACCGTGACGTGCGTACTGGCGACTCCAGCAGTCTTGGCACCAAAACTCTGGTAGGCATCAAACGCGGTCTGCCACACTGCACCCTCGACCCACGTATTGAGAAGTCGTTGCCCGGCTGCCGTCGACAGCACATCAGCCATGCCAACGTTCACCGTGTAGCCACCGTTCGCGACCGGAATCCGGTACGTCGTCTTGTTGGTCGGCTCGTTGAACGTACGCATGTGCTGGAACAAGGCCTGCTCAGTCGTGCCGAGCACGACGGTGGCGTTGCTCACTGCTGATGTCTTCCAGTAATCGTTGATGCTCGTCCAATGGCCGTCCCAGCCCCAATAGCCGGCAGCGAACGGCTGATCATGCAGCCAGACCTTTCCGGTCGAATCGACAAAATCGTACGCAGGATAGCCGTACACGCTCTCGTGGCGGGGATTCCCATCCACCGTCGTGCGGCCACAGTTGATGCGCACCGGCTGTCCGGCCGGCAGCGGCACATTGATCTCAACCGTCTTCCAGGCCCGCGCCATATAGTTGTCCACCACTTCGACGCGCGCGAGGTAGCGATGCGGGGTCGTGTACGTGTAGCTACACGTTGTGACTGTTGGACCAGCGACTGTCGGCTCAACCTTGCCATACAGGTGACCAGTAGGGAACCATTCGATGTTTGCGATCGTTCCATCGCTGTCGCTGGCAGTCGCGGCGAAGTTCACGGTCAATGGCGCCGGTCCAGATACCTGACTTGCCGTCAGCAATGTAACCGTCGGCATCTGGTTCTCGGGAAATCGGCTCAGGCCGACCGACATATCTCCGTAACAAACCAACACGCGCGTCGCGGCATAGGTCGGCAGATTCGTCTTGTAGGCAGTACCCCACGATTCGCCGCCAGCGAGCATGCCATGCATGACGGCAATGTGATTTGAATTCGTACAGATGTCGAAGGCACCGCCGGTGGTCGAGATCGAAGCACCAACACTCATGATGTTGCCACCGCCACGGGTGAAGAGTTGGTTGTTGACCACTCCACCGAGTCCGCCAGAGGAACACGACACATTGAGTGCAAAGCGGCACTGCGCGATCATTTCGTGGATCGTATAGGTAGTCACTTCACCGTCCGAATAACCGTCAGTGTTCCCGTGCGAGGTTTCGTGAATGAGTTCACCGCCTTGCACGAATCCGACTTCAGGCCGTTTGAACTCAACCCGCGGAACTAGGTCGAGCAGCGTGTTCATATCGGCAGAACCAGAGAAAATATTCTCGTAGTAGGCGGTGTGCGGATAACGCGAGGCACCAGTCCGATAGTCGTGGTTAGCCTGTAAATAGCGCTTGATGAGGGCGGCATCGTCACCGAACAGACTCACCGCATTGAGCGAACCAGTGCTGATGCGGCTGACCCAGATGTGGTAGTTGTACGGCTGCAATTCATCGTCCGTGGTGGTGTCACCCATGGTTCGCAGATTCATCAAAGCGCAGTCGGTCATTGTTCCAACCGCATTTTCTCCAGTCGCGTAGGGCAACCTGCCGATCAGGATCGCACCCGCCATGTTTTGGTTCGGTTTGAGAAACTCGGTCCGGATGTCGGTCCACATCTTCAGCGCATTCGCCGTACTCATGGCACCGGTCTCGGTGATGATCCTGCTGCTGTAGCCCTCGGCGATCAGGTCTGCCTGTAAGCGATTCACCTCGGTCTGGATCTGCGGCAACATCAGATTGTTGACTACGAGCAGCACCAGTTGTCCCGCGCGGTCACCAGGTTCGCGCACCAGGATCGAACACGTCGCCACGTTTGAATCGCTGATTCCGTCGTTCACCTTGTAGGTGAATGAATCCGGTCCGACATAGCCCGCAGTCGGTTTATAGACAAAGGTACAGGATGGACGGAGCCCCACCGTTCCATGTGCTGGTGGCGTCACGATCTGCATCGTGGTCGCCGACGTCACCGGTGCGTAGATCGCCGCATAGCGTTCGCGCGCACTGAATGGGTTGAAGTTCTTCACCACCGAAAAGCTCATTGATTGCGCAACTGGCGCGGTCGCGGCTTGACCCATTGAGGGCAACAGACTGAATACCGCGATAAGCCATAGCAGTGACCAACCCATCACACCGGGTTGAATACAACGCTTGGTTAAACAACGATTCAGCCTGCCCACTCCGTCAACGTTCATGTGCAGCATGGCTGAGACTCCCGTGCGGTGGGTGGCTAGGTCCGCTGGCACCACTCTCGGCAATCCGAGTCCTTCTCGGCAGCCTGAAGACGAATTTGCTGCCGCGCGTGTGAACAGTGCTGGCAAAGATACCCACCAATCGCTCTACTTCGTGTGTGATGATCCATACTTAACAACTGTTTTGAAAAGTATTTACAGATGTCTGATCGAGCCAGGCGCAATCCCCCCATCCAACCCTGATCATGGTTAGGCCGTGGGCCATTGCTACCGATGCTGAGGGCATGCGTTTCTGCCTCGCCTTAGCCTGTACCGCCATCCTCGCTGCCGGGGAGGATGGCGTCGTCCATGAACTAGTTGACCGCCTACACAACCTCGAAGCGCAGATCGCGCTGATGGAGCGCGAATCCGCGTTGCCGATTGATCGCGCCGCCGTGTGGGCCGGTGCTGCACGTGGGATGATCCAGGCCGTCGATCCGTGGGGCGGCTACCTGACCGCCGATGAAGTCGGCATCTATGGACTCGGTGTCGAGCCGCTGAGCCGCGGCCTCGGCTTTGATTGGCGGCACAGCGATGATGGCAAGGTGTTGATAACCCGCGTCGTGCGCGGATCACCGGCCGCACAGCACGGCTTCCACGTCGGCATGATATTGCTCGCGATCAATGATTTGGACCCTGCCCATGCCTCGCGTCGGCAAGTTGCCGAAGCGCTCGCGCGCAGCGGCGAAAGCGTTCGTCTGCGCGTCCGTCCACTGATTGGCGAAGCCAGCGTGATTGAACTCCAACGCGCCGAGTTAGAGGACGACGGCATTGCCGCCGTACGCACCCCAGTGGCCGGCATCGCAATGATCCGCATCGGACGCTTCCTGCCGTCGCGCACGAATGAATCGGGACCGACCGCTGCTACCACAACCGCGGATGGTCTGCGCCGAGCGATCGCCAGCATCCCTGATGTTCGCGCCATCGTCCTCGATCTGCGCGGCTGTTCGGGCGGCAATCTGCAAGCCGCCGTCGAGTGCGCCGCGTCATGGGCACCAGCTGAAGCAGCGATCGTCGAACAGGTTGCCCGCGACCCGGCCAAGTCGCGCACCTGGTCGGCTACGGCTCCCCGCCTGCCGCGAGTCCCCATCATCGTGGTGGTTGACGGCGGCACCGCCTCGTCAGCCGAAGTCCTCGCCCACGCACTGCGCTTCCATCTGCGCAGTCCCATCGTCGGTGCCCCGACCATGGGTAAAGGCACCGTCCAACAGTTATTCCTCCTCCCACACGGCGACGCCCTGCGCCTCACCGTCGCCCGCCTGCGCGCCCCGTCCGACGCGTGGCTCGATCAGCCGCTGCAACCGGATGTACTCGTCGCCCAAAGCACGGAGACCACGCTGAAAGCCTGGATAAATGAGGGGAAAACCGATGGGGCTACAGTTGTCGTCGAGGATCAGCAATTAGCGCGTGCGATTGAATTGGCGACGGCGCTGGCGGTGAGGGAAGGGAAGTAGGTAAGGAGGACTTCCATGAAAAGGCGTTTCTACAATCATTGAGTGTAAACACAGCGGTCTGGTTCACAGGGATCGTGATTTGAATCAGCGAAAAATCCCGGAGTCGCCACAATGCATGGTTAGACCACTTAGTTTCACTTAGAACGCCTACCGCTTAAATAACATATAATGCAATACTTCTAAATGTGGAATATCCAACTTCGCAATTTTGTGCACCGTGTAACAATTCTGTTTAGCTCCCTCAAACGTTTTCATTAAGCACAACTGCCCACAGGAACACAAAACAATCGCCTCAGAAAAATACGGAATGACGAACATCCTAAATGAGGACACCTGTCCGCCATCCGGACGATGATCCTATATCTCGGGCGGGGT
>CAZZAM010000023.1:0-57773 GCA_964652775.1 uncultured candidatus Brocadiaceae bacterium | reverse complement strand
GATCATTCCGCTCTGAACCTGTCTCAAATCACCCACTCAATCGGGAGAAGACCCAATATTCTTGATCACCTCGTCCCAGTCGCTGGATCTGCAGCATTCCCCGATCTCGTCACAGTTCGCGAACTGGCCGGGCCAGCATTGATTCAGGTTGATCGCGTTGGTGGATCCACCGGCGTAGTTACCGTTGATTATGCGTTGTCGGATATACTCGCGACCACCGGGGTTAATTACGCCCCGCTCAGCGGCACACTGACCTGGGCGAACGGCGACAGCGCACCTAAAACCGTTAGTGTTCCGATCCTGCCAGATGGTGTTCCTGCACCGCCACTCACTGCCCTCCTGACTTTCAGTAATCCGACTGGCGGTTTGATCCTGCCATACGCCAACACCACCACGCTGACGATTCTCGACGATGACGGCGTTGGCGGATTGATCGGCTTCGCCAGCCACTCAGTAACGGTCAGCGAAACGACCAGTACTGCCACGTTCTGGGTGACTCGGAGTGGAGGATCCACAGGTGCCATTAGTGTCGATTGGACGATCAACAACGGCACGGCCATCGCAGGCACAAATTACACGGCTGGTTCAGGCACCCTGAACTGGAGCAATGGCGATACCGCGCCCAAGTCGTTCAGTGTCTCCATCATCCATGACGGCCTCGCAACCAGCGATCTTTACGCCGCGCTCTATCTCTCAAACCCAACTGGCGGAGCCGGAATCGACAATGGCGATGATGACCGTGCTGCTTGCGGCCTCACCATCACGAACACGGATGCTGCAACTGGTCCGGTCCTGGACACGATCGCCATGCAAGACGCCACCGTGTCGGTCAGCGAGGCCGCTGGCACTGCGACGATCACGGTCGTGCGAACTGGAACTGGAGTTGGTCCCGCATCAGCGCAAATCATTCTCAGCGACGGATCAGCTCAGCTTGATACCGACTACAGCGCAGCGTCGGCACACGTCGTCCAATGGGCCGATGGCGATCATACGGCAAAAACTGTCACCATTCCCATCATCGACAATGCGCTGCCCGGCAGTTCGCGCTCGTTCGACGTCTTCCTGGGTGTCGTGTATGGACTCGCGCAGACTGGCACACTTTACCAAACCCACGTGACCATCACTGATGATGATGCCGTGCCCGCTGGAATTATCGGCTTCGCTTCATCAACCACGGCGATCGCATCAACCGCCAGCCAAGCCACCCTAACTTTGCATCGCAGCGGTGGAACCAGTGGATCGGTGTCGGTGTCCTGGGCCACGGTGTTTGACTATCCGCAATCTGCCCGTCCGTTCGTCGATGTGACTCCGAGTTCTGGCACTGTCACCTGGGCAAATCTCGACTCCGCTGACAAAACGATCAACGTGCCGCTGATCGATGACGGAAACCCTGGTCCGGATCGGACCTTCATCGTGCAACTGGCTTCGCCAACCGGCGGATCCGTCCTGGATGTGGGAAGCGCACTTGATGCTGTCACCATCACCCTCATCGAAGCCGATGTGAACACGGCAGGAATCATTGCCTGTGCCCACGCAAGTCAGACCACGCTGCGCTCTGCCACCACCGCAGACGTCATTATTCAACGCAGTGGCGGGAGCACCGGTGCGATCAGCGTCAACTACCACACCGTCGCCAACACCGCGCTCAACGGCGTGGATTTTGCGCCCACCTACGGGACCCTGATATGGACGAATGGGGACTCAGCAAACAAAACCATCAGCGTACCGCTTCTGAGCGTCAGCAGCGGTCTACCAGACACGCTCTTTACCGTGCATCTTGATCAACCCGCTGGTGGCGCCGATCTTGGTCAAACCGATGACGTCATCACCCTGACCGATCCACCAGCACCAGGATCATCTAGCACGACAGGCCCACCGAGCGCCAGTGGCAGCGGCGGTTGTGGTGGCAGCATTGCCGGCGTATTGCTGCTGTGCATGGCGGGTTTTAGGTCTGGGCGCGGTCGAACCGCAAGGCGGGTGCCTGCCTCCGCTCCCACTCCCGCTTCATAAATGCGAGGCCATCGCCTGCGAGTTGCAGTTCGTCGATAAACATCTTGCGCCAGATCCGCGTGGCGGCGGCGAGTGACGGCAAAGCGAGACCGAAGGCTTCGATGGTCAGCCAGCCATCGTATCCGAGGCGTGACAATCCAGAAAATGTCTCAGCCCAGTTGACCTGTCCCCTGCCTGGTGTTGAGCGATCGCTTTCTGAAATATGCACGTGGCGCAACTGCGCCGCGCAATCATGTAACGCACTGGTTACAGATTTCTCCTCGATGTGGCTGTGAAATGTATCGTACAGCACACCACAAGCAGGATGATGAACGTCGCGCACAAATCGCGTGCAGTCGGCCGCGGTATTGAGCAGATAGATTTCGAAGCGATTGAGGTGTTCTAATGCCATATCGACCTTGCAGGCGGCTGCATGTTCGGCCATCGCCCGGACGCTCTCGACTCCGTATTGCCACTCGGCGGCGGTTGGACCAGCGCCAGAAAAACGGCCTAACGCTGCGTATAACGGCCCAACGAGCAGCTCCATGCCACCGGCTTGGCAACAGTCCAAGGCGCGTTTGGTCGCATCGACACCGCGTCCGCGAATCATCGGATCAGGACTGATCGGATCATCGTCCTGCGAACGAACGGTCACGGCCGTGCGCGCCAGCCCGAGATTATCGAGGCGCTTGCCGAGTCGTGCATACGCCGCTGGATCCAGGTTGAACACCGGGATCTCGACTCCGTCAAAGCCGAGCTGGGCCAGGCGCTCCAGCGTTGGCAGGAAATCCTCACGCGTCGCGTCGTCGGTCCATAGCAAGAGATTCATACCGTAGCGCATGTTAGTTCCCCTCGTTCCAGAAGATGGCCAAACCGTCTTTACCCGGTGCGATGACATCCAAGCGACCGTTACCGCGCAGATCGGCCAAGGCCATGTGGATGCCACAGCCTTTACCGACGCCAAAGGGACCGTGGGCAATCACTTGCTTGGCAAAACCCTCGCCAGTCCACTTGAAATAGTAGATGCCGGGCTCGTCATTATCGCCAGCCTCGTAGCCATTATGGGCGCGGTAGCGCTTGCCCGCGATCAGTTCGGGCTTGCCATCGCCATCGATGTCGGCCCACACAAGATCGTGATACTGGCCACAAAACGGATCAATGGGATGGCGGATCCAACGCACGGTGTCGCCATCACGGCGCTGCTCATACCAGTCGAGGCCAAAACCGTGGGCATGGCCGACGATCAATTCGCTCACCCCGTCGCCATTGACATCGGCAACAATGACCGGAATCGACAGATCCTTATGTCCGTAGTCAGGTCCTGGCAGCATCGTCCACGGACCAGACAGCGGATCGGCGGGCGCCTTCAAGATGCCTTTGGGCGTGATGATTTCACCGCGACCATCGCCATCAACGTCGCCGAAACCAAGACCGTGTCCGCAGCCCTCCGGGTAAAGAATGTGCTTGGTGAACTTTCCGGTGCCTCTTCCCTGGGCGTCGCGTACAAGTTTGTAAGCACAGAGCGGATGACCGGGCGTATTCGGTACGATTTCCAACTCGCCGTCGCCATCAATGTCGAATGCACGCGTCGTTTCGATGTTGCCGACATCAGCGGCAATGATGTGTTCGGTCCAGGTATGTTCTTGCCAGACTCCACACGGTGTCCCCGGGTTTTGCCGCCAGCGCAGCGATCCGCCCCACCACCCGCCGGTGATGACATCTGGGCGACCGTCACCATCGACGTCCATGATGATCGTACTGAAGTCGTCATAGTACTCACCCTCTTGGCGGCAGGGCGCAACTGTGTGCCAGCGCTGAAAGTCCGGGCCCTGATACCAATGTGCGCCACAAACGATGTCGAGAATCCCATCGCCATCGACATCGCAGACTCCGGCCGACTCGTACGGCGTCGCTGCAATCAACTGTTTGCGAAAACGCAGCGGCATGGTCAGCCCTTCGCCTGGAGTGTGCCAGCCGAACGTGCTGCCGTAACTTGGCGAATATAGGCATTGGCGATGTCGATATCAGCGCGGGCGTCAATCGCTCCGCACAGATCAGTAGCCTCGCCACGCACCGTCTTGAGGAACACAGCTGCTTGGTTCTGCATCGCGCCGATCCACGGCATCACTGGCCGCAGCGTCATCGGCGTGGTGTCTTTGCCGCGGTCCTCGCACACCTCGACCTCGCCGGCGCGACCAGAAGTCAGCGGAGCGAACAGACGCAAACGAATCCAGCCCTTGTCATAACAGGCCAGGGCTGACTCCTGCCACTCGATGCTGTTGTTCCACGGCGCCATTTCCAATACACCGGGAACACCCGAGGCAGACTGCACGTTCATGACGACGCCACTGGGATCGGCATAGGTCACGGCATACGACTCACCAAACAGATGACGGAGCAGATTCACCTGATGAATATAGTAGTTCACGAATGATTCGTGGGCCTTGGCGTCATTGACACTGAATCCGGCAGGAGTTGCGTCCCACGCCACCTGGTCGCTGAACGAGGCATCGTCAGTCCAGATGTTCTGGGCGAAGCCATTCGCGATCCAGTCTCCCGGCGGCATGGTGACGCGCACATAACGCAGCTTGCCAAGCTCACCGCTGCTGGCGAGTTGGCGCATGCGATTCTTCATCCATATCGTGGCTGGATCCGAGCGCTTGTGATAGGCGACACACAGACGTGAACCTGGGTTGGCTTTCTCAGCGGCGATAATGCGGTCAGCGGCTTCGGTTGAGCGTGAGATCGGCTTCTCAGTCAGCACCGGTTTGCCATAGGCGAGCAGTTCCGGGATGAGTTGACCGTGCAACGTGAACGGCTGGATGGCAATGATGGCGTCGAGCTTTTCAGCCTTGAGCATCTCGCGGTGGGTCGGATAAGCTGCGGGGATACCCCAGCGGCTGGCAACCGCCGCACGTAGCTTCGGCCGGATCTCGGCGATCGCAGCAATCTCGCAATCCGGATTGACCGCATAGTGGTGGAGATGGGCCGCTTGGCCCATACCGCCGACACCGACGAATCCGAGACGTATCTTGCTCATGGCTGACTCCGCAGGGCTTGGTTTATATCCCTGATGACTGCAGTTTATTTCGCATTTTACGCATTTCTCCATGGCCGCCGTGGCTATCTATTAGGCAAATATTGCTGTATGTCGCTGGCCGCACTCTAATCTGCGAACACGACCCAATGATCATCACCGACCTCCACGCCTGCCTCCTCCGCCTGAACCGTGACTGGCACATTGGGGCCCACCAACACGTCGGCATGCATGAAATGATCGTCGTGCTCGAAGGGCGCATCCGTACCGAGATCGCCGGTCGCCAACTCGACGGCGGCGTTGGCAGCGCGCTGCTGTATCCAGCCGATACCATCCACGAAGAATGGGCGCGTGGCGACCGTCCGCTCACCACCGTGTGCATTGGCTGGAGCGGAGACCGACCTCAGGGAGACATTCTGGTCAACGATGCGCGCGGTCGCCTGACCGAGCTGGCGCGATGGCTGGCGGAATTGGCCGCCGAGCCGAGCGGACCATCACGTCAGATCGCCACTGGGCTGATGGCTGCACTCTTGCACGAATTTGCCCAACCTGCTCGCCTAGCTAACGATGATGTGGTTGCCCGCGTCCGCACCTGGGCCACCCCACGCTTGGCTGAGACCATCAGCCTCGATGATTTAGCGCGATCAGTAGGGCTCAGTCGTTTTCATTTTGTTCGCGCTTTCCGTTCGGCTGCAGGAACGACACCCATGCGCTGGCTGCGCCACCAACGACTTCAGGCTGCACGCACCTTGCTCCTGACCACGGATCAACCACTGCGATCCATCGCAGCGCGGGTCGGGTTTGCTGACGAATTCCAGCTGTCACGCGTATTTCGCCGCGACGCTGGGAAAGCACCAAGTCAATTGCGTAAAATAAGTGGCTAAATGAGACGCCTCGCCATGCGACAATCTGCCCGACGCGTAAACACAACGACAAATCGCAAACTTCATCGCATCAAGCGCGTTGAATTAATCCCGAAAACGCCTTCCGACCTGCCCACAACAGGTAGAGCGCAGCAATCGTGATAAAACCAAGTATGGGATCCATGAGTGTCGCACCCTTCATGATGAAGACATGGAACGCTAGGATGTTGAGAATGATCGGTCCAAGCACGAGCAGACCAATGTTACGTGTGCGCGGAATTGCGACCAGAACGCCACCGAGAATCTCCAGCACTTTGACAAAGTAGACATAGCCACTGGGCACGAACGCACCCATGAACAAAGCAGCCCACGAACCCTCAGGCGGAGGTGGTGGTGCGGTTATGATACCCTTCATCATCAGGAAAAACATAATGCCGAAGGCAACAAACATGAAGCCGAGCAGGCCGCCGATGATGGAAGGAAGGTATTTCATACATTTCCTTGTTACTGGTGCTGCGTGATGTGCGGTCAAAACACCATGAGTCAAGCGCACAGCGGCAAAAACCAAACGACAACGCTCAGAGTCCCGGAAGGGCTCTGAGCGTTTAGCGATTACCAAATTGAGCGCCATCAAGCATCACACGCACATAGTGTGACGTGTTGGAGATGACGTGAATTCGGTTTACTTGGCGCGCTTCGCAGCCTTCGCGGCGCGCTTTTCTTTCATCGACAGGAGCGGGGCTTTTTTGCCTTCGCGCTTGATCTTCTTCTCGATAGCCATGGTGAATGCCTCGTGGGTTAGTTGGTTAATGGGGGGACCCGGCACACGACGTGCACCGGGTCCAGACTGAGCATCGATTTAGCGACGGCCGCCGCCGCCGTAACCGCCTCCACCACCACCGCCGCCGCCGCCGTATCCACCGCCGGCGCCTTCTTGGCGGGGTGGCTTGGGCTCAGCTTTGCGCACGGTCACGGCACGACCTTCGAGGTCCTTGCCATTCAGAGCGTTGATCGCCGCAGTTGCGCCGGCCTCGTCATTGATGGTCACGAATGCGAAACCGCGGCTACGGCCGGTCTCGCGATCCATGACGACCTTGACGCGGTCGACCGTCGCGTGAGCGGCGAACAGGGCGGTAAGGGATTGGTCCGTAACGGACCAGGGCAGATTGCCAACGTAGAGTTCCATGAATCATCTTCCTGCTGGGTGGTATCGATCCCAGAGGGAAGACATCGCACCATAGTTGTTAGCGCCGGGATTCCGGTACCAACGAACGCTCGGGGCGCGCTCGTGCCGACACCATGGAAGTGGGAGAGAAAGCACAACCAGCGATTGCATTGCAAGAGTCCGGAAGTCCGGAGGTCCCGGAATACAGCCACTACAGACCACACGATTGGACCAAACTCATCGACGCGTTGTGATCCTCGAGACTTCCGGACTTCCGGACTTCCGGACTTCCGGACTCTTCTCCGGCACCATCAAGTTGAGCCGCTCGCTTGCCAGCGACAACATCACGCTCGCTCCCGACGGAAAATCCAGGGCGTCAGCTTCCATGCCGTCGGCGAACACGATGCCACCGTCGCCCATCTCGGACACCACGCGCAGCGATTCACCTTCACCGAGCAATCCAAACTCTAGTTCCGTACCAGTACTGACCGACGGAAACGGCTCACGCACGAACCAGGACACGCGGCGTTCCTCTGGCTTGGGTAATGCAGCAACACCGCGCTGCCGAGCAATCGAGCGAGCCCAGCCAGTCGAACCGGTGCCGGTCGCAAGAATAAGCCCAGAGCTGGATTGACGTTCGTCGCGACCACTGACCGACAAGCGATAGCGCGCCGACTGGTGACTGCGGTGTCCGATGAACACTTCGTTGAGTGATAACAGACGCTGACCGTCTTCACGTTGAACTGCCGCCATCGCCCGTGATTCGATGCGTAATCCCTGACCGGGTGAGAGATCAACCGCCCAGGCAATCAGCGCAGCAGCCTGAAATGCTGGATGCCGACAAAGAACACCATCGTACGAAGCGGGATCAGGATTGACGCCGATGACTAATTGCCCATCCAGATACTTGGCGACGTTCGGCACCAAACCATCCTGACCAACGACAACCACCAGATCGTCGGCCGCAAACAGAAAGCGATCAAGACCATCGCGATCGATACGCACGCGGCGCTGCTCAGCTGGGATAGCCGACAGCACGCGACCAAGCGCCTGTTGCTGACGGGCGTGGACCTCTTCATGCCAGTGCGGATCTTCGCCGCGCGAACGCAGAAAGAAGCGCGCCTGATCAAGCGTGCCGTGCCGGAGCAGCAGCATATCCAGCGGCGTGGCACGGGTGACCACCACAACGCGTGGTAGCGAAGCCATGTACTATCCGCCCTTGTTTCCGCTCGCGCCCGAACCATCGGTCAACGACTGATGGAGTAAGTCGCGCATCAAATCCGGCGTGATATTGAGATGTTGGATGTTCTCGACGCTGCCCGCGAGTTTCTGGAGCGCGAATCCAAGCACGACCTTGCTTGGTGCAGCCGAGTACAGCCCAACCCGTTCACGTTCTGTCGTCAGCGTTTGGGTATCCAAGGTCGAGTGAGCTTCAGCATCGCCCTTCGCACGCACCAGCACTTGCTTAGCGTAGGCCTCAGCCTCGAGCGCTTGGCGCTCAGCGGCGGATTCAGCCTGACGACGCGCCGCCTGCGCTTCGCGTTCGATGGTCAGCAACTTGTTGCGACCCTGCTGCTCGATGAGTTGCTCCTGTCGTTTGGCAAGCTCGAACTCGGTGTTGATCTCGTTCTCCTTGATCACGCGCTCTTTTTCTACCGCGTTGGCGCGGCGTGAGAATCCCGCCTCGTCAGCCTTCTGCTGGATGGCTTCGCGAGTCGGTGACTGCAGCGCCTTCTCAAGTTCCGCACTCGGCGCAACGCGAATAACTTGAATGTCGACCACCTGCAGGCCCATCGCGGAAATTTCTGTGTCGGCACGTAAGGCGGCTGCGAGCGCCGTGCGAATCGCTTCGCCGCCAGCGCGTACCGCCTCGACAACCGGCACCGCCGAGAGATACGCACGGGTCGGATTTTGACCGCGTTGGCTCCAGGTTGACGCCAGTCGTTCGAGCGGCTGCTCGGTCCAGGCGCCACTGTTCAGATCGATGCCAAAGTTGACGCGACCAGCCGCCTTCACCGCATCGGTGACGCGGTAGGTCAGCACAACTTGAACCGTCACCTCCTGGAAATCACTTGAACGCTCTTTGAGTGCGAACGTTGTTTCACAATCTTCAACTGGCAACTGCGCGACAGCAGCCGACAGCGGATTGAACCAATAGGCGAGACCGGGACCCTGACTAACTAATCGTCCGCCACGGAAATGCAGGATGTGTTGATTGGGCTGCGCGCGCAGATGCCGCCACCAGAGGAAGGACGAAATGTGGGCCATGGGGAAACTCCGGCGGCATGTTGGCAAGACCACCTTAGACAGGCAAGTGTCAGTTCTCCTGTTCGTGATTGCGGAACACACTGATCCCCGTGCACTACGTCCATGCTGCGCCGCCTACGTACGGCAAAACAAGTGGTGAAATCAGCGGTGAAGCGACTGCTTGGCCGGCCACAACCATCACTGGCTGAGTGTCGTACTGCACGTGAACGCGTTGAATCTGGACGCCCTGATCCCAATGATCCCGGTCGTGATCGCTGTCTGGCCCGTGGCTATTGTTGTGAGACTGGCTGCCAGAGTTGCCCGTGGGGGTATTAGTGTTTAGGGGCTTTCGCCCCTACGACCTTGCAGGTCTACCCCCGGGCTTTGTCGCAGCTCGGTTTCGTCGGTGGAACTCCGAAACCGTGGCGGCATCGGCTACGCCGATTGTATGCCGCCACCGCTGCTCGGCGCCCGCCCCATCGCCATGCGACGGGGCTCCACAGTAGCGCAATTACGTTGACCCTACATTGCTCAGTTGAAACACCCCAAGGCAACCGCAGAGGCGCAGAGGCCGCTGAGATCGCAGAGGAGAACGTCCATTGGATCGTCACCCTGTGGGTGAGTGGCGCCAGAAACAGCAATGACTTCTAACCCAGGCCCTCTGCGACCTCTGCGCCTCTGCGGTTGCCTTGAAAAGAGTACTCTAGGTTGACAGCTTGCGTCCGTTCCACGTCGCTCGTCGCACCGGACATTCCGGCCACGAGAGCAAGGTTGGCTTACATGCCGACGGACCACTGGCGGTCAGTTCCAAACCATCTGCAGTTCGTTCCCAACGAATCGAGATTGGACCGGCGGGAGTCGGAATGCGGCCTTCGGCATGCGCAAAGCGATCGGCATACGGATTGATAACGAAGCTGCGGAATCCGGGCGTCAGCGGTCGCACGCCAAGCACCCACGCCTGGTGATAATAGACCGGTAGCGCACTCCACGCGTGACTGAGACTCGCGGCGCAAGCGAAGTCATCGCCACCGCGCGGGGTCTCCCAGAAACTGGTCGCACCGGTCAAGGTCATACGACCCCAAGCCGCGGCGATGTTGTCTGCCACTTGGCGCCGTCCTGCGGGGTTTGTCAGCATGGCGCCGCGCAGGTGGTAGAGACGCGTCGAAAGCGTCAGCGGCACAACTCCGGAACGTCCAAACGCATCAAGCAGTGCGCGCCGACGAGCGGCAGTGCCAATTCCACTGGTCAGCGCCTGAGCCTGAACTAATTCGGCAACGTGGTGTTGCTTGCTGCGCTGTAAAAACGTGGCGTATACTTGGTTCTTCTTATCCCAAAACAAGCGATCAATGGCGCGGCCAAGTGCCGCCTGCCGACGTTGAACAACGAGCGCATCATCGGCGCGGCCAGCCTGACCGAGCATCCAGGCATAATTGCCGAGCGCTTCATGTAGAAAGAGATTATAGGGCGCGTCTATTCGTCCGGCTGGATTATCGTTGCCAATCGTTCCCGAGAGACCGTCCTCCCAATCGTAAAACTGCCACTGACCAGGACCGGTTGGCAAACGGTATAGTCCGGTCTGCTTATCCTGTCGGGAACAATAACCCTCTATAATAGCGGTAATGGTTTCAGCGAAGCGGTCATACAGCATGCTGGATCCACTATGCAGCCAGTGCTCCGACACCGCCATAATCCAAGCAAGCGAGAAGATCGGGATCGTTAGTGGCGATCCGTCCGCTAACAGCACTCGAGCTGGAGCGCACAATCCCAGCTGGCCGACATCGGGTCGAAATCCTTGGCCAAGCAGCGTGAAGCTTGCCGCCGCGAAATCATAGTTGCCGAAAGCGTAGTAACCGCAGAGCGCCTGATTACGTGAGTCGAAGGCATAGAGCGACTGCTCTCGCCAGGGAGTGTCCTCGTAGTGTTCGTGCATGCACAGCTGCAGCGTACGCACACCGATGGCGTGGTAGCGATCGGCTAGAGAATCACTGCACGCGAAATCGCCAGTGCGGGTGACCGGCAGTTCGGTCGGGACCAGACCCATGTAATGGAGGCGCATCCGTCCTCGGCGCGGCGCGCGGATGTGCACTTCCAGATAGCGGGCGCCTAGTCGGCGGAATGGCAGGGTGAACTCCTGCAGCCCTGCGCAGCAGATATAGCGATCGGCAAAGTTACGACCGTCGATCGCGCAGCGGACACGTCCATCATCGAGATGCTCGCCATGCGCGATGTCGAGTACGGTGCCGGCTGGTGCATTGATCCGTAGATGGAGCAAGCCGCTTTCTTCGCGACCCAGGTCTACGATGACGTAATGGCCCGTAAATCCGCTTGGCAACGGCGCTAGATCCAGACCGCCTGCATTGGGACGAGCGCAGTGATCGCTGTGGGTCGGCGCACCAGGTTGATAATTATTGGCAAAATCAGGAGCGGCGAACGCGAACACGTCCCACGGCCGCCGCGCGACCAACGCATCATCCGCTATGGTCAGCGCAGTCGATGCGGCTTCGCGACGACGGATAAAGAAACCTTGGGCAACAAAGCCGATTGCCATCGGCGGAGAGATCAACAATGACGGTACTGGTCGTGGTTCCAGACTCGTCCAATATCCATCCGTCGCCCCAGCCATGACGCTGGCCGCTGCCCAACCACGACCACGCAACTTACCCCAACGCCATTCAACATCACGACGCGCATCGAATTCAGCGGTGAATCCTTGCTGGTTCGATACGCGCGGCATCGGTCCGTGACGAAAGGCTGGATGTTCGCGACAACGCCAGGCCGCATCGGTGGTGATGACTTGATCGCCGCAACGCAGCGCCGCAATCAATCCCGGCTGGCCAGCGGCATGGTCGGAAAATTCCGCACCGCGATGATAGACCAGCACCGCCAACGTATTGTTGCCCGAATGCAGCGCGGCGCTGGCCGCAATCGTGGTGAAGGTTCGCTGCTGTGGCCAATCACTGAACTGCCCACGACCAATCTCACAACCGTTGAGCCAAACGACGAAATCGGAGTCAGCGGCGATCTCTAGCACCGCCGTTCCAGCCGAGGCGATGCGAAAGTCACGTCGAAAGCAGACATAGCGGTGATCACCCGCTACGCGGGTATCCCAAATCCAATTGGCTGAAGTGATGTCACTCATAGGTGTGCTCTACCTGGTGGTGCGAGTGCGCAGCATCGCCTCGTCGGTGGCCGCTTCAATGCCGCGCTGTACGCCGCTGCCGCTATCGACGAGAACCAAGGCTGACTCATCTACGCCCATTCAACCAGAACACAGAAAACTGCTGCGACTGACCAGCTCTGATATATCCGCCGTGCGGATGAGCAAAGCCCGAGCGAGTGCAAGTTGTGAGCGGGCACGATCGCGATTGTGCTGCGGATGCTTGATCCGGAAGTAGCGATCTCCTTGCAGATAGTCGGTCAGGAAGCGAATACCGCACTCGAACGTCATGACCGCTCCGGCAATGGGCATCAGCTCGCGCTCGGCCGTGGTGGCGGCATCACCGCGTCCACTCAACCAACCTTCAACCAATGCGGCCAGAAACTCTGACTCGGGAACCATATCCCTCGGATCAGCGTCCTCTGCAGCGCGACTTGAGGCGGTGCGCACCAGATCCGCAAAGTCATAGATGGCCAATCCCGGCATCAAGGTATCGAGGTCAATGACGCACTTGGCAGTGCACCCGTCCGCTGCCATGAGAATATTATTCACCTTTGTGTCGTTGTGGGTCACCGTTTCAGCCAGACGACCATCCGTACGAGCCGCGATCAGCACTCCGGCAAGTTGAGTTTGATTCAATGCCCAAGTCACCTCGCACTCGACTTCAGACAGACGGCCACATCTATTACTGCGGGCTGCTGCTGCCAACTTCGCCAGACGATCAGGTGTATCATGGAATGCGGGGATAACGGTCGTCAGCGGTTCGCCAGGTACATCACTGAGCTTGGCCAGAAAATCCGCGAATGCACAAGCCGCTGCGTAGGCCTGTCCAGGAGCGGTCACGCGCTCAATGGTTTTGGTTCCCCCCATGAACGGATACACTCGCCAGAAGAAACCTTCGTGATCGACCAGCCACGGCTGCCCACCGCGGGTCGGAATCAGCGAGAGACGACGGCTCGCATCAGGTTCGGTTGTGGCGAGATGCCAAAGCACCCGAGCGATGTTGTTCATCACCGCCGCTCCATCCGAAAACACCGTGCGATTGAGCCGCTGCGCGACGTAATCACCACCAGCACAACGGACCAGCAGGGTATCGTTGATGTGACCATTGCCGTACCGTTCCCAACTGAGGATGGGACCAGCGAGGGAAAATTGTGCGAGGATGGCATCAGGTTGGAGGTCGTGCATGGCGTCCATACTACGCCATGCGTGAGTACCAGCCGATGAGAGACGCTGCTCGATGTGACGATTTGGTTCATCGCATCATACAAATTGCAGTACGCCATCCCCTGCTCACGATACCGATATGCTCGAAACTATCAGTTTTCGGCCCGAGACCGTTTCCTGGTGGATGAGCCTCTGTAGTTCAGCAGACCGCATTCGCCGCGTCCATATCTGGAAGATTACCGATCACGGACCAACCAACTCGGTCACCGGATTAGAGCAGCATCCCACGGATACACTGGTGCTTTGTTTGATCGGGGCAGCGCGCATCGAGAACGGCCGCGATCGCTGCGACCTGGGTGCCGGCGACGCTGTGATCATTCGTCCAGGCGCTTGGCATAAGCATGCTCCATTGCGTCCCGGCTCGCTGCTCTATCGCCAAGGCGTCATTGCCGGACGCAGCGATTTTTTCCTTGAAGATCACCGCTTGCGCGTGGTCGCGTCCTGGCCCGAGCAACCGGCCCGTCGTCTTTTGGCCGAGTTAGGCTCGGTCAGCGAGGAAGTTAGCCGACGCAAGAAGCTCCGAGAATTACTCGACCACCTGCGCAACGAAGTCGTGCGGCCACTTCCCAACCTGCATCCCGCTTCCCTGGCAATGGAATATGCACTGTGGGAAAATCTCCATCGGCGCGACGTTGTGCAGCGGGTGGTTGCCGCCAGCGGTCTTGCTCGCTCTCAGGCCTATCGAGTTTTTCGCCAACGTTGGGGCCACGGCATTTCAACCATCATTCGCCGCGAACGCCTGGAATTAGCAAGCGCTTTGCTCGCAGCTGGCCTGAGTGTTACCGAGAGCGCCACGCGATCAGGCATCCTTAACCGTTCGGTCTTCGCACGCGCATTCCGACGCATACGAGGCATGGCTCCCAACAATATTCGCCATCACCGAGCCGCCGAGTAATCACAAAATAAACGCCCCTGACTCCGCACAGGAATCAGGGGCGTCACATACTATTGAATAGCGAACTACTTATTCTTCCGTCGGAACGATCGCGACTTCGATGCCCAGTGCTTCGCCAACCAAACGCACATCTTCAGCGTGGTGGCCTATACCGAGAGCGAAGTGGTGGGTCGGGCCTTCGCTGAACCAACGGTCAAGGAATTTCTTCACCGACTTGCCGAAGTAACCATGCGTATTCGTGTTGCCAGTGGGCGGAATCTTATGGCGACGGCTCTCGCCTTCGGTGACCACGAACTTGAAGCTGCCGTCGGCCTTGGTGGTGACGCCGAGCATGGTGATTGGACCAGCTTTGATTTGGAACTCGACCGAGGCACCCGAGCCGGGCTTGCCGTGGTACTTCGCCAAGCTGCGGATGACTGGTTTGCCATCAGCGATCTTGATGTGATGCGGTCCATCATGACCAACCAGCACGGTATTGCGGTTGAAATCGACTGGGTGGATCTCAGCAAATGAACCGCCGATATCGAGACGATCCATAATCATCATCGCAACACAGGTCTTGATGTCATGCTCGCCGCACATCGGGAAGCCCTGAGCGCAGAGCAGCGAGTTGCCAACGATGAGCGATTCCTGAATGCGCCGTGCATCGCTGCCTTCCTGGCCACGATAGTAGTACGCAAGACCGTCGAGCTTGAACTCGGCGATGAAGCGTTCCAAGGTCACTGCACCGAGTGCAGAAGCACGCAAATCTTTGTCGCTGAGCTTGGTCGCGAGTGGATCGCTACCCGGATCAGGCGTATCGAACATCTCGAGGATCTCTTTACTCTTGGCCGCGATCTCGGGTTCAGTAACAGTCTTCGACAGACGAACGAGGTCATCGATCTCGGTCTGCACGATGTGCACACCGAAGGTGCGGCTCAGCGCCGTCTGATCGACGTGCATGTCGTACATGGCTTCAAGGACGTGGCCGAATTGGCCGATACGAGCGCGCTTGAGGTCGTGCATGACACGCGCAACTCTCACCCACTTGGCGATCGCTGCGGTTGCTTCTGCATCGTTATGCAATGTGCCCATGATGTAGAAGGGCGCCTTCTTGCCCATGCGCACCATCGCGTTGCTAAACTCGGAGATCGAGCACACGTTGTCGTTGCACAGCTGCATGTAGGTGTTGGCTTTGTCGTAATCCATCGCCGACAGCGGCTGCAACGCGACCAGCACGATCGGCACGTCAATAGCGCGTGCGATAGCAGCGAAGGTGCACGACGATGCGTAGGTCACCATGTCGACGAACAACACATCGACATCGGCAGCTTTGATCTTTGGCAGAACGGCGTAGGCACCGGCAGCATTGTCAACCATGCCAAAGTCCACGACCTCGGCTCCCTGCGCTTTGATTTGGGCTACGACCTCGGCGTGATAGCCCATGAGATCTTTGAGCAACCCATCAAACTGCGGCCAATAGGCTTCATGTCCGACGGCGTAGATGCCGATGCGAGCGGTGAGGGGTTTGCGACGATTGATGGCCATGATCGATTCCTTGGGGATGGAGATTTGGTTGATGGTGAAGAGAAGAGGGATTACCAGGTGATGCTGACACGACCAGTGACACCGCTGCACACGATGCTGCCATCGTCGCGTCGGCGCTGCTGAATAGCATCACCGATAACGGTTGGCCAGGGCGGATTGCCAAGCAACCAGAGTTTTTTGTCCGGCGGTGGGAGGATGGTGACGGTCGCGTTGGTGAGACCGCGCACCCACAGGCGACGAGTCCAACCGATGTGTTCGCAGGTGCCTTCGACGCAGGAAATCACGCCGGCTTGCGCCTGATCAACCAGCACACGGCATTCGCGGTGCCAGGCCCGCGGCAGGCTGTACTCGGCGCGACCGTCCTCGTACCACGCATCGCAACCAACCAGCAACGGAGCACCATCAGGGAAACGCAGACGCAGACGACTCGTCGTGTCGCGGACATAACCGGACAACCACAGACCGTTCTGATAGCGGTGAATGCCGACGACGGAACTGTTCTGCTTGGCCGCCTGGGCAACCATGACCACATCCCACGGCGCATCCTTGGGCATCGGCGCGATCGGCTCGACAGCAGCCGACGATTCGGAGCTGCGTTTGATCGTGCCGATCTCCCAACCAAGCGCTGCCAACGCGTGACGAACGAGCAACTCACTGCGCGCATACAAGCTCTGATCATCCAAGGTCAGCAGATTTCCACCGCTGTGACCAGCCGACACGGTGCCGCGCACCCAGGCTACCGCGCCACCGTTCCAGGCTGGATCAGCACGATGCACACCGCTAACGCGCTGCTGCGTTGGATCAGCAACTGGAGTCACGGTGGAAAGGACTCGCTGATGCGTCGTCGTTGCAGCGACGACGTTGGCAATTCCGCCCGCATTGATTTCGGGACGATGATTGATCCGCGACAGCGGCTTTTCGCGATCCGGACAGAAAGCACACGTCAGCGTCATCTCGCCGGTCATCGGCGTTGTTTCAGCCAAACCGAGCAACGTCATCATTGCCGTACCAGCGCGAGTCGTCGGCCCGTACAACAGCGCCTTCCCCCCTCCGCTGATATGTTTCATGATCGCCTTGGACAACGCGGTGTCGGCATCAGGAACCGGCGTCACCAATACGCTGTCGCGATACATGGTCGGCTTGGCCGCATAGGACGCGAGGTAGTTCGTCGTCGAAACCACCGCGTTAATCGGCATGCCTTCGTTGATCGCACCAGCGATCAGCCAGTCACCAGCAAGCGGCTCGTCCAAGCGCGGCTTGTCACCAAAGGTGTACTGATGGTATTCTTCGAAGGGATACACCCACACGGTTGGCGGCGGTGCATCGGGCGCGTGCGACAAGGCATCGACAATGATCGGCGTGACTTCACGCGGCACGCGATCGGGCATCTCGCCAAAGGAATCATCAACCGTGAGGAACGATATGCGCGTCGGCGAACGGACGGCGCCGCGTTGATCGATGCGCGCGACCGCGAGTGGTAACCAGATGTCGTGCGCCTCGCGGCCATAGCGGTCGAGCCACGGACTGTTCTTCCACCAGGGATCGTGCAGGTAATAGCGGAACAACACATCGTCGCCCGGAAGCTCGGCGATGTGCGACATCCAGCCGGCAAGTTCGAGGCCAAAATTTCCATCCAACGCGGCCCACGGTGAATTCGGCGGCGGAGCACAATTAAAGCCGCTGTTGTAAATCTCACGGATCGGCGCGCCGTCAGTACTGAGGTCGATGCCGGTGGTCAGGTTGGTGCCGCGAACGCGGATTTCCTGACCCGGACACTCAGCACGGAATCGCCGCCAGAAATCGAGAATCAGATCGCGACAACGAAAACGCTTGTCCTCGTGGTATTTTTTTCCGTCAAAGACTGGCCCGATCGTACTCCAGGTTTCGATGCCGAAGCCGAAACCGTTCGAGAACCACAGCGAGTCGTAGCCCAAGTCATTGAGGAAATGATGCGACTGCCGACCAAGGAACGTGCCCAACGGCATGCCCTCGGTGATACCGTTGGGGAATCCCGCATAGCGAACCGTGTCCGCATGCAGCGTCGAATAACAGCCGACGAAACTCGCCTTGCCCATCAAGTTACCAGCGCAGATCTCGGGATGGCGCTCGTATTTGAATGGCGACTTCGCAAATTCTGGACCGGGATCAAACGTAGCGCAGAGGCGAATTGGTCGGCCATCACACAACGCACCACCGATCGCCTTGATCCGTTTGATGATGTGTCCAAGTCGACGATAGGTCATTGGCACCGGATCAGCGACATAGGGATACGCGCGCGAATGCGGATCAATACCTTCGGGATCGTTGGGGATCTTGCCATGCGGATTGGCGTTGCCGATATGGTAGCCCCACACAAACTCGTCGTCGATATTGCCGCGATAATCCAGTATTTCTGAACCGTCACCAATCCACAACATCACCGTCACCGCCTCAACCCCAGCCTGCCGGATCAGTGGTTGCCACTGGGTGAACAGTTTTTCCAGAATCGGATCAATGTCCGAGCCATCGTGGGCCTTGAATCCCTTGACGCTCATTTCCAGACTGAGATCGCGGATGGTCATGCGGCAGCTCCAAGGGTGGGGGCAATGCGGGCGGCGGCGGCGTGCAAGATAGGCAACGCCTTGCGACGGCGATCGGCGGGCAATCTGGACATCGGCGCACTGACGGCGATCGCGAGACGCACCTCACCCAGCGCATCGGGAACCGGAATGCCAATTGCCACAACGCCACTGCTATTCAGATTCACCACTTCAGCATGACGACGCTCACGAATGGCAGCCAGTGCGGAGCGTAACGCAGTCGCCTCGGCAGGACGCAGCTTAGCCGACCAGCCCGGTAATTTTCCGGCGATGTAAGCCTCAACCACCGCCGCGGGCTGATACGCGAGCAGCACCTGCCCTGAAGCCCAACGATGCGGATGCGTCACTTCGCCAGCGGGCGGCGCGGTCACCAACTGGTGCGCTGACTGCTTCCAACCAACGACCAGCGGACGCCCATCCAGCCAAGCGACCGCAGCGATCGATTCGCCCAACTCGGCGAACAGATCCTCGACCACCGGAGCAATCACCTCGCGCATGCTTGCGACCTGATCGACCGCAGCTCCCAAGACAGCCATCGCCAAACCAAGGCGATACTGCCGGGTCGCCTCGTCATAGCTGACAAAGCCCTGCGCCTGCAGCGCCTTTAACAACGCATGCACCGTCGATGGCGTGAATTTTCCCAGCCGTCCCAATTCACGAACGCCCGCACCCTTCGGCGAGGCGCCGAGGTGCTTGAGCAGGATCAGTGCTTTGGTGAGGCTTTGGGACATGTTCGGTATTTCTGAACAGTGTTTTGTATAGCAGAACGCTAATGACAGCCCTCGACCTGTCAACACGCAACAGATTTCCCCCCTTCCAAGGCAACCGCTGAGGCGCAGAGGCCGCGGAGATCGCAGAGGACCGAGGTTTGGACAAGTAGGCTATCTCAGATCTGCCACTCCTGGATGTCGAAGAATATATTTCTCCCCTCTGCGACCTCCGCGGCCTCAGCGCCTCAGCGGTTGCCTTGAGTTACGAGGTCCAGGATAACGCCGATCTCAGTGATCGACTCACACCCCGTCGGTGAAGTCGTCGCTGCGGAATGGGAAAGCAGGAAGTCCGGCGACATTTCCTAAATTGCATCCCACCGGATTATCGGACCACGCGTAGCGCACTGCGGCGGGCTGCGCTACCTGCGGACTCCACACGACCAGCGTGTCGCCTTCGACCTTCGCCTCGGCCCAGACGAAATGCTGATCGCGACCGGCGATCGCGATGTGACGCAGACGATCGCCATGGATGAGCAGACCGCCGCCGAAATGCCGGAAGCGACAACGCAGCCGTCCATCTGGCTCGGACGTACAGCCGACAAACATCGGCCCCGTCGCGACTCCTGGCTGTTGGTACACATCGACCAGCGCCAAGCGTGCGAGCCGCAGTCCGACATCGCGCTTATTGCTTGGGTGGATGTTGCCAGCTTCGCCGAGATCAATCGCTGTTACCATACCGGTACCCGGTTCGTCGTAGACCGCGAGTTGCGCTTCGCGCAGCGCTGCCCACGCGCTGGAGCTGGGCTGATCAACCTCGGCTTTGTAATTAGCCAATTGCACCTGCAGAAATGGCATGTCGCCCTGACCCCACGCACGGCGCCAATCGCGAATCATCAGCGGCAACAGCCGACGATAGATCGCGGCCTCGTGGTTGGAGTGAGCATTCGATTCGCCCTGATACCACAGCGCGCCACGAATAGCGTATGGAAGTAGCGGAGCTACGCGGCTGTCGAACAAGATACACGGTGAATTCTGGTTGTTTGGACCCCAGGGAACTTCAACCACACCCCAGTTCTGTTCCATGCGATAGCGCCACTGACCCTTAAGCGAAATGGCAGCGGACTTTTCCCCCGGCGGATGCAGACGCATGTCCTCGGCCGGCCCAGACAGTCCACCGGCATAAATATGCGAGCGTGCCCGCACAGCGATCACCACTCGTCCGTCCGCGCCAATGAGTCGGCCAGGCACGCGGTACACGCGCTTCGTGCACCAAGAATCTGCGAGCTCCCACGACAGCCCACCAACCCGTTCACCGTTCACCCACGTATCATCGTGTTTATCGATCGCACCGAGATGCAGTTCCACATCACGACCGGCCCACGCGGCGGGCACATGGACTTCGCGCCGGAACCAAAACACGCCGCTGTGGGCATGGCCGCGATCCTGCCAATGCGCCGGCAACAACATGTCCGCCCAACCGGCTGGTGCTGCATCGGCAAGATGCCAACCCTGCTGCAATCCTTCGTTGACTTTATCAAGCGTCGGCGCCAATCGCTGCCAGTCTTCGACGGTGTTCCACGTTCGAGTTAGATCTGGCGTGTACAATTGCGACTCAAAGTGAGCGATCTCGTCGCGACCACTGGGGTCCAGCATCAGTGCTTCGCGACTGATCCACGCCTGGATGCGCGTTCCGCCCCAGGCATTGTTGATCAAGCCAATTGGCACTCCGAGCGAAGGGTGGAGTTCGCGTCCAAACCAGCCACCAATAGCCGAAAAATCCATCAACGTTGCCGACGTACACTGCATCCAGCGTGTGGTAATCTCTGCGCCTCGACCAGGGATGGCCGGTGTTTCCACATTCAGAAACCGAATCTGCGGCAGATCACCACCGACCGCCTGCGATCCGTCCGGCGCCACCGCCTTGAGTGGCCACTGCATGTTCGACTGCCCAGAGCACAGCCAGACTTCGCCAACCAGCACATCGCGCACGATCTGCTGTGCGTCACCAGAACTGGCAATTAATTCGTAAGGACCACCAACGGCGAGCGGCGGCAGACGCAGCAACCAACGACCATCGGGTCCAGCCGTGGTGACGCCCGTTTGTCCAGCACAACGCACCGTCACGCTCGATTGTGGTGCGGCTACACCCCATACCGGCACCGGCTGTCCGCGTTGCAACACAGCGTGATCGGAAAAGACCGGGGCAAGACGCATGTGGACCTTTCTGTGAAACGAACATGGGTTGTCACACTGCATGCCCAAGGTCAATGGATCACGATGAGGCCTCTTGCGCACGCACGCCCATGTATTTTCCAGTGGTCGCACCATGCGCCATGTGGATGCTGCCAACGCCGTGCCTCCCCCTCCTGATCTCCATGAAGTCCAGTTCGATGGCTTGCCTGGGCCGACCAGCTTTCATGGCGGGCTGAGCCTGGGCAATATCGCTAGTCAGGTGAACGCTGGCGTACCGGCAAATCCGCACGGCGCAGCGCGGCAATGCTTGGCCAAAATGCGTGCGGTGATGGAGCTCGGCGTCGTGCAGGCGGTGCTGCCGCCACTATCACGGCCGGACCTGTCCGCGCTGCGTCGACTTGGTTTCACCGGCAGCGATAGTGAGGTCATCGCCCAGGCCGCCGTGGCTGAACCGCAATTGCTACGCCATGCCTGTTCAAGTGCATTCATGTGGACAGCGAATTGCGCGACGGTGATTCCATCGCGCGACAGCAGAGATGGACGCTGTCAGTTGGTGACCGCCAATCTGGCGGCGATGCCGCACCGCGCGCTCGAGTCACAACCGCGAGCAAACATGCTGCGCCACATTTTTTCTGATTCACAACGCTTCGTCGTCCACGATCCGCTGCCGACCTATGCCACACTTGGCGATGAAGGCGCGGCGAATCATCATCGTGCGGTCGGTAGCAGCGGCGTTTGTCACCTCATAGTACACGGCCGCAGCGCAGCGAACACTCCCGAGGAGTTGCCCCAGCGTTTTGCGGCGCGGCATACACTGGAAGCCTCACGTGCGGTAGCTCGTATTGCTGGCGCAATCAACATCGTGCATGCGCGACAGAACCCGACTGCGATTGACGCTGGCGCGTTCCACAACGATGTGGTCATGGTCGGATCGCACGATCGCATTCTTATACATGCCCGTGCCTTGGTCGATCAACAGCAAGTTCTTGAGCAACTCACCGCACTCACAGGACCATTGCGTATTGCCGTCATCGACGAACACGAACTGACGCTGGAACAGGCGGTGCGATCATATCTGTTCAACAGCCAACTACTGCGGACAACAGATGGCGTTGTCCTCGTCGCTCCGGCAGACAGCGCAGAGGGACCAGCGCGCGCGGTGATTAACCGCTTACAATCCGAGGGATTCATCAATCGCAGCGTGTTTATCAACCTACGCGAAAGCATGATGGGCGGTGGCGGACCAGCGTGTCTGCGCCTACGCGTGCCGTTGAACGAGCGCGAGCTGTCCGCGATTTCTCCCGGTCTCGTCCTCACACCAGATCGCCTACGCCAACTCGAAGGCTGGGTCGATCAGCACTATCGGCGCGAACTCACCCTCGCAGATCTCGGCGACGGACGCTTGCTTGATGAAGGCCGCGCGGCGCTTGATGAACTGACGCGATTAATCGGACTCGGCAGCATGTACCAATTTCAAGGCGGGACAGTGTGAGCCAACTTATCAGCATCAGTCCGTGGAATCCGCAGGACCGCGTATTCACCGGCGAAACCGCCAACTCAACCGCAATTGAGATAGCGCTCGCGGCCATGTCATCGGCATTTCCTACATGGTCATGTGCAACCGACCGCTGCGAACGACTACGTGCATTTGCTCAGACGCTGACCGGGGCGCGTGCCGACGTCGTCGCACTGCTGGTGCGCGAAGCCGGTAAAACACGTGCTGATGCTGAGGCCGAAGCCGATCTCCTGCCGAAAAAGATTACCCTCACTATTGAACAGGCGCTCGCACGAACAACGGCACCGGCCGGATCAGCGATCACGTGGCGTCCGCGCGGTGTGGCCACGATTATCGGTCCGTATAATTTTCCGCTGCATCTGCTGCATGGTCTGGTCGTTCCGGCCCTCGCTGTTGGCTGCACCGTGATTGCCAAACCGAGTGAACGCTGTCCCGCTCTGGGTGAACTGTATCGACAACTCCTGGTCCGCGCTGGGCTTGACAGCGTCTGCCGCGTGGTGCAAGGCGGACAGACCGTCGCTACGACAATTGTCCAGGACAAACGCGTTGCCACCGTTGCAGCCGTGGGCAGTCGGGCGATGGGACTCGGCCTTGCCCACACCCTCGCCGCGCGACCTGAAGCCGTTCTCGCGCTTGAGCTTGGCGGCGTCAATCACGCACTGGTGCTTGATGACGCTGACCGTGACGCAGCGATTACCGCCATCGCAGACGGCGCATGGCGCATGGCGGGACAGCGCTGCACCGCAACGCGCGTTGCTCATGTGCCCGCAGCGTGGTTTGAGCAGATGATCTCGGCGCTCAGCACTGCACGACAAACCTGGATTCCTTCCGGAGATCCCAGTTCTGCCGCTGGTCCGATGATCTCCGCACAACTGCGCGAGGATTTCCAAGCCCCCTACCGAAAATTACCGCACGTCCTCGCACTGGTCGCTGGTAGCCCCAGCGCTGCAAGCACATCTTGCTTCGCCGAGCCATTACTGCTGGCGGTGCGCGACAACGCCGCGCGTCTGACCCCACTCTACCGCGAAGAACACTTTGGGCCTGCGCTCATCGTCGATAGCTACACCGATGCTGACGATGCGATTACGCGCATCGCTGCCAACCGCTTTCGCCTCGCCGCCTCGGTATTCACCGCCTCGCGCGAGCGTTTCCGATCAGTGGCTGCACGACTTCCGTATGGACAGGTGAACTGGAATCGACCGACCGCCGGTGCGCGCTCGGATCTGCCCTTTGGCGGCTGCGGTCTGAGTGGCAACGGCCGTCCGGCTGCGGTGGCTGCGTGCCAGATCTTCGCTGACGAAACCGTGGTATGGGAATCATGACCATCACCATCAGACCAGTGCACACGGCGGATGCACCGCAACTGCTCGAGCTCGCTAGCCAGCTCGACACGCTGAATCTGCCCAATAATCCGGTGGCGATCACCAAACTCATCGCTGACAGCGAGCAGAGCTTCGCTGGCGGCGATCCTCATCATGCGACTTACACACTGGTCGCCGTGCGTGACAGCGACGAACGCCTCCTCGGCACCAGTAGCGTGATCGCGTACCACGGCACACCGGAAGAGCCGCATTATTACCTCCGCGTTGTCGATCAGGTTGTTCACAGCAAACAACTCAACACCGACCGACCACGACGCATCTTAAAACTCGACAAAGACATCGAGCCGTGGACCGAGTTGGGCGGACTCGTTGTCCATCCAGACGCACGTGGACAAGGCCTGGGCAAGCTATTAGTTGCGGCGCGACTCCTGCTGATCGCGATGCATCCAGCACGATTCTGCTCGCGATTATTGGCCGAACTGCTGCCACCGCGGCGTCCAGACGGTAGCAACGCATTCTGGGATGCGGTCGGAGGTCCATTGACCGGCCTTGATTACTACCGCGCTGACCTGCTCTGTCGAAGCGACAAAGAATTCATTGACGCGTTCTTCCCTCACGAAGAAATCGTCGTTGATCTGCTACCACCGGCTGCGCGCGAACTGATCAGCCACGAGGGCCCGACCACAACTCCTGTACGTTCACTGCTGTCACGGGCTGGCTTCACTTACCTGGGAACCGTCGATCCGTTCGACGCCGGGCCACATGACGGCGCGCCGATCCGAGAGATCCTGCCGATCCAACGCAGCCGATGCCTCGTACACAGGGGATGCTTACCAAATCCAAGGGCGGCGCAGTACCTCGTCGGCGCAGTCGCCGATCACCGATTTGCAGCCGTCATCTGCGACATCACGGCGAACGAAATCTGCATGCACGACCAAGATGCTCAACGGATCGGTCTCGCTGATGGATCCGCGTGCTGGGCCATGCCGCTCGACTGGTAGATCCGCATCGGGGTGAATGACCGGGTACCGATCACGGTGCCGATACCGCTAACCCGGATGCGAGCATGAGTACCTCATTTCGCTCCAGTTCGAATGACAACGAATCGCCTCGACGATCGATGAGAACGTCTCGAACTGACGATTTCACCGCCCTTCCCTTGAATACTTCTGCTGCTGGCAGGCCGGTAACCCGCACCACGCAGGAGATCCGGCCTTTAGCCGCCAAAGCAGTAGCCTCCATAGCGGAACGCGCATTGGCGAACAGCCGGTCATGCTTGCCATCCATCGACCTACCTCGAACAACCCAGGAAAGCAGTGTCGCCGCATCCTTGTAAGTAGCAGCCAAGGTCACCAAGGAGACTTCGTGGCGAAGAACATCCAACGCAGCAAGTCGTGGATCCACTGAACGTTCCCAGCAGATCAATCGGTGACTCGGCTGTTCGCCCTGCCCACGTGCGACTAGGACGCGGAAGGATCCCTGGCGCACGCTGGTCCAAGCCGACGACTGCCGCGACAGCGCATCGAAAAATCGGTGTACATGCCAAACCGGCTTGCGAATCCCCTGCTGGGTGATCAATCCATAATCGCTGAATCCAGCCGGATGAGCCGTAAAATCCTCCCACGCTGCGACCATCTGCGCACTGATACCGGCATCGATGAATCCCAGGAACGCCTCGGCATGAAGAGCGGCAGCAAAGGGAGTTCCGCGCAATTCACTCGGTACGTTCCATTCACTGATCTGTAGCTCCGGAGCCTGTCCCATCCCTGCGTCGAGCCCAGCCCGTCGATACTCCTCGGCCGCAGTCACGATATCGCCTGGTTCAGCAGAAAACCAATGCCACGAAACAAAGTCGAGCGGAACCTGGCGTTTCCCCACGTAGCGAATGAGTTGTACAATCAGATCACCTCCTGAATCGCCAGGCACCGATCCCCGCCAACCATTGAGCGCAGGTCCGCCGATCCTGGCCGCTGGGTCGGCACCGCGAATTGATTGAGCCGTCTCGGTATAAAATTCCATAAATTCTGTGGTCGTCGCCTTCCATGAGAATAAGTCCGGCTCATTCCAAATCTCGAAGTCGCGGCGCGCGCCGGCGAATCCACCAAACCAACGGACGCCCGCAGCGACAATCCGCCTCCACTGTGCATAGTCTCTTGGAGGCTGCGCGTGAAATCGCCGCCATCCGGCATCACCAATTGGATCGATCGCCTGGGGCAAACGACTCAACCAAGCCGGCATTTTGGCAATCACAATCACGAGACGGTCGGTCACTCCACATAGTTTCGTCAGCGGCTCCCGGTACCGCTCAAGGTTTGCCAAGAATGACTTTTCATCAGTCGATTCAGCCAACGCCTGCTCGAATACACCAATGCGAGTTGCGCGATGCCCACCAGGCGTCGCAAGATAGTCGGCAAGGCCTGCAGCCGTCTTGGGAACAAAGAAGCTGGAGGACCGCAAGACCGCCAGGTCTTCTGAACGTCCTTGCAAAGCCTCCACGGTGATGTCGACGCGGCTGATCTCACTACCACTGGCCAGAACTGACACCAGGAGCAAGGCCCATATCGATGCGATGCAAGGTGGCGTCACGCTACAAGCTCTGCCCTCATATACGCAGGGACATTGATTCCGTTACGGGGAAACTTGGCTGGCTCCCGTTAACCCCTTGGCTAACGCGCCGATGTCCCATGCACCGTCCTTCGCACGTGGTTTGCCGTCGATGTCCTTGCTGAAGTCGTAGTTCGGGAACAACGCGGTCGGCATGTGCTCCATGGCGTTCACCCCGGTACCGATCGCCGGTGACCCCACCTTGAGATGGAAGTCACCTTTCGCCAGATCGACAAACACGTCATCGCGGCTCTTCTTCGACCAATCGATGTCGCCCTCCGCAAATGCCCATTTGTTGGATGGCGCCTGATCCCAGTTCAACGCGGTGAACAGCGTATGGTTCCGCAGTTTGCCACCACCGCCCTTATGGACGATATTGTTGATGAAGATCTGCTTGCCAGGTAACTTGGCGCCCATGTTCACTACACCCAAGAACGTGTTGTTGATCATGACCACGTCGCGATGGTTGTGCTCCCAGCAGTTCACGGGGCCATCGATCACGTTATTGATCACATAGAATCCCTCGGTGATTGGTGCTTTTTCATCGTTGCCAGAGTAGGTCATCGCAGAACCAGTTTTGAGCACCTTGTTCCCGGCGATCAGGATGTCTTGGCACGAATTGTAGACTGAAATACCGTTCGAATGTGTCCCGTTAATATCATTGACTGTATTGCCGATGATCTCGCCGTGATTCACGCCCATGAACCAGATGCCCTGACGTGAGGTGCGCTCGACGTAATTACCCTGGATGGTGATATTCTTGCCTCCACCGATGATGCCTACCGCACGTTGGCAATCCGTGACTGTGTTGTTGATGACCTGAATGTCAGTCCCGCTGACCTGGATGCCGTACTTGTCATTCGCCTTCAGAATGCGGACCACGTTGTTGCGAATCATCACATCGTTGTTCTCACCCTTCGGCATCTGGATGCCCCACATGCTTTTCTCCACAATAAAGCCCTCGCAGCAGACATGGTGTACCTTGCCGGTGATGGTGATGCCTGCGCCAGCGCGGGAGATGCTGATCGCATCCGCCGACGGAGTGCTCCCCGACCGTGGCCAGACGTAGAGCTTGCCGCTCTTCTGATCGTGGCAGTACTGCCCTGGACCCGACAAGAACGCCGGATGATTCAGGATGGCGTAGTAGGTTTCCCGATCGAAATACAGACCATTGCCTCCGATTTTCTCATGGGTGATCGTGTGGGTTGCGGGATCGAACCCGGTGATCTTGTACAGGCGCGTGACGTTCGGCTGATGCCACACCATCATCGTCGCGCCGTCGTAGAAGTTCGGATCTGATTGGGTGAGGTAGCGAGAATCCATGATTGACGACTGCGTTTGTGCAACCGCCGAATCCTTGAACGGCAGCTTGCGGAGCTGGTCAGTGCGATCGCCGTTGAACTGATCTGTCGGCGTCGGATCTTGGGCAGGATATAAGAAATCGTGCAACTCATAGGTTCCAACAGAAAACTGATAGCCAGCCGGTGCATTGGTGCAGTAGATGCGCTGGAAGTTGGGATTTCCGCGTACCTGCTCGGCTGAAGTGCATGGAGTCCACGGCGTACTGACCACCGCCGATCCGTCGATGATCGCCTTGTCGCTTCCCCAGCCGTCGCCCTTGTAGGTGATCGGTTTGCCTGCCTCGCCCGACGTCGTGATCACGATCGCATCGCGATAGATGACTCCGCCCTTGAACAGCGCGGTGTCTCCCGGCGCAAGAACCACCTCTTTCGCCTTCGCGGTGGCCGCAGCTGAACCCGGTGCGTGCTTCCAGGGAGTCGTCGCAGCCGTTCCATCTAGAGCGTCATCACCGTGGTCGAAATCGATGTAGTAGTCAGCACTCCACATGCGGGCGCCAACCACGACCGACAACAAGATGATGGATGTTAGACTTCGCATAATTGACTCCGGCAAGGGAACTCTATTGGGCAGGCAATGATATTGAGAGATATCACCCATGTACGGCGATGAACACATCATTTCACGTATGATGTTATGCCAGCAACCATCGATACGCATTTATTTCACGGCGCGTGAAGCGGTCTGGTGAGCACCAAGATCCCACACTCCATCCTTCGCGCGCGATTTGCCATCAATGTCTTTGCTGAAGTCGTAATCTGGGAACAACGCAGTTGGCATGTACTCCATGGCATTGACACCAGTACTGATCGCCGGCGATCCATCCCTGAGGTGGTAATCGCCCTTCATGAGGTCAAGGAACACGTCCTCGCGGCTTTTCTTCGACCAATCAATCTCGCCATCACCTAGCATCCACTTGTACTGCGCGCTCTGGGTCCAGTTCAAAGCGGTGAACAGATTATGGTGACGCACCTCACCAGCACCGCCTCCGTGGATGATGTTGTTCACACATATTTGTTTGCCCTTGGTTTCAGTGCCGATGCTCACCGATCCAAGAAACGTATTGTTCACCACCACAACATCCCAGTGATTCTTGCCCCAGCAGTTCACCGCACCGTCGATGATGTTGTTGACGAAATAGATGCCCTCTGCCTTCGGCGTCTTGTCTCCATTGCCGTGATACGTCAGCGCAAGTCCTGTTTTGAGCACACGGTTGCCTGCTATCAGGATGTCCTTGTTGAACAGGTAGGCCGAAATGCCGTTCGCGTGCGTGCCACTGATGTCCACCACCGTATTGCCGACGATTTCGCCGTGATCGACGCCCATGAACCAGATGCCCTGACGTGACGTGCGCTGAACATGGTTCCCCCGCAAGAGGATGCTCTTGCCCGCGCACACGATGCCGACCGCACGCTGGCACTCGGTGACACGGTTGCCGATCACTTGCATGTCGGTGCCGCTGACCTGGATACCATACTTGTCATTCGCCTTCAGACTGCGCACCTCGTTGTTTCTGATCGTCACGTGCTCGCAGCCGCCGTCCGGCGTCTGGATGCCAAAAATAAACTTCTGCACGATGAAGCCTTCGATCACCACGTGCTTCTTCTGCTTGGCTGCCGTGATGCCGGCACCGCCACGCGTCACGCTGTACACGTTCTTAGTTGGGTCTGCACCGGCGCGCGGCCACACGTACAGCCGGCCAGCTTTGCTGTCGTGGCAGTACTGTCCAGGACCGGTGATGAAGGCCGGATGGTTGACGATCGCATAGTACGTGTCGCGATCGTTGTAGACTCCACCACCGAGCTTTTCGTGCGTGATCGTGTGGGTCGCCGGATTAAATCCGGTAATCTTGTACAGCCGCGTGACGTTGGGTTGATGCCAGATGAGGAGGCTGGCACCGTCGTAAAACGACGGATCTGATTGGGTAAAATGACGCGAGTCCATGATTGATGAGTCAGTCTGAGCAACCGCCGCATCCTTGAGCGGCAACTTCCGTAACTGATCAATCCGGTCATAGTGAAATTGATCGGTCGGTGTTGGATCCTGGGCCGCGTAGAGGAACTCGTGCCCTTCGTAGGTTCCGGAAACAAACCGATAATCCGCCGGAGCATCGGTGCTGAAGATGTGCTGGTAGTCTTTGTTGCCAAGTACCTGCTCGGCGGAAGTGCATGGCGTCCACGGCGTGCTGATTACCACCGAGCCATCGATGATCGCCTTGTCCTTCCCCCAACCGTCGCCCTTGTAGGTAATTGGTTTGCCTGGTTCACCAGAATCCAAGATGTCGATCGACTCGCGGTACACGACGCCGCCTTTGAACAGCACCGTATCTCCTGGCGCGAGGGCTGCTCTGGTGGCCGAACCTGGTTGCGGCGCGTGCTTCCAGGCAGTTGCACTGGAGGTGCCAGTCTGCGCATCATCGCCAGCGTCGTAGTCGACGTAGAACTCGGCGCTGCCAAGCGTCGAGAGTATGACACAACTCAACATCAGGATAGATCGTGCGCCGTACATGTGCTGAGTCCTCGCAGGAGTGTCGTGTTCGTCACAGACTAGAACGATCACTCTGGAATCCAGGCATCATTGTTGACCTGTGATACCACTTGTTGTCGTAGTCACACACTGGCATTTACCGATGCCCGCTCAGTTTCAGCGCTGTCCACCGCCAAACACTGACTTGATGGCCTGAAGGTATCCGTACCCGTAGAGATCGTCTGGCTGCAAATAACTGGTCTCAGTCCATTCGTTCCAACTGTTGACCGTGATCAACGGCGGTTGGTTGGGATGGGCATCGACATAGGCCTTGGCCTGTACAAACGCGAGACGGACGTTCTCTGGCGTATTGTTGGTCACGATGCCCGGACGAAATTCCTTGAAGCGGGGATTGTTGTCCCAACCAACTGATACATGAGGGAAATACGGGGCAGGAATATCGCGATCGATGCGCTCCCAAACCTTGACCACGTCCTGCACAATGGCGGGATAATCACGGTCGATGTTGGTAAACATACAGAACTGGTAATTGGTCAGACTGTCGAAACCAACCTGCTGCACGAGTTCGCCGCCGGTTATCGGCTTCGCACCCTCGGCACTGAGGTGTCTGAGTGATCCATCATTCCAGTAGCACAACTGAAGATGCAGGCCCGGCAGTCCGGACTTCACCGCCTCGGCGCGGAACCAGGTAAAGGCGTCACGCGTGGCAGCAATGCTACCAAGTCCTTTGATCAGCGTGTTCACATCGAAGATCATAAACACCGGTTTGCCGTCGATGGTGTAGTACGCCGGATGCTTGAAGTATTTTTCGATCAGACGTCGGCCGATGATTTCGAATTCGGCTCGGTCCACACTGCCCAACCACAGGATGGAATCTTTGTCCGCCATGTGTGAGTTGCGCACGTCCCATAGCGCCGTCGCATGATGGTTGGCCCACATCAGGTAGAACTTCATCCGCTGATGATTACGCGCCTTGAGGAACCCATCGTTGAGGCAGTTTTCTAGAAATGGTCGGCGGTCGTACCAGTACCAGTCATAGATGAACACATTGACGCCATGGTCGGCGGCGGCGTCGATCTGCATCTCCATCACGCGTGGGTCAGCCTCGTTGACATAGCCCCATAACGGCTTGCGTGGCCAATCGTGGTCCGGCTTTTTCTTAACCGCATTGCGAACCGTCTGCCATTCTCCCATGCCTTCGGGCCAGAACACGCGGGTGCGCGTCTCGTCACCGGTATAGGAAGGCCACACGTAGGCGGCCACGTCGTAGGTCTTGGTCATGTTGCCTCCACCGACATGCTATAGCTGCCTACAACCCCAGCGACAACAGACACCATGCCGACTCCGACCGCAGCCATGCCGGAACCGACCTGTCCACACACGATCCAGGTGGATTTCGCCGCCTATTGGCGAGCAGAAAAACCGTACCATTACGTCTATCGCGTGCCGTGCCTGCAACTGCTGCTGGTTGAGTCCGGACGCCTCAGCGCCCGTGCTGGCGGGACATGGTGGCACGCTGGTCCTGGTGACCTGCTCTGCCTCGGCCGCGAAGCACGCAACGAGTATAGCTGGAACGAACCGTCATCATTCTGGGAATGCCATCTCAGCCTCGGCGGCGCACCGACCATTGACGGTGGTTCCTTGCCGCCATTGGTCGCACTCGGCACGCATGCAGCCATCGTGCAATCGGCGATGGAGGTATTCTGTCGCGAGCTAGACCGCCCTGGAGATACGCATCGCCTGCGCGTGCAAGTTGCGGCCTGGCAAATCTTCGCCGCCGTAGCCGAACAACTCGGTCGCGCACCGGCACCTGAACGCAGCGACTCGTGGCAACAGGTACGCGATCGCCTCGACTCAGCGTTCGATCAAACGCTCGTCGTTGCCGATGTGGCCAGCGCAGCAGGCATGACCGAAGACGGATTCATCCGCGCTTTCCGCCGCCGCCACGGCATTTCACCGATGGCATGGCGAGCGCAGGCGAAAATGCGCCAAGCGTGCCGACTCCTCGGCGAAGGCGTGGCGGTTAAAACGGTCGCAACT
Source organism: uncultured candidatus Brocadiaceae bacterium (assembly GCA_964652775.1). Taxonomy (GTDB): domain Bacteria; phylum Planctomycetota; class UBA11346; order UBA11346; family UBA11346; genus UBA11346. The sequence goes on along the minus strand of CAZZAM010000023.1, from coordinate 24,856 downwards.
CGCCTTGGTTTCGCAGATCCCAGTGCATTCGCCCGCACCTTCCGCCGCCACATCGGGATTCCTCCATCCGATTACGCCGTCGTCGGACCGGCGGCAATTCCTGCCGGATCAACGCAAGCATCGCGGCCATTCGCCATCAATCAGCACATCTTACCACCAGGAATCAACGGCCCCATGTTCGTGTGGGGATAGGCGCAATCCTTCGCGTGTTTATCCACAGATTCCGCAGCCTAGATTACCCATTTCAAGGCAACCGCAGAGGCGCAGAGGCCGCTGAGGTCGCAGAGAATTGAGGGTTGGAACACGCGTTTGTTGCCGGGGCCGATCACCTGCAGTTTGACCATCTATAATGTTCCCCTCTGCGACCTCAGCGGCCTCTGCGCCTCTGCGGTTGCCTTGGGGTTTGTTTCAACGCCAGAGCTAGGATGACGCCGTTCGAATTTGGTTAGGCGTCACCAAGTGACAGGACCGACTGACGCATCCTGTTTCCAGGCCAGATCGACGATGTAGGTCTGCACGTTGCTTGGCGACCACGTCACGCGCACGCACAAATGACTTTCATCTTGCGCAACCAATTCGACCGCCTGCGGATCGGGACGATCCCCTTTCGTTGGGATGATGACGTTGACGAAATGCTGCTGCTTGGTCGCCGCTTTCGACGTCACGGTCAGTTGGAAGCCGCGTTGTTCGTCGGCTCCCTCATTGGGTTTGACCATGCTGAAGATGATCGCAGGCGCGTTGGCGACCACGCATTCCTGCACATTGAGGGTATAGTAGAGCAGATTCGCTGATCCGACTTTAGCCTTCATCAGGCTGGGATTAACCGACTGAAATGCGCTGTCGGCATGAATTAGACTCGTGAACGTGTGTGGCTGTTCGCCATGCAAGTCGTCATAGATGATCATGACGTCTTTGTTCACGAACAGATGGCGCTGGATCTGCAGCTTACCCAAACTGTCGTCATAAACCGAAGACCAGTCTGCTAACGCATAGGCATACGCCGACTCCAGGTGGAGCTTCGTGAAACGAACGCCCATCCACTTCGCATAGGGAATGTTGCGGTCAGGAAATCCTGAGTACACCCAATAATTATTGTCCGCACCCATGCCCTGACCATCGACCAAGATCGTGTTGTGGTCGCGCGTACGTTTGCGTCCTGAGTAGCCGGTGTCGGTCGCTAAGTATTCATTATCGGCGTACAGCCAGAACATACCGATGTCAGGATGCACGTGACCGGCATTCGGTCGCCAGCCAGGCAGTGCTGCCATCTGCCGCTGTGCGGAATATCCATTTGGTGGACCAGCCTTGAACAAACACACCGTTGCATCGGCGTCCCACGATGAGCGCCAGGAGACGACGCCGAAATCTGGGAAGTGATGGAAGGTCGGCAGGGTCGTGATCGCCGCGGGCGTGAGCGTCGGATCATACCAGATGAATTGCATGCCGGGATCATCCCACTCACCGCCGCGCGCGCGCAGGTAATCAGCAACGCCTTGGATCTGCGCGTCCTTATGCACAGCCGCCATACGGTAGAGCATGCCTTGGCGTCCGAAGCGTGCCTCTTTCGCTCGCCGTCCAGTCCCCTTGCCGGTATCGCCGATGTCGAACAGGTACGGTGCGCCGGGCACCGAGAGATACGCCGCATAGAGATGATTCTTGCGGAACATCGGCAGATCGAACGCTGCCTCCCCGGTCGCCCGCGAGATCAGATCAGCATAGCGCACATGCCAATGGAAGGCGTACTCCCAATAGCCAGTTCCTTCGTAGTAATAGCCGTCTTCAGGCAACACCAACCGACACTTGTCCATGATGCCACGGGCAAAGGTCAGCCAGGTCGCGGCACGCGGATCGTCACCGAGCAACGCCAAGGCGACCGCTGACAAACCAACCATTGGTACATAGGTGTGATTCTGGTCGTAGGGAATCTTCGTCTCATGAAGCCACGACTGATAGACCGCCTCCGCGTGTTTCCCTAAACCGCTAACGATGATGCGACGATCGGCCTCGCTGATGTCCTGATAGAGCACATCGTAGGCCAGCGCAATGTAGTACATGTACCAATTGGCGGGAATGTCGACGTTCTCGCGCCAACCAACGCCCCAAACATCCGTCTGACAGTGTGCCTTCATCCACGCGATGGCTCCATCACGAAAACGAACGTCGCCAACAACGCGATACGCCAGGGCTGCGGCGAACAAAGCATCTGCTTTATCGTATCGCTTACCTTCTCGAATCGTTTTTTCGTCAGGAACACCCGCGATGTGCCGTGTCGCTGCTGCAAGAACCGGCTTCCACATATCCGGTTGCTGACGGGCGCGGTCTTTGAGAACGGTGACAAAGTCGCCATCAAACAATAATCGCGGATGCGCCTGCGCGTACGCTGGACTGACCGGGCGTGGCTCGGCGATTTCGGCTGCGCCGATAACACAGGCACAAATCGCCAACAACATCACAACGTAGGTGGAATGCATGGCCGTCATCGTGCAAACCAAAACCCGTCAGCAATCACCCAATGTTCTATGCACCGTCCTCACGTTCCGTACAGGCTACAAGCTACGTTCGTGCCGCATCCATCCGCTGCGCGGCCTGCAATCCGGCCGATCAGGAGATCGGCGTTCCCGGGTCGGCCATAACGCAACGCCATTGGCGGCAATCCCCTGGGAACGCCGATCTCCTGATCGGCTGGGGCAATGGGATGGATGGGGATCGTGTGGCCCTATTGGAAACGAAAAAACAAACCACCTTGCTCTGTTGGATTTTCAACTACTGCACTTCTGGAGCCAATTTTTTCAACGAGTCTTCCATACTAAATGGAAACAATTTTACTTTAACAGCGGCCGTTCGCCGATTCCCATTTTCATCCCTGAATGCTATGGTGGCTCGTCTCAAGTGATCTACCATCACTGTATTAATAGATTTCCTAGATATCTTTTGAACAGACCGAGGCGAATAGATCCGTAGCTCTGACTCGTCTATCTCAACACGACAACCGAGATTCCAAACAAAATACGAGGCAGAAATTAAACAAAGAAAAACCTGAAGCAGCCTGACGTCCTGGGGGTTCTTCGTGAAACTAATCAAAATGGCCGGTACAAGAAATAGACAACTGACGAATATCAGTGATTTCAATTCAGGCTTGTACACTGTCAACATTGGCATCCTTTAAAATAATATGGGGGAACATTAGGATTCTGCTTCTTGATCCACGTTGTCGAGCCGCGACATAAATCATCGGCTTTGCGTGCTCTGGCCATCCTATGGGCGACAGCAGCACAACTGGACAAGAAGGAGGATCCTGCCGTGCGGCGCGCACGAGAGGTAAATCCAGGCCGGTTTACGTACATTTCTCGCAATCCTTTCCTCCAGCTCAGCATGACTAGATTAACGCCCATGCACGACCCCAACCTCTCGCCAACGGACCAGGTCGACGGCGTTGATGTCTGGCGCAACACCGTGCTGCGTGAGATCGCTGACTGGCAACAGATCGGCAACGTGTACGCCAAACCGCACACCAGCACGGCGCGCCCCGCCATCGTGTTGCTACACGGCGGCGGTTGGAGCGGTGGATCGCCGGACCAATATCAACCACTCGCTGTCGAGCTGGCGCAACGCTTTGACGTCGTCGTACTGTGTCCCAATTACCGCCTGGTCGATCGCGCCAAGTTCCCAACGCAAATCCAAGATGCAGCAAATGCCATCCGTTGGTTGCGCGCACATGCAGGCCGGTGGCTGATCGATCCGCAACGCATTGGCGTATGCGGATCATCCGCTGGAGCGTATCTCGCGGCGATGGTTGCATTGACGCACCAGAATCCGCTGCTGGCTGGAGGCGATGCGATCAACGGCGAAAGCGCTGCCGTACAGGCGCTCGTCGTGCGCTGGGGTCCGATCGATTTCATCGATCGCTGGTACGGCAACGGTGGACGAGCCGGTCCCGAAGAGGGCATGCTGGGAGCAAACTATCTTCAGGATCCAACGATCTATCACCACGCCAGCGCGCTGAGTCATGTTACCGCACAAGCTCCGCCAGCATTGTTCCTGCAAGGCCGCGAGGATCGCATGGTCCATCAACAACAAGGCGAGTTGGGACATGCCGCGTGGCAACGACATGGTTGTTCGTCAGAGCTCATCCTGCTCAACCGCATCGGTCACGTCGAGGTTGATCCCGCAGATTTCAAACGGGAAATCGCAGCGGTCATCGCGTTCTTTGCCAAACAACTCAAACTGAAACCGCGGTAGGCGCTCATGTTTCAGCCAAAACTCAAGGCAACCGCAGAGACCCAGAGGCCGCGGAGGGCGCAGAGAGTTGAGGTTGGAACTATGGATCTTGTCTGCAGCGATCATCCACGGAGTGATGATGCATCAGCCCTCTCCTCTGCGACCTCAGCGGCCTCTGCGTCTCTGCGGTTGCCTTGGAAGAATGCTTCGGCTTACAGTCCAGCGTTGGTCTCCGCTGCTGCTGGCATGCGCACAGGTGCAGGACCAGCAAATTTCTGCGAACGTTTGACCTTCACCCACTGCTGAGACTTGGCGCTAGCCAAAGCAGCATCGACCACTTCCATGACTGCAACGCCATCGGCAAAATCTGGGCGGAACGGTTTTCCGGCCGCCAATGCGAACAGCCAATCGGAGAGCATGTTGGTGAAACAGTGCTCGTATCCGATGTGATGCCCGTTGGGCCACCAGTTGCCGGCATACGGATGCGCGGCGCTGTCGAGGCACATGATGGTATGCCAACCCTGAATGTGCGCTGGATCATCGAAGCTGAAGAACTGCAATTCGTTCATGCGGTGGAAATCCCAGCGCAACGAACCTTTGGAACCATTAATTTCGATGAAATTGGTATTCTTGTGACCAGATGCGAAACGCGTGGCTTCGAAGCTGGCTACCGCGCCGCCTTGGAGTTGCGCGAGAAATAGGAACGCATCATCGACATCGACCTTGGCCATCCCCTTCCCGTCACCGCTTGGCCGTTTATCGACAAAGGTTCGCGCCAAACCGTTGACCGATTCAAATTCCAAACCCGTAATGAAGCGCGTCATGTCGATGAGGTGCGAGTTGAGATCGCCGTGCGAACCTGACCCACTGATGCTTTTCTGCGTGCGCCAGCCCGCGCCAAGCAACGGATCATTGAGCCAATCCTGTAAATAGGTGCCGCGCACATGGCGGATCTCACCGAGGCGGCCTTCGCGACAAATGCGTGCCGCCGTGCTGGCGGCTGGGCAAAAGCGGTACGCGTGCCAGACTCCGCAGGTGCGCTTCTTCTTGCGCGCTAACTCAGCTAATTCTTTCGCTTCGTCGACATTCAGCGCGAGTGGTTTTTCACAGAGCACATGCTTGCCTGCTAACAGTGCCTTCTTCGCCAAGATGTAGTGGCCATCGGGCGGCGTCGTGATGTCCACCACATCAATGTCCGGACGTGCGATCACCGCGTCGTAGTCGGTGCTGTGTTCTTCCCAACCCCACGTCGCTGCCGCAGCGGCGAGCTTGCTGGCGTTGCGCGCCACGATGACTTTTCTGCGGATGTCATACGGACAGTCCGCAAAGAAACGTCCAACCTGCTGGTATGCATTCGAGTGCGCGCGCCCCATGAAGGCATAGCCGACGAGTGCGACATTGAGAATTGGCTTGGCAGACATGGTCATCCTCCAGGTAGGCGAATGGCCGGAGTATTTATCCCGTTCACGGACAGGCCATAGGTGGTTTTGATTACCACTATGGATGAAATCATCATGTGTTGCGCCACACCAGCGATTCATGCTGGAAAGTCACGCCGAGTTGAGAGCGCGGATGAGATTGATGCACTCATCCAAGGCAACCACGGGGACACGGGGAAGACACGGGGGACACAGGGGAATCACAGGTTGCGAAGATCCATGATGTCAACTTCTTGCCTTTCCCCGTGTTCCCCGTGCTCTTCCGTGCCCCCGTGGTTGCCTTGCATATGTCGCATACGACTTCTGAGCGTTCTCGCTTTACCCAGCGATTCGCAGGCGGTTGACTCCGGTCAAAAGCCCTATGCGATCCTCGGCCATGCGCGACGACCAACTCGATTTGGTATCCTGGAATGGATTTCGCCACGTCATCGGACCAGTTCGCGGCATCGTGGTGCGGTTTCATGGCCTAGGTGGCGCGATCATGAAGTCGGCTGGCGAGCCAGTCGACCTGGAATGGGCGAGCCAAGGTGCGCTCATGGTCGAAGTGTTTCAAGATCCGTGGGGCTGGATGAATGATGCGACGCGTGATCTCTTTGACGACGTGATCACTGGACTGCGCGCGCGCCATAAACTTGATCCGCAACTGCCGCTGATCGCCATCGGCGGCAGCATGGGCGGACACGCAGCGCTGACGTACTGCTTCACCTCGCGTCATCGCGTCACCGCCTGTCAGGCCAACTGTCCCGTGTGCGATCTGCCGTTCCATGCGACTGAGCGACCCGATTTACCGCGAACATTCTACCACGCCTACGGCATGTGCGACGACCTTGCGCCACGCTTGATCACCAAGTCGCCACTCCATCAAGTTGCGAAACTGCCTGACATCCCGTACCAGATTCTCCATGGCGGACGCGACAAGGCGGTCGGCAAAGAGCAGCATTCGGATCGTCTCGTAGCGGCCATGCGTCAGCGTGGGCTAAAAGTCGAATACATTGAAGAGCCAGAGATGGGTCACTGCGGTCCGATCCCCTCCTTCGCCCTGCATCGTCGACTGATGGATTTCGTTTCTGCTCAACTCGCACGCTGATCTGACGCCGCTTACTCACTTCCTGAGGCTTACCACATGACGTCTCTGCAACGTACCATGATCCCGCTGACGGGCCCCGCCGGTGATGCCAACATCCGCCGCCGTCATCCAGCCGAAGCGGCGGCGTGGGTATGGCATCCGGGGTGCAAGAAGAACGAGTTTGCTATTCTCCGTTTCAGTCTCGACGTTGTCCATGATGGCGGTGATCTGACCCTGCACGTCAGCGCCGACGAACGCTTCTGGCTCAGTATCGATGGCGTTGAATTAGCCCGTGGCCCGGATCGCGGCGACCTCGCACACTGGAGCGTGCACAGCTATCAACTCGCACTGGCGAAAGGCGCGCACCGGATCGAAGCCCTTGTCACCTGGATCGGTCCACAAACTCCCGAAGCACAAATTTCCTTGCGCGGTGGATTCCTGGTAGCCGTTGATGGTCCTGCGTCTGCGCAGTGGAACACCGGCACGGCCCCGTGGCAGGTCGAGCGACTCGAACACGCGGTTGGACTGGCGCCGCACCAGTTCGCTTGCTATCACGCTATCGGCCCACGTTTCACCGTTGATTTGGCGCAGTGGAACAAGCCGGTCCAAGCGACCGCAGCCGCTGTAATCGAAGCTCCGCTCGCCGATAGCCGGCACGGCATTCAGCGCAACCACTGGCGCCTGCATCCGACCCGCCTGCACGAGCAGCGCCGCGAACGCGGACCGGCAGGAAAAATCCGAGCCAAGATCGACAAGCCCAACCAGCCGTTCGCACCAATCCGCGAAGGCACCGACGCCACTACCGCCGCGTGGCAGGCGTTGGTCGAGGGTCGCTCCTCCGTGACCGTCCCGCCGCGCACGAGCTACGCGCTGATCTGGGACCTGGGCATCTATGAATGCGGCTATGCCGACATCGTGGTGTCTGGTGGCGCGCAAGCGGATGTGATCTGTGAGTGGAGCGAATCATTGATGCTCGCACACGATCCCGCGGCGAAGTTGCCGTGGTGCAACGTCCATCCCAAAGGACAACGCGATGCCGTCGATGGCAAGGTCTTCGAGGGATTTGGCGATACGTGGCGTGCCGACGGCGGAAATGCACGTAGCTGTCCGGCGCTGTGGTGGCGCTCAGGCCGATTCCTCAAGATCACCGTGACCACCAAGGATCAGGCGCTGGTCGTCAATCAACTCGCCATCCGTACGACTGGTCATCCACTGCCCATTGAATCGACGTTCGCTTCCAGTGATCCAACACTCGACGCAACACAGCCACTGATGACGCGCGTGTTGCAGATGTGCGCTCACGAATCCTTCGTCGATTGTCCGTACTACGAACAACTGCTCTATGGCGGCGATGGCCGGTTGGAATTCCTGACTCACTACACCGTCACCCACGACGACGCACTGCCTAAACGCTGCATCGAATTATTCGACTGGTCGCGAGCGAATCTGGGTCTGATGGCCGAACGCTATCCATCGCACAGCTTCCAGGCTTCGGGCACATTTGCGCTGCTGTTCCCGTTGATGGTGCGTGACCACCTCCACTGGCGTGACGATCCCGACTTCGCACGCCAGCGCTTGCTCGGCATGCGCTGTCAGCTCGAACACTTTTTGACCCTCACCGGCCCTGATGGCTTGTTGGGCATGTTGCCCGGCTGGTCGTTCACCGACTGGGTGCCTGCCTGGAATGACAGCGAAGGCGTTTGCCCCGGCGCACAGCAGGGCGACTCGTCGATCATCAATCTCTTCTTTATTCTCAGCCTTCAGGCTCACGCCGAAGTCGAGGATGCCGTTGGTGAACCAGCGCTCGCGCAGCGCGCGCGTGATCTAGCTGCACGAGCAGGCAAGACAGTGATCACTCGCTGGTGGGATGATCGGCGCAGTCTTTTCGCTGATGACAGCACACGAAAAACATTCAGTGAACACGCTCAATGTCTGGCGTTGATCGCTGGCATACTTGATCCTGCGCGCGCCCAGCGTTGTCTTGACGCGTGGCTCGCCGCCACCGATCTGGCACAAGCGACCGTGTACTTCAGCTTCTATACGTTGGAGGCGCTGTACCGAACTGGCCGAGGCGAAGAACTCCTCCGTCGCCTCGCGTTCTGGAAGGGACTCAAAGCCCAGGGATTCACCACCACCGTCGAAATGCCAGAACCAGCACGCAGCGATTGTCACGCCTGGGGCGCACATCCGCTTTGGCATATGCAAGCGAGCCTCGCCGGAATTCGTCCGGCTGCGCCTGGATTCAAACGGGTCACCATCGCCCCCTGCCCAGGGAATCTCGAACGCATCGACGCCACCTGCCCGCATCCGCTCGGTAATATCCGCGTATCTTGGCGGAAAACCGGATCGACTTGGAGTGCCGAAGTCGAACTACCACCAAACACGACCGGCGTGTGGCGATTCAACGGCAGCGAACAGGCGCTGAAACCGGGATGTACGAAAATTTCCGGCACGATACCACGCTGACTGAACCTCAACAACGCAACCCCATGCCTCTGCGACCTCTGCGGCCTCTGCGCCTCAGTGGTTGCCTTGGAGTTTTCCAAAACGGGCCGTAATCCGAAATCAATCCCGCTGCAACATCGTTTTCGGATCGGTGGGATAATGTGGCTCGGGACGAACGTAGAGATCGTCGTATTGAATGAGCGCGGGAATAGTCAGCGGTACCGGCTGTCCCTTGTGGAAGACGGGCTGGCCACGATCGCAGTTCGGTGCCTTGACGTAGCCATTGATGTAAAATTCGCGACTGTCGGCCGAGGTCGAGTTGACACCGCCACCGTGAATCGTGAACGGACTCCAGATGACGACATCTCCGGGATCCATCTCAACGTCGATTGCCGATGCGGGATCAAGACCACCTTTGGAAATATCCTGTGAGTCGAGGCTGCCGTCCTTGCGTGATTGAGCTAACCGACGCAAATCACCGGTGCGATGGCTGCCCGGATATACTTTCATCGCGCCGTTACCGGCCCAGTGGCGCACGATAGCAACTCCGGTCTGCACATACGACGTTGCCAATTCGCGGAAACAGTGAACCGGCGTGCGTGAGCGAACATCCTGGTGCAACGCCCAGTTGTAGCCGGTACCCGGTTTCTTCCAGTGCATCTGATTGGTTATTTGCTTGATGTCGTTGCCGATCAATGGCTCGAGCATAGCCAGGATGCGCGGATCCGTGCGCAGCCAATCCAGCTTGGGATCTGCCCACGACTGCCATTGGCAGCCAGACACGAAGCGCCCAACTTCTTTATGCTCTTGTACCCAAAAGACGCGGTTCTGATGCCGCCAACTGGCGTGGTGACGCATCCCCTCCTCATACGTGCGATCGAAACGTTCACGCAGACCAGCGATTTCCGCTTTGCTGAATACGCCGCGAAAGATCGTGTAACCACGATCCCAGTACTCCTCGACCCAACCGTCGTGGAGGAATGATGGAGCACTCATGGTGGCAGTGGCGGTTGCGGTCATGGTATCCCTTTAGGTGGAGGCTTTAGCAGAAGCTTGGACGGGGAAGGTGGCGCCAAGTTTATCAGCCGTGGCGCGCAGCAGCGCAGCGTTCTGTTTGAAACCGCGTCGGAATTCGTCCCCTGGCCCGGATGAGCAGATTGCACCATGCACATTGCCAGCGAGATCGCTTACCAAGGCGGCCATACCGTTGCCCATTGAAACGCCGAGGTCCGGATCCTTCACGACAAAGCGCTCGCGGCGAATCTGCTTCAACTCAGTTGCCGTCAACGGTGATGATCCAAAATCAGAAACGCACGCAGTGAAGAGTTTCCATGTCGCAGTTCCCATTTTAAGTGTGGTCCCAATTGAGGCCGCCGGATCGCGTTGGCGGCCATCAGCATAAACAGCAGCAACAATCAATCCGGCACCCTGGTGCGGAATGGCAACGAACGCATCTAAGCCGAACGTCTTAGCCAAATGATGCAGACTTGGCAACGCAGCAGACCGCAAGGGAAGGTTGTGCAGCAAAGCGCAGGAAATTTCCAGCGGACGCAAGCCAATGCGATAGCGGCGATCCTCCTGCTGCACCACATAGCCGGTCTCCACCAAGGTCTGCAGTAAACGATGCACATGACTCTTGGGCAGCTTGAGCTGGGTTGCGAGTTCACTCACGCCGAAGCTTGCAGCGGTTTGGCTGAGGAAGCCGAGTACAGAAAGGCCGTTGGCGAGGGTGTTGTTCATGTGTTCTAGTATGTGGAACTACTATGTTCTAAATAGCAGAACAATGTCGTCAAGCGACGCTGGAGACCAGCATGCAATTCGGCTTAGAATCGACCTGCCGAAAATTCTTTAATCTATTTTGCTAAATTGACTTATGAATATAGCAGCCGGCGAATTTCCTTCCGGAAGTGCTAACCAGAGCCGTTCAGTCCACCCGATTGCGACGATTCCCAGTCTGGAATGCGCGCACGTTGTCGGCCACCTCAGCCACGAGACGCGTACGCGCCTCGACCGTGGCCCAGCCGATATGCGGCGTCACCGACAGACGAGCTGCCCACGGCGCACCTGGCTTCAAGAGTGGATGATCAGCCGCTGGTGGCTCAGCAGACAATACATCCAGACACGCTGCGCCGAGGTGTCCGTCACGTAATGCGGTCAGCAAAGCAGCTTCATCGATCAGCCCACCACGACCGGTATTAATGAGCACCGCACCTGATTTCATCGCCGTGAGGAAGCGAGCATCGACCAATCGCGTAGTGCTGGGAGTTAATGGACAATGGAGCGTCACCGCGTCAGCGACGGGCAGTGCCTCGGCCAAGGGCACGCGACCGGGAGTGGATGAACCTGGAACTGCGCAACGGAGCACGCGCATGGCGAAACCATCGGCGATACGCGCCACAGCTGAGCCAATCGCGCCACTGCCAACAATCGCCAACGTCTGACCGGCCAATTCGCGCATGGGACGCAGGGTAAAACAGAAATCCGGAGCCGTCGCCCACTTTCCTGCTCGCACCGCGTCCGCATGCCCGGCCACGTCCTGCGCATGATGCAACAGGAACGCGAACACCAATTGGGCAACACTAGCCGTTGAATAACCCGGCACGTTGGCCACCGCAACGCCACGCGCCCGACAGGCCACAACATCGACCACGTTGTAGCCGGTCGATAGCAACCCAACGTAGCGCAATGAAGGCGCCGCGGCGATTTCGCTGGCTCCGATCACCACTTTGTTCGTGATCACCACATCGGCACGGGCGACTCGTGCTAGTACCTCGGACGGCGTGCTGCGCCCATAAATCTCCACGTCGCCAAGTGCGCGCAGTGGAGCCCAGCAATCACTGCCCTGTTCGGTTGTCACGGCGTCGAGAACAACGATGTGCATAGAGTCGCCTTGTTTGGGAGATCGATGCGCAGGCTCTCGACCAATTGCACGCTGTCGAGGGCTGTTGCTGCACGGCGTGACTTTGCCGACAAGGCTGAAGACCGGCGCATCTGGCACTACTGCTTGCGTCCGGCGCTCTTGCCATCCGATGAATCCAATGACCACCCCTGCCGCACTTGCTCCTATCCATCAGTGTTACTTTTTCGGTGACGATGTGGTGGATCCAGTCAAGGTGTTCACGCAATACCTCATCCGAAATCCTCAATACGCCCGCCAACGTGATCCCGCGTGTGCTGTGCACCTGTATGTCGTCGATCGTCCGCTCGCCGATCGGCTGTCCTGCCCCGCAGCGTACATCAGCAAGGTCACCACCACGATTGGCGCGATCCGCACAGCGGCGGCCTCGATTACCGGCGAAGACTTTAACCGCCCACCACCGACCGAAGCTCAAGTCGCAGCGCGGAAAGCCAAAAAATCAGCCAAGAAGGCGAAGAAAGCCCAGGTATCAGCTAAGGACTCGCCGCCCTCGATGTGAAATGATCGTCCGTGCATGCGGTCAACAACCAACTTCGCTACCATCCTGGATTCACGTGCTCTGAGCGCGCGCGACCGCCTCCCGCCATCCCGCATGAAGTCGATTCCGCTGTGCGGAAGCCATTCGCGGATCCACCCGCAGATCGCCACGCCACAGCGTACCGAGATCGTGAATCGCCGGCACCAGGCCCACCGCCATGCCCGCGAGGAACGCCGCACCCAGCGCAGTCGTTTCAGTGACGACCGGACGATCGACCGGAACCGCGCACTGGTCAGCCAGGAACTGGAGCAACCAGCGATTCTGCACCATCCCGCCATCGACCCGTAAGCGCTGCACCGTTGCGCCATCGGCCGCACACGCTTCAAGCAGATCACGGCACTGATAGGCGACTGCCTCCAGACAGGCGCGAGCCAGATGGGCCCGTCCGGTGTCGCGAGTCAATCCGGTGATGATGCCGCGCGCTTCGGGATCCCACCACGGGGCACCAAGTCCGGTGAACGCTGGCACCAGGTAAACGCCGGCATTGTCCGTCAACGATGCGGCCAATTGTTCCGTCTCGGCGGCGGAGTTGACCATCCCGAGTTGATCGCGCAGCCACTGCACCGCCGTACCAGCATTGAAGATACTGCCTTCCAACGCATAGGCACAGCGTCCGTTGAGCCGCCATGCCACGGTGCTCAGCAGACGATTACGCGACACCGGAACCACGGTTCCGGTGTGGATCAGCACAAAGCAGCCGGTGCCGAAGGTCGCTTTCGCCATGCCTGGTTCGACGCAGGCCTGACCAATCGCCGCAGCCAGCTGATCTCCCGCGATACCAGCAATGGGAATCGCTTTACCCAAGATCGCCGCATCCGTGTGGGCAATGACGCCACTACAATCGACAATGCGTGGCAGTATGCCGCGTGGAACGCGGAACAGGTCCAGCAAGCGATCGTCCCAAGCACTGGTGCGCAAATCCGCCAACTGCGTGCGCGATGCGTTGGTCGCATCGGTGACATGCACGCGCCCACCGCTCAGTCGCCAGATGATGAAACTGTCGATGGTACCGCAGGCCAGCTCACCGCGTTCAGCTGCAGCACGCGCGCCGGCGACATGATCAAGAATCCAGGCGATCTTGGTCGCGGAAAAATAGGGATCGAGGAGCAGGCCAGTTCGCTGCTGAACGTCGGCTTCGTGGCCTGCCGAGCGCAACGCAGCACATGCCTCTGCGGTACGCCGATCCTGCCAAACAATCGCCCGGTAAATCGGCTTGCCGCTCGCGCGCTCCCACACCACCACCGTCTCGCGCTGATTGGTAATGCCCAAGGCAGCAATCTGCGCCGCGTCCACCGCGGCGATCGCGTCACGAAGCACCGCAACCGTATCACGCCAGATCCGTTCCGGATCATGCTCGACCCAACCAGCCTGTGGGTAATGCTGCTCCAACGGTTGTTGCGCTGTCGTCAGCGGATCACCGGATGGCGTGAACACCATCGCGCGCGTACTTGTGGTGCCCTGATCAAGTGCGAGGAGCAGTCCCATGCCGGACACGGTAATGCCACCTACATAAAATTCACGGTTTCTGTCGTTGCGATCACCGTCGTACTGCGGCGCCCAGGAGGCCCTCAGTCAACGAACGCAATTCTCCCAACTCTGCGTCACCAATGCCAGCATCTACTCGCCGCCAGAGCGTGCAGCGCCGAGCTAGGACTCCCCCGGCAAAACGCAGTCCTGATTGCGTCCATGCCGCCACCGCCCAGCGCAGATCGCCGGAATCAGCCACTATCCACCAATCAACCTGCTGGCCGCGCAACTCCCAACGCTCTTGGCGCTCGATCCGATAAGCATGACTTGCAAAACAGCCTGGAATGGTGTGCCGGTCGATGTCTTCGGGGCGTGGGCAGATCAAGACATCCATCCAGATCAGACGTCCTTCTCCACGGCGGTACACCAGCCGTTCAGCCCGCGCCTCGGGCCCAAACAATCCTGCGGCCCAAGGAAATGATCCGTGCGCCCAACGCTGCCAACCCGGAACAGCAGGCATCAACTCCAGCGGACGCAGCGGTTTCGGACGTGGTGATGCGGTGCTTGCGACAGGTGCCGGAGCAACCGGCGGCGGTGCGCTGATCGGAGCTGGTGAACTCGTGCGTTCCAAAACTGGCGGTTCCGTCTCTGCCGGAGTACGCTGGGGAAGACTCACTCGATTGCTCGTTCGTACGCTCAGCGGAATCTGCGGTGGTGGATTCCACCTGCTGTCGTTGACCTCCACCACCATGCAGGCGACAAAGCTCAGCACGCAGGCCAGCATCGGGGCACGGCGACGCGGCTGCGTCTCTGGTTCTGGTTCTGGCAACAACGGCTGCGTGGGACGATGTCCGAGCATGGGCAACGCGGCCAGCATGCCGATCCACACCACAAGCACGATGATGCTGCCCGCCAACCCGTGAACCTGGGCAAACCATGCGTCGCATCCGTGACACGCAGCGAGCCAAAACAGCAACGCAATACGCACGATATTGCCACCGAGAACGATCACGAATCCGAGTCCCAGCCACGCTATAGCTCGCCATCGCGACGGACGGCGCATGGCAATAACCGGAATCGCCAAGACGATCAGCGACAGTAATCCGCTTGCACCGCTACATGAGGCATCCAGTCCAGCCAGCAACGGACCCTCAGGTCCTTGGCAGACAAATACATCACCACCACCCGGAATGGCGACGACATCAGCCCCGGCCCAACGCGCGAGGGCTACGCCCGGAACGCCGCAGAGGGCGAGCAAGCCTGGTGTACTCGCCCGCGCTACCGCATCGTGCAGCGGCGGCCAAGCAAGTAACAGCAACGCGAGTGGGCCAGCAAGCTGACGCAACAGCGTCCATCCGCCGGATGCGAGAACGAGCGCCGTCGCAAGTGGCGCGAACAACAGCATGCGGTGTTCAAGCGATGCACCTGCAACGACCAGGAGGATGCATGACCCGGCGGCCAGCAACGCCAGCGCGGCACCTGCCCAACGACCAGACGATCCACAGCGCGCTGGTCCACCATGAAGAATCAACCATGTCCAAACGAGGGCGAGTATCGGAATGCCAGCAGCCAGCGCGCGCGGTGCTGGATCAGTGAGTAACATCCACGCACTCGCCGAAGTCCTCGGCAGGGCAAGGGCCAGAAGCGCAGCGCCGGCCAGCAGCCAGGCCACTCGACGCATGCGAGTCAGGCGCGGCGCGGACGGCGCCATACCACGAATAATCCAATCGCGATGGCACCAAGGACGACGATCACACCAGGAGCGGTGAATGGTAGATTCACCGGTGGTGCCGCTTCGATGACCCGGAATGTCCCACCCAGTCCGGTTTGTTTCCCATCTTCACCGGGCTTACTCAGGCGAATCTGGTACATCCCAGGAGTCATCGTCATAGCGATCGGGAAGAGGGTCTCGCCATAGCCACTTGCGCTGAACGTCACGCTGGCCCTGGTGAGCTCGCGTGAAGCATCGCTCAGGATCAGGGTGCAGGCAGTGCTCGTCTCACCCTTCTTGCCCACATGCGCATCGCTGATGGCGACCTTCAATACGTGACCCTGCGGTATCCCATCCTGCATATTGGGACCAACCTTGGCGTCACCATTCGCGGCATCCTTGAGCCACAGACGCCCACTCGAGTTATCGGCGGCCGTCGCCAGCGTTGCGACACCCAACCACAAAATTCCCAGTATGGCGTAGCGGAGCATCGTAGACCCTCCAGCGCACTTGTATGGCAACGGGCTTCGCATGCAAACCACATCAATAAGCAACGAGTCGAAAACAGTGAGCGCAAACGACCTGCAACAGCCTGTAGCCTCCGTTCTCCGGTTGTTCCCCGTGCTCCCCCGGCCAGCAGTGAGCACCGTGCGAGCAGTTCAATGCTGGATCACCGTGATGAATGGCGCATGGTAGCGGCATGCAATTTCTCACCTTCCTGGTTCTGCTGTGCGTCAGCCTACCAGCCGTCGAACGTGGTCTGGTGCCGCTGCGTGTCGCCGCTGCTGATGGCAGCGTACTAGCTGAATTTGCTGAATCACATGCGCTGGTGATCGGTTGTTCGCAGTACCGTGATAGTGCCTGGCAGAAACTCGAAGGAGTTCCCAGCGACACGGCTGCGGTTGCAACCACGTTAGAGGCACAAGGTTTTCGCGTCCAACGTCTGGATGATCCCGACGGCGCACGCTTGCAGCAGGCGCTACGCGAGTTGGTTGTTGGCGCAGGCAGTACGGAGAAGAATCGCATCCTCGTCTATTACGCCGGCCACGGCGCAACGATTCGCCTCAATGATAATCGAGAAATGGGTTATCTGGTGCCGATTGACGCCCCCAATCCAGTGACCGATCCGACCGGATTCCGCCGAGTTGCATTATCGATGGGCGAGATTGAACGGTTGGCCAGCGACACCGCCGCACGGCACGCGCTGTTTGTTTTCGATGCCTGCTTCTCGGGCTCGTTGTTCAAGCTGCGCGGCGGACCACAGCTACCGCAAGCGATCGCCGCCCGCATGATGCGGCCAGTCCGGCAGTTCATCACCAGCGGATCAGCCAGCCAACAGGTACCCGACCACAGCGTGTTTCGCCGCTATTTTGTGCGCGGTATCGACGGCGAAGCCGACGCCAACCATGACGGCTGGGTCAGCGGCACCGAACTTGGCGAGTTCGTTTTCAACAACACAGTCACCGACACGCGCAATGCGCAGACTCCGCAGATCGGCACCATCCGCGATCCCGACCTCAGCGCTGGCGACTTCGTGTTCCGCACCAAGGCACCGTTGCCCACACCGGTGCTGGTGGCTCCAGCCCCTGCAGCCGCCGACGCACGCGATCGTCTGGAATTCCGCGCCGTCCTGGCTGAGTATCCCAACGCTGCCTTTCCGTCGATACGTGCCGGTCATGAATCATGCGCATGGATCGCACTCCCCGACGGCACCTACGGGCTCAACCCGCTCATTCCGGCTGGCGACGGCCAAGAATGCATCGTCCCATTCGCATCCCCAGCGGGAAAGGTACCGACGCACTTTCTCGGTCTCGGCCCTCTACGCCTGAGCGGTCGGGATGTAGCCGATGTCCACCTTATCTATGACAATGATGGGCGTATGGCCCTGGGAATCACCTTCACCGAACTGGGTGCGCGCAGAAACATCGCCTTCACCACCGAGTTGCAACATGCCGGCCAGGATGGCACGGGTGGACGCATGGCCATCGTCTGTAACGGGATTGTACGCAGTGACCCGGCCGTGCGCGGACCGGTCGGAAAAGAAAGCGTGATCAGCGGCAACTTCTCCCATAAGGAGATTGAAGATCTGCGCCGAGCGCTGAGTTCAGCTGGGTCAGGGAATCGCTAAGTAACTGATGGACTGCACCAATGTTGTTGGCGGATGTAGACACCGGACTTCCGGGCGGCTCCATCTAGGGTGACTTCCAAACCACAACATCCTGGCTGATGCATTCTTGAACGGGACATCAGCACGGCCGTCCTAACGACCTCCTGCGTCTGGCTTGGAAACACTCGTACGCCGTTTGCGCCAGCGACTCGGATTCAATCCGCACACGGACGCGAACCGCTCGCTAAAATGGAATGGGTTAGCGAATCCGACCGCCGTCGCTATCGCCGCTACTGACAACGCGCTGCCTTGGAGCAGTTCACGCACGCGTGCGAAACGGAGTTCCTCGAGATAACGCCGTGGACTACTGCCCAGATGCGTTTGGAACAATCGCCGGAGTTGGGCCTGCGAGACGCCTGCTCGCCGCGCCATGCCCGCTGCGTTCCAACGTTGTTCGGGATGTTCGTGCAAGCTGTCGAGCAAACGACCGAGACGCGGATCGAGACGAGCTCCAACCGGATCTGGTTGGCACCAGAGCAATGCTGCCTCCAGCGCGTTCATTCCCAGCGAAGTAGCACAGGGATGGCGTGCCCGATTCAACTGGTCGCAGCTCAGCAGTCGTTCCGTCACCCGTTCCGGAATCGGCGGACGCAATGTGCGCACGGCAATACCACCAACGGCCTCGGGCCAGGCGAGCCATCGCGCCCACGTGGCGGGTGCGCGAAATGCCGCCCACGCTACCTGCCACGGTCCAGACCCCGGCGCTGGTCCGTAATCATGCACCGCCGTGGGGGCGAGCAGCACCACCTCGTTGGTTCCTACCAGGCGCGATTGACCATGCGGTAAACGAAGTTCCGCGGTACCGCGCAGGGTTGTCCACAACATCCAGCCACCCAAACCACGCGGACGCCAGCACCAAAAAGCGCCAGTCGGCACCAGGGCACTCCCGGGCGACAAGGGATCCATCTTGGGATTGGGGGTTACGTGGCGGGCGGCCATGAGCGAATTACCGAGGTCCATGATCGCATCGGCAATGGTGGCAGCAACCACTGCGTATGATTGCCTGCGGAGAGCGCATCATGTACTCAACCCACGACCGCAATCAGCTGCGTCACCTTGCCGGACGCTATGCCGAGCACGCCAACAGCCCACGCATGACAGAAAATCGTCGCCTGTGGACCGCGCTGAAGGATCTACGCAGCGAACGTCCCATGTTCCGCTTCGATCCTGGCCATCTGGGCGAGGAATTCGTCGCCCAACACGAACTCAAATGCCAGGACACTCATCTGCGCCAAGTCGAGCACTGGCTCCTCGCCGCCATCCGACGCATCGAGGAGATCGGCGATGATTACACCATCGATCCCTGTTGGCGCATGGGCTGGCAGGTAACGAGCTCCGGATACGGCGTCGATATCGGTGCCCGTCATGACGTGGACGCATCCGGCGGCGCGGTCGGCTATCACTTCGACCATCCCATCCGCACGCCGGCTGACATCGATCGCCTCGTCGCACCGACCTATCAGGTCGATCGGGCCGCGAGCATGGCTGAAGCAGAGCGCTTACACGCCATTTTCGGCGATCTGCTGCCGGTCGTGCTGCATGGCAGTCGTACGCTGCTCTCCTCACTCACCCAAGACCTCTTCAAACTGCTTGGCAACGACAACCTGCTGACCTGGCCGATCGACGAGCCCGACGCTCTCGATCGGGTCATGATTTTCCTGCGCGACGAACGCCTGCGCTGGTTCCACTTCCTCGAACACGAAGGACTGCTTGGTGCCAACGCCAACGAGAGCTCGTCCGGCCCCGGCAGTCCGGGCTATGTCAGCGGCTTGCCAGCCGAGACACCCGCTGGCGGCATGCGCCTGGACCAGACCTGGGCCTGGATGGAATCACAGGAGACCACCACGATGTCGCCGCGCATGTTCACGCGACAATTCCTGCCTCACATGGCCGAAGTAGCGAAACTATTCGGCCTCGTGTATTACGGCTGCTGCGAACCAGTGCACGATCGCTGGCAAGCCATCCGCACAGCGATTCCCAATATCCGCGCCGTCTCGGTCTCGCCCTGGTGCGATCAGCGCAAACTGGCGGCGATGGTCGGCCACGACGTCGTGCTCTCGCGAAAGCCGCCACCACCGTTGATCAGCGGTGATCACCCCGACTGGGATGGTTTGTCCGCCGATCTCGACGAGACCTTAGCCGCCACACGAGGCTGCAACCTCGAGATCATTTATCGCGATGTATACCGCATCAATAGCGACCGCGGCCGCCTGCGGCGCTGGAGTGACCTCGTGCGCGCACGCGTGGATGCCGCCCATGTCTAACGCCCTCGCTGCCATGCATCCAACCCCAACTGCATCGGATCACCTCATGTCGCACGTTCCCGCTGCGCTCCTCAGTCCAACCGACTGTGCCACCTACGCCGAGCAGGGATTTCTCGTCCACGACGGCGTCTTCAGCCAAACCGAAGTCGAACGACTCCGCGCCATCGTCGAAGCGCAAACCTTCGCCGATGCCTATAAGCACGGCGAGCGCACGGTTCATAGTATGTCGCTGACAACTGCTGACCCCGCACTGCGTGCACTCGCCTGCGATCCCCGCATCGTCGGACGAATCGTTCCCCTGCTCGGACCCGACATCTGCCTGCAGCATTCCAAAATGGCGGCAAAACCACTCGCCGTCGGACGCGGTCCCTTCGCCTGGCACCAGGATTTCGCATTCTATCCGCACACCAACACCGACCTGCTTTCGGTGATGGTCATGCTGGATGACGCCGACGAAGACAACGGCTGCATGTGGATGGTACCGGGAAGCCACCGCCTTGGCCTGCTGCCCCACCACGATGCCGCAGGATTTTTCACCAACGGTTGTACCGGACTACCGCTGTGGAACCTCCCCGGCGCAACGGTCGCGATCACACCGCGAGCCGGCGGCATCAGCATCCATCATGCCCTGACCCTTCATGGATCTCCCGCCAATGCGTCGGGGCGACCTCGCCGTGGCTTGGTGTTCTCGTATCGCGCCGCCGACGCGCAGCAGCTCGCGCACACCATCCTCCCCGACACGGGATTCCTGGTCAGCGGCGTCCGCAGCGGCCGCGTGCGCTGCACAGCGCAGACCGTCCTGCTGCCACGGTGGAAAGGCGACCTAACGCAACCGCATTGGGATGCCTGGGTCCAGGTTGGCAGCGCCGCCCGAACATGGAATGTAGAACGGGGGCTGCTTCCGTGCGGGTCGGCGACGCAGCCCTAAACTCCGCAGTTCGAAGGACAGGAGACACAGAGGCGCTGAGTTCCGAAGGAGTTAGCTGGTTTGGAAGGCTCACCCTGTGGTGTAACAGGGTCGGCGCATATAAACTCTTCCTGCCTCTGCGTCTCTGCGCCTCCTGTAAATTCGAATGCGTTTTCTCGGGTAATTCATGAAGCGCCATTATCGATGCTCCCATCCCGAGCCTGGACAGCATGACCATTGGCCTGAATCACAGTGGTTTAGCGGTTTGCAATGCCAACTCGGCGCGAATGAACCCGCTTTACTCACCAGCCATGTTGGGCTGACGATGATCATGGCGGTAGCACATGATCGCGGTACACATCTATTATGGGCGATATCCACCCGCTGCTGAAGTTGGCCCGCCGCAAAGGGCTTATCGATGATGACGTGGCCATGGATGTTGCTCGTGAGGCGACCGCATCAGGGCAGGATCCGGCAGTTATTCTTGAAGCGCGGAAAATTTTCACCCCATGGATCACCGCACAACTACGCGCCGAACTAGCCCCTGCGATTCCTGAGATCCCAGGCTACCGCATTCGCGGACAACTTGGCCACGGTGGCATGGGGGTCGTGTATCGCGCTGAGCAAATCTCGGTTGGACGTGAGGTGGCACTCAAGGTACTCGCCGGGGATCGCGCGCACGACAGCCGCTTTGCCGAACGGTTTCTTCGCGAAGCGCGCGTGGCAGCCGGAATCAATCATCCGCATGTCGTCACCGTCTACGATGCTGGACGCGCTGGTGACGTCCTGTACCTCGCCATGGAACTCGTAACCGGCGGCGACGCCGATCAGTTGACGAAAGCCGCTGGCGGTAGCTTGCCGCAGCGCCGCGCCGCCGAGATCGTTCGCGACGCCGCGCGTGGACTTGGTGCCATCGCACGTGCCGGTCTGGTGCATCGCGATCTCAAACCAGCCAACCTCTTCATCGCAGCGGATGGAACTGCAAAAGTTGCTGATCTCGGCATCGCCCACTGCAACGATCGCGAAGAACGACTAACCACCGATGGCGGCGTACTTGGTACACCAGCGTTCATGTCACCCGAGCAAGCCGTTGGTGCGGTTGAACTCGATGTGCGCTCGGACATTTACGCGCTGGGCGCGACGCTGTATGCACTTGTGATCGGCAACGCACCATTCAGAGGAAAAACCCCGTTTCATATTTCAGCGCAAGTTATTGCTGGACCATTCCCCGATCCGCGCCTCCAAGATCCCAGTATTCCCGATGCTGTAGCGGCGCTCGTCTTGCGCGCTACCAGCCTCAACCGCGAACAGCGCTTCAGTACGGCACGTGAACTGGAGGACGCGCTGCAGGCACTCATTCCACAGTTATCTGCTGAACGTCTTGCGACCAACGCAACCAATCGTCCCACCACGCGAACAACCGGCACCTTGTCGCCAACCGATTCAACACTCCTGGTGAATCAAGCCGCCTCGGCTGCTACCACGATCATGCCGAGTCGTCGTTTGCGACTCTGGCCACTGGCCGCTGTGCTTACAGCGGTGGTTCTGGTCGTCAGCGCATTCGTGGTTGGCCGTCAGACGTCTGCTACTTCGACAATGACAGCGAACATCCCGGTACGACAGACTGCTCCAGCCGATGAACCCAAGCCAGCGTGGGCGGCACGCAGCGGACGCGACGCCTACGGTCGCTGGGCCGACTTGGCTGTGTATGGTATCTACGTACGCTTCCGCTGGATCCCCGCGGGAACTTTCATGATGGGCAGTCCTCTTGATGAGATGGGACGACGCGAGGACGAAACGCAACATCAGGTGACCATCACTCGCCCCTTCTGGATGGCCGAAACCGAAACAACTCAGGAACTCTGGTTCGCCGTATCGCATCAGAACCCAAGCCGATTCAAGAAAGACGTCCAGCTCCCTGTCGATACGGTCTATGCGGAAAACGCTGCGGAATTCTGCACTCAGTTGACGACCCTTGTCCCGAAACTTGGCGCTCGACTTCCCACTGAGGCAGAGTGGGAATACGCCTGCCGCGCCGGCACCACGACAGCCACGCCTGGAGAACTCTTCGACATGGCGTGGGTCAATCGTCCGTGGGACGGAAATGCAACCCGACCCGTGCGCCAAGGCAAACCCAACGCGTGGGGACTCTACGACATGTTGGGCAACGCCTGTGAATGGACGCAGGACACCTACGCAACCTACCCCGTTGGTCCGGTCACCGACCCACTCGCGACCGGCGACAAGTGGCCAGTCTATCGCGGTGGTTCGTTCTGCAGTCAGCTAGCCGACTGTCGATCGGCCGCTCGGCAAAAAGACCGCGAAAACCAATACCTCGCACTGGGAACGCTGCGCATCGTCATTCCTGACACGCAGCACTGACGTGAACACTCCCGGATAATTGTTCGGCAGTTTCTCGGAGTCTGTCGGGAATAGCGACCGAGGATGGCGCTGGGGATCGTTGGGCAAATCCAAGGCGGAGGCATGGTCGAAGATAGCAGCGCTATCTGACCATATCGACAACGCAGGAGATGCCCGACGAGACCAAGCCGGCCAACCGAGTCTACTCCCGACAGACTCTTAGGCTAAATGCGTGAGATATTCCTGCAAAATGCAATGCGTATGTCATCCAAAACCACACAAACACGCTTTGCACTTGGGCCCTGCGTGCAGTAAAAGACACGCGAAACCCTCAGCATGTTTGGATACCCCATGATCACCATTCGCCAGATCTTGAATCACAAGGGCGACCACGTCATCGGCATCAGTTCACAAAACACCTTAACCGATGCTGCGCGTTCTATGCACGAACATGGTGTTGGGGCCCTCACTGTGCACGAGGGGAATGACATCATCGGATTGATATCCGAGCGTGACCTCGTGCTCAGTCTCGCTCAACTCGGGAGTGAAGCCGCAAACGCTGCGGTTGCCGCGACCATGCAGCCAACCGCAGACATCAATGTCGACGATGAACTTATGGATGGCCTCCGCTTGATGACTGATCGTCGCCGCCGACACCTCCTCGTCCGCCAAGAGGGTCGGTGTATTGGTATCGTCTCGATCGGTGATCTGGTCAAGGCCATGCACGAGGAACAGGTCGGCACGATCAGCAGTCTGCACCAATACATTACTGGCTGAGTTACCCTAAACGCAGCAGTTCGCAGTTCGCGGTTCGTAGTTCGCAGTTGTCGCACAGCGACTTGAATGGGATCGACGCTCTCACCATGCGGGTGAATGTGCGTATGCGCGTTCTGACGCTGTATGTCGTTGTGCTGTTCTGTGTTGCCAGGAGTCTGGACTAGGGAAAGAATCCAGCCTACACAGAAAGCATCATGTTCAACGCTCGTCAATCAATTCCGCGTAATGTCCTGCTTGCTGTAGCCACGGTATTCATCCAGTTGCCAGCGTTGGACTATGTGTGGTGGGAAGGCGAGACACCAAGCGCAGCGTCAGGCGAACTGAAGTCTGAGCACTGGTTCAACTCGCCGCACGTCCGCCTCTCGGGTGGGAAATCACTGGGTGGCATGAGCACAGCAACCAGTTGGTTGGAATATCGGATCGAAGCCGCGAAAGCTGGCGACTATCGTTTTTTCATCCGCAAATTCTGGAAGCATGGCCCATTCAAGTACCGCTGGAACAACGCTGGCGATTGGGTGATGGTCACAGATTCCGCCGTGCTCGCCAACGTCACACTCTCCGAGCACTGCATCAACTGGG
>CAZZAM010000022.1:0-58793 GCA_964652775.1 uncultured candidatus Brocadiaceae bacterium | reverse complement strand
AGCAAACCACCGAGACTACACAATGGCAGGCTCGAGTGAGTCATTTCAACGAGGATGGCTGAGGGCATCCTTACAAATCAGCGTAGGAACTGGTAGGTTACATCTTCTTGAGGCGATGCAGGACAAGGTCGTTCGTGTTGACGATATCGGCAAACAGCCGGTCGAGCTGCTTGTTTATGGCGGCAGAAATGCTTTTCCCGCGTTTGGATCCGAAGTGTTTTTCCGCCAGGAGGATATTCAGATCGCGATTCGCGCTGTAGAAGCCACGAAATGTTCCCAGGCTTTCCGGAGGCATCAGGCGCATGAGAGCGGATACGTTAATGATCTGTTTGCTGTGCCGCTCGCCACCAAGCAGGGTGATGATTCGGCCTGAGAAGAGACATTCGGTTAGCGCCAGCTTCATAAGCGTGCGATTGAATGTTTGGCTGATGTGTGGTGGTCTCCGGTCAAAGTACCGGAGCGTTTCGACTTTGAGGCCGAAGAGTTCGTCAGTGATCACGCCGGTGGTCAGGATTCATGGTTTGCTTCCCAGACACTTCCGTTCCTGATTGTGCATCCACGCCGCCAAGCGGCGGGTGAGCCACGCATCTTGCTCGCGCGGTGGTAATTCTTTTGGTGCGAGCATCGGTTTTCCGAAGCGGACTTCGGTCTTGGCGCTGGAGAGCAACGGCAGGGGTTTGCCTCTCGGCCAGCATTGTTCGGTGCGAACGACATAGACCGGAATGATCGGAACGCCGCCGCGCCTGGCGAACAAGGCTGGGCCGTCTTTGAAGTGGCCAACGCGTCCGCTGCGGGTGCGCGTGCCTTCAGGAAAGACAAGAATCGGAATGCCGTTTTTCAGACGGTCGATCGCGCCCTTCATGCTGCCCATGCCGGGATTATCCCTATCGATCGGGATGCCTTTGAAGACGTTCAGCGTCCAGCGAAAGATGGGATTCTCCCACAAACTGGCCTTGGCGAAGTAGGCAATCGGCACCGGACTGCGCATGCCAATGAGCATCGGGTCTAAAAAGGCGCGATGATTGGATGCGTAGACCACTGGCCCAGATGCAAGCGGAGCGGCGAGGCGAAATTGGGCGCGATACACGAAGCGGAACCACCAGCAGACGAACAGATTGCTGATGATGAGTTGCGCGATGTCAGACAGCGTCGGCCAGCCATTGCGGATGCGGATTGAGTCAGAAACCAACGCCCTCATTTATTTTTCCGCTGCATGTAGCGTTCAAGGAAGATCGCGGTGAATTCACTGCTTTGATAGCGGCTTGGACCTTTGAGCAGGCGGGCAAAGCTGAAGTCACGGTCCTCGCTGCGTGGAATGCGGATGAAGGGCACGAGGTGGAAGCGCGCGGCTTCGGCATCAAGCGGGCTGTCACCGATGAAGACGGCGCGGTCACGATCGATCTTGAAGTGTTGGAGAACGATATCGAGTCGCTTGAGCGTGCGGCCATCTGGCTGGGTGGCGAGGGCTTCGGGAGCACCCCAAACCACGGCGAAGCGATCGGCAATGCCGGCCTGAATCAGTGCCAGAGCGACCAGTTGGTGGTCGCCATCGCTGATGACAGCAAGGGGAATCGTGCTGTAACGATCAAGAAATTCGAGCACGCCCTTGCGTGGCACGTAGATTCGCCCCTCCAGTTCAATCAGGGTTTCGTAGCAGTCGAAGATCAGCAACGCAACATCGGGCGGAATGACGGTGCCACCGCCGAATTGAAATACGCCTTCTGCGTCAGCCGCTTTATCCATGACGTCTTACACCAAATGAAGTCATCCAAGGCCACCGCAGAGGCGCAGAGGCCGCGGAGATCGCAGAGGAGAGAGGGGCAGAGTAATTATCGATTCGAAACAACCACTGACGCATTGGGCTGTCGCCACACATGGCGAACTCTGCGTCCTCCGCGGCCTCTGCGCATCTGCGGTTGCCTTGAGGTGCGCTCCGTTTCATCCCAACACTTTCGCCACTCGTTCGGCGGTGCGCTTGGCGCGCTCCCAGGCGCTGCGGACGACGGGATCATCGGCGGCGGCAACGTGCGCGTCGGCGTAACCGGGAATGATCCGTGCACCGCGCTCATCATCGCGTGCTTTGCTGTCCTCGACCAGGCGGGCGTTCTCGTTCTCGATCTCGATCAGTTTGCGCATGCGCACGTCGAATGTGGCTTTGGGCAGCAGTTCGTCGGCTAATTCGTGGGCGATCTCGACCGAGCCGACGATAGTGATGCGGCCTTCGCGCTCGCCGAGCAGGATGCGCAAGGCATAACGCACCAGTGCGCTTTCATAAACGGAGATCGCTTTGATTCGTGATGATTCGCGTAAGAAATTTTTTCCGAGTCCGTCGATGGAGTCTTCCAGGTACACGTCCTGGTGTTTCTTGACCTGTTTCAGGCGGTCGCGCGCCTGCTTGACCAGACGCATGATGCCCGGGCGGAGAATCTTGTAGTCAATCACATGGCGACGGCTGTGGTCGCGCTTAGCGAATTTTAACTCGCTGCGGACGATGCCGTAGGCGTTGGCCCATAGGCCCCAACCGGGCAGGATTTCGTTGTAGGCGCGGGGCACTTGGTCGTCGGGATCAACGAGTGCTTCGACCGGCACGCTGATCAAGCTGAACGGGAAACTGACTTTCTGCGGCAGCGTGCTGACGCCCATTTGCACGACGCTGTATGGCGCTTCATGCAAATCGGCGGGTAAGCGAATCGCACAGCCAAGGCCGTAGAAAACGCCTTCGCCGGGCCAGATTTCCTGGTCGGGCGCGCGACCGGTGTGGTTGGAGCCAACCATCGCGCCATAGGCGATGTTGCCTTTGCCTTCGGGCCAGAATGCGGCGATGAGCAGGCTTTGGTGGTGAAAGCCAACGAACGGACCGACTAGCGAAGCGGTCACCTCGCCCTTGGCGATGTGGGTATTGGGACCAACCAGCGAGGCTTCAATACAGCCGTGTTCTTCGACCGCGCTGTGTTCGCATAATACTGAGCGCCGCACAATCGCACTGCCGGTCGCGGACACTCCGGGCTGGAGGATGCTGTGGGTTACCGCAGCGCCGCCAGCGATACGGGTTGCTTCCTCGGGCGTGGAGAGCACGGCGACATTTTCGACTTCCAGTGCGTGATCGATGATCGCGCCAGCCCCGATGTAGGCGTCGTGGACGCGCTCTGTGTGAACGATGCGGGCACCGCGACGCACCCAGGCGACCGGACTGGTCAGTGCCTTGAGATAGGCGGCGTGCGCATCCATCACAGCGCGCTGGCCAGGGCGGTCGCTGCGGTCGCGGGCGACCACGGCTGCATCATCAACCGTGATGCCGCTCCAGAAGGGGACTTCGCGACCACCAGTTTCACAACCGAGCGAGTGAACCTGGTTGCAACCAAAGGTCGCTGTGCCCGAGCAGGTGATAGCGCCGACGTTGAGAATCACGGCCTCGCGCTCGACGACGATCTTGGAGGTGAAGCGGACGTTTTCGATCAGACAGCCGTTGCCGATCTGACAGTCGATCAGCATGCAGTCAGTGATGCCGGAGGGGAGCCGCACGCCGGGCATGACCTCGACGTCGCCGGCGCAACGACCGATCGCGCAGTTACCGCGAAAGGTGACGCGGCGGACGCGGAAGCAGTCGAAATCCTCGGCGACTTGGACCTTGGTCCAATCATCGGCGCGACAGCCAGCACCTTCAAGAACCGTGATTTCTTGCGGGGTTAACGCGCGTAACAGAAGGCCAAGGATATTGTCGGGACGTTTGGCGGCGGCGCGGGCGGCGTCCAGCAATTCGCAGCCAGCACCGATGCGCGTGGCAACCTCGGCGAGACTCTCCGGTGGCGACAAGCGACCCAGGGATGGAGAATTGATTTCGGTATCTGGTCGGGGGCGATTCATGTGAGTTCAGCGATGGTGGCGGGATCGAGTTTACTGAGTGCGGCCTGGTCGGCGACCACGGTCACGTCACGGTGTCCGGTGAGCAGGCTGGCCGGCATGCCGGGTCCGACGCGACCTTCGAACATGCGATGGATGGCATCGGCCTTGCCGATGCCGCTGGTGATTAGCAACACCCGGCGCGCATCAAGGATCTGCGACATGCCCATCGAAATCGCCCGCGACGGTGTTTCGTCAACTGAGCGGAAGCGTTCGCCGCCCGAAATAGCAGCCACGGTCGAGGGAGTCAGATCAACGATGCGAGTGCGACTCTTGGGTGATGAGCCAGGCTCATTCAAACCGACGTGGCCGTTGTGACCGAGGCCAAGTACCACGAGATCAAGATTGCCGCGTGCCTCGATCAGGAGATCAAACGCTTTGCACTCGGCTTCGATGTTGATGGTGTCGCCACGGGGAACGAAGGTCTGCTCGCGCGGGATGTCCACTTGGTAGAACAGGTGCGAGTTGAGCAGATAGCGGGTAGAGCGATGATCTTCGGGAGCGAGTCCGACGTATTCGTCGGTGCTGAAGATGCACGCCTTGCGAAAATTGAAGCCGCCATACTTGTGGAAACGGCGGACCAGGTGCGAGTAGGCTAGCAGGCTGGTCGATCCGGCACTCAGGCCAAGACGGAGCGACGGCTTCCCGGCCAATGCCTGCGCGAGCATTTCGGCGAAATGCTCAGCAGTGGCTTCGCGATCCTGGCAGGCGATCAGCTTCATGCGGGCGACTTCCTGGTTCCCGGAAGCGTGGTCGGTGTCCAGGCAAGTCAAACATTGCCACGGGCGACGCGTGCTGACGCACGGGCTGCGCGCGCTGGGCTCTGGCTACGCGTGCTACCGCACGGGCTACGTTCGAACTGCGCGTACCACGTTCGAACCGCGCGCGTCACGTGCGCCGCAGCCCGCAGCCAGCGCGTAGGTGCTCTCAGTCCGTGCGTCAGCACGCGCAGCTGTGGCAATGCGTTTACAGCCCCTTCGCAATCATCAGCTTCATCAAATCAACAACGCGGTTGCTATAGCCCCATTCGTTGTCGTACCAGCTGACCAGCTTGAAGAAGTTCTTGTTCAGCTCAATCGATGAACCGGCGTCAAAGATCGACGATTGCTTGTCGTGGATGAAGTCGGTCGAGACGACCTCGTCTTCAGTGTAGCCGAGGATGCCCTTCAGGTAGGTCTCGGAAGCCTTCTTGAGGGCCGCCTTGATCTCGGTCAGCGAGGTTTCCTTGCTGGTTTTGAAGGTCAGGTCGACCACCGACACCGTGGGCGTCGGCACGCGGAAGGCCATGCCGGTAAGCTTGCCCTTAACGGCGGGCAGGACCAAGCCGACGGCCTTGGCTGCACCGGTCGAGCTGGGGATGATGTTCTGCGCGGCGGTACGGCCGCCCTTCCAGTCCTTCTTCGATGGACCGTCGACGGTCTTCTGCGTGGCGGTGTAGGCATGGATGGTGGTCATCAGGCCCTCGGTGAGGCCGAAGCCTTCCTTGAGCAAGACGTGGACCACCGGCGCGAGACAGTTGGTCGTGCACGAGGCATTGGACACGATGGTGTGCTTGGCGGCATCGTACTCGCCCTCGTTGACGCCGAGGACCACGGTCTTAACGCCGTCGCCGCTGGCTGGGGCGCTGATGATCACGCGCTTGGCACCGGCGGTGATGTGCAGCTTGGCCTTCTCATCGCTGGTGAAGAGGCCGGTCGATTCGATGACCAAGTCGACGCCGAGCGCCTTCCATGGCCAGTTGTCCTTGCACGCCAGGACCTTGATGTCCTTGCCGTTGACCACGAGGACGTCGTCCTCGGCAACCGTGGCTGCTGACTTCTTTGAACTCACCGATCCCGTGAACTTGCCCTGGGTCGAGTCGTACTTGAGCAGGTAGGCGAGGTTGTCGGCGGGAACGAGGTCGTTCACGGCTACAACTTCAACATCCTTGCCAAGCAGACCCTGCTCGACGATAGCGCGGAAGACGAGGCGGCCGATGCGGCCGAAACCATTGATGGCGATCTTGGTGGCCATGGATGTGGCTCCTGGGGTGGTGATGGCGGCTGCTGACCGCCGACGTGACGGGCGGGATGGTAGGAAGAGTCTGGAGGGATCAACGGCATGTTCGGTGAAGGAAGAAGTAAGAAGGAAGAATTAGGAAAACAGTGTTTTCATCCTTCTTACTTCCTCCTTCTTCCTTTGCCCTCACCATCCCACATGCCCCTGCCGCATCTCCGTTATCTGCATGGCTTCGGCTCGGGTCCGAAGACGGAAAAGGGGATAGAGCTCGGCAAGCGACTCGCAGGGTCGTGCGCGTCCTATGGAATTCCCGATCTCGAGGCTGGAGATTTCCGCGGTTTGACGATGCAGCGCATGAGTCAGCGTGTGTTGGCAACTTGTCCGAGTGATGGGCCAGTGGTGTTGATCGGTTCCAGCCTTGGCGGCTATCTGGCGTCGCTGATCGCTGCGGCGCGCGACCTGCCCAACTTGGCCGGACTCGTCTTGATCGCACCGGCATTCGCTTTCACCCAGCGCTGGCAGCAAACCATCGGAACAGAAGGTATTGCTGCATGGCGCAGCACTGGTGAGCGCTTGTTCTTTCATCATGGCGAACAGCGTGAGCTGCCGTTGGGCAGCGCGTTTTTGGACAGTTGCCGAGCGTTGCCGGACCTGCCTGATAATCCGTGCGTTCCCTGCGCCGTCATCCATGGTCGTGACGACGAAACCGTTGATCATCGTCACAGCGTTTCCTGGGCACAACGGCATCCTGTGGTTGAACTGCATCTGGTCCAAGGTGACCATCGCTTGAACACGCCGCGTCACGCTGAGTTGATTGCCTGGGCCGTCCACGACGTGTGCAGCCGGATCCAGGATTGATATGGCGGCACCATTTGCGGCCATTGCGCCAGTAGATTTTCACCTCCATAGCAACGCTAGCGATGGCGAGCATCCGCCCGAGCACATGGCCGCTGCTGCGCGAACCGCAGGTTTGTCTCATTGGGCGCTCACCGATCATGACTCGGTGTCAGGTTGGGCGAAAATCGCAGACGCTCCAGGTTTGATCTGTGGCGTTGAAGTGACCGCTGGTGCTGACGGTCGTGAAGTTCACATCGTGGGTCTCGGCATTGACCCCACGCACGCTGGTTTAGTGGAATTGTTGGCGCGTATCCGAGCGCTTCGTCTCGAGCGACTCGATGTGTTGCTGGCGCGACTGCCGGCAGATGTGCGCCGTGGTCTCAGTGCTGCCGAGGTCAAACCGAAAGAAGCCGAAACGGTTGGACGATTGCATCTTGCTCAAGCGCTCGCCCGCAACGGCGGTGTCGGTAGCGTGCGCGATGCGTTTACGTTCCATCTCGCCGACGAACATTTGATCGATGCCAGTCTGCCGCAGTTTCCACCTATTGCGGAGATCGCTGCAGTCATACACGCTGCTGGCGGCGTCGCTATTTTGGCACATCCTGGGGTCTATCGTTCACTTGAGATAGTTGAACCGTTGCTCGTTCAACTTGATGGTCTGGAGTGCGCGCATCCTGGTTTGTCGGACGATCTGCAACTTGGTCTCCTAGCGATTGCCGACCGCCGTAGCTTACTCGTATCCGTTGGGTCGGATACGCATCGTATCACCAGTCATCGTCGCCTCGGCAACGCACATCTACCACCGGAACGACTCATGCCGTTGTTGGAACGATTGGCGTGAACGGGACCGCGTTACTGAGCTCAGTCGTCGCTCTTTCCAGTAATCGTGGCGATAACTTTTTTCACATAGTAGACGAGGTCGCCATCTTCGTTGGCGAGGAAGGCGGTGAGATCGGCAAGTATTTCATCCTGCCAGCGTGGATGCTTCCCGATCAGACACAGGGTCTTTGCAGCACCAGTGCGCAGATTGGCGTAATAGTCGCGATTCTTGAGCACGTTGAGGAGTGCGCGTACGAAGTCATGTGCCAATGGTTCTTCGGCGACGATTGCTGGTCCGACTGCGTCGTCAGGATAACTGAGTAGATTGCCAAGATGATCGAAAACGCCGACCTCCTTGAGCGTGTCGTAGTCGCGGAGCACGTTGGTGAGTCGCGGTAGAAAGTTGGCCATGGAACCGAAGAAGCGCGTGATCGCTGCGACTTCCAGTTTCAGTGGCCCGTCGCCACGATGATCGCTCTGGCGATACCAGCGATGGACGCTCCACCAAGCGGCGGCGCGGACTTTGGCGCTGTAATCACCGTAAAGCACGTTGAGTAAAAAACGATGTAGTGTTTCGTCATCGCGCTGGCCGAGTTGGCTTTCGGCAAAAAGACACAATTCACAGCGCCTTTCATCGTCAGCGCGCCCGAACATGTCCAGTACAAACGAGGTTGGCATGCGTCCGACTTCGGCGATCTGCGTCATGCCGTACTGATGCCTGCTGAACAGGTTGTTCTCGACCATGAAGCGGCCAACGTCTACCAGTTCATCGCTTGGCAGATTGGCGAACTGGATGAGTGACTGGAGGATTGAACGATCGCCTTGTGCGGCACGAGCAATACGCAAAGCGATTCCAGGTGGACAGGCTTTGCAGATAATCTGCGCTGCACGTGCACGCAGATGTTCGTCTGTCGTAGTTTCAATCAACCTGATGAGTACCGACGTGAGCTCTGGTGCTGGTTGCTTATTGCGGGCGAGCATGCGCAGGAGTGGATCTCGCACGTCGTCTGGGCCATCCGCGATCAGTGGCGCCAGTGGCTCGGTGACGCCGAGACGTGCCAGAGCGCAGCCGGCGGCGATGCGGGTGAGCTGGTCGCCTGTCAGTCCGACGCGTAAGCGTTTAACATCGCCGATGGCGAGTGCCGCGGTGAATGCGATCTCTGGATCTGACGAGGTAATTGCCTCGGGCGGTAACGCGATCGGCTTGTTCGACAACATCGCCCGACGTACGAGTGCGACCAGTGCGACTGGAGCATGCTCTAGTTCGTTGGCTGTTTCGCGTGAGATGCCGGGAAAATCAAACTGAGTTTGGACGCGCCAGCTACTCAGTGCCAAGGCGGCTTCGGTGCGGATTGTTGGGTCAGGTGATGTGACGGCAGATTGCACATCGCGGTAAGCGTCCCAATCGTCACGCCGTAGACGCACCACGGCAGCGAGCTGGCGCGTCTGTGGAAATGGACTGGTTGCCTGAATGCCTTGGGCAATGGCGAGGTCATCGCCAGTGGGTAACGGTGTCACCGTATGACGTGCTAGTGCTTCGTCGCTCCACGGTAGCTGCGGAATGAGTTCGTCCTCACGTTGCGCGCTCCAATGCTGTTGGTGCAGGAACCGCTCAAGAAAGCGCAGATCATCGACGTGGCGAGCAACCAGGATCGCGTGGCGTTGATAAATGCGCGTGAAATTGTCGATCTGATCAGGGTCCAATTCGCGCAACATCTTCGGTACGGAGAAACGATCCGTGCCGGCGTCTTTGAGCATTCGCGCTGCGCCGTAGAGCGCTTCGTTGACCGTTTCGGCACCGCAGGAGCGGCAGAATTTTCCCGGTGGAGTCCACTTGGCGCACCAAAAGCAACGCAGATCGTGGCGCACCGATTTGCCACAAAACGTGCAGAGATCCCCGGCTTTCCAGCCGACCGGCTGCGGCTGAGCGCAGGCTTCGCAGACTGCCCGCATCGATTAGCCGCGCGTCTTGCGGACTCGTCCCCAGAGCGCTTCTTTGTCAGCCGCGCTCATGGCTTTGAGGCGCTTGGGAATTTCTTCCTTCGACTGACCTTCGCGCTTGAGATGGATGGCGAGATCAAGTTCGGCCGTAGCGATGAATTCCGCACCGCACTGCCGGCAGAAGGCGCCTGGTCCGCTTGCCGCGCACCAGTAACAGGCACGAATCGGTTCGGCCTGCTTGCCGCAGGCACCGCAGAGATCGCCGCTGGTGTAATCGTTCGGCTGCTTGGTCTTGCAGTGGATGCAGTAGGTGGCGTCTGGGGATTCGACTTTGATCGTGCTGGCGATTCCGGTTTTTCCGCCGCTGCTCGATCCAGCTTCGCCCATGGCCCATGCCATGATATTCGCAGCATCTTTTTTGCTGAGGCCGCTCACCAGTTCTGACAGAGTCGCCGCATCACCGACAGTGGCGAAATCCGCCCGCGAACCGATGCCAGCCTTGGCGAGTGCCTTGAGCTGCGCGTCCTTAAGGCCCTTGGCCTTGAGGATGTTTTTTTCGAGGGTCGAGAAGGTCTTGGCCATGATGTTCTCCAGAGATGGAGGGGAGATGTAGAGACAAGCTGCAAAAAAGCCAGCAGCGGAATCCTTGCGAATCCAGTTCAGTTCAGCAGTGCGTTACGCATGGTGACGATGCGTTTGGCCAGTTCGCGGTTCGTGCAGCGACTGGCGCAGGCATCGAGAACGTCAGCAAGCGCTGGCTTGAATGGCGGCGGGCAATCAGGCAGTGCCTCAAGTAGGGGAATCTCGATCTGCTCCCAGCACGCAGCGATGTCGTCCTGACGATGCAGGTGGCCGAGGAGATCCGCAGCGGCCTGGCAACGGGCGGCGCCGTGGGCAGAC
Organism: uncultured candidatus Brocadiaceae bacterium; assembly: GCA_964652775.1. Classification (GTDB taxonomy): domain Bacteria; phylum Planctomycetota; class UBA11346; order UBA11346; family UBA11346; genus UBA11346. Next base: position 48,398 of record CAZZAM010000022.1, on the reverse strand, counting down.
AGCACTAATTGGGTTCCGCGGGCTGAGGCTCCACGGCGTTTGATGAGCACGACGACGATGACGCCGACGAGAATCATACCACCCAACAGAGTCCATTCCGTGCCGGTCATGCGCGAACGCTATGAGCTGCGTGGCTCACGCAAAGCGGATCTGATTGGACATCATCGGCATGGGCTATCAGATTCTGCCATGCGCTCCGTATTTGTCGTCGGTGATTCGATCTCAATCCAGTATGGACCGTTCTTGGAACCGATGCTGGCTGGTCGGATCGCCTACGCGCGTAAAGGCAGCGAGGATGCCGAGCTGGCCAAGGCGCTCCGCAATCTCGATACGCCGATGGGTGCCAATGGTGGCGACTCGTCGATGGTGCTGAGCTATCTCCTGACGCGCTGTAGCGAGCCGACGTTCAAACCAGACCTGCTGTTGCTCAACTGCGGACTACACGACATCAAACGAGCGCTGCCAGCGAAACCATTACAGATACCGCCCGAAAGCTACGCCGCCAATCTGCGCGCCATCGTCGCGCTGTTGCGCAGCCGTGGCACGGCGCTGGCGTGGGTGCGGACCACTGCAGTTGTTGATGCGATTCACAATGCACGAAGTCGCGAGTTCCATCGCCACGCTGCCGATGTCGTGGAGTACAATCGGATTGCTGATGGCATCATGGAGGAAGCGGGCGCGTGCGTGATCGACCTCTACGGTTTCACCGAGGGGTTGGGCGGCGACGAGCGCTTTTTGGACCACGTCCATTTCACTGAGGCTGTACGCAGACTCCAAGCGGCCTACATTGCAGGTCACTTGCTGGGTTGGCAGGGATAGGGGCAAACGACCCTGTTGTAGGGCGCGTCCAACCCCGGGGTTAGATGCATGGACTGGCCCGATCCGCGCAGTACGACGACGCCGTGCCAACTGAACCCGTACGCAACCGTTTAGCCGCCCTGCGCTTCGTCGGCGAATTGACCGCGGCCGACGCGGTCAGTCACGGCTGTCAGTTGATCGTCATGTCGCACGGCGCGGACCATGCGCCGGACCACATCAAACTGTCGCTGCTCGTCGATCAGGGTGGACTGGTTTTCAGCGGTCGGTTCCAGACCAACGCCAAGGACGACTTGTTGGCTGCTTATGACGTGATGGTCGAGTTGACTGTTGGCCATCCGTTGATCGATGCCAAGACGGTCACGCCCAAACGGGTTGAAGCTGTGCTGCGCGGCAACGGTACGACGCCAGCGTTCGCGCTAACCCTCGAGGCCGATCAGCCGTTCTTCATCCTGCGCAAAGCGGTCGAACATTTCGAGAAGCCGAAGGACGCCCCGCGCACCGCTGACCAATTGCCGTGGCCCGAGGTCGGCTTGTTTGAAAAAGTCCGCCGCATCGAAACGGTGCTCGATCAACATGTCCGTCCGGCTCTCGCCAGCGACGGCGGCGGCCTTGATCTCGTCGATCTGCAGGGCGATGAATTGATGGTGCAATACCACGGTGCCTGCGGCTCGTGTTCGTCATCGATCGGCGGCACACTGACCTTCATTCAGGACAGCATCAACAACAACCTTGGCACGAATCTGGTGATAAAGGTGTCACAGATGAGTCTGGAAGACGCGCCGAATTTTGGCGTGTGACCATCCTTACTCCCAGTGAGGGAACAATGACCGACATCATTGAGTGTCCTCACTGTCACACCCGCGTTCTTCCTAAAGTGAACGGGGGTTGTCCCAGTTGTAATAAAAATATGCGGGATCAGTCCGAGATATTGAAATCCGGCATTCGTGATGTTATTTGGAATCGAATAGTGGATGAGCAATTACGAGGACGAAGGTTTAAGGCGATCAGCATGGAGATGATAGACTGGCCTTTCCCGCTTGCGGAAATTAAACCTGTGCGGGATGAGTATGCGCGTCATCTCGCTATTTGTCGCTTTCAAGCGATGTGGAAAATGGTCCTGCCTGGGATTTTTGCACTCATAGTGGGTATATTCATTACATTGCAGTCCGTATTGCTGACGAACGAAAAAGGAGGATTCCACTTCATTGCGCACGGATTGCTTATTTATGGTGTCGTAAGTCTCATTGTTGGATTGGTCCGGTGGTATAGGGCAGGGTGAAGTGAGTTTCTTCCTCTGTCTGAACGCTATCAAATTGCGTAGGATATTGATGGGGTGCTGGGCAATGGTGGTCGCCATTGTCAGCCGTGTTTCACGGCACCGCCTGCCCGTTGCGCGCTTCGTACAGATTATACCAATCATCACGTGTGTAGGCGATTTTCACCGATGTGAGGGCTGAACGGATGCGTTCAGGCGTGGTCGATCCGATGAGCGGCACGATCTTGGCCGGATGTTTCAATAACCACGCCAGATTGATGCCGACGCGGTCGGTTCCGTGCTTGGCGGCTTGGCGATCGAGTTCGGCCTGAACCAGTTTCCATTGCGCCGATGACGCGAACTTCGACCACGCCGCATAGCCGACGCCGCCGATCGGGCACCACGCTTGGGGACTGACGCCGAGTTCCAGACACTGATCAAGGGTTCCGTCGGTGAAGGACGCAATGCGATCGAGATTGATCTCGACCTGATTGGCGAGGAGGGGGAAGCGGATGCGTGCGGCAAGCATGCGGTATTGCGACGGCGAGGCATTCGACACGCCGAAGGCAGTAACCTTGCCGCTGGCGTGTAAGTTGTCGAACACGGCAGCGACTTCATCAGGATCGGCAAGATGGTCGATGCGATGGAGCAGGAGGACATCCAGGCGGTCCACGCCGAGTCGTTTCAAGCAGCCATCGACGGCGGCGGTTAGATGCTCGCGCGAGAAATCGTATTGTCCGGGCTTCGGCTTCGTGGGCAGATGAATGCCAACCTTGCCCTGGATCACGATGGCATCGCGCATGCCGGACACGTCGCGGAGCACTTCACCGAACAGGGTTTCGCAGGCACCGCCGCCGTAGATGTCGGCGTGATCGAACAGTCGATAGCCAGCTTCATAGGCGGCGATAACCGCGGCCCGTCCCTTGGTGCGATCACCCGCGATGCGCATGCAGCCGTAGCCGAGTTTGCAGGCGTGGTAGGTGGGCGTCAGCGCGGTAGACATGGTAACCTCGTCAGTGCTCGGGTTGCGAGACGATGACGGCAATCAGTCTACGTGCCAGTCCCTACGCCTGCGTTCACCACGCTGTCCAACCACCATCGACGCGGTGCGTTTCGCCGTTGACCATGGCAGCTTCGTTGCTGGCGAGATACACGGCTGCTGCGCCGATGTGATCGGCTTCGGCCAATTTTCCGCTGGGAATCTTGCCCAAGACGAAGCGCAAGAAATCTGGATTTTGCAGGCGCTTACGCGTGAGATCCGTTTCAACGAATGTCGGTGCGATCGAATTGACGGTGATCCCGTGCTTGGCCCAGTCCACGGCCAGCGTACGCACCAACTGGATGACCGCACCCTTGGTTGCGCAGTAGACCGGCTGTCCGGGGATGCCGATCAGTCCTGATTGACTGGAAATAAAAATAACCCGACCCCATTGGCGATCGATCATGCCTTTGGCAACCGCTTGGGTCATCAGGAAACCACCACGGACGTTGGTGTGGAAGTGGTCGTCCCAATTGTCGGTCGTGACATCCAGCGGCGCGGTTGGCCGATTGATGCCAGCGTTATTGACCAGGATATCGACGCGACCGAATTCTCGCTCGATGGTGGCTGCTCCAACTAAAATCTGTTGGGGAACGCGGACATCGATTGGAACGGCAAATACACGGCGAGCGTATGGTGCAATTAACCCTCGGGTTGTATCGAGTGAAACGTCCGGCTTATCGCTGATGACCAGATCAGCGCCGTTGCGCGCCAGGGCCACGGCGATTGCTTGGCCCAGGCCGGTCGCTGCCCCCGTGACCAGGGCGATACGGCCGTGCGAGCTAAACATCGGAACCGGTTCCATTCACCGAGATCCGTGCTTGGCCGCAGCCGGCGCGTAACGATCAACGCGGACGCGGGCGGTGATGCCGTGGGCGAGCATGCGTTCGATCGCGCACTGACGTTCCGTCACCTCGCCAACTTCGCGACTGGCCTCACGGGTCATGTGCTGATAGGTGAACGTGCGCAGGAACTTGCCGACCCACACGCCGCCAGTGTAACGCGCGGCGCGACTGGTGGGCAGGATGTGATTGGTGCCGATCGATTTGTCGCCGTAGGCAACCGTGGTTTCCTCGCCGATGAACAAAGAACCGTAGTTGGTCAGCTTGGCGAAATACCAATCACGGTTGACGACGTGCAGTTCGAGATGCTCAGGTGCGTAGTCGTCACTGAGACGCACCGCCTCTTCGGGACTATCGGCGACGACGACGATACCGTTGTCGCGCCAGGACAACTCAGCAATGTCTTTGGTTGGCAGGACCGCGAGCTGTTTTTCAACTTCAGCGATGGCGGCATTGGCAAAGGCGTCGCTCATGCAGATCAGGAAAATGCCGCTGTGGGGATCGTGTTCGGCCTGACCCAGCAAATCGCAGGCGACCAACGCCGGATCTGCTTTATCGTCGGCAATAATCGCGATTTCAGTTGGACCAGCGAGCAGATCGATGCCGCAGCGGCCAAAGAGTTGGCGCTTGGCTTCGGCGACGAATTTATTGCCCGCACCGCAGAGCATGTCGACTGGAGCAACGTCACCGAGACCGAAGGCCATCATCGCCAAGGCGGGCACGCCACCGACGACGAAGACGCGATCAGCGCCAGCTTTGGCGATCGCGTTGATGGTGGCCGGATAACAACCCTGACCTTTCACCGGCGGGGTGCAGGCAACAACCGTTTTGGTGCCCGCGACCTTGGCCGGAATGATGCTCATCTGCGCCGAACCGAACATCGGATAGCGTCCGCCGGGAATATAACTGCCGACGCTGTTGACCGGGATGTGTTTGTGTCCAAGCACGACGCCAGGGCGGACTTCGACTTCCAACGGCTGCATGGTCTTCAACTGGGCTTCGGCAAAACTACGTACGTTGCCCTGACAGAAATCAGTGTCGCGGATGACCTGCTCAGGCAGATTGTCGATGAATTGCTTGATCTGCGGTTTGGTCAGCTCGAACTGTTCGGGCTCCCAGCCATCGAACTGTTTGCTGTAGCGCCGCACCGCGTCCATTTTGTCGCGCTCAAGTTCGAGCAGCATCTGTGACACGATGCGGGAGGTGTCCGGATCCTCTTGAAAGAGTCGGTGGCCGCCGTTTTTGATGATCTTCATGGTTGTCCTTGCTCTGTTGGTGTGGGTTACGCTTTGGTCCGCTCGTGACCGATCGTGAAATCGTTTTTTCCGCAGCGATCCACGCCACGTGCCAGCCAAATCGGCCGCGTGCTGAAGTTGGTCATGCTGGTGTCAGCTTTGCCGAGGCGGTCCATTTTGTGGATGCTGCGGTCGAAATGCGACGTCGATGGCATGTAGCGGATGATGAAACCGGCGCGACGCTTGGGTGAGCGATTGGGATTCGAGCCGTGGACCAGATAGATGTCATGGAGCGACATCTGTCCGGCTTCCAGCGCATCGTCCTTGGCATCGTTCTCGTCGAAAGTGCCCGCATCGAGTTGCTGATTGAGGGCGAGGTCGTCGCGATCGCTGTGGTGATGCGCGAGCAGGGCCTGGCGCTTGTGCGATCCAGGGACGTAGCGCATGCAGCCATTTTCTGGCGTCGAGTCCTCGATTGCGATCCACACGGTGCAGGTCGCAAGCGGGCGGATCGGCCAGTATTCGCCGTCCTGGTGCCATGGAACAGCCATGCCGTCCCCGCCGGGTTTGCAGATGATCTGCGTGCCCCACAGGATGATGTTCGGACCAATCACTTGTTCGACGAGGTCAAGAATATGTGGATTGAGTGCGTATTCGAGGAAGTCGGGATTTCCGCGCATGCCATCGGCGTAGCCTTTGGCGATGTGCACGCCGAGCAGCATCTCGGGCCGGATGGTCGGGTTGTCGCGGAGCAACTTCGCGAACGACTCGCGCATGCGTCCGAGTAGATCCCAGGGCAAGCGATAGCGTGGAATGATCAGGCCATCGCGTTGGTAGGTTGCGATTTCTTCGTGGGTTAGTGTCGTGCTGGAGGTGGCTGGGGTGGGTTGGTTGATGGCCATGGTGAACCGCATGCTATGGTCGTGCGGCTTGGTTTGGAATAGTGCTTCTGGCTGCCTGGCATATAGGATCCTGCTATGACGCAGCGGCCTAACTCTCCATCACCCCCGTGGGGACGATTAACCACCGGCATGTGGAATATGAAAAACACCTTCTCGCGTTGGCGTGAACATGGCACCAGAGATTGGCTGCTGATGTACACGACCGGAGGGTCTGGCCGTTTTGGTCATGATCGTGGCGAGATCATCACCAAGCGTTGGGATGCGGTGCTGCTCGCACCGGGCGTGCCGCACGATTACGGTTTAGAAGCGACCAAACTGAGTTGGGATTTTTCCTGGGCGCATTTCATCCCGCGTGCTGAATGGCTGCCATTGTTGCAGTGGCCAGTAGAACGAGGCATTCGCCGCCTCCATTTGGCTGAATCCGGCTTGGGACCGAAAGTCCTGCGCCGGCTTACGCAGGCGCATCACCTGAACATGTCGTCGCTTCACCATCGTGAGTTTTTCGCCATGAACGCTTTGGAAGAAGTCATTCTGTGGTGCAGTACCGCTAACCCGGAAACCCCACAAGCGAACATCGATCCACGGATGCAACGGACGATGGAACACATCTGTCAGCATCTCGCCAAGCCATTGAGCATGGCTGGCCTCGCTGTCTTGAGTGGTCTCTCGCTGTCACGCTTTGCCCATCTCTTCAAGCAAGAGCTTGGCTGCACGCCGCACGAGTTCCTGACCGTGCAACGTCTGAGTCGCGCCCGGCAACTGCTGGCCCAGACGGATTTGGCGATTGCCGATATCGCCAGCGAGGTCGGTTTCCAAAGCGCGTTTTACTTTTCATTACGGTTCAAGGCCAAGACCGGGATGAGCCCTTCACTATACCGTGTGAAGGCGTCAGGTTATGACCCTTTAGCGAACGAGACGGAGCTGAATCGTCGTCGCAACCTACCCAAGACACGGTGAAATGTCCCTGTACGAGAGGCCAGAAGCACGCTGATCAGGATTTGCCAAAGGCACCAGACCCATGTAGGGTGTCCCAACCTCATTCCCAAGGCAGTACCATGCGTAACGCTCTCGTTCCTACTTTACTGGTCATCGCTTCCTTGCCGCTCGCTGCGGCGGATTGGATTCGCATCGAGCCACAGATCGGGCTGACCAAGCTCAGTGGCGACGTTACTTTCACGGACAGCGGGGTGGGCGGTACCAAAGCCACCATGTCGGATCTCGGTCTTGGCTCGCGTGAGACGACGCCGGGAATCGAAATTGCTCTCGATCCGCCGCTCCTGCCGATTGGGTTCAACTTTGGCGCTTCCCGTTTTTCGACCTCCGGGTCTGGTGTACTGAGTCAAAATTTTTCGTTTGGCGGTACGACCTACACCACTGGCACGACCATCAGTAGTGACGTGACGCTGCAGGATGTTTATGGCGAGCTGAACTTCCACCCACCGTTCACGCGCTGGGACTTGGCTGGCATCTCTGCTGGACTCGCCGTGCATGCCATGCAGGCCAAGATGTCGGTGGCTGCGCCAAGCTTTGCGACGCAAGACGTCGACAAAACAGCGTACTTTCCCGCAGTTACCCTGCGCGCCTACGTAAGTCCGATCGACGCGTTGCAGATTGAAGGTGCAGTCCAGTACAGTTCGCTCACCGTCGGCAAGTCAAAAGTCAGCTACCTGAACGCCCAACTCCAGGCCGGGTACTTCCCGATCCATTATCTTGGCCTGTTTGCTGGTTATCGACAGGTGAGCCTCGACTTAACGGTCGATCACAGCAGTTCCAATCTGGATGCGTCAGTCAATCTCAGTGGCCCGTACTTCGGTGCCGAAGCCCGGTTCTGATACTTGCTCGATCAACGATTCGAGATAGAGCTATGCCCATGACCCGCCACCCGCGAATTATTAGCCTCTGCTGAATCAGCGCCGCGCGAGTCGCCTGCGTCTGCAGGGCCCCTCGCCGTCGGCGAGGGGCCCTTTCTTTTTCCAGGACATGTCATGAATCCAGCTCTCGAAATCTACGATACGACCTTGCGCGATGGCGCCCAAGGCGAGGGGGTCAACCTCTCGCTGATGGATAAACTCGCACTCGCCAAAGTGCTGGATTGGTTGGGCGTCGCCTGGATTGAGGGCGGTTGGCCGATGAGTAACGAGAAGGACAAAGCCTTCTTCCGTGAGGTGCGTAGTCTCGGGTTGACGCATGCGAAGCTCAGCGCCTTCGGTTCGACGCGGCACATCAAGAATCCACCCGCCGAGGACCCGAACCTCATGGCGTTAGTCACTGCTCAGGCCGATGCGACCTGTATCTTCGGCAAGACGTGGGATCTCCACGTGCGTGATGCGTTGCGCGTGTCGCTGGACGACAATCTCGCGATGATCGCGACCTCGGTCGAGTTTTTGCACAAGGCAACGGGCAAACCGGTCTTCTATGACGCCGAGCACTTCTTCGATGGTTGGAAGGCAAATCCAGCATATGCGCTGAAGACCCTGGCGGCCGCGCATGGAGCCGGAGCATCGCGGATCGTACTCTGCGATACCAATGGCGGCAGTTTGCCTGCCCAGGTAACCACTGCGGTTGCTCAGGTGCGTGCCCATCTGCCCAATGCGGTGCTCGGTATTCATGTTCATAACGACGGTGGTCTGGCAGTTGCGAACACGCTGGCTGCGGTTGAGGCCGGTTGCATGCAAGTGCAGGGAACCATGAACGGCGTTGGCGAGCGTTGCGGCAATGTTGATCTCTGCGCGGTGATCGCCAATGCGGAATTGAAATTTGACCGCCGCTGTCTGCCCGAAGGACGCCTGCCACGCTTGACCGAGGCGAGTCGCACGGTGTGGGAGCGGATCAATCTTTCAGGCCCTTCGAACCAGGCGTTCGTTGGTCGTGCCGCGTTTGCCCATAAGGGCGGCATCCATGTCAGCGCCGTGCAACGTAACACGCTAACCTACGAGCACGTTCATCCAGAAACGATTGGCAACGAGCGGCGCATCTTGGTCAGTGAACTGTCGGGACGTTCGAACATCCAGGCCAAGCTCGCCGATCGCTATCCGGGTCTTTCCGATCCGGCATTGCAGAAGGCTGTGTTAGACGAGATCGTCGCCAAAGAAAACGCAGGCTGGTCGTTTGAGGCAGCCGAGGGTTCATTTGAGTTGATCGTGCGCCGCCATGTCGGCGCGTGGAAGCCATCCTTTACGCTGCACCACTATCGTGTGCATGGTATCGGCACGGCGGATGGTACCTCCAACCATCTCGTTGAGGCTACGGTCAAGGTTGAAGTCGGCGGTGAGATCAAGCAGACTGCGGCTGAAGGTCACGGTCCGGTTGACGCCCTCAATCAGGCGTTGCAGCAAGCACTGCGGGCGACGTTTCCGCAGCTCTCGGAACTCCACCTCAGCGATTACAAAGTCCGCGTGGTCGATTCAAAGGAAGGAACAGCAGCGCAAGTGCGCGTGCTCATTGAGCACCAATTTCGTGGGCGCAGTTTCGGAACTATCGGCGTAAGTGAAAATATCATCGCTGCCTCTTGGGATGCCTTGGTTGAAGGGGTGGAGTGTGCGCTGCAGGGATGAGGAATGCCCCTATCCGGGGTCCGGAAGTCCGGAGTCTTTGAACATCTGGCCTATGCGGTCGAGTCTTGCGTAGCGATGACGACGGTCATTTGGGCGACTTCCGGACTTCCGGACTTCCGGACTTCCGGACAGGTGGGTTCCGTCGTCTGCTGGATTGACCGTTCCCAGGACGTAGCGTCCCGGCGATGGATCAACTGGCCTCCCTTCGGTCACCTCTGCCGGTTGTCGATCCGACGCTGCCGATGCGTGCGCGTAAGCGTACGAAGATTTTGGCGACGCTTGGACCGGCTTGTGATGATGTCGCTGTCATTCGCGCCATGTTGGAGGCCGGCGTCAACGCTGTGCGCCTGAACATGAGCCATGGCAACGCAGATGCGCAACTGCGCCGCTTGAAAACTATCCGTAGTTTGTCCAAAGAGATGGATCGCCCGGTCGCCGTCCTTGCTGACCTGCAAGGGCCCAAGATTCGCACCGGTCGGTTGGTGGGCGATCAGCCCGTTACCTTGGTCCCCGGCAAAACACTGATCATTACCACGGCTGATTGTCCCGAAGGCACTGCAGATCGAGTTGGAACAACCTACGCTGGACTCTCAAAGGACTTGAAGGCTGGAGACGCCATTCTGATCGATGATGGTAAGATGCGTCTCACGGTCGAGAAGATTGAGGGCCACGAGATTTATGCGCGCATCGAAGTTGGCGGATTGCTGAAGAATTCAAAGGGTCTGAACCTCCCCGGCGCGAACCTGTCGGCTCCCGCTCTGTCGGACAAGGATATTGAAGATTTATCTTGGGCCTTGGCCAATGAGGTCGATTTTATCGCCTTGAGCTTCGTTCGCACTGCACGCGATGTGCGTCATGTCAAAGCGCGTATTGCGGAGGCTGGCCGCAGCGTGCCGATCATCGCCAAGATCGAACGACCGGATGCGCTCTCAAACATCGATGGCATTCTCGCTGAGTCGGATGGCATCATGGTTGCCCGTGGCGATCTCGGCGTCGAGATTTCGATCGAGCGACTTCCGATCGTGCAGAAAGAACTGATTCATCGCGCCAATCAACTGGGCAAACTCGTCATCACGGCGACGCAGATGCTTGAATCGATGATCGAAGGAGAGATGCCATCGCGTGCCGAGGCGACTGATATTGCCAACGCTGTGTTTGATGGCACCGATGTCGTCATGCTGTCAGGTGAAACCGCAACGGGTAAACATCCGGTGCAAACTGTTGTGGCGATGAGCTCAATCCTGCTTGAAGCCGAAAAGAGTCGGTATCTTCCGACGTTTGAGCCGGACCCCGAAGCGCGTACGTTCTCACGGATGTGCATGAGCTTGTCGGGCGCAGCGCATCGCATCGTTCGCGAAGTTGGTGCCGATGCGATCTTGATCTCGAGTCTCACTGCAGAGCCGGCCCTGTTGCTGTCGAAACGCCGCAGTCGTTTGCCGATGATCTGCATTTGCACCAATGAGCGTCACTGGCAGGCCTACTGCCTGTACTGGGGCATCGTCGCGGTGCTGGTAAACCAAGCCACGGATCTGCAGGCGCTCCTTGAATCGGGCATTGATTCAGCGATTGCCCACGAGTTTGTTCGTGATGGACAAACCATGGTTGTCCTGAGTCACTTCGAGGACCGCTCGGTAGCTGGCATCAAAGTCCAGCGCATCTGAGGACCTGAGAGATGCCACAGAGGCACAGAGGGCCACAGAGGGCCACAGAGAAAGGCATGGCTGTGTTTTTTTCGAACGAATCACCGTGCCTTTTCCGAATTACATTTTTCTCAAACTGCTTCTCCCACCCCATTTCGTCTCTGCGGCCCTCTGCGGCCCTCTGCGCCTCTGCGGCGAAAGTTTATTTGTGAAACCGCTGGTCATCATCTGCTGCGTTGGGCTGACGCCTGAGCATCTCGGATCCGATACGCCGAATCTGACGCGATTGGCCTCGTCGGGTTTCAGTGCGCCGATGGATACGGCAATCCCAGCCGTCACCACGACGGCCCAGACGACGATGCTGACGGGCATGCTTCCACAGAGCCACGGTATCGTTGGTAATGGGTGGTATTTCCGCGAGCTCGGCGAGGTCTGGTTTTGGCGGCAGTCGGAACGACTCGTTCAGGCTCCGTTGCCATGGAGTTCCGCTGGCGGACCACGCACGTTGAAACATTTCTGGTGGTATGCGATGAACAGTGGTGTCGCTGCTACGGTGACGCCGCGACCGATCTATCATCACGATGGTCGCAAAGGACCGGATTTTTACGCTCATCCCTACGATTTGAAAGCCACGTTGCGCGCACAGCACGGCGAGTTTCCACTGTTTAACTTTTGGGGTCCAACCGCTTCGATCCGCTCGACGCGTTGGATTGCCGACAGCTTTCAGACCGCATTTGTGGCGACGCGTCCCGAGCTGGCATTGTGTTACCTGCCCCACCTCGACTACGATCTGCAGCGCTTCGGTCCAAGCGGAAAACACCTCAGTAAGAATCTCCGCCAGCTCGACACAGAAGCCGGCAAGGTCATCGCGTTTGCCCAACAGCACGGCGCCGAAGTTTTGGTGGTCAGTGAATACGGCATCGAAGCTGTCGATCTGCCGGTATTTCCCAATCGCACTTTGCGTCAGGAGGGATTGCTGAGCGCTGTGGATAACGCTGCTGGTGAATTATTAGATCCCGGTGCGAGTCGTGCCTTTGCCGTCGTCGATCATCAACTTGCCCATGTCTACTGCGCCGACGAAGCCGCAGTTGGTCGTGCGGCGACGGTGCTCGCGCGCCTCCCCGGCATTGAGCGCGTGTACGCTGGCAGTCAGCGACGTGAGATCGGACTCGATCACTCGCGCTCGGGTGACCTCGTCTTGCTTGCAGCACGCGGCGCTTGGTTTTCCTACGATTATTGGTTGGACGATGCGCGTCGCCCCGACTTCGCCCGTTGCGTTGAGATCCACAAGAAACCCGGCTACGATCCGCGCGAACTATTGTTCGATCCGCACGGCGGCAAGTGGCGGGCGATGCGTGGATTAGCGCGTAAAATGCTGGGATTCCGCTACCTCATGGATCCGATCTCGCTTGATGCCACGCTGGTCAAAGGCAGTCACGGCCGGCGCGCCAGCTCAGCGGCTCAAGGCGCAATCATTATTGGCTCTGACAAACGCTGGATGCGCAACAGCTGGCATCAGACGGACGTGGCGGGAGTGATTGCCAGCGTTCGCTAAAGCAAAGGGGGACCCGTTGCGCAGCAATGGGGCGGGCGCCGAGCAGTGGTGGCGGCATACAATCGGCGCAGCCGATGCCGCCACGGTTTTGGAGGGCGAGCGGTATCGCTACAGCGATAGCAGGCCAAAGGCCTGCGCGCCGCGCAGTGCGAGCGAAGGCGAGCCGGGACGCCGAAAAAACCGAGCTGCGACAAAGGCCGGGGGTAAGGGGCGAAGCCCCTGAACAAAAAGTTTAGAACTGTGTTCGGTTTACTTCTTTATACGCATCAACCAACTTATTGCGTACTTCGACAGCGAGTTTCAGCGAGAGCTGCGCTTGGCTTTGTGCCAGCATGACGCGGTGCAGATTGTCGGTGTCACCGTGCTCGACGGCGCGAATAGCGGCGTCGACATCGTGTTGACTCTGGTCGACCTGTTTGACGAAATCGGTGAGGACGTCGTTAAACGTCTTGCCATCTTCGTTGGTCTTCGGCGGGGCGGTGGTAGCGGGCGTCGCAATCGGCTGAACCGGCTGGGCTCCGTACAAACCACGCAAGGGATCAAGTTGGGCCATGGCTTAAGTTCTCATTATCCTTGGATATCGCCGAGACGCAACGCCGCTTGGTGCATCGAGATGAACCCGCGCGAGGCGTTGGCATTGGCTTCATAGGACTTGCTGGCAGTCATGAGATCGACCATCTCCAGTATCGGATCGATATCGGCCTGGGTGACATTCCCTTTGGCATCGGCGTCGGGATGGCTGGGATCGTGACGCTCGACGTACTTGGGGCTCTGGATGACCTCGCCGGCGACATGACCGGTTGCCTTACCTGCCTGGTCGAGTTCGGTCCGGAAGACCACCCGCTGACGGGCATAGGGCAGGCCGTTTTCGAGCCGACGCGTTGAACCAGCGTTAGCGAGGTTTTCGGCCGAGACGGTCATGCGCAGGCGTTCGGCACTCATGGCCGAGGCGCTGATATCGAAGCCGGAGAAGAGTTCGTTGGGCATGGCTTAGGGCTTATGGGGCTGGGGACATGGCGGTGCTGATTAGCTTCATTTTGCCACGTGCGAGTTGCGAATAGGCATTGAAGAGGAGTTGGTTCTTCGCCAAGGCTGCGACTTCACGCTCGCTTGAGACATCGTTTCCGTCGGGCTGCATCGGTGTTACGTTGGCTTGGCTGATCGTTGGATCGACTTGCAAGGCCTGGTCGAGACCGTTGGCATCCAGCGTTTCATTGAAGACGTCTTCAAACGAGACGCTCTGGGCGCGGTAGCCAGGTGTGTTCTGATTGCCCAGGTTCGCCAGATGCACGCGTTCGCGCATCATGGAGACGTCCATGAGTCGGGTGAGCACGGTGAGATGCGGATCGTCAGGCATGGTTGGTAGATCCTGACGCAAAGATTGGGCCAATGCTCCGGTCGGTTAGTCTGCTCGGTGTACAGCTGAGGCGAATTCAAGTGCACTTGTGTAAATATAGAGAGTATAAATATTTATATAGTTTCATCTGGCCCATATAATGGATGTCAACCACGGATCAACGCACGTGGGCAGGAGTAACGGACTGCGTGAAACGTCGCGAATCACCACGCTGGGGTTCTAAGATCCGATCCCGTGAAGGCTTGGAGGATGCAACGCGACTCAAGTTGAGCTGACTCTTGCCGACAATAAGGGTGCTGGGTTCCGCCCCGGCTGCCACGGAGGGCACATGGCTGATACGGATATCCGCGCGGCGCGCGATCGCATCGACACGGTCGAGAAACGCCTCGCAGCGCTGCAAGATGCTGGGATGAATACGGGCGTACTGCGAGCGCAGCTTGCCTTCGCGCATGGCGCGTTGCGCGAGGGTCGCTTGGCTGATGTCGAACCGATTTGCGAGGAAGTGTTATCGGCCGCGCGCCAGTTGGCTGAGGTTGGTCAACGTGGAAGTACACAGACAACCCAGTACCGGACTCCCGCTCCTGGAACCGAATCTGTTCAGCGCGTGAAGGTTGGGCGCGCACAAATTGCAGACGAGGTTCGCGCCGTCATTGAAGCCGAAGTGAAATTGCAGGCAGTCACGCGACCGGACCTCAGTTCGCGCATGGATCAATTCGAACAACGTCTTGAGGAGATCATGCGCAGCGCTGCTGACGCGGCTGCGGTTGCTGGTCGGCTGCATGCGATTGATGCACGCTTGGCATCGGCCGAGTCGAACGTTCCGGGTGTCAGCACTGGAGCTGCTCAAGACATTGAGGCCGTAGTTGCCAAGGCGGTTGCCGAAGCGGTTCCGCGGCAGGCCAGCGAGTTACTGCGCCAGACCATCAGTCAGTTGCCAACCCGTGACGATCTCCAGCAAATCGCTGAGACATTACGCGCCGATCTCGACTGGCGATTGGAAAAGGCTGCTGCGGAGCACGGTTGGTGTTCGCTCGCTGATGTACAAACGAGTGTACGCAAGGCGTTGTCTGAGCAGGATCCAGGCACTTTTAGCAGCGGTAGTTCCCATCTTGCTCGACTTGAGGGGGCAATGGCTGAGTTTGTCCAACATTCACGCGAGCAGCAGGAACGGCTCATCGCTGCGTTGGCTGATCGCGTTGCGCAGCACACCCGTGGCCTGACCAAGAAGATGCTGGTGCGCGAGTCGGACGCATTCAAGAAGGCTGCGCCAACGCCCGAGTCAGCCAACACCGTGGGAGAACCGCAACCGACATCGCAATCCGACCGTGGGTCTTCAAGCGCGCGTGCGAGTGTAACGGGCATTCAGCAATTCGGTCAGGACAAGTCGTCGTTCGAGCCATCGCTGGATCCGCTTCCCCCCGAGGTGATCGCCCAGACCCGCCAGCATCATGGTGATACCACGAACTTCACCGTCAAAGTTCCCGCAGCTTCAGGAGCCGCCATGCCCGCAGATCCCAAGAATGTTTCACCCGACGTCACTGCTTCTGACCTCCAAGACATCGTTTCTAACGAGGTGGATAGAGTCCTTGCGGCGGGAGCAGTTTCGACGATGAAGACGGCAGAAGAGATTTCCTACTCGGCTTCGGCTTCAAGTCTGGCTCCGCACTCCATCGCCTCGACTTCAATTGGTGCGTTGTCCTCGGGCAATAAACAGGCGATTGCGTTGCCGACCAGTAGTGTGGTAAACCCCAACGAACAGGTTGAGGTCCAGACCATAGTGACTGCCGAAGTTGCACGGCAGATGGCCCACCTGTCTTCGGCGCCGGTTCCCGGCGAAGGTGAGTTGGTTCGCGCTATCGTACGCGCCTTGCCGATTGCCCTGCAAGATCCGGCCGTCCGCACGGAGATTTTCGCCATGCTTGGGCTAGAAGCAGCGACGAAGCCGGGCATCCTTGGTGAACTCACCGGCCTGCGCCGCTACCTTAAGCGCGAGGTCCTGGCGGCGGCGCAAGACGTCGCCAAGAACGACACGGCCATCGTCAAAGTAGAATAAGCTACAGTTTCAGGGGCTTTGTCCCTACGGCTTTCAGCCTACCCCACTGGCTTTGTCGATGCTCAGTTTCTCCGGCTGGGCCGTAGAAACTGTGGCGGCATCGGCTACGCCGATTGTATGCCGCCACCGCATCTCGGCGCCAGGATCTCTTGCTCGCGCCATCTCTAGTCCACCATCCCGGCCGATGGCTACACCTCGTCGGATATTCCGGATTTATCACCTCGTCGGTCAGCAGGCTGAACGCATTCGCAAAGAGCAGCTCGCCAAAGGCGAAACGCTGTCGAGTACGGTGAAATTGCTCTGCGAACGCGATGCGGGCAAGCTGCTGGGTCGCTGGGGTGAGGAGATGCAGGAGCTCTGCGGCGTCATCGACGGTTCGCACCAAGATCCGTATATTCTTGAGGCAACGCAGGTGTTTTATTGGGCGTCATTGTACGCCATCGTCAAAGGGGTGGATTGGGACGGACTGGAGTTCGACCGCCAGCGGGCATTGGCCACCACCACTGCCTATGCGACTGCGGCCGACCTGATGACGGAGGTCGATCTCCTCGTGACATCCGGCCCAGACAAGGCGGTTCCGGCGCGCTTATTCCAGCTCTGGAATATTGCCGAACAGCTCCATCGGCGCTGGCGCCCCAGTGAAGTCCAGCCGACGCTCGAGGAAGTAATGGATTATGATCTCGATGAAATGTCGCAGCGTGCCTACTTGCAGCCATTCCTCGAACGCGTGACCGATTAGGAGCACCCTCGTGGCGGATATTCTGGTTATATCTCCACATCCTGACGATGCGGAAATCCACGCCGGTGGCTTGATCGCTGCCCATATTCGTATGCGGCGTTCAGTCGTGATCTGCGACGCAACCGCTGGTGAACTCGGTAGTCGCGGAACCCAAGCCGGACGCGCCCAGGAGGCAGAGGCTGCGGCTCAGGAGCTCGGCATCACTACGCGCGAACAGCTCGGACTCCCAGATGGTTATCTCAACGCCAGTGATCTGCAGCAGCGGGCGATCATCATTTCGGCCATTCGTCGTCATCGGCCAGCAGTGATTGTCGCGCTGAGTGAGCATGCTCGTCATCCCGACCACATCGCGCTCGCCGGGCTCGTACGTGGCGCGGTCAAGGCGGCGGCATTGCATAAACTGCCGGCGCCCGGCGATCATCCGGCTTGGGGCGGCGCGCGTTTATGGTTCGTCGAAGCGGAGTTGCCGCTCGTGGCGACGCTGTTGGTGCCGCTCACTGCCGAGGACTGGGGCCGCAAGATGCGCGCTGTGCGCTGCTATGGATCGCAACTGCATCAGCCGGGATCCACGGCTCCGGTAACCTCAATCAGTCAACCGGGATTTGTCGAGTGGATCGAAGCACGTGGTCGCGAACGTGGTCACCACGCGGCGGCGCCCTACGCAGAAGCATTGATGGGACCAGAAGCAGCGCGTATTTCAGATCTCTGCAGTGTTTCATGAGCGATCGTGAGCCACCGGAAATCCGCCTGCTTTCAGAGCAGGTAGCGAACCAGATAGCGGCAGGCGAAGTGGTCGAGCGTCCGGCTGCAGTCGTGAAAGAGCTGGTGGAAAACAGTCTCGATGCCGGAGCAACCCGCGTCACCGTTCGTATAGAAGATGGCGGCCGTCGCCTCATCGAGGTTGTCGATGATGGACACGGTATGCGTCCCGAGCAACTGCGCCTCGCGCTTGGTCGTCACGCGACCAGTAAAATCTCCAGCGCTGACGATCTTTTCCGCGTCGCGACGCTCGGGTTTCGTGGTGAGGCGTTGCCGTCGATTGCGGCGGTGAGTGAATTCGAAATCGCCAGCCGCGTCCACTCGGCAGTGGGAGGATCCCGAGTTGCATCCGCTGGCGCTGAGGATCGCGGCCAAGGTCCGTGTGCGATGGCGGCCGGAACCCGGGTCAGTGTTCGCAATCTGTTCTGGAATGTTCCAGCGCGGCTGAAGTTCTTGAAGAGTGAGGCCAGCGAGGCCGGTCATATCAGCGAACAGATCACCCGCTTCGCGCTCTCGCATCCAGGTGTCGCCTTCCGCTTGGAAGCAAACGGCCGCGTTGAACTTGACCTGCCGCCGCAGGAATCGCTCGACGGCCGGATCCGTGCGCTGTTTGGCGACGAGATCGCCGGTGATCTGTGTGCGGTGGCAACCGGTCATCCTGGTTTGCAAGTGACTGGTTTTGCCGCGCATCCGCGTCATGCCAGACCGACCAGCCGACGGCAGTATGTGTTTCTTAATGGGCGCTTCGTTCGTGATCGTCTCCTGTTGGCGGCGGTGCGCGACGGTTTCAAAGGCTTCCTTGAGCCTCGACTGCACGGCACAGTGTTTTTGCACCTCGACATCGATCCGGCAGCGGTGGATGTCAACGTCCATCCAACCAAACACGAGGTGCGTTTCCGTCGTGAAGGTGAAGTCTTTGCGTTGGTGTCGAAAGCCTTGCAGGCTGCGCTGGCCGAGCATCAAGGCGGCTTCCGGCTGCTGACCTCCGAAGATCGCGCCAAGGCAATGGCCACCGCATCGCCCATCGTTGGCCGTACGGTTGTGAAGCCAGCTGCTGCACCGGCACCGCCGATGGTCGTGGTGCAGGAACGATTCATGCCGCAGCAGGAACCGCAGCTTGCACCAGCGCCAGCGCCGCTGCGCGCTGCCGAACCGGCCGCGCAGTATGCGTCGCCCGTGCTCAAGCCACCGTCGGCTCCTCTGCCACGGATGGGTTCTGGTCCAGGCGTCTACGAGTTGCCGCCCGGCGTGCGCCGGGTATTTCAACTCAATCACATGTTCTTGCTGATCGAAACCGAATCTGGTCTGCGTTTGGTTGATCAGCATGCGCTCCACGAAAAAGCGCTCTGGCAGGTGCTGGATGTACGCGTTGGCGATTTGGAAACAGCGGGCGTCCAACAATTGGCGGTGCCGGTGGTGGTGCAGGTGACGGCGGGCGAACTCGCTGCGATTGCGCCGTTACTGCCCGAGATCGCTAAGCATGGCATTGAGGCCGAACGCTTTGGTCCGGCATCGCTCGCGGTGCGAGCTTATCCAACGGCATTGGCGCGTTGTAATTGGGCACGGTTCTTTGCCGACCTGGCCGCCGACGGTGCGGGCGCGGTTGGAAAATTATCGGAGCGCATCCGCCACTCGGCGGCTTGTCACGCGGCAGTGAAAGCTGGCCAGCGACTTGAGCCTGCGGATCAGCACGAACTGGTTCGTTTGCTCTACACGCTCGAAGGCTTGGAGCACTGTCCGCATGGTCGACCGACGACGCTTGATCTGACCTGGGAAGAATTGGCAAAACGCTTTCAGCGTTGAACCTAAACAACGCGATCCAAGGCAACCGCAGAGGCGCAGAGTTACGCAGAGGTCGCAGAGAGCTTGGGTTAGAAGACATGGTCGTTTCTGGTGCCGATCACCCGCAGGGTGACAAACCCAATCGCGCTCTCCTCTGCGACCTCCGCGCCTCTGCGGTTGCCTTGGGATTTTTCAAACGCCAGATTACTTCGCGGTTTCGGTCTCAGTCGTGATTTGCAGCGTATAATTCGCACCGTTTAAGATGTTGTGGCTGCCATACACGAGGACGAAGTAGCGACCTGGCTTGGCACTTCCGACGGTGGATTTCACGTCCGGACGTTTGCCGCGCGGTTCAGGCTTGGGCGCTACCTTCGTCTGATAGGGGGTGGCTGGGCGCGGTGGCTCACCGTGCTTGAGGGTCAGTTCGCAGGCTCCGGTGAGGCCAGTCAGTTTCGCTTCGATGCGCTTGACGCCTTCGCCGATCAGGAATTCGTAGTAATGGCATTGGTGATCGCCGACGACAGCTTCGATTGGCTTGTCGGTTGTGATCACGTTGCGCGGTAGTGCGTAGCGGTGACGCATGGAGTAATCGCACATCATGACCAAGAATTCAGGCTTGGTCGCTTCAGGATGGGCCGGGCAGATCACGAATCGTCCGGCCGACCAGCCGTGGGGATAATACGCGATAAGGGCAGGATTTCCTTCCATGCCTTCGTATTTTCCATTGCGAAAAAAACCGATGTATTCGGTGTCGGGAACGGCGAGCGTCATCTCGTTGGCACCGCCAGTAAACACGACTTCCTTCAGGGTGTCGGCCTTGAGCATGCGTGACAACGGATGGTACGGCGGCATGACGATGTCATGTGGTGGACCTTTGATGATCGGCTCTTTGCGCGACAATTGTCCAGGCCACATGCTGATGCAACGCTTCGAAACCATGAATGCACCAGAACAGATGCCCATGTAGTTCATACCGGTGTTGAAGGCGGATTTGACGCGATCTGCGCCCTTGCGATTCTCGAGTTCATTCATGCACGCTCCGGGATCGCCGCCTGGCCAGAGCATGAAGCGGGCGCGCGCAGTCCCGTCTGGGTAATTGAGGATACCATTTTCGTCATCGCTGTTCCCAAGTACATCGGAGCCCACGAAGGTCACGTAGGGAAGCCCGGTTAATTTTGCAATTTTCTCTGGACCGGGCTTGAACCATTCCATCGGATTATCTCCACCCTTGCCGATATAGCGCGTTGCTCCAAGTGCTGCGCCGTGCCAGTATTCACCAAGCAAAATGCCGGGCTTGTCGTTCTCGATTTCGTCTTTGGCTGCTGCAAGAGCTTTGGTTGCGGCGGGGAAGCGAGCGAAGGCTTTGACAATCAGTTCGAGTTTGTTAAGCGCATCTTGTTTTTTTCCGGCGTAGGCGAGTAACTTTGGCTTTCCAGCCGCTTCGATCGCTTGTTCCTCAGCGATCTTTTCGGCGGTGGCGAGGATCTCGGCGAGTTGTTCAGTGTCGGCTTTGAGTGAACTGTCTTGCAGTGCGAGCAGATCCTCGGCGGCCTCCTTGGTCGTTGGCCCTGCAGCAAGGGCGGCGCGCAGATCCTTAAAGAATTTCTCGGTTTCCTTGCGGGTGCCTTGGTCGGGTGCCTTAGGGGCTTCACTGCCCCATAGGCTGGTCGTTATCCATAACGCCAGCAATGGTAATGCGTATGTCCGGATCATACCGGAGCATGAGTGACCTCCCCAGCCGAACAAGTTCCGACGCAGAGAATATACGATTGGTTACTGATCTACCGGGATCAACGGCCGGCAATCAGCGGCGCAATGATCAACGATACCAACGAAACGACTTTGACCAACACGTTGATCGATGGGCCAGATGTATCCTTGTACGGATCGCCAACCGTATCGCCAGTTACGGCAGCATGATGGGCTGACGACCCGTGACCACCGTGGTTGCCATCCTCGATCAGCTTCTTGGCGTTATCCCAGGCGCCGCCCGAATTGGCTTGCGAGATGGCCAGCATAACGCCGCTGACGGTCACGCCGGCGATGAGGCCACCGAGCATGGTCTTGTCGATGTAGCCAACGACGACCGGAACGACGACGGCCATCAGGCCGGGAATAATCATTTTCTTGATCGACGCGGTAGTTGAAATGTCCACGCAACGAGCGTGATCGGCTTTGGCGGTACCTTCGAGCAGACCGGGGATTTCGCGGAATTGGCGGCGGACTTCCTCGACCATCGCCTCGGCCGCCTTGGACACGGCCTTCATAGCCATCGACGAAAACAGGTACGGCAACATGGCGCCGATGAGCAGACCGACCATGACGATGGGCTGGGTGAGGTCGAGCACCTTCATGCCAGTTTGCTCACGATAGGCGGCAAACACCGCGACCGCAGTCAAGGCAGCCGAGCTGACGGCAAAACCCTTGCCGATTGCTGCGGTGGTATTGCCGACCGCGTCGAGTTTGTCGGTGCGCGCACGGACTTCCGGCGGCAGTTTCGCCATCTGCGCCAGACCACCGGCGTTGTCGGCGACTGGGCCATAGGCATCGACTGCCAATTGGATGCCGGTGGTGCAGAGCATGCCGAGTGCGGCCATCGCGACGCCGTACAAGCCAGCAAAATGGTGTGCGCCGAGCACGGTTCCGCCGATGAGCAGCACCGGTACACAGGTGGATTCCATACCCAGAGCGAGACCGGCGATGATGTTGGTTGCAGGACCAGTAGCTGATGAACTGGCGATGCGCTTGACTGCTCCGCCTTCTTTCGAGCAGTAGTATTCCGTGACGAGACCGACCAGCACACCGGCAACGAGTCCGCCAAGTGTGGCGATGGTGACGCCGAGCGGCGTGATTTTCAGGCAGTCCTCTAACTTTTCCGCAGTCGGCAGGATAACCTCGGGCGGCAAGATTACGGAGGACAAGAAGTAAACGACCGGTGCCATCAGTACCGAAGCACCGATAGTTCCAGCATTGAGAGCCGCCATGGGACTACCGCCTTCGGTAGTGCGAACTAAGAGTGCAGCCAAGATCGAGACGACGATACCGGCCGCACCGATCGCGAGTGGTAGAACAACGAGGCGCATGCTGCTGTCTTCTGAACCGTTAACGCCGATCGCGATCGCGCCCAGCCCTAGCACCATTGCACCGATGATTGCCGCAACAAATGACTCAAACAGATCAGCGCCCATGCCGGCGACGTCGCCGACGTTATCACCGACGTTGTCCGCAATCACGGCGGGGTTACGCGGATCATCTTCGGGAATTCCGGCTTCGAGTTTTCCAACCAAGTCGGCGCCGACGTCAGCGGCTTTGGTGTAGATGCCGCCGCCCACGCGGGCGAACAAAGCGATCGATGATGCGCCGAGGCCGAAGCCACTCAGAACCGTGATGGCCTTCTTGATGCTGTGGGGATCGCCGTGGAACGCGTCTGTAACCATGCCGAATTCACCAAATGCGAGGAGCAACACGCCGAGTCCAAGCACGCCAAGTGAAACAACCGAGATGCCCATAACCATACCGGCTGAGAAAGATACCTTCAGCGCCGGAGACAATCCGGTCCGCGCTGCGTTGGTGGTGCGCACGTTGGCGGTGGTGGCGACGCGCATGCCGAAATAGCCGGCGAGGCCCGAGCACAACGCGCCAATCATGAACGAGACGCCGATGAGTGGATTCTTGTAGGCTAACTCGCTACTTGGTGCGCCGACCGAGTTGGCGAGCGACAGCAATCCGCCCGCGCAGAGAACAAAGATAGTCAGAACGGTGTACTGCCGACGCAAAAAGGCGATGGCGCCTTCGCGCACGTAGCCGGCTATCTCCTGCATCCGCTCGGTGCCTGCATCTTGTCTGCTGATCCAGACTGAACGCCATGCGGCGTACATGAGACCAAGGACGGCGGCGATAATCGATGCGTATACCCAGATGAGCATGCGAAGTCCTGATTTTATGGGCGCGCGGTGACGGCCGAACTGTTACGGTGTTGGGGTGGGGAGTCCTACCAATGCGATGGTAGGTGTAAAGTAGATCGGCCGCTCATGCGACCAAATCAGCGATGTATCATCTGCATCAATTCAATTAGGTGGAGTGCTGCCGCTGCAGAATGGCGAGGGGAATTCGCCGGCGATTGAGATCGTCGTCCGTGCAGGCCATCTCCCGCTCGCGGGCGTGTATCACTTCAGCGCGGAGGAAGGGTAGGTCGTTGGCGATGGGCTGGGCCAACGCCGGATCTGTGGCGATCCGACGGTATATTTCGGCAATCTGCGTGCCGTGTCGTTGCGCCAGGGTGGTCGCTTGATCGGTGCTGAGTGCAAGGCGTTTGCCGGCCGCAACCTGTTCAGCAAGCCAGATGTCCCACGGTTGTGGCGGCGCCCATGGCAACAGACGGTGTTGGGTCGCACAGGCGATAGCGGGTTTGTGCAGGCTCAGCAACGCGCGATCGACCATCTCGGCAGCCTCGATCCGCGCCGAGGTGAACTTACCACCGACGGGCTGCAGCAGTCCTGGCAGCGGTTCAACCAGCGTCCACTCGCGCGAAGCCGACGACGCACTGCCGGACGAGTTGCCGACCAAGGTACGTATGCCGGAAAAGGAGCCGATCACGTCCGCACGCGACCAACCGGCTGCAGGACAACGGGCAGCGAGTCCTTCGAGCAGATAGTCGATGTCGGCGTCTGTAGCGCGCACGTTATCGAGATTCGTCTGATCATCCGTATCGGTCGTACCGATCATGGCGCGGCCATACCACGGAATGGCAAAGAAGACGCGCCCGTCGCGCGGATGGGTGAGCAACGCGGCGCAGTGCATGCCACCAGCGGGCTGCGGCAGAACGATGTGCGTGCCCTTGGTGTGGCGAACTGCGGGCCGCACTCCGGGCGGCAACAAGGCGTTCGCCCACGGACCAGCGGTGTTGATGACCAACGCGGCCCGGATCTCGGTGCTCACATCGCCAAGTGTATCGCGGACACGCGCGCCGCAGACGCGACCATGTGCGTCGCGCAGCAACACGGTGACCTCGGCATGATTGACCGCAACCGCGCCGGCCTGCATCGCGCCATCGACCAGCTCTAACACCATGCGCGCGTCGTCCTCCTGCGCGTCGAGGTAGGTGAAGCCACCGCTGAGTTGCGGATGCCGCAGCCACGGCAACGACCGGATCATATCCTCGCCTGACAGCCGTGTATGGCGATCAGCGCGCGCTGCCCGCGCCAACAGATCGTAGATCGTCAGGCCTATGCTGAGTTGCCACGCTGGGCGTCGGGCTTCGCGATGCATGGGCAGGGCAAAACGCAGCTTGCGCACGCGGTGTGGCGCGAGGCGCAATAATCGACTGCGTTCAGCGAGTGTTTTGCACACCACACCGAGATGACCGTGCTCAAGATAGCGCAATCCACCATGTATCAGTTTGCTGGACGCAGACGAGGTTCCCGCCGCCCAGTCAGTTCGTTCAACCAGAGCAACCGACAATCCGCGCAATGCAGCGTCGTAGGCAGTCCACGCACCGTAGATGCCGCCGCCGATCACCAGTAGATCGAAACGCTGATTGAGTCGCTTGAACTCGCGGATCATGCGTACGCCTTGGCAACCAGACGCCGTGCCCAGGTCGGATCGTTGGCGATGATCGCGGTGCAACCGCAGGCCACGGCCTGACGAACGTGTGCAGACGTGGTGCAGGTCCAACACCAGACCTCGACGCCGCTTTCGCGTAGGCGATCGGCTTGCGCTGGCGTTAATCGGTTGATATCCGCATCGACCGCAATCAGTGGAGGTTGCCCGCGCAGCCAACGTGTGATGTGACGCGGTACGGGTTCGACATTGCGCACGAGACGTAATCGCGGTTCCAAGCGATGTGCAAGACGCAATGGATTGGCCTGGAAACACAGCAGTGCGGTGCGTTCAATCGCCCGGTGTCGTTGCAGCATGCGCACCGTGGTGCGGACCAGGCATTCGCAGTCGCTTCGCGTTGGCTTGAGCTCCAGGCACAACTTTATTTTTTTGGGAGCAGTCTGTAGCCACTGATCAAGCGACGGTAAACCAACTCCGGCGAAGCGACGATGTAGCCAGGTGCCGACGTCTGCCGCCGCCAGTTCCTTGGCTGTTTGCTGGGCGACAGCTTTTCGACTGCCGCCGAACCGCATCAGATTCGCATCGTGACCAACTACGGGAATGCCATCGCGGCTCAGGCGTACATCGAACTCCACCGCATCGGCCTTGGCGCGCACGGCAGCGGCCAGCGCGGGCAACGTGTTTTCTGGCGCGTGCGCCGAGTCACCACGGTGGGCGACGATGCGGATGGCGGGCGCGGACATGTCGGAAACCGTATGTCGGACCGTTCTCGCTGCCAGCACATGGGTTGTCACGCCGATCATCTACGGTAGAGCCACGGTATGCTGAGTGTTCTCCAACGATTCCGTACGGTTGCACCAGGCTGCGATGCATGGACAGCGCGGATCACTGCGACCGACGCGCGCGCACTGAACGTGCGCCAAGGCGTGTTGTCGCCAGTTACGTGCTCCAGCGAACGCGGGGTGCAGATCGCGGTACGCATCGGTGACAGCGAGGGCTGGGCGGCGACGGCAGATATCTCTGATACTGGGTTGCGTGCCGCCGGCGAACGAGCCAAGGCGTGGGCGTTGGCGGTTGCCGGTCGTTCGCTGATTGCGGCGTCAACGCTGCCGATCCCAGTCGGCACGGGAACGTGGAAAGCGTCGGTGATACGCCGTTGGGAAGATCAACCGATTGGCGAGGCGGTTGACGTGTTGCGGGTGGCCTGCACGGCGCTGAAGCGGCACGAACGCATTGTTGATTGGGGGGCGACGCTGTGGAGTTGGACCACACGCAGTGCATTGCTGTCATCGGCTGGAGCTGCGATCGAGCAGGAGCGATCAATCATCGTCCCGAATCTGTCGGCGACGGCGCATGCAGACGGCGAAAGTCAGACCCGTTCGCTAGGTTCAGAGAACACGCTCCTTGGCGGCCTTGAACGCGTCGCCAGTCTCGATGTGTGGAATCAGGCTGAGCGCATCGCTGACGAAGCCGTGGCGCTGCTCGCGGCGTCGGACTGCCCTACCGGAGTCATGGATCTGATACTGATGCCCAGTCAGATGGTGCTGCAAATTCACGAAAGTATCGGTCATCCGTTGGAACTGGATCGCATTCTCGGTGATGAACGTAACTACGCTGGCGGTTCGTGGGTGACGCCGGATTTGGTCGGTCATCATCAGTACGGATCGCCGCATCTGACGGTCACCTTTGATCCCCAAGTTGATGGCGAGGCGGCGTCGTACGCATTTGACGACGATGGAACCCCGGCCCGTCGCGAGGTGCTGATCGAGTGCGGAATTCTCAAGCGCGTGCTTGGTGGTGCCGCTTCGCAATCACGCTCAGGACTACCGGGCGTGGCGTGCGCCCGTGCCTGTGCCTGGAATCGGCCACCGATCGATCGCATGGCGAATCTCAATGTCGAACCCGGTGCTGAGACGTTGGCGTCGCTGATCGCGGGCGTCGAGAACGGCGTGCTCATGGACACCAACCGTTCGTGGTCGATTGACGACCGCCGCGATAAATTCCAGTTCGGGTGCGAGATGGCCCGGCTGATCACCAACGGACGATTGGCCGACATCGTGCGCAATCCCAATTATCGCAGTCGCTCAGCGCAGTTCTGGCGCAGCCTTGACGGCGTCGGTGATCGTCCGTCGGTGCGAGTCATGGGTGCGCCCAATTGCGGCAAGGGTGAACCGAATCAGATGATCACGGTCGGTCACGCCAGTCCGCCGTGTCGCTTCCGCCAGATTGACGTCTTCGGAGGTGGGTCATGAGCGCACAGCAGCAATTTTCCGCGTTGACCGCCGCGCTCTGTGCTGGTTTGTCTGCTGGCGAAGAATTATTTGTGCGCCTCACTGGTGAAGACAGCGACTTTGTGCGCGTGAGTCATGCCCAGGTGCGCCAGGCTGGACACGTGGCGCAACGCCGACTCGGTCTCGCCTTGGTCGTGGGCCAGCGCCAAGCCGAGGCGTGGATTGATCTCGGTGGCGAAGCGACGACGGATCTGCAACGGGCCCGTGAGGCGATCAATCAACTGCGGGCCGTGTTGCCGTTGTTGCCCGAAGATCCGTATCTCAATTGGCATCGTGGCGCAGACCGCCACGAACGCATCGATCAGAATCTATTGCCAGATCCGACCACGACGGTTGCCGAGGCATTACAGGAAGCAGGAAATCTGGACCTGGTTGGCGTGTGGGCTTCAGGCGCAACGCACGCGGGATTCGCTAGCTCACATGGTCAATCGGCTTGGCACACGGTGTATTCCTGCTCGTTCGACTGGAGTTGTCATCGCAGCGATGGACAAGCTCTGAAGGGGGTACGTGCTGGAACCACGTGGGATCGCGCCGCGTGGCGTGCGACGATGGAACGCGCACGAACGGAGCTTCGCCAATTCGACCAGCCCCGCCGCCGGGTGGAACCCGGCATGTATCCGGTATTTCTCGCACCGGCCGCAGTGCATGATTTGGTGGGGCTGCTCGGTTGGGGTGGTTATTCGGCCAAGGCGCGGAAGACGCGCACCTCGCCCTTGATGCGGTTCGAATCTGGCCAGGCAAAGATGTCTTCCCTGGTTACTTTGCGTGAAGACGCCGCTACCGGATTTGCGCCTGCGATTACTGCGCACGGCTTTCATTGTCCGGACAGCGTCACGTTGATCAACCGCGGTGTGTGCGGCGAATCGTTGGTCTCGGCCCGCACCGCCCGCGAATACGCAATGGTCACCAACTCCGATGCGGAATACCCGCTCAGCCTACGCATGGAACCGGGTGAATTGCCTACCGCTGATGCCATGCGTGCTCTCGATCTCGGCATTTGGATCAGCAATCTGCACTACCTCAATTACAGCGACCGCAGCGCCTGCCGAGTCACCGGCATGACCCGCTTTGCCTGTTGGTGGGTTGAAAACGGCGAAGCGGTCGCGCCGATCGAGCACATGCGCTTCGACGATGACCTATTCGGATTGTTTGGCGATCGCCTCACCGCGCTTACCCGCGAGGTCGAACTGATCCCTGACACCAGCACCTACGACGAACGCTCGCTGCGCACCTACGAAGTCCCGGGAGCATTGACTGGGATGAAGTTCACCTTGTGATGCAGTAGCGGATCGAGCACGGAACGCCTAGCCGATAACCGACAGGATGGGAAAACTAAAACTTTTAGAAACGGACCTGGCCCGAGGCGATCACATTTAGTCCAGCACCGTCAGCACCGGATCCGGTCTGACGATAGGTGATGTTGCCGATGTTCTCGGCACCAACATCGACGCGCCAGGTGTCGGGCGCACCCATGATGCCGGCCTTGATATCCCATACGGCCCAACCCGGCATCCGGCCAGTTCCATCGCCGGCGATCGTCATACGTACGTCGCTGGCATCGCTCGGAGCCGGTTCGTCATACGCGGCCGCCCAGCGAACCTGCGTGAGGACGTGCCAACTCCCGGCTTCAGCCAGTTTCAGACCCAGCTTGCCAGTGAGGGTGTTGGCACGGCTGATATGCTCTGAACCGCTATAGCCGCTCACTTGGGGAATCAGGGCTTCACCATCGACGAAGCTTGTGCTCTGAAAAAATGACAGGCGCCAATTTCGCGACAACGTGATTGGCAAACTGATGTCGCAAGCAACTTCGCCGCCTTGGAGTACAGCGCGAGAGGCATTGTCGCGGATGGCGCGGTCAGGATTGGTCGCCGGAGGTAGGTTGGAGATCACGCCATCGCCATCGACGTCGATGTATCGTGTGGTGATGAGGTCTTGCAAACGGGTGTGGAAAAGAGCAAGCGATGCGCTGTCCTCATTATGCTGGAATCGGGTACCCCACTCGAAGGTCAGGCTTTGTTCGGGCTGAAGATCGGGATTGCCCTCGGTCTGTGGACCATTGCCTGCGCCGCTCGAACTCGACGCACGGTCTTGGGTACCGGCGAGGTCGGAGGCCGTGGGGGTTCGGAAACCTTGGCCGATACCGGCCCAGGTCATGACCGGCTCGGATGCCTGCCAAGCCAGGCGGATGTTGCCAGTGAATGCGTCCGCATGCGATTTCAGCTCGCGATTGCCGAACGTTGCATAGCCGGGGCGTGCAGCAGTAATTGGCAGGCTCGAGGAAATGGCATCGTAACGAATGCCGGAGAGCAGATTCCAGCGCTCGTTGATACGCCAGAAATCTTGGGCAAATCCGGCCATGCCGGTAAAGCGCGACCCATCGGGAACGGTGGTTAGTTCGGGATTCGACTTGTCGTTCTGGAATGGGGTTGCTGACGCCGGATTGATGTTGCCAGCAGGTGAACGATAGGACTGGTACTGCGACGAGATCAGATCGCTATAAACAGTTGCTCCATAGGTAATCTCATGCGGGCCACGTTCGTTGGTGAGCTGCAGGTCAATGCCCACCGTTGTCACCGCGTCCACAAATTCGCGCCGACGATAGCGCTCGGTGGGGAGGGTGAAATTCTGGATGTCTTCGCGAACCTGGGTCTCGCTGTGGCGGTGCAGCCACAACGTGGTGCGGGTGCGGTTCCAGCACATGGAGTCCTGACTGACATGGCGCAGGTGGAGGTAATCGAACGTCTGGGGGTCGTAGAAACGCGACACGGCGCTCTGCACGTTGCTGTTTTCGTAATAGCCATCAGGCCGCCCGGCTGAACTTTGCTGCACGCGTCCAGCGGCGAATTCGAGGCGTTGGTTGGTAAAACCCAGATAGGTTGTTCGTCCTCCAAGGCTATACTGATCGTAGCTGGTGTGCGCGATCGTATCTTGGTTGGCGGAGCCGCCGAATAGGCGGTCACCAGCATGCGATCCGCCCTTGGTGTTCTGAAATGAGGCGAAGGACCCATCAGCGGAATACTCCCAGTTGCCAACCCGCCCATCGAGACCAGTGGCTGCACTGTCTCCCTCAGCGGTTCCATGGCGCGCTTTGACCCAGGGTGATGCGGCTGTGTTCTGATTGCGCCCAGCCTTGGCGAGGCGGAAATCGATGGCGCCGGTGAGGCCATCCGAACCAAGTACGGTTGTGCCGGTGCCGAGAATCACATCGACGCGATCAATCGACTCGTCAGGCAGCATGGCTGCGTACTGATTGGGTCCGGAACGGAACAGCGCGTTGTTGAGTCGCACCCCGTCAAACAGGAGCAAGGTTTGCTGGCCGGTCAGGCCGCGAATATAGGGACTGGCTTGGTTGCCTGCGGTTCGCTGCATGAAGACGCCGGGCATCCGATCCACGGCATCAATCATCGTCCGGTTGTTTTGCTCATCGATTCCGCCCCGATCGAGTTGATGCAGGGCGTATGGTTGAAGGAACAGATCGATCTCAAGCCGCGTGGCGGTGATCACGATCGTTGTTTCGTTCGGCTTTGGAACTGCTGGCCCAGTTGGCGTTTCAGCCGCATGCATGCCGGCAATCGCAAGGATGGTGGGGGTCAGGATGCGTAGGCGATGTAACGGCATGAGGACTCCTGGATGCGTGCGGGAATCTAAGCGACAACGTAGGTGCTAATGTGCTAATCTTCTGATGATACATTGCGCACGAATACCAGGGCTTGATCGTAGGAGCGACACATCCCATGGCTATCGGTTTGAGCAAATAAAAAGGCCCGCCTTTCGGCGGGCTTTTTATTTGGTCGGACCGACAGGATTTGAACCTGCGACTTCCGCGTCCCAAACGCGGCGCTCTAGCCAAGCTGAGCTACGGTCCGATGTGGGTGGCGTTATGGGGAGAAATTGGGCCGAGCAAAGGGATTTGCGTCATGGGTGGCGAATAACCGGATCCCATCTACGGTGCTGTCATGTTCAATCGTCCAAATTACATGGTTCGCGAGCACGTCGGGTTCCTCAAGATGTCCGATACCTACGACATTTTGGATCCCGAGACCCAGCGTCAGGTCGGTGTCGCGCAGGAGCGGAACAGTGGTTGGATCACGGCCCTGCGTTTGTTGGTGAGCAAGCAGGTGTTGCCTACTCGGGTCGTCATTATCGAAGGCGAGGATCCGAAGCAGACTCCGGTGCTGAGTCTCGTTCGGGGATTCACACTGTTCCGGAGCCGTGTACGCATTCTCGGCGCTGATGGACAGGAGATTGCCAGCTTTCGTTCGCGCCTGTTTACGATCGGTGGAGCTTTTGACATCTTCGACCCCAGCGGTCGCCAGATCGGATCCGTGAAGGGCAATTGGAAGGGATGGGCGTTTGTCTTCCTTGATGAGACCGGAAAGGAACGGGGAAAGATCGCCAAACAATGGGCGGGCATTGGCAAGGAGCTGCTGACCTCGGCCGACACGTATGTCGTTTCCCTCAGTGAGGGTTCGCCACCGGCATTGATGCCGTTGTTACTTGCTGCTGGCTTGGCGATTGACGTAGTCTTCAAGGAACGCTGATAGGACGGCTCAGCCAACCACGATGTTGACGATCTTCGCGTGGATGATGACCAGTTTTTTGACTGGTCTGCCAGCGATCGCAGTGACCACTTCGGGATGCGCCATGACCGCGTCCTCCAACTCCTTGTCGACAAGTGAACGCGGCAGCGTTATGCGTGCCTTCACCTTGCCGTTGACCTGCACGGGATATTCGCAGTCATTACCAGCGATTTCGCTGGCGTCATAGCTGGGCCAGCCAGCGGCGACCAGGCCGCCCTGATGGCCGAGGATCTCCCACAGTTCTTCGCAGACGTGTGGTGTGATCGGCGACATCAGGCGGATCAGCGTTTCGATGCCGAGCTTGAGCACGTCGGGTCGCAGGGCGGGATTCAGTTCGTTGGTCAACTTCATGCACGCCGCAATGGCGGTGTGGAAGTGGAAGTCCTTCTCCATCGCGTCGGTGGCGAGTTGAATCGTGGCGTGAATCAAACGTACGACGGCTTGGTCAGCGCCTTGTAAGGTCGCAGCTTTGCCGGCGTAGGTCGTGGTGCCACGCAGCCGCTCGGCGTTCTCGTTTGCCAGCACCCACAGGCGTTTGATGTAACGGTGGCTGCCTTTGACGTTGTCGTCACTCCACACCACGTCGAGTTCGGGCGGCGCGTTCGAGAGCACGAACAGGCGCGCGGTGTCTGCGCCAAGCGCGTCGATCAGCGCCTGGGGATCAACCGTATTGCGCTTCGACTTCGACATCTTTTCGACGCGACCGATCTGCACAGCAGCGCCGTCCGTCTTGGCGACGGCTTTAATGACGCGGCCTTTGGGGTCGCGTTCGACGTCCACTTCATCCGGGTAGAAGTAGGCCTTTTTACCCTCGCCGGCATCGCGGTAGAGCGTTTCCATGCACACCATGCCCTGGCAGAGCAGGCGTTTGAATGGCTCACGCTTGGTCGAATAGCCGATGTCGCTGAGCGCCTTCTGGAAGAAGCGCGCATACAGCAGATGCATGACCGCGTGTTCGATGCCGCCGATATAGAGATCAACCGGCAGCCAGTGATCGACGCGGCGCTTATCCAGCGGCAGCGCACAGCCGAGGTCGGCCTTGGTGTTGTCGTGACAGGCGAAGCGGGCGAAGTACCAGCTCGACTCCATGAACGTGTCCATGGTGTCGGTCTCGCGGCGCGCGACTTCCGGGCCTTTCTGACCGCGGATCGTCAGCGCTGAGCCATCGTTCGCGGTTTTTGCCCAGGTTGGATGACGTTCGATCGGATTACCTTTGCCGTCGAAAACAACATCGGTCGGCAACGTCACTGGCAAATCTTGTTTGCGCAGGGGAACAGCGCCGAGCGTATCGGTGTACGCGTAGGGGATTGGATTGCCCCAGTAACGCTGACGTGACAAGCACCAGTCGCGCAGGCGGAAGGTAATGACTTTGCGGCCCTTGCCGGTTTGTTCGAGCCACGCGGTGATGGCCGACTTCGCTACTTCACTGGCTTGTCCGCTAAACTGAGCGTTGTTGTCCATCAACACGCCGGGCTCGGTGAAGGCCTCGGTCAATGGATTGGTTGATGCTGGTTTGTCAGCGGCGCGAATGACCTCAACGACCGCGATGCTGTATTTCTTGGCGAAGGCGAAGTCGCGTTCGTCGTGCGCTGGCACGGCCATCACGGCGCCAGTACCGTAATCGGCAACGACGAAATTCGCGGCGTAGAGCGGCACTTTTGTGCCGTTCGCTGGATTGATAACGTAGGCGCCGGTGAAGCAGCCTTTCTTCTCAGCCGTATCGCCAACGCGCTCCTGCGCTGAAACGGCGCGAACTTCGGCCTTGAACGCATCGACAGCAGCGCGGTGACTGGCGGGGACGATGCGGTCAAGCAGGCGATGCTCGGGCGCGATCGACATGAAGGTGACGCCGAAGATGGTATCTGGCCGCGTGGTAAACACGGTGACCTTGGCGTCGGCGTGGCCGTCGACTTGGAAATCGATTTCTGCACCTTCGCTGCGGCCGATCCAGTTGCGTTGCTGGGTCAGCACGGCGTCCGGCCAACTGCCTTTCAGCACGTCGAGCTGGTTGAGCAAATCATCGGCGTAGGCAGTGATGCGTAGGTACCACTGCGGCAATTCCTTCTGGATGACCGGGGTTGCGGTGCGCCAGCATTTGCCGTCCACGACTTGTTCGTTGGCGAGTACGCAGTTCAGGCCGGTCGACCAATTCACCAAGCTGCTCTTGCGATAGACGAGGCCTTTCTCGACCAGGTCGAGGAAAATATTCTGCTCGCGTGCGCCGTAACCGGGATCGCTGGTCGCGAACTCGCGCGTCCAGTCGTAGCTGAAGCCGATGCGCTTGAGCTGACCGCGCATGTAGGCGATGTTCTGGTACGTCCACTCTTTGGGATGCGCGCCGCGTTCGATCGCCGCCTGCTCAGCGGGCAGACCAAACGAGTCCCAACCCATCGGATGCAGGACGTGCAGGCCGCGCATGCGCTTGAAGCGCGCGACCGCGTCGCCGATCGAATAGTTGCGCACATGACCCATGTGCAGCTTCCCCGATGGATAGGGGAACATTTCAAGGACGTAATAGCAGCGCTCACGCGGCAGATCGTCACGGGTCGCGAAGGCACGGGTGTCTTCCCAGGTCTTCTGCCACTTGGTTTCGATGGACGCGGGCTCGTAGGGACGGATCTCAGCCATGGGGCGCGGAGGATGCCTGCTCGCTGGCGGAGGCAAGGCAAGGGATGTTCCTCTTACGACCTTCAACAAGGCAACCGCAGAGGCGCAGAGGCCGCAGAGGGCGCAGAGGAACGAAGGTTGAAGAGTGTTTGTGAAAGTCGTTACAGATTGATGAAGAAATTCTCAATCGCTCTTCTGCAATCTCAGAGGTCTCTGTGCCTCTGTGGTTACCTTGCGGGAATAGGGTTATTTACCTAAGTGCGCCTGCTCAATGCGCTCGGCCATCGCGGCGATAAATGCCGGATGATCTCCAACCGTTGCGGCGCGGGTCAGGCACAGGCCAAGGCGTTTCGCCTGTTGCTGCGATTCGACGTCGAGGTCGTAGATCACTTCCATGTGGTCGATGAGGAATCCGATCGGTTGGAGGAGTACGTCTTTCACGCCAGATGCGGCTAATTCGTTGAGCATGTCGCCGATCTGCGGCGTGGACCACGGAACGCGGCCCGGCGGCGGGGCGCTTTGGTAGGCGATGCGATGCTCGGGTTTACCAAAAGCCTGGGCGGCCAGCGTGGCACTGACCGCGACCTGTTCGCGGTACCCACTGGCGCGCTCGGCTGGTTGCGGAATGGCGTGAGCGGTGAACACCAGGGTTGCGCGTTGCAGACGGTCAGCACTCCAACCGATGGTGGCTGCGCGGAGGCGTTCAGCGACGGCGGTGGCCATGCCGGGATGATCGTGCAGCGACGCGGTCCAGGTGATGTTTGGGATGGTGCAGGCGGCGCGATATGCGTCGGCAGTGCGTCCGGTTGCATGGACTGCCAGCATCAGTCCTACCGTGCGCTGACATCCGGACAGTGTGGTGCAGGCGTCGGCGATCCACGGCGACCAATGGCGAAATCCTAGGGCGACAACCACATCACGACCACGACGTCGGAGTTCGCTCCGCAGTGCATCGGCCTGCGTGGCGGCCAAGGCGTTGTACGGGCTGAAGCCACCGCCAACGTCCTGGTAATGAGCAGCAACGGCGGCAACGCGCGCAGCTTGGGCGGGATCATCGCCAAGGATGCCTGACACGAAGCAGGTGGCTTCGCAGCCAGGCTTTCGATCGCACACACTTAGCCGTTCGCAACAACCGGGAGTTGGTCCGCCGAATCCAGCGATCAGCACACCGTCGGTCATAGGCAAGAAGTCCGGAAGTCCGGAAGTTCGGACAACGTGGCAATGAGTTGTTGCTCAGCGATCATTCTTAATGGGCTTATTGATCCTGGCCAACATCGCCGCGACGCGGGGCAAGGGAATGTTAACCACGCATTCCAGCTTCCCTGGTCCGGCTGGTCGGAGATTGCCGGTGATCAC
This sequence comes from uncultured candidatus Brocadiaceae bacterium, assembly GCA_964652775.1. Taxonomy (GTDB): domain Bacteria; phylum Planctomycetota; class UBA11346; order UBA11346; family UBA11346; genus UBA11346. The sequence continues at coordinate 12,474 of CAZZAM010000022.1, read as the reverse complement.
CACGGGTTCTGGGCGTTCCTGTTCACCATCGGGATTCACGAGCGCTGGAGCATTCCATGCCAGTGCGAGATCCATCCAGATATTAGCGAGCACTGGGACATCTTCGAGTTTGCCTTGGTTGTCCAATCGACGCAGGGTTTCAAGCAGAAACGGCTGACCGCGATTGGCGCCGTGCTCGTCAATGCGCAGAGCATGACGGTCGCCCGACGAGAACAGACCAGAACCAAACGGCAGCAGCACACGATAACCAGCGTGATCACCGAACTGCACTGATTCGCATGCGCTGGCGCGCAGAGCGGCAATGAGCTGGGCGTAGGACTGAATTACTTCGACGGAACGTGGATGTTCGAGCGCGCTGGTTTGGAGCAGGCTGCCGTCAATGCGTTCAGCGGCGATTGCCCAGGCGCCCGTGCGCTCGATCAAGGTGCACAAACTGCGGTAGGAAGCGTCGGCCTGTTGCGTCCAGTGGTCCTTGGCCGTGGCCTTCAGTCCATCGACTTGGTCGAATGCCCAACGTTCGACCTGCCCCTGAAAGGAGAACCGTCCGTTGACGAGAATGGCAGTTGCGGGCGAACGCAGTTGATTGGCGATGCGTTCAGTGGTTGGATGTTGTTGGGCAATCCAGGTCGCCAGCGTGGTATCCGGCTTGGCGGCAATCCGGACAGCGAGTTGAAGATCGCCACTCGCACTCGAGCGTCCGACGATTGATAAGGAGGACATCTGCTCGGCGATGTTGCCCAAAATCCCACGGGCGAGACCAGGGACCAGAGACAGTTCGCTGAGTTCGATGGGCAGACTGGGCAGGCAGGCAAGCCAGGGCGCGCCTGGTAGGCGTGGCTTGGCGATCGCTGGGCCACGGAAGGTCATCTCAACGGCGTTGGTCAACTGCTCGTCTTGCTGGGTGATGTTCGCAGCCGCCATGCGTCGGCATTCATCCTGGGTTCTCGCCATGTAGGCAACGTTGCCGACCACCAGCAGTCGATATTCCCAGAGACCATCGCTTTGATTTTGGGTGTAGATGACGGTGCCATCGCGCTCGCCGGTGCGTACCAGCGGTGGATCGTCTCCATCGACCGCGCCGAAGGAATTGAGGAAATCGGCTCGGTTGTTGATCGGAATTGCTGCCAGGAGCGGCGCCTTGCCCTTGCGCCACGCGATGACGGCAGGTCGTTTCAGGTCGATACCGGCGAGGGAGGTCGAGCGATACAGCGCGCGTGCCAACTCACCACGCATCAACACCAAATCGGTTCCATAGGCTGCCGCGTACTTTGACGCCTCGCGTTCAACCCACGCGCCATCGCGAATGCGCAGCACGGTATCGGCTTGGTCGAGCGGGTTGGGTTGCTCGGCGGCTGATGACATCGCCGCTGTTGAGGTGATCAATACGATTAAGACAAGTCGGATGTAGGATGACACAGCCAAGGTGTATCCCTGTGCGCGCCACGTATCAAGGCCAAGATAACGGTCTTCATGTCGTTGAGGAGGCGAGGTCAGGCACTTGGCGCACAGGGTATCGGCCATAGGGTCCTGTCCCGTTAGCCTGTACAACGTGAGGTATTAGCTCATGCGTGATCTGCTGTCCGTATGCATGTGGGTCGTGATCGCTTGCGCTGGGGCGGGTGCGTTCGCCATCTTGGCCTTGCATAACGGTGAAACCGTCAGTGCGGCGTGGGTTCTCGTCGCGGCCTTCTGCACGTGGGCGGTCGGCTATCGCTTCTACAGCCGGATCATCTCGCATCGGATCTTCGCCCTCAGCGACGCGAATCCGACCCCGGCGGTGCGCCTCAATGATGGTCGCGACTACGTGCCGACGAATCGCTGGGTTGTGTTCGGTCACCATTTCGCCGCGATTGCTGGAGCCGGACCGTTGGTCGGACCGATTCTTGCCGCGCAGTTTGGCTATCTGCCTGGAACAATCTGGATCATCGTCGGCGTGGTCCTCGCCGGCGCGGTGCAGGACTTCATCATCCTCTGTGGTTCGGTGCGGCACGACGGCAAGAGCCTGGGTGAACTTGCCCGGCATCACATCAGTCCGTTCGCAGGATGGGTGTCACTGTTCTCGATCCTGGCGATCCTCTCGATCCTGATCGCAGTATTGGGCATGGTGGTGGTGAACGCGATGGCCGAGAGTCCGTGGTCCACGGTCACGGTCGGCCTGACCATCCCGATCGCGGTGCTGATGGGCCTGTGGATGCGCATCATTCGTCCCGGCCGCGTGCTGGAGGCGACTGCTATCGGTATCGTCCTGCTGTTCGTCGCACTGTGGTTGGGTGGCGTGGTCAACGCGCTCCCAGCGGGCGACTGGCTGCGTCAGGCGTGCACCTTCGGCACCGAGATGCGCCACCTCCCGTTGGTCGGCGAGATCCAGGGCCGCGAGGTTATGGGCTGGATGATCATCGGCTATGGCTTCATCGCCGCTGTTCTGCCGGTATGGATGCTGCTTGCGCCGCGCGATTATCTCAGCGCGTTCGTGAAGATCGGCACCGTCGGCTTGTTGGCCCTGGGAATTTTCATCGTGTTGCCCGACCTGCACATGCCGGCGGTGCTGCAGTGGGAGAGCGGCTTGGCGATGGCCTCGTCAGTTGCGAATGGCGAAGGTCCGGTGCTGTCGGGCAAGTTGCTACCATTTGCGTTCATCACCATCGCGTGCGGGGCGATTTCCGGTTTCCACGCGTTGATCTCATCGGGCACCACGCCGAAACTACTGGCGAAAGAAAGCGATGCTCGCTTCATCGGTTACGGTGGCATGCTGTCCGAAGCATTCGTTGCGATCATGGCGCTTATCGCCGCCTGCGCTCTGACACCCGGCGTGTATTTCGCGATGAATACGCCACTGGCTGCATTGGGCGGCAGCGTCGATGCGGCGGCGACGACGATCACGACCTGGGGATTTGCAATTACCGGCGAAGATCTACGCACGCTCGCGAAGGATGTCGGTGAGCCGTCGATCGTCGCCAAGACCGGCGGCGCGCCGACCCTGGCAGTCGGCATGGCGCTGATTTTTGACCAGGCGACCAGCTTCATGAATCTGGTGAACGCCAAAGCGTTCTGGTATCACTTCGCGATCATGTTCGAGGCGTTGTTCATCCTGACCACGGTCGATGCCGGAACGCGGGTTGGACGCTTCGTGCTGCAAGATGTGTTGCGCCGCGTGTGGGCACCGCTCGGCGACGGCACCCGCTGGTGGGCGGTGATCGTCACCAGCGCCGTTGTTGTAGCTGGTTGGGGCTGGTTCCTGATCGCTGGCATTCGCGATCCCAACGGCGGCATCAAGGTGCTGTGGCCGCTGTTTGGCATCTCGAATCAACTGCTGGCCGCGGTCGCCCTCTGCGTCGCCACCGCGATGATCGTGCGCATGGGCAAGGTGCGCTGGGTATGGATCACCATTCTGCCACTGAGTTGGTTGCTGTTTGTCACTGAATCGGCCGGTTGGGAAAAGCTGACCCATGACAGCCCCAAAGTCAGTTTCGTGCAGGCGGCTGCTGCCAAAGACAAGGAAATCGCGGCGATCACGCTGCAACTGAGCACATCCAACGTGATGTCGGTGACGGAGGTCAAGGCATTAGAACAAAAGCTTGCCGTGACCCAGCAACTTGCCCGCAACGACCGCATCAACGCCGCCCTGTGTGCGCTATTCATGCTCGTGATTCTGGTTGTCGTCGCCGACACGATTCGCTCATGCTGGCAGCAGCTGCGAGCGCCAAGGATCGAACCGTGAACTGGCTGCACACCGCCTGGCGACACCTACGCCACTGGTCCGGCGATGACGCCTACGAGCGTTACCTCGCGGAACATCGCGAGCACGGCCACGAATTGCTCAGTCGACGCGAATTTTATCGCCAGTACTTTGAGCGGCAGGGGAAGAAGGCGCGGTGTTGCTAGAGATTGGTGGATCAACCTAAGTGCGGCTGGAGCACGTTCGACGATTCGCCGTGCGTCGGGGATCGCGCGAAGACGAATGGATCAGCCAATCAACGATCAAAGTCCACAGCGGTGACCGCACCGGTGGTAAGATCGACGAAGTAATCCGCGCCAATCCAGTTCGATGCGATAACTCGGATATTTCTATCAATCTTGACGTGCATATATGGCTTTGGTCGATTCCCACCGTGAGGGCATTCTGCAATCCGCCATAGAATGTTGCCTGCCCCGTCATAACCGACGATGTTTCGATTTCGCTCAGGGTCACTGGGCGGAGGATCGAAACGCACTACGTATAACCTTCGCCCAATCTCCACCATTTGTTTTGCCGGATGAAGATGCGCCATTTTATGGCCTCCGAGATACAACATTTCATTGTTCACTTGGAGCATGAATACCTCATGGTGAATGGGGCATCTGCACATTGGCAACGCATGCGCTACTTCGTCCAATCAACGCAGGTCAGTCCCGGCACATGCTCAAAATGTTTCGTGTTGTTGGTGACTAAAACTAAGTTGTGGGTCACGGCGGCGCTGGCGATCAGGCTGTCAAGGGAACCCATGGGCCGACCCATCTTTTGGTGAATGCCGACGAGGTTCGCTGCGATGGCGGCTTCTTCAGGACCAATCGGCAACACGTCGATGTATTTCAGGAAGGTGTTGATGTGATTCAATCGCACGTCGGGTTTTGACGAAGTGGTTGAACCGACATGCAACTCGAACAGTGTGATGGCGCAGATTTTGACTTCCGCCGGCGTCTTGGATTGCCAGTGATTGATGACGTTGGTCTTCCCATTGAAGAAGAAGATCGCGGTGTTGGTATCGACCAAATACTTGCCCTTCACAGCGGTTCCCTGGGCAGATCGGCGTTCGTCTCGGGGCGGTTGAGTTCTGGCCACGATCCAGCCAGATTCATGAATTCATTTGGCCACGTGGAGACTGTTTTTTCCCGGACGTACTGCGCCACAAGCTTGCTAACCGAGACGCCCTGATCTTTGGCAGCCTGCCGTAAGCGTTTTTCTAACATATCGTCAAGGTAAATGGTTACGTTACTCATGAATATAGTATATTGGACATTTATAATAGTAAACTACGAACATGTCGCGTGGCCATCTATTTCCGCCGCCGATGTATCCGCCCCATCGCCCGGCGATCGACATAGCCACAGGCGCGCACCACATCGTCGGTCGCGCAACCAGCGTCGAGGAGATGACGAGCAAGATCACGGCGGGCGTCTTCGATCGCGCGTTTTGGACTGATTCCCAGGGCGTTGGTGAACAGCGCAAAAGCCTGACTGCGGCCAAGTCCACTTGCGGTCACCAGATCGCTGGCGGTGATGCCACGATCGAGTCTGGTCCACAGCCGGGTCAGCATGCGTTCGACGGCGGGATGCGGGAACGCCAGTGGTTCGACGCGCTCACTGATGAGTTGGGCTGCGAGATCGCGCAGGGTGCGCAAACGCTCGCTCTCATTGGTGAGTTGGAGTAGACGAGCAAGCAAACCGTGTGCGGGTTCGATCGGCAGACGGCCCCACATGTTGGTCGGCCCATCTTGCAACACGATATCGGTCCACTGTCCAACTGAACCAACACCAATTGCCGCAGAGTTGCTGCGCAGCGGTTCATGACGATGCCAGACGCCAGGGGCGATCACCAACGCGGTGCCGGGACTTAGATCGAGAACGCCGTGATGCGAACGCAGGCGGACGACTCCAGCTAGGCACGACACTAGGGTCGGCACGGTGTGGCGGTGTTGGCCGCCGTCATCAAAACGTGCTGTGCTACCAGGTTGGATTGGCCAGGTGATGAGCCGCTCTAGTTGCACAGGCCAGCCATCAAGGAGTACTGCAATACGACGCAGGGATGGCGACAGCATGTCTGACTATGATCAGACGATTTGTCACCAATCAAGCCACGCGGGAGATGACACCTGAGCGCGGTCGCTCATGATGGCGCCATGCATAAATCACTCCGCATCGCTGTTTTCGGCCTCGGAACCCGCATTGCTGGCGTCCTGGGCAACCTGATCCCCCATGCGCCGCGCGCGCAGATCGTGGGCTGGGTGGATCCGCAACCTGCTGGACGAGACTACCTGACCAAGCGCGGCATCGCGATCGGCGAGGGGTTCGCTACTCCGGCGCAGTGCTTGGCGGCGACCAAGCCAGATATCGTGTTCGTCGGTTCGCCCAATCATCTCCATCTGGAGCACATCACCGCCGCGTTGGAGGCTGGCGTGCGGGTCTTCAGCGAGAAACCGGTGGTCATCGATCTCGAGCAGACCTGGGCGTTGGCCCGGCTGCTGCGCAAGCATGGACCGGAGCGGTTACTGGTTGGCTTGGTGCTGCGCTGCTCGCCGCTCTTCCGCACCGTCCAGCAATTGATCAATGACGGTGCCATCGGACGCATCGTGTCGATGGAGGCGAACGAGCATCTGCACGCTGCACATGGTGGATTTCTGATGCGTGATTGGCGGCGTCATCGTCAATACAGCGGCAGCTATTTGCTGGAGAAATGCTGTCATGACTTCGATGTGTTTCAGGCTTTGATCGGTGCGCCAGGCGTTCGCGCGGCGAGTTTCGGCGATCGTGCGATATTCACGCCCGAGAACGCAGTCTTACAGGCGGACCCAGCGGCCTACGCCAGTTTCCGCAAATGGCATTCGGGTTGGGAAGGCACCACTGATCCGTTCACCTCGGAATCCGACTGCGTTGATCATCAGGTGGCGCTCGTCCAGTACAGCAATGGAGCGAAGCTCAGTTTCCATTCGAACACCCACGCTGGCGCACATCAACGACGCTGGCTGATCTGTGGCGTCACCGGGTCGATCGAATCCGATCTTGCCACCGGCAAAGTTCGCCTGTTACCCGCTCACGGTCCCGCGCGCGATATCACGATCGACGATGGCGGTAACGTCAGTCATTACGGCGCCGACGAACAGATGGCCAAGGACCTCGCCGCCACGTTGGTGAACGGTGCGCCGTTCCCAGTTCCTGTTGTTGCCTCGTTGCGCGCCGGTCTCACGTGCATGGCGATTGATGCAGCACTCCAGTCTGGTTCGGTGGTCGATGCGCGACCGTGGTTTGCGCGATTGGAACAGGAATTGGGAACATCAGTAACTGGGGAGGCGGCTGGACGCGGTTAGTCATCTGTGTCAGCTTGAGGATTCCGTCATGGAAATTCCGGCCAGCGTGGACAGCGTTCTCGGCCGTAACCAACGGAGTTTTGTTATGACGCAGGATCTTTCTCGCCGTGAACTCCTCGCTACGGCTGCTGGCATGGCGACGATCGCCGTTGCAGCAACCGCCCTAACTCCTGGTCTCGCGGCGGCAGAGGCGTCGCCGCCGCCTGAGCCGGGAGCTGGTGCACTTGCTAAGGCGTACCTTGGCAAACACGAACCGATGTCGCTGCCGTTTGATCCGGCTAAGCTTGATGGCCTGTCCGAGAAGCTCGTCCGCTCGCACTGGGAGAACAATTACCAGGGCGCAGTCAAAGCGCTCAATACGATCGAGCCGAAGCTTCCTGGATTAGTTGCCGATAAAGATTGGCCGGCGTATCTGCTTGGTGACGTGAAGCGTGAAGAGGCGCTGCGCACCGGCTCCATGATCATGCATCAGCACTACTTCGCGAATCTTGGCGGCGACGGCAAAATTGCTGGCGACATCGTGGCACCGTTGAACGAGTGGTTTGGATCATCTGCCGCCTGGGAGGCCGAGTTCCGCAAAATCGCTCTGGGTCTTGGTGGTGGCTCGGGCTGGTGTGTCTTGTCGCTCAATCTCTACACCGGTGAGATGCACAACCGCTGGGCTTGGGACCACACCGCCGGCGTCGCCTGGGAATGTCCGCTGTTGGTGTGCGACATGTATGAGCACGCCTACGCGATGGACTACGGTGCTGCTGCGGGCAAATACATTGATGCCTTCATGCGCAACGTGAAATGGGAAGAGGTCAATCGGCGGCTGGCGGTTGGTCGCAAGCTCATTGCCGCGATGGCGGGATAAGTCTATTCGTCTGCTTCAAGCTGCGATGTGTCAGCTTTTGATCTGAGCACCACAGATCTGACACGTCTTCAGACTATTATGAACAGCCCTGCCACACTGCGGACACAGTACCGTTTCCTTTTTTAGTTCCTCGATGGTCTTACGTTCATTCATCTGGATTGCATGCGCAGCAACGATGTCGTTGAGTTGTTCTGGGGTGATTTTAAGCACGTTGGCTAACAGCATTTCGATAATTGCCACTCGCGTACTGAGTTCACTCAACTTATTGTGCAGTTCGTCGGAGCGTGCGGTTTGTTGGCGGCTTCGTAACTCTCCCATCGGATTGGACTGAATGGTGTCCTTGGCCTGTTTGAGCTGGTGTGCCATTCCGAACAAATCCATGGGAAAGCCTCGTGTTGTTGGTGAGGTAATGGAGAACTGCAACCCTTACGGTCGCACGCGCTCAACCAACTCCAACCCATATCCCGCTAACGCGATTAGCGGTCGGTCGCTGTTGGTCAGCAAGCGTAGTCGGCGCACGCCGAGGTGGGCGAGGATCTGCGCACCGATGCCGTAGTCACGCGGGTCCATGACCAAGGACGATGACGGTTCGGCGCGGTGATCGGTGCCGCCGAGTTTGATCAGTCGTTCGGGCAGATCGCGGCCGTCGGTGTCGCGCATGTACAGCAGCACGCTGTTGTCCGCTTTCTTCAGCGTGGAGAGACTGCTTTTCGGATTCAGCGCCCAGCTGTTGGCGAAGACGTCATCGAAGAGTTGTTCCTTGGCCACGCGCACCAACACCGGTTCGGGGCATTCGCGGCCGGGGCCGAGGCGATCGCCGTGGACGAGTGCTAGGTGATGTTCGCCGCCGATGCTTTCTCGATAGCAGAACGCGCGGAAGGGACCGGCGTCAGTTTGGACGGTGGCTTCGGCGACGAGTTGGATGAGCGATTCACGACGTTCGCGCCAGGCGATGAGGTCTGCGATGGTGGCGAGCAGCAATTTGTGCTTGGCGGCGTAAATGCGGAGATCCGGCAACCGGGCCATTTCGCCGTCTGCTTTCATGATTTCGCAGATCACTCCGGCTGGCTTCAGTCCAGCAAGACGCGCCAGGTCAACAGCGGCTTCGGTGTGGCCGGCACGCACCAGTACGCCGCCTTCGCGCGCACGCAGCGGAAACACGTGGCCCGGTGTGACGATGTCTTGCGGCTTGGCGTGGTCGGCAATCGCGGTTGCCACGGTGCGCGCGCGATCACCGGCGCTGATGCCGGTCGTCACGCCTTCACGTGCTTCGATCGACAAGGTGAACGCGGTGCCCATGCGACTGCGATTGTCCTTGGTCATCATCGGCAGGCCAAGGCGGTCGAGCATGGTGCCGTCCATCGCCAAGCAGATCAGGCCACAGGCCTTGGTTGCCATGAACGCGATCGATTGCGGATTGGCGAACTCGGCAGCGATGACCAGATCGCCTTCATTCTCACGATTTTCGTCATCGACGAGGACGATCATCTCGCCCCGACGGAGTGCTTCGAGGACTTGGGGAATGGTTGCGAAGGTCATCAGAATTGTCCCGCCCGTGCAATTGCCATGAGGGTCGCTTTCGCTTTACGCAACGTTTCTTCGTATTCGCCTTCTGCTGTCGAGTCAGCAACGACACCGGCACCGGCCTGCACGTGCGCTTGGCCGGGCGTCAGGATCGCGGTGCGCAGCGCGATGCAGGTGTCAAGATTGCCGCGGAAATCCAGGTATCCGACTGCGCCGGCGTAGGGGCCGCGTTTGACTGGTTCCAGGCTGTCGATGATCCGCATCGACATGACTTTCGGTGCGCCGCTGACCGTGCCAGCGGGATGGCAAGCACGCAGGGCATCGATCGCATCAAGGCCGTCGCGCAGTTGGCCTTCGACGTGCGAGACGATGTGCTGCACGTGGCTGTAGCGCTCAATAACCATGCGCTCGGTCAGACGTACGCTGCCAGCGACGGCGACGCGGCCAACGTCGTTGCGGCCGAGGTCGATGAGCATCGTATGTTCAGCAACTTCTTTCGGATCGGCGAGCAGTGCCTTTGCCAACAGCTCATCTTCAGCAGGCGTTGCGCCGCGCAGCGCCGTGCCGGCGATTGGGCGAACTGACACGGTGCGGTTTTCTACGCGGACCAGCAATTCCGGACTTGCACCGACCAAAGCGGCGTCGCCTTGGCGCAGGTAAAACAAATACGGCGATGGATTCAGGCTGCGCAGACTGCGGTAGACTTGGAATGGGGTAAGTGAACACGGCACGCTCAGGCGTTGCGACAGTACGACCTGAAACGAATCGCCGGCGCGGATGTGTTCGTGAATGGAGCGGACGCCATCATGAAAACGCTCACGTGGCGTATGCGACGTCCACGCTGGCGCCTGTACGGGCTGTGGCTCGACCAGGCGGGTCGGCGCGGGAGCTTCGAGCCGACGATGCAGGGCATCAAGTTCACGTTCGGCCGCGGCGTAGGCATGCTCAACCGATTGGCCGTTGCTGAGATCCAGATGACCGATCAACAGCAGATGATTATAACTGTGATCGAATACCAACACGGTGTCGCAGTGCATCAGATGCAGATCAGGTAGGCCCAAGACATCAGGCGGACAGTTGGGTAGTGGCTCGGCAGCGCGCACGACATCGTAGCCGAAGTACCCGACGAGTCCGCCACTGAAGCGCGGCAGACCGGTAATTTCCGCACAACGGAAGCGCTGATGATAGGCCCGTACGGCGGCAAACGGATCGCTATCCAGCAGTTCACGGCGTCCGTCACGGTGGATGAGCTCGACGGGTTTACCGAGAAAGCCAACTAGGCGCGCGCGCGGTGCACAGCCGAGCATGCTGTAGCGCGCAACCCGTTCACCGCCGACGACACTTTCAAACAGGAATGCATGCGGCTCATCGGCCAGCCGCGAGAGCGCACCAACTGGCGTGAGATCATCAGCGACCAGACGTCGCACCACCGGGATGAGGTTGTGTCCGGCGGACGCCAGGGTGCGACAGGTAGCGAGGTCGGGCGTCACGGAGGCGAGAGGCTATTGATCGTGTGGGGAGGGGGTAGTGGTCAGGCGCAGCAATCGAATAAAACAAGTAACCAATAATGCCATTATAAATTTCGGGTGTTTGTCTCATGAATAAACAGTTGCCTTCACCATGTTTGTAGCATATATACGCGCCCCATAGTCGTTGGCAGCGATAACCCGGTGCCTACCGCGTTGCTACTCGACTTTGGCTTCGGTCCGCGTCGGTCCCGAGGCAGCCACCCTATACAGAGGACTCTTTACATGCGCATCCGTTCCCTGGTGCCCGCCCTGGCGTGCCTTGCCGCCGCCCCCTTCACCTATGCAGCTGACGGCGACGTTAAGCTCAACGGCTTCGTGGACACGCGTCTCTCGATTGCCGATACCAAGCAGGACGGCCGCGGTGCTCTCACCGGCTTCTCCTACTTCGCCAAGCTCGGCCTTGATTATAAGGTCAACAGCAACATTTCCGGCACGGTTGACATAACCAACTCGAGCTACACCAGCAACACGCTGGTTGTGCACCAGGCCTACGGCGCGATCAAGATCAATGAAGAGACGTCGGTGAAGACCGGTGCCTTTATCAGCTCGATCGGCGCGGTTGCTCACTACCAGCCTGATCAGTGGCGTCCGACGGCTGGCATCGTTCCAGTCATGTATGGCGTGAACACCATGGTTGGCGCTGAGTTGACCCGCAAGATTAACAAGGACATCACCCTTAACGCAGCCGTTTCAAACGGATTCTTTGGTGAAGGCCAAGGCCAGACCCAGCAGGCGACCGGCCAGAAGGACGCCGCACTCGCGTACCTCGTGGATGTGTCCGTCGGTCTGAACGATCTCGGCAAGATGGGCTTTGAGTTGGTGTACGACCTCGACGCCGCTTCAGAGGCCCAGCCAGATCCATCATTTGCCGGAGCAGAGTATCGCGGCGGCAACGGCACCCACTTGGGATTCAACGCGGAATTGAACCTCGCCAAGGACAAGAGTCTGCAGGGTCTCTTCGAAGTGATCTACCAGCAGGTCAAAACTGGTAAGGATATCGCTGGCGCTGGTGGCGCGAACCAGAAGCGGATCGGCCTTCTGGCTGAGGTGAAGTACGACGTTCCAAACTGCCCATGGCATTCGAATCTCGTCGGTTCGTTCCAGTACGTGAAGCACACGGCTGTTGGCTTCATTGATGGCGATGATGAGAAGACCACCGAAGTGGCCGTAGCCATGAACACCCATCCGTTCGCTGGCAGCAAGTCCTTTGGTCTCAACGGCGAAATCGCCTACCAGAAGACCACCGGTCAAGGCTCGATCACGGCCGATACCAAGACGGCGACCTTCACGCTCGAAGCGCTGTACGTCTTCCCGTAACCGACTGACGATCAGTTAAGTAGAAAAGACAAACCCCGGTGGAAACACCGGGGTTTGTCGTTGTTTGCTGTGGGGCTCTGCCCCACTCCCCGCGGGCTTGGTCGGAGTTTGATTTCGCGTCGCTACGCTAGCGAAATGAGGACACCTGTCCGCCATCCGGACGATGATCCTATATCTCGGGCGGGGT
>CAZZAM010000021.1:0-61226 GCA_964652775.1 uncultured candidatus Brocadiaceae bacterium | reverse complement strand
CATTCCGCTCTGAACCTGTCTCAAATCACCCACTCAATCGGGAGAAGACCCGTTTCTATAAAATATCATAAAAGTGTAACGTCCACGGGATTTCTTGCCGCCATTACCCGTTATCTTGACCGAATTAACAAATTTAATTATATCACCGCGTACTTTTTCGATGTCGGCCCGTTTTCCTTCAGGAAAGTCGACTCTGATGGCATCGCTAGAATCCGATCCCATCCAAGCCAGACCATCTTTTTCAATTCTTGCGGTAACCCCATCACTCCCATTTGCCTTGTAGTAGACACTAATGTCATTTAATTCCTTAACTGCATCCGCATCTATTTCTAGCGCTGACAAAGAAAACGGCGCAAGAAAAAGGAGAAGGAGAAGAATTTTCATATTATGGATTCCCTTGTTTAGCAGTGAAAAGATTAGCTAACCAAACAACGTCAGCGCTTCGCTTTCACGCTGTTCCCAGCCGGTTTCGGTGCCTTCCAATGCAGCGTCGTGAAGTCACTGATCGGTGCGATGAGCGGACGAATGTACTCAAAGAACGCCTGGTTCACGAAGTTGCCCTCGCGGGTGATGTAGGCGTCGGGCAACGGACGGGCGTGGACGGCGACTTCGTGCAGGGGAATGGTGCCCAGGGTTGTGCGATAACGTCCAGCGGGCCGCTGCAGGGTGACCATGATGCCGGTCTGACCCTTGAGCGCCAAGCGCACGGCCTGCTGACCGCACGCATAGGCTTCTTTGCGGTCGAGCTCGCTGACGCGATCTGACGCGCACATCTGCAGTGATTCGGTGATCTGGAATTCACCGCGGATGTTCAGTCGGCTGCAGATCAGCCGATGGATGCTCATGGCCGCCGAGGTGCCAGCGATGGCGCCGAACTCGACGTTGTTGAATTTATCGGTGGTGCGCGAGGCCGACACCGGGGTGCCGTCGGCGTAGGTAATACCTTCGCCACAGACGATCGAACAGAAGCCGTAGCGATCAATGCAACGCTGCGCGTCATTGAGACAACGTTCGTCATCGAACGGGCGCTCAGGCATGTAGATCAGGTGGGGCGCGTCGGCCTCGTCGCGCTTGGCCAACGCCGCAGCGGCAGGCAACCAACCAGCGGAGCGACCGATGGTTTGGAACACCACCAGCGGATCGACCTTTTGCATGTCGCGCGCCAGCAACCCTTCTTGGGCCACGCTGCGCGCCACGTACGTCGCCGCACTGCCGTAACCCGGCGTGTGGTCGGTTCCGAAAAGATCGTTATCGACCGTCTTGGGAATGCCGACGCCACACAACTCATAACCCTGGGTTTTGCAATACGCCTCGATGCGATGGATGGTATCCATCGTGTCGTTGCCACCGATCAGGAAGAAGTAGCGGATGTCGTAGCGCTTGAACTGTTCGAGGATGCGCGGGAAGTGTTCGTCTTTCAGTTTGAGTCGGCACGAGCCGAGCGCCGATGATGGCGTGACGCGAATGCCATTGAGCACGCTGCGCGACTGCTTGCCGAGATCGACCAGCATGTCCTGCATGAAACCCTCGGCCCCGTAGCGCATACCGTACACTGAACGGATGCGACCGCGCGAAGCGAGCGCCGCATCAACCGCGCCGATGAGACTCGCGTTGATCACGGCGGTCGGTCCGCCAGATTGTCCAATAATCGCGTTGCCGATGATGGGCATGGGAATCTCCGAGGATGGCGCGCCCAATCGTCAGGCGGTGCGGTGGGGATTCTGTGGGCTGATTTGGTCTGTCGAGGCTCCAACTACATCGATGATTGGGACTTTTGCCGCAGAGACGCAGAGGAGCGCAGAGGGCCGCAGAGGGCCGCAGAGGGCCGCAGAGACGAGTGTTAGATCGATTTTTTGATACATGCCGGCATGGGTCATCGATTGAACGAACAACAGGACGTGATCCGCGAACCCGCAAGCCTCGTCTCTGCGGCCCTCTGCGCTCCTCTGCGTCTCTGCGGCTTTCGAAAACCTACATCGCCCGTGGCTTGATCCCCGCTGGCAACAGACGTGCTAGATCAGCGGGAATTGGCGCGGATAATTGCAATTCGCCACCAGCCGGATGGGGGATGGTCAGGGTCCAGGCATGCAACCCGTGGCGACGCAGGGCGGGTTGGTCATCGGCAACGATGAGCGGCCAGGTGCGGCCGCGACCATAGAGCGGATCGGCGAGGACGGCGTGGCCGAGGTGCGCGAGGTGGACGCGGATCTGATGCGTACGCCCGGTCACCGGACGACACTCGACGGCACTGTAGCCATCAGCGCGATGCAGCACGACAAAGGTGGAACGGGCTTCCTTGGCGTCGCCTTCGCCCGCAACGCGCACCGCGCGTTTACGAAAGTCCTTCGCATGACGGCCAATCATGCCATCGCACGAGAACCAGTCGGCGCGCGGATTGCCAGCGACTAATGCGATGTAGCGCTTGGTCACCCGGCGCTCGGCCCAAGCCGCTTGCAGGAATGTGAGTGCCTCCGCCGTGCGCGCGACGACAATCACGCCGCTCGTCTCAGCATCGAGGCGATGGACGACCCCGGGACGCCAGACGTCACCGCCGGCAGAGCGATGGTCTTTCCACCGGCCCAGAACTGCGTTGACCAACGTGCCGTGGGTATGGCCGATCGCCGGATGGGTGACCATACCGGCTGGCTTGTCGATCGCGATGAGGTGCTCGTCCTCATGCAAAATTGACAGCGGAATGTCCTCGGGCACCGCCTCCATCGGCTCGACCTCGGGAACTTCCAACGTGACCTGTTCACCGCCGTTGAGCGTGCGTCCAGGGCGGGCATTGCCGGGATTCACCGTGCACAGGCCGTCCTTGATCAGGCGTTGCACCAACGAACGGGTGCAGCCCTCAAGCGCTGATGCGAGCCAGATATCGAGACGGGATCCAGCAGCGCTGGCAGGGACAGTCAATTCGTGGAGCACGCGCGCATAGTCTGCATCCGTCCGGTTGCGCCAGAGCCGATAGACGGAGGATCACAGCGATGCGGCGGACCCCCTTGCAGATTGCCCAGCGCAGATTGCGGCGGACCCGCCAATTGCTGCGCCAGCGCGAGGCTGAATTTCAGTCGCAGCAACGCGCTGTTGCGGCTGGTCAGCTTGCCGCGGGCATCATGCATGGATTCAATAACTCACTAGCTGCGATCCTCGGCCAAGCCGATCTGCAACTGCTGAATCCCAAGCTTGATTCAGCCACACGCGGGCATGCCGAGGCCATCGTCTCGGCCGCTCAGCGCATGGCAGATACGGTTCGTCAGCTATCTGCCTTCAGTCGTGGAAACGCATCAGGTGCCGCCTGCTGTTCGGTGGACGCGACGCTGCATGCCACCGTCTCCCTGTTACAATGCGCGCTGCCACGCGCCATCGCCATCAGCGTCAGCCATGCTGCGGCAAGTCCGAGTGGAGAAGCGCGGATCGCCGCCGACACATTGCAGTTCGAACTCGTGCAACTCGTGCTTGATGGTTGCACCGCGCTCCGCAGTGGCGGTCGGATAACGCTGGCGACAACTATCACCGAGCTTGACGCACCCACCGCTCGTCAGCATGGCCTTACTTCAGGCCACTGGATCGAACTCGACGTGACGTTCCATCTTGTCTCACCGCCAGGACAAGCACGGCCGCGATCCGACTCGGCACTCCTGCGGCAAAGCCTGCTGCTCAACCAGATCCGCGGTGCCGACCGCCTGCGGCGTACCTTGGACATGCACACGGGGTGCACCGTGACACTGTGGATACCAAAACGAACGGGAGAAGGATGAAGGATGAAAACGTTCGGAAAAGACCGGTTTTCTTCCTTCTCCATTCTGCCTTCGTCCTTTAACCAGGTCGCACCGCAATCCCCGCCGCCGCCATCGTCCGCTTGATGTCCGCGACCGTGTAGTCGCCGTAGTGGACCATGCTGGCGACGAGCGCGGCATCGGCACCGCCACGCGATACTGCTTCGACGAGATGCGCCGGAGTTCCACCGCCTCCGGAAGCGATCACCGGAATGCCAACCGCATCAGCGACCAAGCGTGTGATCGTCAACTCGTAACCCTGGCGCACGCCGTCAGTGTCGATCGCATTCAAACAGATTTCGCCGGCACCTAGTTGCTCGGCCTCGCGCGCCCAAGCCACCGCGTCGCGACCAGTCGGGGTGCGACCGCCATCGATCACGACTTCGTAGCCCGACGGGATCACGCTGCTGACAGCGCAGCGGCGCACATCCATGCCGAGGACGATGCACTGAGCACCAAACGCCCGTGCGCCCTGGGTAATCAACTGCGGATCGCGAATCGCCGGTGAGTTGATCGAGACTTTTTCGGCCCCCGCGAGCAGCACTTCGCGCATCGCTTCGACGCTGCGAATACCGCCGCCGACTGAGAACGGGATGAAGATGCGCGCGGCGACTCGACGCACGACATCGACAAACAGACCGCGCTTCTCGGCCGATGCGGTGATGTCGTAGAACACCAGTTCGTCAGCGCCTTGAGCGTCATAGCGCGCGGCGTACTCAACCGGATCGCCAAGATCGACGTTGCCCTGGAACTTCACGCCCTTGGTGACCTGTCCGTTGCGGACGTCGAGGCAGACGATGACACGTTTGGTCAGCACGGGGCGGATGGTGGCGAACGGATGCGTTGCTCAAGGGAGCAGTGCCGCTGTCCGGACTTCCGGACTGGGGCAATGGATCCACCCCTTCATTTCCCGAACATGGAGCCGGCCGACATGAGCAAACGAAAGCTGGCGATTTCACCGGCTCGGGCTGGGAAATCTTTCTCAAATGCATCCGCTCGTTCAGTTGCTTCGCTGAACCTCGTCAGACGCACGAGTGCCTCGAGTTCATACACGCGCACCTCAATGTCGCGCGGACGCAACTGAAGCGCCGCTCGCGCCGTATCCAAGGCTTGTTGCCATTGCTTGGCCCGGCGGAATAGGTGCACTTGCACCACGTGCATCGTCCAATTATGGGGCGCACGTTTCAATCCCGCGTCGATCTCGCGTTGCGCGGTTGCGAAGTCGTTGGTCACCATGGCAATATAGGCAGCCATCGCGTCCCGCATCGGCATGTCGCGGTGCTCAGGCTCCCACTGTTTAAAAAAAGCAACCGCATTGGCACGTCGTGATCCGGCACGTACCCCAACGCGAATCATCTTGTCAACCACGAGCGACCAGGGTCCATACTCTTTGACGAATTGAGCAAACAGGTCATAGGCAGTTTCATTCTCGCGCTTCATGCCGGCAATCGCGGCTCGACACGCCAGTATCACTGCCGGGGGGCCACTCCGTTCCTCTACATGGACTAGTTGCGCTTCGGCCTCGACGACATCGCCAACCATAAGCGCCCCAACGATGCGCTCAGTGAACATCACCATGTGGTCCGCGATGTGCTGATCTGGATGCGTGAATGTCTCACGCAACTCTGCGATATGTTCGGGAAGATTCGAATTTCGGAGCAAGCGGGATAGCATGATGCGTGGATTGGGCTGTCCCGGTGAGAGGCTGACTGCCGTTCGTAACGCGGCGAGCCCTTTCTCTATGACCTGTCGCGGCTCAGCGCATCCCTCCAGCGACCACCCAGCGCAAATACATCCGATGGCGTAATGCGTCTCCCACAATTTCGGCGCTTGCTTAGCCGCCGCTTCTGCCGCAGCAAGCGCTTCGGCGAAATGACTGCGGTCAGCAAGCAACAGCGCCTCGCAGACGGCGGCCAATGGATCGTCAGTGCCAAGCTCCTTAATCATCTGAAACAAACGGATCACGAGGTTGTATTCGCCCGAATCGCCGGCGGCAAATCCCGCTAGCAACAAAGCACGGATATTCGGACGTTTCGTTTCCAGGCGACCAAGCTCATATGCCTTCAGGTACGCCGGATGCGCTAGATGCGGTAGACCGGCCAGTCGCAGCGATTCGCCGAGGGCAAAGTACGCTTCAGCAAATGTCGAGTCGATCGCTATCGCTGAACGCAATAAATCACTCGCCTCAGAAAATTCATGGCCACGCAACAACAGATCAACCGCCTCAGAATAAGGGACAAATGCATGTGCCCTACGTTCGTTTTTCGCTGCGTTTGCCGTAGCCACGCGCTGTGTTTCGAGTTCAGCCTGCGTAGCTCGTTGTTGTTCATAGGCACGCTGATGTTCCTTCCACCACCCAAACGCAGCCCCGCCGATGAGGCTGAGCACAAGACACGCCGCCAGAATGAATGCTGATCTGCGCAGACGCTGGGAGCGACGCTGACGATTTAGGCGCTCGAAACGACCAGCCCGTATTCTGTCCAGCAGGGCGCGGTGCTGGTCGGGCTTGTCCTCCAGCAGTGACTCAGCGAGATCAAAATCATCATTAGCAAATGCTCGCTCCGCGTAGGCCAGTTCCGTGGCCGCTAGACCGACTCGGGCCACGGCATTGTCAGGCCACAACTGCACGGCATCGCGAAAGGACGATTGGGCCAAGGCAAAATCGGGATAACGTCCGCTTTCCTGCGCACGCTCCAGGGCATCACCGGCACTGCGGCCGAGCGCAATGCTTTCGTGATGTTCCATGAAATCGCGGATGGCCTGCTGAAATTCGCGCACGCTGGCAAACCGCGCGGTCGGGTCGGTGGCCAGTGCTCGTCGAGCGATGACCTCCAGTTCACCACCATTGGGACATGTCGGTATCTCGTTGAGTGCCGCCGCCACCAAGGTCGAACTTTGATCCTTTGCACAATGCGGCGGATGGCCCGAAATAATTCGGTAGAGAATGCCACCGAGCAAATAGACGTCCGTCCACACGCCGAGTTGCTCGATCCGACCGGTGGCCATTTCCGGGGCCATGTAGGCCGGCGTTCCTGCGATGAGGTTACTTTCATTCAGTGGATGTGCGTGGTTTCCCGGTCGAATCGCTGCCGCAACACCCCAGTCAACCACCTGGACTTCGCCAAACGAACCAATCATCACGTTTGCTGGTTTAAGATCGCGATGAATCACGCCCTTGTTGTGCGCATATGCCACTGCATCGCCAACCCGCAGCAGGATGTCGACGTTTTCCATCTGCGTCTTCTGATCCATCAGCCCACTCCACGGGGTGCCTTTGATCAACTTCATGGCATAGAAGGGAACGCCCTCCGTATTCACACCCAAATCGTACACCGGAACGATGCCGGGGTGATCAAGCTCAGCGGTAACGGCGGCTTCAGCAAAAAATTTGGCGCGCGTATCCGGACTATCTGCGTGGTCGGGATTGAGCATCTTAACCGCAACCATGCGGCCAAGCGCATTCTGACGCGCACGTCTGACCACCCCCATGCCACCACGACCAACCTCTGCTCCGAGAACAAAATCCACCCCAGCATCCAGCGGCTTACCGCGGGCCGCAATTTGGTGGCTCCGCTGTCTGGGATACATGCGTAAGGATGGCGGCACCACGACGGCTGGCATTGCCACCTCTGAATGATGGGCAGCACGGATCGTCTCGCTGGGATTCTGCGTATCGCTGGTGTGTCCAGCCCAGACCTTCGCTATCGCCGCCTGGGTGTCCTGCGTCTGCGCATTCGTCGATGGCGATGCCTCATCCGGACGTGACGGTCGCTGCGTAGACATGGAAGAGCCGATCTCCTAGTTGGGGAATCACCGCGGTCATTGGTGATTGGTGACAGCGGCAACGCCGACATTTCCTATATCAAGCTTTCGCAGCATGGCCATCGTCACCGCAACGAGCTGCCACACCAACGTTCGCTTTCCCGAGCGAGCCGATCCCTACAGCCCACGCATGTCCAAACGCAATTCCGGTTCCTGGCTGAGTCATCGTAACTTATTGACCGCCGAAACCGCCATGTTGGTTGCGGTCGCTATGCAATTCCTGCAAAACTGGGTCGCTGAACGCCCTGATGTACCGTGGTGGTTGAAGACCCTCATGGTGATGCTCGTAAATGGTGGGCTACTCGGCGGCTTGCTGCTGTTACTAAACGCGCTGACGCGTTCGTCCTTGGCCGGTGCTCATAAGGTCGTCCAGGCGGTACCGCTTCCGACACCATTCCTCGCCATCCACATCGTCATTCTTGGCGGCATGTTCATCCTCTACGCACACATGTGGGCTTACTGGCCGCACTAATTCCCGAATTTTTATCCCCAGATTGCGCAGATTCCGCAGATTTCGAGGGCTAACACTTGTGACGAATACCGTTCGCGAGATCAATGCAACATGTTCGCAGACCATCGATTCGAGCATTCGAAATCTGCGCAATCTGCGAAATCTGTGGATAAAACCTCGCGAGATGACTCCTGCTAACCGCCTTCGATGCCCCATTTGGCGAGGCGGTCGATTAACGAACGGCGCGAGATACCGAGTGCTTCGGCGGCGGCGGAACGATTGCCGTCGAGACGCGCGAGCACCGCAAGGACGTGGGCGCGTTCGATGTCGTCGAGTTTCTCGCCGGCTGCGACGGCCGTGTCTCCAGCAGCGCCAAGCTCGGGCAACAGGCGGCGCATCGCGGTGGCATCGATGCTGCCACCGCCACCGAGGACAACTAGGCGCTCGACCACGTTGACCAATTCGCGGATGTTGCCTGGCCAACGATAGCCAGCGAGCAGCTTCAGCGCATCATCGCCAAGGATCAACTTTACGCCGCTTTCTGCCGAGAATGTACCCAGATAGTGTTTGACCAACGCACCAACGTCAGTCGCACGTTCACGCAGCGCGGGCAACTGCACCGGGATCACATTGAGGCGATAGTAGAGGTCTTCGCGAAATCGCCGTGCCGTAACTTCGGCGCTGAGATCGCGGTTGGTTGTGGCGACGACACGCACATCGACCTTGAGTGGCTTGCTGCCGCCGACGCGCTCGAACTCGCGTTCTTCCAGCACACGCAGGAGCTTGGCCTGCAACTCGGGACTGATTTCGGAGATCTCATCAAGCAGCAGCGTGCCACCATCGGCCAATTCGAAACGACCGGTGTGCTGTTCCGTCGCGCCGGTGAACGAACCCTTCTCGTGACCAAACAGCTCGGACGTCAGCAGCGTTTCGGTCAGCGCGGCGCAGTTGACTTTCACGAATGGGCCGGTGGCGCGCAGACTTTGCTCGTGCAGGGCGCGGGCGACCAACTCCTTGCCGGTTCCGCTTTCACCGCGTACCAACACCGTGGCGTTCGACTTAGCTGCGCGGGCAATAACCTCGCGCAACTGAATCATCGCCGGTGAATCGCCCAGCATCTCGCGATCACGGTGACGATCGCGCACTTCCTGTTTCAGCACCTTCACTTCACGCACCAATTGTTGGCGTTCGCCAAGACGCAGCAGCAGGGCTTCGACCTGTTCGACACCAAATGGCTTCATCAAATAGTCGTAGGCTCCCTGGCGCATGCTTTCGACTGCGCTCTCGACTGAAGCAAATGCCGTCATCATCACCACCGGCATCTCTGGCCACTTCTCCTTGGCCTTGCCAAGGAGCTTGAGACCACCCATGCCGGGCATCCGCACGTCGGTGATCAGCAAGTCGGCCGGTTCGATCTCCAGCGCTTTCAACGCCTGGACCCCGTCCTTCGCCGTCCGCACCTGCACTTGGAACCGTGGCAGCATCTCGGCCAACAACTCGCGATTGAGAATTTCATCGTCAGCGACAACGGCGGTCCGGATCGGCATGGCGGCATGATGTGGGTGTATTGGCCGTCTTCCAGCGTGAGGTGGAAATGCCAAATGCTGGAATGCTGGAATGCTGGAATGGAGATTTCGAAAATCTCGACTTGGTTACAGACCCCTCAGGCCAGAGTCTGCTAGCAGCCAAATTCCCGTATTCTTCGAACATTCCAGCATTCCAGCATTTGGCATTTCATCCCCTACCATCCACCACACCACCTACGAAAACAGGGTGCGCCGTCTGGATTTCCTAGGTTTTGTTGGTGCGATACCGGACCATGCCTGACGCACCCCCCCGCCGTTCGCCTTCTACGCGTACCACCCAATCCAGCGCGCGGCGACCGGCAACTGCCGGTGACGCATCGGCCCGCATCCGCCCCTCATCTCGCTCCATGGCCAGCGTCAAGACCGGACAGTGGAAGATCTGGGTCGGCGTCGGCGCAGCGGTAATCGTGGTCATCGGACTGAGTCTGGCGTGGGATCCGATGCAGCGCCGTTCGCAACTGAACGCACTCGACGCCTGTCAGGCTGAGAAGCGCATCGCTGAATCGCGCGACCTCGCCAAGCGCTTCGCCATCACCTGGGCAGCCGAGCATGTTCGCGACGCCATTCTAACTGGCCGGGGAACCTTCGAGGCGCGCGTGGTCCTCGCCGCGACTGGCCATCATCGTGACCTGCTTGTCCGCATGCTCGATGTCGCCGAGGCAACCACAGCACAGCGCTGTGAAGTCGCCACCGCTCTGCTCGCTGATTGGCCCGACGAACCATCACGTGCGCCATTGCTGCCCGCCGTCGTCGGTACCTGGGTCACCACGCCAACAACCGATCCGGAATTAGCCAAGCAGGCGATGCTTCTCCTGGTTGCAGCCGCAAGCGATGGCGCAGACGCTATGCTTGCCGGAGTCGCCGTGAATCCGCAGATGGATTCCGCCAAGGCTATCGAAGCCGTGATCTGCGCGTGCGAACTTGGTCGACGAAATCCAACCCTTGGACGCACCCTGGATGCGCTGCGTGGTCCGCATCGGGCCGCGATCCTTGCTGCTCCGACAGCGATTGAGGCAATTCGTCTCGCCGCACAGCCTGGCGATGCCGCTGCGCTACTCGCCATGCTTGGCGAAGCCGATGCGCAACAACTCGCCATCGCCGCGCTGTCTGGCCCACGTTTCACGCTGGCTGGCGACGCAGCCGCACGCACAACGTTTGCCGCGCAACTAGCGCGGTTTCTCGCGCCTGACACCAAGCCGGCCGTACTCGCGGGTGCGTTGTTGGTGGTGCGACGTCAGCGACTCAGCGAAGCTCAACCAGATCTCCTGAAGCTGCTTCCGCGTTTGTCGCGTGATCTTCCGCCAGGACTGGACTTCAAGGAAGTTGCCGAGCTCTACGGTCACCTTCTCATCAGCATGCAGACACCGGAACAAGCAGCCCGCGCTGAGCAGATGATCGTTGCACTCACCACCGCCATCACCAATCCCGAGACCCGTCCCTTCGCCGCTGCCGCCATGAGTACCGTGTCGGAAGCCGGCATCGCCGCCCTACGCCCAGCCCTGGATGTATTGGCCGCGCAGTCCGCCAACGATGACAACTGCCGCAAGGCTTTGGCCCGACTTGTCGGCACAGTGTATCAACGCACCGACATCGTATCCCTGGCCGAGCGTACGACCTGGACCTCGGTGATCACCAAGGACAGCAAACGCCGCGCCCGCTATAATGCCATGCATGCGTGGATGGACGCCAATCGCGCCGACACCTCAGCCCGCAATGACAACGCCACCCTCGCGAGGGCCAAAGCCGAGCTATCAAGCTACCGCGATGAATTACGCGGATGGCTTGAAGCGAAGGATCCGCCACCGATCGGACTCAGCCCCACGTCCATTGCAGAGTTCTCGCACGATGTGCAGTTGATGCTGAAGTCGGTGCTGAGTTCGTCGGGGAAACTGTAGGGGCCATTGCCTCTCAATCATTGCCACGGCTGCAAGCTGCGGCTCGCTACGCGAGCTGCGCGCGCTAACGCGCTGGCATTGATCCGCAGTTCGAACGCAGCCCGCACGAAGCGCGCGTGGCCGTTGCAATGCTATCACCCGCCCGGACGCATAGTTGGGAATAGTATTACGTCCCGGATATTCGTCCGTCCGGTAAACAGCATGACCAAGCGGTCGATGCCGATGCCCTGGCCGCCACAGGCCGGCAGGCCATGATCAAGCGCGGTGCAGTAGTCCTCGTCGATTTGATTGTCGACGATGCCTGACTCCTTGTCCTTCGCCGCGGCGGCCTCGGCAACCTGAGACGCAAAACGACTGCGTTGCAGATCAGGATCGTTCAGCTCAGTGTAGGCGTTGCCGACCTCCATACGACACATGAACAGCTCGAAACGCAGGGTTTTTTCCGGGTTATCCGGATGTGCCTTGCACAGCGGAGTAAGCCAGGTCGGCTGATCGGTGATGAAGGTCGGCTCGACCAAGTGCGGTTCGACCACCGATTCCCAGACTTCGTTGGCCATGCGATCGTAGGTCGCGAAGGTCGAGGGATCGCGGCCGAGTTCGCGGCACTTGGCTGTCACCGCAGCGCGATCGTTGTAGTCGAGGCCACCGAGTTCGCGCATCGCGTCGTGGTAACTGAAGCGGCGGAACGGCTGGTCCAGGTCGACTGCGAAATCGCCGAAGCGCAGCTTGCGTGTTCCCAGCACCCGATCAGCCAGATGGCGGAATAATTCTTCCGAGAGATCCATGAGCTGTCGGTGATCGGCGTAGGCCATGTACCACTCGATCATGGTGAATTCAGGATTATGCCGCGTGCTGATGCCTTCGTTACGGAAATTGCGATTCAGCTCGAACACGCGCTCTAGACCGCCAACCAGGAGCCGCTTGAGATACAACTCAGGCGCGATGCGCATGTATAGATCGAGATCGAGCGCGTTGTGATGGGTCACGAATGGACGCGCTGCTGCGCCGCCGGGAATCGGCTGCATCATTGGCGTTTCAACTTCGAGAAAGTCGCGGTCGGTAAAAAAGCGACGGATCTCAGAAACCAAACGGCTACGGGTAATGAACACATCCAGCGACGCGTCGCTCTGCATAAGGTCGAGATAACGCTGCCGACTACGCACCTCTTCGGACAATTCTCCGGAATCAGCGCCAGCCTGATGCGGAGGCGGTAGCATTGCCTTGCCGAGCACGGTCAGTCGCTCGACGAAGAGCGTGATTTCGCCACGCCGACTGCGGCCGACGCGCCCCTCAACGCCAATCCAGTCGGCAAGATCGAGTGTCGCGACGAGCGGCCACTGTTGCTCGCCAAGATTCTTGAGATCGATGAACAACTGGATGCCGCGTTCCTTCTTGCCGTCGGCGCTGTCGAGGTCAGGTCGTGCAGCCAGTTTCTGCTGTCGATACGCATCCGCGCGCGAACGGTCGTACAGTGTGGCGAACACCAGCTTCGCACCCGACTGGCGCAGGTTGCCGATGCGACCAGCAAGACGGACCGGCTCGCTGCGATCTGACTCTGGTGCGGGGCCGGCCAAAGCACGGGCGGCAACGACCGTGTGGGTTGGGCTAAAGCGTTGACCGAACGGATCGACGCCGAACTCGCGTTGCTTGGTCGCTGAAGCGGCACGGGCGGCGCGATACTCGTTGGGGGTCAATACTGGTAACGGCGTCTCAGTCATGGGATGCGCAGAGTAGGTTTGATCATGAAGCAGCAACGGGGGAGAATGCTGGAATGCTGGAATGCTGGAATGGGAAACACCTGCGCCGAAGCTTGGTTACGTGCTCCTTTCATCCGAGTCCACAATAGCCAGAATTCCGCAATTTTCGAACATTCCAGCATTCCAGCATTCCAGCATTTGGCATTCTAATCCCCTCACTACCCTCCCCACCCATGTCCGATCCCGGTCCCTACGTCGATCACCGTCTTGGCTACGCGCGCCGGATCAGCCGGGCGGTCATGGTCGGATCCGTACAGGTCGGTGGCAATACGCCTGTTGTGGTGCAAAGCATGTGCACGACACCGACCCAAGACGTCGCCGCCACCATCGCCCAAAGCATCAAACTGGCCGAGGCGGGTTGTGAGATCGTTCGCATTACCGCGCCCGGCGTGAAAGACGCCCAAGCGCTCAAGGCGATCCGCGCTGGCTTTGATGCCGCTGGCTTCCGCAAGGTGCCAATCGTCGCCGACATCCACTTTATGCCTGCCGCCGCCCTCGAAGCGGTCGAGCACATTGAGAAAGTCCGGATCAATCCTGGCAACTACGCCGACAAGAAACGCTTCGCGGTCAAAGACTACAGCGACACCGAATACGCCGCTGAAGTCGAACGCGTCGCCGAACGTTTCCGCCCCCTCGTCCGTCGCGCTAAAGAACTGGGTCGCTGTCTACGTATCGGCACCAACCACGGCTCGCTCAGCGATCGCATCATGAATCGCTTCGGCGACACGCCGCTGGGCATGGTCGAAAGTGCGATGGAATTCATTCGCTTCGCTGAGGCCGAAAATTTCCGCGACATCATCATCTCGATGAAGGCATCAAATCCCAAGGTGATGGTCGCCGCGTATCGCCTGCTCGTCGCACGCCTGCGCAAACACGGTGAGCCATATCCGCTCCACCTTGGCGTTACCGAAGCGGGCGACGGCGAAGACGGCCGCGTCAAGAGCGCCGCCGGTATCGGCGCGCTGCTCGAAGACGGCATCGGTGACACGATTCGCGTCTCGCTGACCGAACCGCCTGAGTTCGAAATCCCGGTCGCTCAAGCACTCGTCGCACGCTACGCGTCGTGGCGCGCGTTTTCACCGCCGGTATCCCGCCCAGTCGAAGCCATCAATCCCTACGTGTGGCAACGGCGCACCGCTGAGATTGTACGTCTTGCCGAGGTGCCGGTCGGTGGCGCACAGGTCGCCAAAGTTGCGATCGCCGACCGCGCAGCGGTTGGGACACCGCCTGCGGATATCATTCTGGAAGACCCCAATCTCTGGCTCAGTGAATCGCGTCAGGTGCCCGGCTGGGTTGGCGGCAACCAATCTGGTGTGCGCCGTGCGTTGGCAGCAACAACCCGCACCGGCGTACCGGTCATCCATCTGCGCAATGGCCAACCATCACCACACATCCCTGATGGCGCGATTATCCTGTTCGGTCTCGCGGACGGAAATCCTACTGAAGATTTACACCACGCGTTGGCGTTGTTGCCCGATGCCGTCGCCGTCGGCATAGCCGAAGCGGGAATCATCGGTGAAACCCGTGCCTATCGTCTGCTGGCGGCGGTGATCGAAGGAGAATTCCGCGCTGCTGAAGCGCGCTCGCTTGGTTCTGGAAAACGCATACCGATCTGCATTGGCCTGCCATTTGTGCGCGACGACCTCAGTGCGGCAGCAATCGCCGGTGGATTACTCATCGACGGCATCGGCGATCTGCTGTACTTGCCGTCGGTCCAGGATCCGCGCCGACTCGCGTTTACGATTCTCCAGTCAGTAAAAGCACGCACGACGCGCGCTGACTACGTCGCCTGTCCGAGCTGCGGTCGTACACAATTTGATCTCTTTGAAGTCACCGCTCATATTCGTGAAGTCACCGGCCACCTGGATGGCGTCTCAATCGCGATCATGGGTTGCATCGTCAACGGACCCGGCGAGATGGCCGACGCCCACTTCGGCTTCGTCGGCAGTGGCCCAGGAAAAGTCGATCTCTATCGCGGCAAAGAGGTCGTCCGCCGCAATATCCCCTTTGCGAGTGGCCGTGATGAGTTGGTGGCGTTGATTAAGGAAGCGGGGATGTGGAAGGAACCGACATGATTGCCCCAGCTGCGAGCTACGAGTTGGTGCGCTAACGCGCACGAAGCATGAAAGATGCCTGTGATTGTCTCTCGGTACCAGTCAGCCTAGATTACTCTTTTCATAGCAACCGCAGAGGCGCAGAGGTCGCAGAGGGCTTGGGTTAGAAGTCATTGCTGTTTCTGGCGCCACTCACCCACAGGGTGACGATCCAATGGACGTTCTCCTCTGCGATCTCAGCGGCCTCTGCGCCTCTGCGGTTGCCTTGGGATGTTTCAAC
The DNA here is from genome assembly GCA_964652775.1 of uncultured candidatus Brocadiaceae bacterium. GTDB lineage: Bacteria > Planctomycetota > UBA11346 > UBA11346 > UBA11346 > UBA11346. The sequence goes on along the minus strand of CAZZAM010000021.1, from coordinate 45,605 downwards.
TGAGCAATGTAGGGTCAGGCGTGGCCTGACTATAACTCGTAGCTCGTAGCTATTTCTTCTTCGGGGCTTTCGGGAACGCACACAGTGGTCGGCTCGCACCGGGTGTATTGATCAATACGGCGATCGTTGTTTTACGGTAGACGTGCTCGACCTCTGACATGGCCTTGTCCAACATGCTGTGGAGGGGACAAAGGTGCTCGCTATGCGTTTCTATGTGCAGCGGACAGGTGGTGATGCGGATGATCGGATCGACCGCTTGTACCACTTCATAGATGGTCAATTCGCCGGGATCCTTCACGAGGGTAAACCCGCCGTGCAGCCCGCGTTGTGAGTTGACGAGGCGCGAACGCGTCAGTCCCTGCATGATTTTGGCCAAGTACCCCATCGGCACTTTGGTCACCAGCGCAATCTCTTCCGTGGTATGTGCCTCGCCGTGGTCATCGGCTAGGAAGACGATGGCTCGCAATGCATACTCAGCTGTCTGGGAAATCATGCGCTGGGCAGTATGTGAACGGGCTAGCCCCGAAAAGGGGCGTGCCTATCACGACCATCGTAACAACTACGGAGATGCGTCTAGGCGCGACGGCGGCGGCGACCGACAAGCCAGAGCAGCAGTGGCCCACCGATCAGCGCCAAGCCCATGCCAGAGCCACAGGCTGGAGCAGAAGCATTGCCCTTGATGACAACGCGGAACGTCTGGGTGGACGTCACCGATCCATCCGTGGCTGTGATCCGGATCAGTCCAACCCCGCCGCCATTGGCTGACGAAGCCACATTGAGGATGTAGTTGGGATAGGCCGACGTGAGTGTGAGACCGCTATTCTGCACCACCGACTGGTTCAGGCTGATGGCGCTGACAACGACCGTTTCCAACGCGCCAGTTCCGGCTCCGCCGCCAGGCAGCGCCGGTGGACCACCGATGCCGCCATCGACATCCGCGTCATTGACGGTGAAGGTCGGAATATAGACATCACCCGCGTTCAGGATCTGGTCAGCAACCGGTGAGATGATCGGCGGCCGGCTGTATCTAACGATGATCGGCGTCGTCCCGTTCTTGAAGTAGGCGTTGGGATTGCCGCCGCTGACTGGATTGACTACGGTCGTATTTGGTGTCTCGAACACGTCGTTCGCACCAGTGTACCCGACGACCATGGCCGGATTACCGATGTGGAGGTAGGCGCAGTTGGGCAACGCGGTCAACAACGATGGCGGAACATCAGCCGCCACGGTGCTGCCGGTGCGGGTCATCGCGAGCGGAACTGCAGTAGCGATGCCGGTACCATCATCCCAGAATGCGGTGGTAACGAGATGGCCACCTGCCGACACTTCGGTTCCCGAGCTGATCAGACTGAGGGTTTGCGTACTGCCCGTATTGGCGACGCCACTGCCAGTCGTCGTCCCGGTCACATCGGGCACGGCATATGTCTGGTAACCGTGGATATTGATCGTGACCTCTTTGATGAAAACCTCGAGGCCGTTGTGTCGCTCGTCGCGCACCTGCAGCTGCCAGAGACCATCCACCAAGGTTTCGTTGGTGTGGAAGAACTCGGTGAAGGTCCACTTCCATGGCGCACTTGGATTATTCGTTATCGGGGCACCTGGACGCTGACGACCGAGAATCGACACGTTGCTGGAGGGAGAGATCAGCCAGAACGATAAATCACCATAGTCACCACCGTGGGCAGGCGAGTTCACGTTGGCATAGAGGCTGACCGTCAACTCGACCGCTTCGACACGGAAGCGGGCGGGCGAGCTGCCCGCAGGCACAACCACCGGTGCGTAAACGTCGACGACCAGCGGCGGCGGCACCAGATCCTGATCTGGTGGATAATCCCCTGCGTCAGGAGCCAGGATCGGTGAGAATGCTGATGTCGCAGTAATCACGGTCGGATACTCTGGCGGTAGCAATGGCCAACTCATGGCACCTGGATTGGTCAGGCCGATGGCCGCGGTCATGTTGGCTTTGGTGCCATCGCCACCATAGACCAGACGACCGACATCCAGTTCGCCGAAGCCGAACCAATTGCAATACGCCTGCCCGGTGACGGTGTTCGAACGCCAGCGACCCCACAGCCAGTGGGGCCGGAAGTCCGGGACAAATTGCGGAGAAACGCGACGATCATTGCCGCGACCCATGAAGAGGTGCTGGATGTCGCGCCACGTCAATTGCGGACGAGCCTGCAGAGCCAAGGTTACCGCACCAGCCACCACCGGTGCGGCAAACGAGGTCGATGCCGCGTCCATCCGCGCAATAGCGCCAGTGCCTGTGGGAATGGTACCCACGCCGTAAGCATATATGAACGAGGGGCCGCTCGCCGCCGTTGACATGTAGTCGCCGTTCTCGAATCCCTGCGTGATCACCGGATTGCCATCGAAATCGGAGTTCGGCTGCGGACCAATATTCGTAGTTGGAACCCAGCCGAGATCGCCAGGGCGATCCGTCGTCACCATGCCCAAACCAGCCGCTGTTCCACCACCAGGGGCGGAGATGATGAGGTTGGGACCCGATTCAGAATACTGCGCGTGCATTGGCGGAAGGCCTGGCACTGGCTGGCACTCCAACGCAGCAACGCCGACCACATACCGATTCAGATAACCGTCAAACGCGGTGCAGTCCTGAACCCGCTGCGCCACCGGAATCTGCGGATCTGGGATACGATTGTTGGGATTCACCCATCCGCCGTTGCCGGCCGCCCACGTGTACACGATACCATGACCGGCGCGGCCGATCTTGGTTCCGTCATAGAGGCCCTTGGTCATCAGCGTGCCGGGTCCACCGAGCACGACGCCGGTGTCCACAACGCCCCAGGAGTTGTTGGTCACCCAAGCGAGATCCGTTGTTGCATTAGTCGACATGCACAAGGTCATCGCCGAGTACAACTGAGAATCCGTGAGCAACGTCGTCTTCGGGATGACTTCCGTCCAATCAAGGATGCGTCCAGCAATGATGCGACTGAGGTAAGCAACGCCGCAAATACCGCCTAGACGTTTGCCGCCGGACGACAGCGTGTCGTTATCCCCGCGGGCCGCCGCCAAGCCAGCCACCCACGTTCCATGATTTTCGTCGGTCGCGGTCGGAAGTGGAATCGGGTTGCTATCGCCGCTGATGAAGTCCCAGCACATCGGGAAGTTGACGTTGGGACCTAGGTCGGCGTGGGATGTGTCCATGCCCTGGTCGAGGATGACGATATTGGTTCCTTCTCCATGATAATCGTCCCACACTTCCCGGACATTGATTGAACAACCAACCGTCGGATCGAGATGCCACTGGTACGGCAACGCTGGATCGTTGGGTACATAACGCGGTGCGCCTGAACCCTGCAGCTGCGGTTCAACCAACGCGATTCGTTGATCACGGTTCAGCCGACGGGTAGCATCAACCGGAGCCAGGACGCCATCGTCGGTTGGCTCGACCATGTACGCGCCATCGAGAACGGCAACTCGGTGAAGAAGTGCAACGTGATTTTCGCGCGCGATCGCCTTGGCATCCTGATTCGGCTTGATCACGACGAGGATGCGCCTGGTCATCACCATGCGCGCCTCAGCCTTACCCTCCATGCCTTTGAGATAGAGCACCGGACTAGTATTCCGCACCGTTCCCTTGCTCAGCAACTGCTTGCTAGCGGCATAGAGGTCGGCGCGATTGTTGGTGGTCAATCTCAGCGCACTGACTCGTGGTGCGGCAGCACGAACTGGACCAGCCGTTAAGGTCGGAACCGCGGCTTCCTCGACTTGCAACTCATTATAGGCGACCGTGGCCTGCATCGCGGTGCGCGCGTTGTGCATCTCGACGGTGTCTTGGGCTGCAACCGATGCGCAGGTGGCCAAGCTGAACAAGGTGGACGCAACGAGACGAGGGGACATGAGCAGACTCCGATGGTCGTTTGCTATAAGACCGACCTCGGACGGAATATATTACCCCCGAACCCAGTTCTGCCTCGGGGTGTCGCAGACGCTGGTATGGGTCCGTTCAGGCCCGGTCGGCTGCGCCGGCACTGTCGGGCACGGGCGCTGGCGTCACCACCATCCGCTTGCGGAAGCTCAACAGCAGCGGACTCGCGACAAACACCGAAGAGAACGTGCCGAGCAGGATGCCAATCAGCAGGGTCGAGCAGAAGCCGTGCAGTGAGTCACCGCCAAAGTAGATCATGATGACCAGGACCAGGGCGACGTGGCCACCGGTCAGGATGGTTCGCGGCATGATCTCGGCGATCGAACGGTCGATGATCGACTCGAGCGGCTGGCCAGCCATCTTGCCGAGGTTTTCACGAATACGGTCGAAGGTCACGATCGTGTCGTTGATCGCGTAGCCGACGATGGTCAGGAACGCAGCCACGATGGTGAGGTCGATGCGAATGCCGAATAGGGCGACGATGCCGAGGGTCTGGATAACGACCTGGAGCAGCGAAACCACCGCACCCAAGCCGAACGCCATCTCGAAGCGGGCGGCGATGTAGAACATCATCAGCAACATGGCGACGCCGAGTGCGACCAGCGCTTGGATCTTCATACGGTCAGCGACCTGACCTGAGAAGTGCTGACTGGCAGGATAGGACTGCGCCACCGCCACGCGTTGATTCGCGGCGTGGTTCACCAACTCGCCGAAGATAGCGCTGGCGGAAACCGCGACGGCGCGCGCTTCGGCTGGATCGGTAACCGTTGGTGCCAGCAAACCCATCGCGCGCTTGAACACATGATCGTGCTCGTCGATCGCGCCAGCAGCGGGAGCCGTTGGCGCCTCGGCCAAGTTGAGGCTGAGCGCCAACGCCTTGCCATCGACACGACACGTAACGTTGCGGTACTTCGCCATGCGGTTGGCGATCTCCGCTGTCTGCAGTTCACTCGCCGGGTCAAACGTGGCGACGCGCATGGTCAACTTCAACGTCGCCTTGTCCCAGGTGCAGGCCAACACTTCATCACCTTCGGCGGCCACCAGTCCGGTGAAGGCTTTGGCCAACTCTTGCTTGAAGACTTCCGTGCGGGCAGCGATGTCGTCGGACAACTTTTTTATTTTCTCTTGCAGCGGCGTGTATTCCTCGGTTTCGATTCGGCGGATTTCCTGAGGATTCGGACTTTCCTTCTGTTTTTCGCGGAGTTCCGCGATCTTTACTTGCACCTTGCCGCGCTGCTCTTCCAGGTCGTGACGCTCGCGCTCCAACACGCTGCCAGCGACGTCGCGAACGCGGAACACCCACTGACGACTACTGGTCGACTGTTCGGCCAGCGACGTGAAGTAGGCTTGGCGCTGCACGTCATTGGGATTGATCAGCGCGTGTTCTTGCTGCTCCTTAGGGACGGCGGCGTAGGCCTTGGTCAGCAGCTCGGTGACCTCTTCACCGGTAACCGGCTTGGTGAATGACACCTGCACCATGGTGCCACCGGTAAACTCAATGTCGAAGTTCCGCTCGAAGGTTTGTCCTTCGTGCAGACGGTGACCAAAGGCAAAGTAACCGATACCAACCACGCCAAGAATGATCGTCAGCGCGTAGCTGAGGTAGCGCAAACGAACGTAACCAACGTGCAGCGGCTTGAACAGCGACGCCATCGATATGTGATCTTTGCCGCGCAGCAAAAAGTCGGTCAGCATACGGCCGACGTAAATGCCGCTGAAAAGACTGAGCGCGATACCGATCATCAGCGTCAGACCGAAGCCCTTGATCGGACCTGAGCCGATGATGTAGAGCGCGAATGCCGCGGTGATCGTGGTCAGGTGCGAATCGAGGACGGTGCGGAAGGCCTTGGCATAACCAGCTTCAATCGCAGCCGGCACGCCTTTGTCCTCGAGCAACTCTTCACGGATACGTTCATAGATCAGAATGTTGGTGTCGATACCCATCGCCAAGGACAGGATCAAACCAGCGATACCGGGCAGCGTCAGGGTTGCGCCGAACACCGCCAAGGTGGTCCAGGTCAATGCGCCGTTGACCAGCACCGAGGCGATCGCGACCAAACCAAGACGACGGTAATAAGCGGCCAAAAAGACAAACAACGTTGCCAAGGTCCACAGCATGGTGGTGAACGCGCGGTTGATCTCGGCCTGGCCGAGGGTCGCGCCGACGACGCGCTCGGACAAGATTTCCGGAGTCACTGACAGCGATCCTGCTTTCAGGATTCCGCGAAGGTCCTTGATTTCTTCGCTGGTGAAGCGACCGGTGATCTGACAACTGGAACTCGATGGTGATATAACGCGAGGATCGCTCTTAATGATGCCGTCGAAAATGATAGCGATGCGCCCGGTCCCATGACCGCTGTCCCCCTTTTCTTTGGTCGAATTAGTTAACTGATAATTTTTACTGGACCCAACCGTCGTAAAGCTGATTGCGACCGCCAACTCACCTTGCGACATGTCCTCGTGCGCATCGGAGACGTCCTTGCCGGTCAACTGAGCGGGGCCAAGGTGGAGAAACTTCTTCGGCTCCTGACCGGGCAACGCGTCGCGATCTTCTTTCGGCGCGATGATGTCGGTTCGCGTGCTTTTCTGGAGCCGCGAGTTCATCTTGTAGGAATTACTTCCGCTCTTAATCCAGGCGCAGTCAGGCTCTCCGGCTTTGGTCGATGAGAAATCGCTGTTGGGGTACTCGCCGAGGACTTCACGGAACTCCAGACGACCGGTAGTTTCCAGCACTTTGCGCGTGCGCGCTGCGTCAGCGCGAGTTCCACCGGGGATAACGATCTGAACGTCGCCGTTGGACAGCCGTGCTACTTTTGGTTCAGTCAGGCCCTTCTCATCGAGACGATTGCGCAGGGTGACCATGATCTCGTCATTGGCGTCGACCTTGCCGCCATCTTCATTCTTCAACATGCAGGTGAATTCAACACCGCCGCGCAGGTCGATACCCTTGGGCACATACCAGTAGTCGCGCGGTTCGTTGGCCCGCTTGAATGGGCGTCCGCTGAGTCGCTGGCCGAGTTCAATTTCGGCAACTTCAGCCGGTGCAATCACCCGGATCGTGCGGGTGGACGGATTATACGAGACGTCGTTGTCGTTGACTTTGATCGCTGGGTTGCGCTGGTCGCCGTGCAACCGCTTACGAATCTGGACGATTTCTTGCTCAGACGCTTCGACCGGCGATCCGGCCACGTCCTTGAAGGTGACGTCGTACACCACCGGACCGGGAGCCGCCGCATCAGACGAACGACTGACGTGAGCCAGCAGGTCCTGATCACCAACCAGCACTTTGTTCTGGAGGAACTGGAGGAACAACGCGACCAGGAAGACAGTCGCTATGACGATGAATCGCTTGAGCACGGGGACCTGCTTGCTTCGGGGATGCGCGGTCTAGCGGAGTCATCCGCCAGCTGCCGGGTTCAGGCTGTCTTATTCGCTCGCTCGGCGGTCAGATTGGTGCTGACAGCGCCCTTGTTAAAGGTGGCCACCACACTTTCGGAGCCCTTGCCGATGCGAACGTCGACGGTGGTTTCGCCAACCGCCTCGACCACGGCATGAACGCCACCGATGGTGACGACTTCGTCGCCGCGCTTGATTGCATCAACCAACTCTTTGCGTCGCTTCTCTTCCTTCTTCTGTGGTCGGATAACCATGAACCACATCATCAGGACCATAAGTCCGATGAAGACGAGCGGGGCCCAGGACATGCCGCCATCTGACGGAGGAGCGCCTGTTCCGCCGCCGCCACCGCCGGAACCTGGGGCTGGCCTACTGGAACCAGGGTCGGCACCGGAATCACCGGCGATGATGGTAGCGATGATGGTCAGCAGGAGAACGATGCGGTGCATAGCGGTTCCGGAACGCCGCAAACGCGCGCACGGAACGCCCGCGCACGGCCGTTGGCGGCAATGGAGGCGGCACGGTACGGCACGCATCCCCGCCGCAAGCACGGCCCACTGGGGAGGTTCGAGCCTGGGAGCGCCGCACTCCTGTGCGGCCCGGGGCAATGGGCTTTAGTCGTTCGTGTACTCGCGATTCGAGCCGCACAGGAGTGCGGCGCTCCCAGGCACAGCCCTTAGAACGGTGCGGGTTCGTCGGCCGCACGCTTCGCCGGCGCTGACCTACGAGCGGGCGCGTTATGCGATACTCCGGCACTCGGCGAGGCCGACTCGGTTGACGTCTCACCCTCCGCTGCCGCGCGCGTGCCGAGAAACTGGACCTGCTCGGCGACAATCTTGAGACGACTGCGCTTTTGTCCGTCCTTATCCTCCCACGTGTCTAATTTCAGACGGCCATCGATGTACGCCGGACTGCCTTTCTTCAGGTATTGTCCGATCACTTCGGCGATGCGACCCCAAGCCTCGACGTCAACGAAGGTGGCTTCTTCGACCTGTTCGCCAGCGGCATTGCGCCAACGTCGGTTGACCGCTAGGCCAAAATTGACGACCGCTTTGTCGGCTCCGACCTGTCGCATTTCGGGATCGCGGGTGAGGTTGCCGGCCAAGGTGACGTGGTTGAGGTTGAGGGACATAAGGACTCCGATGGCGGGTAGCGCGGTGGTGTTTCGTGTGAGCTTGGTGATTGGGCCTGTATGGACCCTATCGTTAGCCTTTGTCTGATCAAGGTCTTTTTGGACCCATTAAACCACGCTGGCACGCATGCGTGTGCGCTGTCCCCTTCCCAACGACGAACCACTCGCCAAGTGAACACGGCTTTCGAAAGTCCGCACCATGCATGTACCGACTCCATTGTCGCGCCTGACCCTGATCGTCGCCGTCGTGACCACCGTTGTCCTGGCATGGTCGTCGTGGCGTAGCAATTCCGATGCGCCGACCGCTCTGCCCACGGCGCAGCCAGTTCCCACCCGTGTGGTCGCCGCGCCGCGCCTCAGCGTCGCGGTCGATGCGACGGATCTGCAACGTGGATTGCTGCACTCGATCATCGCGTGGGATGTCCGCCCCGGTCGGCAGTGGTTGCGTTTCCCACGTTGGATCCAAGGCACGCATGCGCCGTGCGGAGCAATTGAAAATCTTGCCGGCCTGGTGATTCACAGCAGCGACGGCGCTGTGCTACCGTGGGCGCGTGATCCGCGTGACGTGTTTCGTTTTGCCATCACCGTCCCAACCACGTGCAAGCGTATCAACATTGATCTCACGTACCTCGCGAATCAGCCGACAGTGAACTCGCAGCCGGTTGACGTGCTTGAGGTATCCGGCTCGGCGACGATCAACTGGAATGATTGTCTGCTGTACCCAGAAGGCTGGGCCGACGAGCGCATCCAAATCGCTGCCGAACTGCGTCTGCCAAGTGAATGGCGGCACGCCTGTGCCCTCGCTGAGATTCCTGGAAAAACAGGCGCGATTGCCTTTGCTCATACCGATCTGCGCGCATTGATCGATTCGCCGGTGTTATGTGGAAAAATACTGGACGTGCACGAGATCGCAGTGAGTGGATTCCCGAACCATCGTCTTGCCGTGACCGCAGCCAAGCCACAGCACGTGCCAGCGCGCGCGCTCAGCCAACTGGGTGCGGTCGCCGCCGAAGCGCGCGAGCTGTTTGGTGGAGCGCCCTTCCCCAACTACACATGGCTGCTGGGTGTCGGCGAAGATTTCCCGCACATCGGGCTTGAACACCTCGCCAGCAGCCTGAACGGCATTAGCCAGGACAAGTGGTACAGTGCCGAAGGCCTTGATCCATCCGCTGCCTATCTGCTCACTCACGAGTACGGTCATGCGTGGTGTGGCAAGCATCACCGACCGGCGGGCATGGTCGCTGACGATTGTCACACCAACCTCGACACGCGCCTGCTCTGGATCTACGAAGGGTTCGATCAATACATCGGCATGTTGCTTGCCGCACGTTCTGGGGCGAGCAGCCGCGCCACCTGGCTCGCGCGCATGGCGTCGCAGATTGAACAGGTGTGTTCCAATCGCTCGCGCGCGTGGCGTACGCTCGAAGACACTGCCGCCGCTGGCTACACCTTACGCGGCCAGAGTCGCAACTGGGGCGAGCTGCGCGGCAGTCAGGACTACTACTTGGAAGGCATGCTGCTGTGCTTCGAGGCCGACGGGCGGATCCGCCGCGCCAGCAACGGCAAACGCAGTTTCGACGATGTCTTGCGGCGATTTCTCGCGCCGCAACCAGGCGTCTCCGTGGTGCCATACACCGAGGCCGATGTGCTCGCCTGCCTGCACGCGGTAGAACCGTCGATCAATTGGTCCGCGCTAATCGATCGTCTGGTTCATCGCACCATCACGGAGACGGATCTCACGGCGCTCACGACCTGGGGCATGCAAGCCACGGTGAATTCGACGCGCACCAACGCCAATGCTGCAGCACGCGGCTACCTCAACGACCACGCCTCCATCGGCCTCGTATTGTGGCAGGGTCAGATCGCAGAAGTGCAAGCTGGTAGTCCAGCGGACCAGGCCCGTCTCGCTCCGGGCGAACGCATCATCACCGTGAACGATCACGAATTGAACCTCACGAACTGGGATCACGCCTTGGTGGCCGGTGCCGGCGGTACCGCGTTGCGACTCCGCATCCGCAGCACTGACGACAGCGAACGTGACGTCGTCGTGCCCTGCCCAACCGGACCGCGCTATCTGCACGTCGCCCCAAGTCCCGATCCCGCTGACCGTGCGATCCTGGATGCGATCATTGCCCCGCGGTCTGCGGAAGGACGGGCTGTGCGCGGGGCGAGTTGGTAAGATCGCAAAGCCGCGTTCACACGAACAACACAATCCAAGGCAACCGCAGAGGGCTTGGGTTAGAAGACATTGCTGTTTCTGGCGCCACTCACCCACGGGGCGACGCTCCAATTGACGCTCTCCTCTGCGATCTCAGCGGCCTCTGCGCCTCTGCGGTTGCCTTGGGATATGTCAGCAGGGTGATCTCTGCTGACTCGTTCACGCCAGCAGGATTTCCTGGCCGGTGAGGTACTGCTTGAAATCAGCGACAATCGGGGCGGCTTGCTGCTTCGACACGATATCGAGGTGAGCACGAAACTGAGCTACGGCCTGGGCCTTGCGCGCGAGTTGCTTGGTGATGTCGATGGGATGTACGGTGAGGGGAAGCCGATCGATGGTTAGGCCAGCGCGCAGTGCGGTGATGTACCAGCGCAGCGCGATCCCTGGTGCAGCCTGAGCACAGGCACGCTGAACGACGCTGCAGGCGGCACGATGATCGGGATGTTCTTCGTCGGGCCCAGTGCACAGCACCTCGACCGCTTTGAACTCGCGCAGCAATGCCGCGATTCGCGCGGTGATCTCCACGGCGTTGTCGGCAATGGACAAGTCGGCGTATTCCCAAAACACCACATCGGTTGCCGCGACTCCCAAGATCGCGGTCGCTCGCTGGGACTCCTCGCGGCGCATGTCGCGGATCTGCTCTGGTGACGGGTCGCTATAAATCTGCAAGCAATGCGAAAATAATTTCTCGCCCATGGTCAGCACCACGATGATCACGCGGTCACCTGCGTCGATCCGCTGGGCCACGTAGCCGCCGCAACCCAACGTCTCGTCATCGGGATGTGGGGCGAACAGAAGGATCGTTCGCTGCGGCGCTGCGTTATTCACGACGTGCCTCATACTGGGCAGCACAGCGTGGGGAAGCAGCCGCCACCGTCCAGAAGGCCGCCTTGCTCTGCATCGTCTCCGCGCAGCATCGTGGCTACCGTTTGTAGCGGAAGGATCCACATGGAAACCATCGTTTGTGTCGTTGCCCATCCCGACGATCTTGCCCACGGCATGGGCGGCACCGCCTGGCTACTCAAAGACCGCTACCGTCTGCATGTCATCTGCGCCAGTCGCGGCGATCGCGGTTACTACACGTGGAAAGGCGTCGGTCTGCCGCCACCCAACGCTGAGCTTGCCGCCCGGCGCAGCGCTGAAGAGCAGGCCGTCTGCACCATGCTCGGCGCCACGCTCACGTTTCTTGATCTGATGGATGGCGAAATCTACGCCGAACGACCAGCGGTTGAGCGCGTCGCGCAAATCCTGCGCGAGCTGCGTCCGGTGGCGGTGTTCACGCTGGGACCGCAGGAAAAACCTGACCACGCCGCAGCATATCTCATCGCTTTGCAGGCGCTGTATCTGGCTGAACGTTTTTGGGACACCGAACTCTACATGATGATGCGCCATTCGGAGACGCGTCAGGGACACTACGCTGACCTCTACGTCGATATCACCGCGGTCATTGCCGAGAAACGCCGGATGGTCGCGTGCCACCAGTCACAGAATCCGACGCCAGAACACATCGAACGCGTCATGGAGCGTAATGTCATCCTTGGCAAATTGGCCTGGTGCGAACACGCCGAGGCGTTCATGACCGGCATGCCCTTGATGGCGCTACGCAAGGGCCGCAAGGCCGGGTGTGTGTTGTTGGAGCTGGGCCGCGCCAGCAGCTGAGTCGAAACGCCGTAGGCAAAACTCAAGTCGGCTTTGGGGAAACACCAAGGCAACCGCTGAGGCGCAGAGGCCGCGGAGAACGCAGAGGAGAGCGCGAAAAGCGGCCATTCCCCAAATGACAGGCCTGGAGAAGTTAGCTATTCCCAACCCAAATCCTCTGCGACCTCCGCGGCCTCTGCGCCTCTGCGGTTGCCTTGGACTGCTCTTTTTCGCCCTATTTCACCGCACGACGTCGGCGATGACTTCGAATAACCGCTCGCGCAATTTACTGCCCCAATCCCAGCCACGCGCTTGGCCTTGGCCAAGTTCGATCGCGAAGGCGAGGCGGCCGTTGCGACCTTCGACGTAGCCAGCGAGACACGATGCGGTCGCCAGCGTACCAGTCTTGACCTTGCCAACGAGCCCAGCGTACGGTTTGTCCTTCAGCGTCGGAACGAATACGCGCTTGAACGGCCCCGCGTCGAGGCTGGCGAGGAGCCGGCACATGGCGCGAGCGCTGCCGACGTTGCCGTAACTCAGGCCGGAACCGTCGAACACCGTTAGCGACGACGCATCATCGCCCATGAGCGGTGCACACGCCTCGCGTACAGCGCGTGCGCCATCGCTGATCGAGCCGGAACCGAAGCGCTTATTGCCGATGATGCGCAGCAGCTGCTCGGCATAAAAATTTTGACTGCGCTGGTTCATGACCGTGAGCACCGGCAGTAAATCTGAACGATGTTCAATAATCAGCGGACCATTGCGTGGATCGACGTCACCAATGCGCACCGTGCCGGTTACTACAATGCCCATGTCGCGGAGCGCCGCCGCGAACGCGTCGCCCGCGAGCAAATCGGGGTCTTCATGGATTGCGACCGGGAACCAGGTGGTAATCTTGCTGTAATTTCCGGTGACACTGACCGCATTCGCCTGAGCGGCGCGATCGACCAAAAACATCGCATCGCCAGCACCACTTACCGTGCGCGTACGGTTATCGACAGTGACGCGCGGTGATCGCGGACGAACCTCGACTCGGCAGGCAGATCCTGGTGACGTCGGGACCGCACGTACATCAATGCAGTTGTCGTTGAATGCGAATGCAGATGCCGGAGCGCTAAACCATTTAATCGCATTGCCGTTTTCAGTCGGATAGGTCGTCGGTCGGATCGGGCCACGGAACAGGCGGTTGTCGATCACCACGTCGCCATCGACGCGCAGGATGCCAGCAGCACGCATGCGCCCAGCCCAGTCGCGCAGACAACGTTCGGGATCACCGCTCCAGAAATGTTCATCGAGGGTCGGATCACCTCCGCCGATCACGCCAATGCCGGGAATACTACCGCTGACCAGCGGACCCAGGGCGTAGATGCGGGTGACGAAGCGGAAGTCGGTGCCAAGTTGGGTCAGCGCCGCCGCCGACACCAGCAACTTGGTTGTCGAAGCCAGGCGCAGCGGCCCGGGATCGCCAGCAATCGCCAGCCAGCGCGCACCGCCGCAATCCCATACCGCGACGGCAGCTTCGCCACCGCGCGGGACCTGGGCCAAGGCCGCCGCCAGACGGACATTAAGATCGGTGGCAGCGATCGTGGCCGCGCACAGCATAACAACGAGGAATCGCAACACGGTTGATATCGTCACATCTAGGCCCCATCCGGCAACTGGGGGCAGATCCCCCTCTTCATACGGTCTTCACACAAGTCCGAATGAATACCCCCACACACACCTTCTGGAGTATCCATGCTGAAGACCCTCACCTGCGTTGGCGCCCTCGTCATCGCCAGCACCGTCCAACTGACCGCCGCCACCGCCGAGATCGACGCCAAACTACCCGAATACAAGAAAGTCTCCGGCATTTCCGGCAATCTGAGTTCAATCGGCTCGGACACGCTCAACAACGTCATGGGCTACTGGACCGAATCATTCAGGGCAATCTACCCCAACGTCAACATTTCTGTCGAGGGCAAGGGTTCCGGTACCGCCCCAACCGCCCTGATCGAAGGCACCGCCCAACTCGGCCCAATGAGTCGCGAGATGACGCCCAGGGAATTCGACGACTTTGAGAAAAAGTTCCACTACAAACCAACCGCAATCAAGATCGCGATCGACGCCTTGGCCGTGTTCGTGCACAAAGACAACCCGACCGAGAGCCTGACCCTAGCGCAAGTCGACGCGATCTTCTCGAAGACCCGCAAGCGCGAAGCCAAGGCCGACCTGAACGATTGGGGCTTGATCACCTCGGCGTGGCAGGGCAAGGCGATCTCGTTGTACGGCCGCAATTCGGCCTCGGGCACCTATAGCTACTTCAGAGAGCACGCACTCAAAAAGGGTGACTACAAGGCAAGCGTGAAAGAGCAGCCAGGTTCATCGGCCGTCGTACAGGGCATCGCTGCGGATCTTTCCGGCATCGGTTACAGTGGTATCGGCTATGTGACCTCGGGCGTCAAAGCGCTCAAGCTGGCCGACAAAGGCGCGCCGGTTGCTGGCACCTACGACAACTGCCTCAATGGCACTTATCCGATGGCGCGCTTCCTTTTCGTGTACGTGAATAAGAAACCCAACGAACCGCTGCAACCGTTGGTCCATGAGTTCATCAAGTTCATCCAGTCAAAGCAGGGCCAGGAGATCGTCATCAAAGACGGATACTTCCCGCTCCGTGCCGAGATGATCACCAATCTCGGAGCGCAGTAGCAATCGGCACATCATCCTTTCAAGTCGGTTGGGCTTGAAAGGATGACGCCCCGCAAAGAACCACATGGCCTCGGCTCCGCAGCT
Source organism: uncultured candidatus Brocadiaceae bacterium (assembly GCA_964652775.1). Classification (GTDB taxonomy): domain Bacteria; phylum Planctomycetota; class UBA11346; order UBA11346; family UBA11346; genus UBA11346. The sequence continues at coordinate 30,557 of CAZZAM010000021.1, read as the reverse complement.
ACCAGACCGTTTTCAAACAGCACGCTCCACCTTGATGGTCGATCGGTTCATGACCGGCTTCATCAAGACCGGCGGCATGCTGATCATCGTTGCCGTATTTGCGATCTTTCTGTTCATCTTCAGAGAGATTCTGCCGTTGTTCAAAGGAGCGCATGTCGAAGCGCGCGAAGAACGAGTGGGGGTGTCCACGCCCGCTCTGGCGTTTGGCATCGACGAGTGGGGCGAGCTGCCCTTCGTGGTCAGCAACGATGGCTCGGTGACGTTGCTCACTGCCGAGGGCAAACCAGACATCCACCCGTTGCCGCTTGTGAACGGTGAACGCGCCATGTGCGCGACGTACGAACAACGCACGCAACATGTTCTGATTGGCACCAGCGCCGGACGTATCCTGCGGGTCGCGCTGAATTACAGTTCGGCACCAACCGAAACAGGATCCGCCAGCGCGACCGCGTCCCGGCTCGTCGTCAGCGCCAAGCCTGCAGTAGTTGCGGAATTTCCTGCCGGAGTCGCGGGACAACCGGTTCTGGCGGTTGGTTTCGCTGATGGCTCCGACGGCCAATTGCTGGCGATGATCCAAGAGGTCGCTGGCAAGCGTAGTCTCTATGCCGTCGCCTGCACCACGACACGAACGATGATGGGAACCACCACAATCGAGGAACGCTGGCGGCGAGATCTGACCGCTCTCCTGCCGGGACCACCGCTGCGCTTGCTGGTCGATGACAAGGCCTCGGCGTTGATTATCGCCGACCAGGCTGGCCGCGTCACCGCCTTGGCGGTGGACGCGGACGGTGCGCACGTCAATCAGCCGCCCTTCCGTCCCTTCGCCGATCTGCCCGAAGCGCGGATCGCGTCGATGAACTGGATGCTCGGTGACGTGTCGTTGGTCTTCACCGCACCCAGCGGGCAAAACCGGATCTGGTCGCTGTATATTGATCCGACCGCGCAAAAACGTCAGTACGGACAAACCAAAGTCTTGCCGGATCTCCAGGGCGGCGCCGACGCCTACGCGAGCAGCCTGCGCAACAAAGCCTTTCTACTCGCTGACGGCACTCAATTGTCGCTGCGTTATGGCACCTCAGGCACGGTGCGCTGGGAAGGCAACCTGCCCTATCCGGTGACCGCCGTCACCATCTCCAGTAAATTCAATCGTATCTGCGCCCTTGATGATCGTGGAAATGCGCATGTGTTCACCCTCGACGATCCACATCCTGAAGCCGGACTGCAGGCGTATTTCGGCAAGGTGTGGTATGAGGGCGCCGATAAACCGGAGTATGTCTGGCAAACCGGCACTGAAGATACAGAGCCGAAGCTCTCATTGATTCCGCTGATCATCGGCACCTTGAAGGGCACGTTGTTTGCCATGCTCTTCGCCACGCCGATCGCACTGTTGGCCGCTATCTACACCTCCGAGTTCATGCACACGCGCTTCAAATCGATCGTCAAGCCAACGATTGAAATCATGGCCTCGCTACCCTCGGTCGTGCTGGGCTTCATCGCCGCGCTATGGCTTGCCGAACGCATTGAACACCGCGTACCAGCCGTGTTGTGCATGTTCGCCGCTCTGCCCATCGCCGCCATGGTGGTCGGATGGGGCTGGACCCGGATGCCGGATCGCATCCGCAGCCGGATACGGCCGGGCTACGAATTCCTGGCTTTCGTTCCGGTGATGCTGCTTGCTGCATTCTGTGGCTGGCAGCTTGGTCAACCGATCGAGGCCCTCTGCTTTGGTGGTAATTTCACTACCTGGTGGCCGAAAATATCCGGCGCAACCTTCGATCAACGCAATGCCTTGGTTGTCGGCTTCGCCATGGGCTTCGCGGTCATCCCCATTCTGTTCACGATCATCGAAGACGCCCTGTCCAATGTGCCACCAACGCTGCGTTCGGGCTCGCTCGCTCTCGGTGCCAGCCGCTGGCAGACCGCTCTCCTTGTAGTGGTGCCAACCGCTTCGGCCGGCATTTTGTCAGCGATCATGATTGGTCTGGGGCGAGCGGTGGGCGAAACGATGATCGTGGTCATGGCCTCCGGCAATACTGCCGTCATGGACATACTGAATCCCTTCGATGGCATGCGCACACTGTCGGCGAACATCGCGACGGAGATGCCCGAAGCACCCGCTGGCGGCACGTTGTACCGGACCTTGTTCCTCGGCGCGATGCTGCTCTTTTTGTTGACGTTCGTGATCAACACATGCGCGGAGGTGCTGCGCCAGCACCTCCGCGAGAAGTACAAAACGGTTTGACCCGCATGGCCACCAATCCCATGCCCAAACTGCGCCACAACGGCAGACCAGCCGGCGAACCGCTGGTGTGGCTGACGTCGATGGGTCTCGCTGTAGCCCTCGCCATGGCTGTGTGCTTATTCGGTCTTATCGCCTACAACGGTGCCGGCGTGTTCTGGCCCAAACGACTCACCGCCTACACGATCAACCCAGACGGCAAACACGAGGTATTGGTCGGTGAACTGGTCAACGATCGCGAGCGAAGCGATGGCGGTGGCCGTGAGATCCAGATCTATCTGGCAAACAAAGATGCTTTAGGCAACTCCTTCCGCTTTGTCGCCGCCGGAACGATCATCAACACCGAGCAACCCAACGACCTCATGCGTATCGAACGTATGGCTGATGGGCCAGCAATCGGTGTCCCGGTGTCGCTCAGCGATGGCGCCACGACACTCTTGGCCAGTGATCCCACGTTCGTTACGAAATTGCAGCAATTGATTGATGATGGAGCCACCCGCCGCGACGAGCTCCGCCATCTTGAGCGGAACGTGATTGGAGCTAACTCACGCGAGATCAACCAACAAAAAACCAAGCTGACTACCGCACAGCGAGCGGCCAATCCAGAGGCGATTGCGACCGCCGAAACGACTCTCGCGCGACTCGACAGCGAATTCCAGAAGTTGGATGCCCAAGCCATGGCGCTGCGCAATCAGCACGGCAACGACCGCCTGACCCTGCGTCTCGGTGACGGTACGCTGCGCAAACTGCCGATCGGCGCACCTGAAAATGGCCTGCTGTCGTTTCGCTTCCCCAACCAACTTGGCTTCTTTGCGCGGCTGAGCGCCATGGCCAGCAACGGCTGGCATTTCCTGGCTGATAATCCACGCGAGTCCAATACCGATGGCGGAATTTTCCCAGCGATCTTCGGCACCTTCGTGATGACGCTGATGATGAGCTGCGCGGTCACCCCTTTTGGCGTATTGGCCGCAATCTATCTCCGCGAATATGCCCGTCAGGGCTTCTTTGTGCGTGCTGTGCGAGTGGCGATCAACAATCTCGCCGGCGTTCCGTCGATCGTCTTCGGTGTGTTTGGTTTGGGTTTCTTCGTCTATGGCGTGGGGGGCTCGATCGACGAGCTCTTTTACGCTGATTCGCTACCGACCCCAACCTACGGAACCGGCGGACTTATTTGGGCGGCAGCGACCCTTGCACTGATGACCGTGCCAGTGGTGATCGTCGCCACCGAAGAATCCATCGCCGCCGTTCCCCGTGGCGCCCGCGAAGGATCCATCGCCTTGGGCGCCTCGAAATGGCAAACCATCCGAAGCATCGTCTTGCCGGCTGCCATTCCTGGTATTCTTACCGGCCTGATCCTGGCCATGGCACGTGGTGCTGGTGAAGTCGCGCCGCTTATGCTGGTTGGTGTCGTGAAAAGCGCCCCCAGTCTGCCCGTGGACGGACTCTGGAATTCGACCGACATCATCCCGTTCATCCATCTCGACCAGAAATTCATGCACCTTGGCTTCCATATCTACGATCTCGGATTCCAAAGTCCCGACTCCGACGCTGCCAAGCCGATGGTGTTTGCCACGACCTTCTTGCTCATCCTGTTAGTCCTGGCGCTGAATCTCGGTGCCATCATCCTGCGTGATCGTCTGCGTAAGAAATACGCCTCCGCAACCTTCTGAGCCACCTATGAGTCTACCCGCTACCGCTGCCGATCTGTCTCGTCCATCTGCACCCGCGCCGGCTGGTGATCCGGCCTACATCGGGATCAAACAATTCGATTTTTTCTACGGAGCCAGTCAGGCGCTCCACCAGATCACCATGGATATCCCGGAAAATCAGGTGACCGCGTTCATCGGTCCGTCCGGCTGCGGCAAGTCGACGCTTCTGCGCAGCATCAACCGCATGAATGATCTCATCCCCGGAATTCGCCATCGCGGCGACATCACCGTTGGCGGACGCACGATCTTCGATCCACAATTGGAAGTAACGAGTCTGCGCAAACGGATTGGGATGGTGTTCCAGAAATCAAATCCGTTTCCCAAGTCGATCTACGAAAACACCATCTATGGCCTGCGCGTGGGCGGAGTCACCGACCGCACGTCCCTCGACCAGGCCTGTGAGGAAGCGTTGCGCGGATCGGCGTTGTGGGACGAAGTGAAGGACCGTCTGAATGAAAGTGCGCTTGGCCTGTCTGGCGGCCAACAGCAACGCCTGTGCATCGCCCGTGCCGTAGCAGTCAAACCCGACGCCTTGCTGATGGACGAGCCCTGTTCGGCGCTTGATCCGATCGCCACCGGTCGAATCGAAGAACTCATTCTGGAACTGAAGAAAGATTTCACCGTGGTGATCGTTACCCACAATATGCAACAGGCTGCGCGGGTCAGCGACCGGACGGCGTTCTTCTATCTCGGCAAGCTGATCGAATACGACAAGACGCTGAATATCTTCACCAATCCGAAGGTGAAGCAGACCGAAGACTACATCACCGGCCGATTCGGCTGAGGAATCGCATGTCCCAACCCCGCCAATTTGAACTCGAACTCGCTGACCTCAAACGCTCGATCGTCGCCATGGGCGACATGGTTGATCGCGCGGTGACGCTTGCTGTCGAAGGCATCCAGAAACCCAGCGCTGATCTGCGTGAACGCGCACGCACCTTCGAAGACGGCATCGACGCCATGGAATCGGTGATCGAAGATCGTTGTCATACCCTCATCGCCCTGCAATCGCCGATGGTCCGCGATCTGCGCTTCATCATCTCCGCGATGTCGATCGCCAGCGACCTCGAACAGGTCGGCGATCTGGCCCAGAGCATCAGCAAGCGCGCCCACTATATCGCCTGCCATCAAGCGGTGGAGAATCCACCTGCTTTAGCTGAACTCGCCATCCTAGCCGAGCGCATGACACGTCAGTCGATGGATGCGTTCATTACCGGCAGCCTGGATGTGACCAAGCAGGTCATCGCCGAAGAATCGCAAAGCGATGATCTTACCAAGGCGTGCTATGCGTGGCTACAAGACCGCATGGCCCAGGAACCCACCAAGGTCAAAGAATACACTCACCTGCTGCGTGCGGTAAGTTCGCTCGAACAAATTGGCGACAAGACCTTGGCGATCGCCGAAGAGACTGTGTACATGCACCAAGCGCAGTTCATCCGCCACAATCACGACATCCTGCGCGATAAAACCTGATCATGTCCCGCGTCCTGGTCATCGAAGACGAACCTGACCTCCAGCAGTTACTCAGCTTCAACCTGAAGAAAGAGGGGCACCTGGTCACGGTCGCCGGCACCGGGAACGATGGGTTGCATGAACTGCGCCGCCAGCCATTCGATCTTGTACTGCTCGATCTGATGCTGCCCGATCGCGACGGCCTGGAAGTCTGCCGCATCATCCGGGCTGACGCAGCGCTGGCGCCGACGCCGATCATCATGGTCACCGCCAAAGGCGAAGAGAGCGACGTCATCCTCGGACTCGGACTCGGCGCCGACGATTACGTGACCAAGCCATTTCGGGTGAAAGAACTGATGGCGCGGATCCGTGTCCGCCTGACTCGACACCTGGATGAAAGCCGTGATGCCGACCGACAGCGTATGCAGATCGACGATCTGGTCATCGACCCGGTTCGTTACCGTGTGATGGTGAAGGGCGAGGTTGCGCCACTGACCCTGACCGAATTCAAAATGCTCCACTTCCTTGCCAGTCATCCGGGCGTAGCTTACGAACGTTATGATCTGCTGGATCACATCGGCGACGGGGAAACCGTGGTGACCGACCGCACCATCGACGTGCACGTGCGTAATCTCCGCAAAAAACTTGGCCCGTACGGACGCATGGTCGAAACCGTTCGCGGCGTAGGATATCGCTTCAGTGAACTTGCCTGATCGTTCGGACGATTCCACGGGCCGCACCCGCGCCTGGCTGATGGCCATGGCTGTCGTGCTGGTTGCGGTCAGTGCCATCGTCCTCGTACTCACGGTTCATGGCGCGGCTGTGCCCATTGCTATTTCAGCCTGCGTGATCACCGGCCTCTTGGGCGCTCGCCAAGCCTGGAATGTGTTCCGTGTGCGTTCACTGCGCTCCCTTGCGCGTGCCTATGCCGACGGCCAACTCACGCGACGTGCTGCACTGTCCGGTTCTGATGGATTGGTGAAGCTTGGGCACGATCTCAATCAACTCGGCGAACGTTTGGCCGCTGCCCGTGACGAGCTTGAATCGCAACGACAGTTGCTTGATAGCGCACTGCGCTCGTTAGCCGAGGGCGTTGCGTGCATCGACACCATGGATCGCGTCGTGTATGCCAATCCGGCGTGGCGTTACCTTGCCGCCGCTGGCGCTGACGTCGGCAACACTGTTTTTTACGAATATCTACCAGCCGCAGCGTTAGCAGCCGCTATCACCACGGCACGCACCAACGGGCTGCCATCGCCAGACGGCGTCGCGTTCGAACATCGCCATCATCACCTACGCGCGACCGTCACCCAGGCTAGTAGCGGGATAATCGTGGTCGTATTACACGACGTGACCGAACTATTGCGACTCGAGGGAGCTCGTCGCGAGTTTGTCTCGTCGGTGAGCCATGAGCTCAAAACACCGTTGACCGCCATCGTCGGGTTTGCCGACACGCTCTTGGACGGAACGCTTGAAGAAGACCCGACGTCGGCGCGCGAATTCGTCGAAAAAATCAATCGCCATGCAGAACGACTGACGGTCTTAGTGCGCGATGTCTTGACCCTGTCGCGGCTTGAGCAGGGCTCCTGGGATCTGCATCCAGCTGACATTGATCTGGCCGCCGTCGTGCGCGCCGTGGCTGAAGAACATCAACCGGCAGCCGCCGACAAACACGTGCAACTCCGCATCGAAGGTCCCACTCCATTCCCGGCAACCAGCGATCGCGAACTGCTGCATCAACTCCTGGGCAACCTGCTCTCCAACGCCATTCGCTACAATCGGCTTGGCGGAACGGTCACAATTGGGTTGGTCAGCCTGTCTGACGATCGCATGCGCCTGACCATCCAGGATACCGGCATCGGTATTCCGACTGAACATCAGGCGCGGATCTTCGAACGCTTCTACCGCATCGACGCCCACCGCAGTCGGCAGAGTGGCGGCACCGGGCTGGGATTAGCCATCGTCAAACACCTCGTTGGCACGCTGCGTGGGTCAATCAGCTTTGTCAGCACGGCAGACGGCACGACTTTTACCGTCGATTTACCACGCCGCGCGAAGAACTAACTGCCAACTTCAAATCCGCGATCGACGAGATCCTGCAGGTCGAGTAATCCAACCAGCCGACGCTCGCCATCGACAACGGGCAGTTCGTTGATTTTCTTCGCGGCACAGAGGTGCAACGCCGCCTGGAGTAATTCATCACTGCGCACATGTTTGCACGGGACAGTCGCAACCGAGCGAACCGGACCATGGAGCAGGGCCGCGGGGTCAGCAGTGTTTGCGAGCGCGCGACGCAGATCGCCATCCGTACAGATGCCGACCAACTGTTGTTTAGCATCGACCAGCACTACCGACCCGGCGCGCGCGCGGCCAATGGCGCGCAAGCATTCGATCAGCGGCGTATGCGGATCGACCGCAGCCACACGATCGCCAGTGCGCATTGCTTCGCCACAGGTCATCAGCTTCCGACCCAGCGCGCCTCCCGGATGATAGCGGGCGTACTGTTCCGGCGTGAAACGGCGCAGCTTCTGCACGGTCAACGCGAGTGCGTCGCCGAGCGCCAGCATCGCCGTGGTCGAGGTCGATGGCGCAAGTCCAAGCGGACATGCCTCAACCACGCGACCAATCGATAGCGCGACATCAGCATGACGACCAAGCGGCGAGTCGCTGCGCCCGACGATGGCGATCAGCTTGGCTCCGATCAGCGTGAGCGACGGCAGCAGCGCGACGATTTCCTCGGATGAGCCGCTGTTCGACAGCGCCAGGACCACGTCGTGTTCCTGCACCATGCCAAGATCGCCGTGACGCGCTTCGGCCGGGTGCAACACCAACGACGGCGTGCCGGTCGAGGCAAAGGTTGCCGACAATTTGGTGCCGATGTGTCCGGCCTTGCCCATGCCGGTGACCACCAACCGACCAGGCGACAATCCGCCACCCGGCTTCTGGCCGCAGTGATCGAGGATGAGCGCGCACGCGCGCTCAATGGCCGCTGCTTGTTCGTCAGCAAGGCGAACCAGGGCGGTGAGGGCGGCGGCCTCAGCACTCAGTACCGCACGGATGCTGTCGGTGGTTTCGGACATGGCGGGTATCGTGGGGCCATGGGAGAAAATGTCGAATGCTCGAATGCGCGAATACTCGAATGACGAAAAACGCAGCACGTCCCGTGTACTTCCGCAGAAACCAGCCCCATTCGAGCATTCGACATTCCGCTGCAATCCGGCAGGGTACTGCCCATGCGCGCCCGCCTAACCGCCGACCGTCTGTATGCCCTCAGCCTGAGACCGCAGGAATGGGACGCCCATCGCGAACGGGCGGTGCTCGCGTTGCGCTACGGCCCAATGACCGACGAAGCTGACACGCCAGCAACCCGGCATTGGATGCTGCTCGTCGTCGAGGCCCGCGTGCGTTTGCCTGACAGCGATCCGCTCGCCGCTGCGCATCCCGATGGTTTGGAAGTGCTACGCTGTGGTTGGGAAGCCGAGTTGGAACTGCCGGTCGCCCTACCAGCTCAGGCGCTTGAGGAAGATCCCGCTGATGTTCCTGCGCTACTCGCGAAAATCGTCGCGTTGGTCAACACCTGCGCGACGCAAGCGAACATTGAACCGCTGCTGACCGACGCGATGGTCGAACGACTGTTGCACGCCCGACAATCGTAAATTCTGTTTTCGCCAAATTCTAAGATTACCGCACGGGCGCAGGGACCGCTGAGTTCGCAGAGTGGGACTCTTTGAGGTCACTTCGCCAGGCAGTCGTCTGCCAAGTCCAAGACCAATCCTCTGCGGCCGCTGCGTCTGTGCGGTGACTTGGGAAAAGAACTTTCAGTTCGCTGGGGCAGCTGCGGGTTCGGCAGCGGCGACCGGCGCTGGATGGCGCGACCAGTACTGGCTCGTCAGCCGATCGGGAAAACCCGGGTCCTCTTTGGCTGCGATGCCAAGCAACGACTCGACCACCAACGTCTGACCATTCCGAATGACTTTCTTGTGCTTCTTGTCGTCCACCAGCTTGGTCGCCATAAAGGCGTCGAAGCCAGCCACCGTACCAAACAGATACATGCGGGTCTTGCCGCCCGCTTCGGTCGCATAGGGAACTTCGGCATAAAACGCACTGCCAATGCCACCTTCGCTGTATGCGCCGTTGCCGAGGCTGGCAGTGTCACGGGCATTACAGCCAGCGAGCAGAACGAGGGGAATGCACAAAGCGGACAGACGGGACATGTACGGTGACTCCTGAGGTAAGCCTGTAGCAGTACCAGATGAACGGGCAGTGAGTCGATCATGAAGACGGGATGAATTCCGACGGCTCTCGACCGAAGAACGATTGACATCAATATGATATCACTATGATTTCACGTATGCATACCTCATCCTCATCAGGACAAGGCCCAGTTGGGCCGACCAATAACCCCACAATTACCGAACGAATCTACGAGCCGATGAACGGCTACATGGTGCTCGTTGGTGGCTTCATCCTCGATCTCGTCCTGCTTGGCGCGGCCATCTCAGCGGGCAGTTCCCATGCTGAGGGACTGGCTTTCCTCCTCGTGCTGCTGGCGATTCTCGTCACCGTGTTTGTGGCGTGCAGCTTATTCATACTGCAGCCCAATTACGCTGGGGTGATGACTATATTCGGCAAGTACTACGGCACCGTCAATCGCTCGGGACTCATGGCAACCAATCCATTTGCCGTCATCAAACGCATCACTACCCGGGTAGCCAATTTCGATACGGGCAAAATCAAGGTAAACGACGCGAACGGAAACCCGATTGATATCGGCGCGGTCATTGTGTGGCGCGTCGACCGCCCAACTGCCGCCGTGCTTGACGTTATGGATCACGCTGAGTTTATCCGTGTCCAAGCCGAAGCTGCGGTGCGCGCAGTGGCCAGTAAATTCCCCTATGAAAGCACAGATGCGAACGCGCATTCCCTCCGCGCAAGCCAGGACGAAGTGACACAACATTGCGCAACGCAACTACAAGAACGCGCCAATCTCGCCGGCGTCCGCATCCTCGACTGCCGGATCAGCCATCTTGCCTACGCGCCTGAAATCGCCCAATCTATGTTGCGACGGCAAGCGGCCCAGGCAGTTGTCGCGGCCCGCCATGAAATCGTGCTCGGTGCGATCAGCATGACCGACGCCGTCCTCGCCCACTACAAAGGCACCATCGATAGCGATCGCCAGGCAGTGTTGGTGAACAACCTCATGGTCGCTTTGGTCGCCGAGAATGGCGTTCAACCGGTCGTTAATACCGGAACAGTATCACCGTGAGGTCCTGGGAACACCACACTCCCAGGTCACTACATGGCTGATCGCAAACAATTTCCGCTCCGTATCGACGCTGAGGTTCTGCGTGCCATCGAACGCTGGGCAGGTGACGAACTGCGCTCGACTAACGGCCAGATCGAAAAACTACTGACTGAGGCCCTGCGCAAATCTGGACGCTTACCGCCACCAAGCAGCGGTACGAAATAGCTCGAACGCTGAGACGCACATCAGACAACACTCACACGCTGGAAACGCCTGGCTGACAAGCCGTTCGCGCCTCCTTGCCGCAGCCACGGGGGTACTACCATGCCCCCTCCGTGTCCGATCCGCAGCCTCCTGTGATGCCAGACTCTGAAAGCAGCAAGCCGTCTGCGCCGGAGAAATCCGGCGTCGAGCGCAACCACAACGATCCCTTCGTCAGGCCGTCGCTCTCGAAGCGGATCCGACGCTGGCTGATCGGCGCGCCGCGCGATCTCGCTGACAGCAGTATCGCCCATAAACTCAGCCTGATCGCCGTTCTGGCTTGGATTGGACTGGGGGCCGACGCGCTGTCGTCGTCCTCGTACGGTCCTGAAGAAGCATTCAAGGCGCTTGGTACGCATTCGTATCTGGCCCTGCCGCTGGCATTGATGACCGCCGCAACGGTTATCCTGATTGCCGCTGCGTACAGCAAAGTCATCGAAGTCTTTCCCAATGGCGGCGGCTATGGCGTGGCGACGCGCATGCTTGGCTCGCGCGTCGGCGTTGTTTCTGGATCCGCGCTACTGATCGACTACGTGCTGACGATCACCGCGTCGATTGCCGCGCTCGGCGATGTGCTATTCAGTCTCGCGCCCCTGCATTGGCAACCATGGAAGGTTCCCTGTGAAGCAGCGGTGATCCTCCTACTCACCCTGCTCAACATGCGCGGTGTGCGCGAGTCAATCCTCGTGATGGCGCCAATCTTCGTCGTATTCGTCATCACCCACGCGATCCTCATCGGCGGCGGATTGATCATTGAAGCGCCGACGGCCATCGCGACCGCAGAGGAATTGAATAACACATTCCAAAAGGATCTCATCACACCAGGCGTCGGGTTGGTCGGACTCATCGCGTTGCTGCTGAACGCCTACGCGATGGGCGGCGGCACCTACACCGGCATCGAGGCCGTCTCCAACGCCATGCCGCTGATGCGCGAGCCGCGCCTGCAAACCGCCAAGCGCACGATGATCTACTTGTCGATCTCACTCGCGATCACCGCCGGTGGATTGATTCTGTGCTATCTGCTGTGGCACGTGTCGCATGTCGAAGGCAAGACGATGAACGCCGTGCTGGTCGAGCGTTTCGCACCGCATCTGCCGTTTGGCAGCGATACGTTCATCTGGGTCACCCTGCTCTCGGAAGCCTTACTGCTTGCGGTTGCGGCGCAGGCCGGCTTCGTTGGCGGCCCACGCGTGATGGCAAATCTCGCGGTGGACTCGTGGCTGCCCCGGCGCTTTGCCTCGTTGTCGGATCGCCTGACCACCGAGAACGGCGTGCTCTTTATGGGTGGCGCCGCACTCCTGTTCCTGGTCGGTACCTGGGGCTCGGTGGACATGATCGTGATCATGTACTCGATCAACGTGTTCCTGACCTTCTCCCTGACCATGGCCGGCATGCTCCTGTATTGGTGGCGGCGACGGGATGCTGGTGCGTGGCTGCGACGACGCCGGCTTATTCTGTTTGCTGGCGGCACCGCTCTATGCGTCGTCATTCTCGGCGTAACAACCTACGAAAAATTCGGCTCCGGTGGTTGGGTGACGATCATCGCCACCGGTCTGCTGGCGACGCTGTGCTTCCTCATCAATCGCCATTACCGCTCGGTCTCGGTCAAGTTGCGCAAGCTGTACCAAGCGCTCGAACAACCGACCGGACCAGCGAAGAAAGACCTTGCCCAACCCGACCCCAAGCTGCCAACCGCCGTCGTCCTGGTGTCTGGCTATGTCGGACCCGGCATCCACACGACGCTCAATATCTTCAAGTCATTCCCGCATCTGTTCAAAAACCTCGTGTTCGTCTCGGTTGGCGTCGTCGATTCCGGTGACTTCAAGGGCGAAGACACGGTCGCTCCCCTGCGCGAGCGGACGCAAAGCCAGCTTGATAAGTACGTCGCGCTGGCGGCGTCGCTCGGCATTCCCGCGACCTCGCGCATGGCAGTCGGCACCGATCCGGTTGAAGAAGCCGTGCAGCTGTGCCGCCAGGTCAAAGCGGAATTCCCCCACGCCACGTTCTTCGCCGGCAAGGTCCTGTTCGCCAACGAGAGTTGGTACCACGCGATCCTCCACAACGACACCGCCGTAGCCGTGCAGAAACGCCTGATGTGGGAAGGCCTGACCGTCGTGGTGCTGCCCGCCCGCTGCGCCTGAGCAGAGTTATCCACAGATTTCGCAGATTACTCAGATTTCGCAGCTCGCATTCTTGTCCGCAGTTCGTCTGCGAAATCTGTGCAATCTGTGGATTAAAACTCGAAGGACTGCGCCTCTGCTGATCCCACGCGCGTCGCTTGCGAGGCACATGGCCTATCCAGCATCACCAAATCACTAGCCTCAAGGTACCAACCGTGAACACGAACTTCCGCTGGCCGCTACCATCAGCCACACCCGAATCCGTCGGCCTGTCGTCAGAACGACTGGCCCGCATCACACCGATGGTGCAGCGCTTCGTTGATGACGCGTTGGTTCCTGGAGTCATCACGCTCGTTACGCGACGGGACAAGGTCGTGCACGCGCAGTGTTTCGGCATGCTCGATATCGAAGCGCGACGACCGATGAACTTCGATGCGCTGTTCCGTCTGTTCTCGATGACCAAAATCGTGACCTGCGCGGCGACCCTCATGCTCTACGAAGAGGGCGCGTTCCTGCTTGATGACTGGGCCTCGTACTATCTGCCCGACCTCAAGAGTCTCCAAGTCGAAGAAGTCGCGGCCGATGGATCGCGCAAGCTGGTCCCACCACGCCGCAACATCACCATCCACGATTTGCTGACTCATCTTGGCGGACTGAGTTACGACGGCGTGTACGACGCCTACGAAAAACATCAGACGCTCGCCCAGTGGCTACCGACGTTCTGCGCCCGTCCGTTGCTCGGCCACCCTGGCGAAACCTGGCGCTACAGCGCGTCTATCGACATCCTCGCCCGGCTCATCGAAGTTTTATCAGGGAAGCCGTTCGACGAGTTTCTCCAACAACGAATCTTTGCGCCGCTCGGCATGACCGACACCGGCTTCTTTGTGCCACCCGACAAGCGCACGCGCCTCGCCACAGTTTATGAACCCGACACCGCCGGAACATTGCGACCTATCGATCCCAAGCATGGCAAAAGTCCGTACTACACGAAGCCCGCATTCCTGTCTGGCGGCGGCGGCATGATCGCCCCTAACGCACAAACAGATCCGCCATTTGCTGGCGGCCTCGTTTCCAGTTCATCGGACTACCTGAGCTTCGCTCAGATGCTCATGCGCGGTGGCACGTGGGGATCAGCTCGCCTGCTAAGTCCGCACACCGTTCGCATGATGACCAGCGATCACCTGCCTCCAGGTCATCCACCGATGGCGCACAACAAACGCCGCGCCGGCATGGGCGTTTCGGTTTTAGCCAGCACCGCTGAAACGCAGATGATCGGTTCGGTCGGTGAATTCGGCTGGGGCGGCGCAGTGTGCACCCAGGTGTGGATGGATCCGAAAGAAGAAATGGTCGTACAGATCATGCTGCAATGCCGTCCAGCCCAGAACGCACCACTCGGCTCGTTGCCGCTGATGCGGAAATTCAAAGTGCTCGCGTATCAGGCGATTGTGGAGTCAAAGGCGTAAACGTAGCGCCGGCTTGGGCCTGATGGTGGATGCGCCCACACTCCACCGTGGGATTTTCGGAATCCCTACACTTATTGGCCGTTTTTCGTTGGCGTAACTGGCGCTTATGCGCCGGACTCTGTGTCGTCACCGCCTCAACCACATCACCACGGCTGTTCTGTGAACTGCGCTGGAGTCTGCATGTCTTGGTTCGTTTCACGTCTTGTGCTGATCGTCACCCTGTCAATCAATAGTCTTTTTGCCGCCGACGGCACCTTATCCTCACGGACCCTGGACTGGCAGGGAACGACGCGCACCTACAAAGTTTGGGTCCCCAATTCGGTCACCGCCACGCCAGGGATCAAGCATCCCATCGTCATCGCCCTGCACGGTGGCGGCGGGAACTCCACGAGCATGCGGAACATCGTCAAAGCCGTGATGGAACCCTTGGCATCGGCCGATGCCTGGCTCATCGTCTATCCCGATGCCATCGCCAACAACTGGAACGACGATCGACCATTCCTGGCCCAGACCTATACCGCGGCCGAGGATGCCGCCAACTCCACCGTCGACGATGTCGGATTCCTCGGCGCCATCGCCGACGCCCTGGCCGCCGATCCCCAGCTCAATGGCGACAGCCAACGCCTCTTTCGCCACCGGATTCAGCAATGGCGCCTACATGACCCAGACGCTGGTGCGGGCCATGGGCAGTCGCATCGCCGCTGCCGCTCCGGTGTCGTCAGGATTCATCGCGTCCAATAGCAATGCTGGGCTGCTCTACACCGCCTCACCGCAGCCGACTCCGCTCATTTATTTCGGCGGAACCGCCGATCCGTACGTCCTCTATCCAGGAGGCTTGTTCACCAAAAATGGATTGTTCTTTACCAGTGCTCCGACCGAAACCGCCATCGCCTGGTGGGCGGCGTTCGATTCCGCCGTGACTCCTCCGACGGTCGTCTCCATGCCCGACCTCGTGACCACCGATGGCTCGACGGTTGAATGCTACACCTATACCCAACCTGCCAGCGGCGAAGGGCATGCAGTCCATTTCTACAAAATTATCGGCGGGGACCATTCCTGGCCTGGAGGCACCAACGGCACCACGAATAACTTGGATGTCGATGCCAGCTCACTGATTTGGGATTTCTTCAAGCGAAACGGTCGGATCGTACCGCCTGTCGTAACCGTCACGCCCGCTGGCGCCCGCCCAACGTGGACCTGGTCGCCCGGCCACAGCATCGGTGGGGCTGGTGTCTTCCGCTACGCGCTTGATGGCACGTCGCTGAGCGCAGCGGTCGAATCCACTGCGCTCGGCTTCACGCCCGGCAGCGACTTGTCCGGTGGCGTCCACACATTGCGAGTGCAGGAACGCAATGCCTACGGCACCTGGTCGATGTCCACACCGGTTTCGATCACCATCAACTCGACGCCAGTGATCAGCACGGCCAAGCCCGCCGCGCTGACGATGCTCGAAGATGTCGCTGGCAGCGTGTATCTGGCTGCGAGTGACGCCAACGGCGACACGTTGACCTGGTCGGTGCAGACCCAAGGAGGCAAAGGCGTGATGACGGTCGGCAGCACCGGCACCAGTGTCACCGCCATCTACACCCCGACCGCCAATGTGAACGGCAGCGACACGGTGGTGATCCGAGTTTCAGATAGCCACGGCGGGACAGATACGATCACGGTGAACGTCGGCATCACCGCGGTCAACGATGCCCCGGTAGTGGCGACAGCGATCTCCGACCAGAACGCCGCCGTCGGTGTTCTCTTCACGTACACCGTGCCAACCAACAGCTTCACCGATGCGGATGGCGATCTCTTGACCTGGTCAGCCACCAGTTTGCCCGCCTGGCTGAGCTTCAACTCGGTAACCCACACATTCAGTGGCACTCCGACGACCAGCGACGTCGGTTCCGCGATCATCACGGTAACGGTGAAGGATCCACATCTGGCCGCGACCAGCGACAACTTCACCATCACCGTCGCCGCCGACCTGACGCCGCCCGCGACTCCGGCCGCAACCGTCGTCACTGGCGCTGATCCCACCCTGCCGACCCTCAGCGGAACGACAGAAACAGGTGCGACAGTTCGTGTCTATGCCAGCGGCATCCAGGTCGGAACTACCATCGCCGACGGGAGCGGCGCCTGGTCCTGGACGCCTGTCGTTCCATTGAGCCAAGGTACGCACGTGCTCACGGTCATTGCCGTTGATACGGCCGGCAACTCCTCGACCGCGTCTGCAACGACAACTGTAGTCGTCCCTGGTGGTAGCGTTGGTGGAAGTTCGGTCAGCAGTGGCAGCGACAGCGGCGGTGGTGGCGGTGGCTGTGGTGGTGGCGCATTGGTCGGTGTGCTGCTGCTCATCAACATGCTCTCATTTCACCAACGACGCGGCGTCGAATCAGTGGGCAAGAGTCTGTGCATGCTGACTGTCGTTTCCGTGCTGTTGTCAGCGCCAGCGGTCGCCGCCGACACAGCCTATGATCCGCTGGTGATTTCCCCACCGACTGCACCAACAACCTGCGATCTCACGGTCCATGATGCGGAGCGGAACCGAGATATTCCCATTCGTGTGTATCTCCCATTGACAACAACACGCTGTCCTGTGGTCCTCTTCAGTCCTGGACTTGGTGGCTCGCGTGACAACTGCGCTTATTTGGGCGCCCACTGGGCAAGTCGCGGTTACGTTGTCGTGGTTCTGCAGCATGCAGGTAGCGACGCTTCCGTGTGGGAAGACAAGCCGGCAAGTGAACGGATGGAGGCCATGAAACAGGCCGCGGGAATTGCCAACTTTTTGTTGCGGGCAAAAGATGTCCCCGCCGTACTCGATCAGACGGCGCGTTGGAACACGACCGACGGACATGTGCTGGTGGGCCGCCTGGACCTCACGCGGGTCGGCATGTCAGGACACTCATTTGGTGCGGTAACCACCCAGGCCGTCAGCGGTCAAACCAGCGGCGTCGCCACGTTATCACTCACCGATCCACGGATTAAAGCCGCCATAGCGTTCAGCCCAAGCAACCGCGGCGATGCCGCACAAGCATTTGGTCAAGTGTCGATTCCTTGGTTGCTGATGACCGGCACGAAAGACGTTGCCCCAATTGGTGGTGCCACCGTGGCGTCTCGGCTTGCTGTATTCCCAGCGTTGCCTGCGGGCGGCAAATACGAACTCGTGCTGCACGGTGCCGAACACTCGGCGTTCACGGACCGCGCGCTGCCTGGCGATAAGGAACCGCGCAATCCCAATCACCATCGGGCCATCCTTGGGTTGAGTACCGCATTCTGGGATGCCTGGCTACGCGAAGATCCCGCTGCGCTCGCCTGGCTTGATGGCGATGGCGCGCGTTCGCTGCTAGCGAAGGATGATCGTTGGCAAAGGAAATGATCGAACGGCGATGTTCGCTCGTTCGCCGCAGGACACGATCGGCCCGACCTCTTGCGTCCGTGCGTTGTCCTACCAGACGGTGTTCTCCACACATACAAACACCGGATGCGGCTTCCGCATCCGGTGTTTCATTTCACGTTATTCCGTGATTTACCGGATCAGACCCGCGAGTTCCTGAAGCAGCGAGTCAGACGTCTGGATGACGCGGGCGTTGACCTGGAAGCCGCGCTGGGCGGTGATCAGGCGAGTGAACTCACTCGCGATGTCAACGTTCGAGCCTTCGAGTGAGCCGGCGGTCAGCGAGCCAGCGCCACCTTCGCCCGGCGTACGCGGCGTTTCCTGACCGCTGTTTGACGATGGCTGCCAGAGGTTGCCGCCAGCAGCGATCAAGCCCGCCGTGTTACGGAAGGTGAAGAGCTGGATGCTCGCGATCGTTTGGCCCTGACCGTTCGAGTAGAGGCCCTTGATGTCACCGTTGGCTTGCACCGAGATCGAAGTCAGCGAGCCGTTAGCGAAACCGTCCTGATTGATCGCTGCGGCCGTCGAGGACGTACCAAAGCCAGTGAGGCCATCGGTTCCGTTGGTTTCGCCGTAGTCCATCTGAATCGTGCCAGGGCCGCTGTTGTTCCATACAACTTCGAGGCTGCTGTTGTCAGGTTGACCCTTGTAGCCATTGGAGTCGAGACCGAGGCCGCGCGCCGTAGCACCCAGCGACGCATCGCCGACGTATTTGCCTTCACTGTCGAATTGGATGCCGGTGACCAGGTCGCCGGCGATCGTCCCTTCGGCGGGATTGATGTTGGCGATCATGTCCCAGACGTTGGTTTTCGCGCCCGAGATCGCATCGGTCTTGGTTCCCGACTTGAAGTAGCGCGCTTCGACGCTGTGTTTACTGCCGTTGCTGTCGTAGACATCGATCGTCGTGGAGACAACATCAGGTGAGAAGCGGGCGCGGTACCAGTTGAAGTTGGTGTTGTTGTCGAGCGAGTACTGCCAACGGTTGAGGTCGGTGGTCGTGGGATCGGTCGGATCGTCCTCGAACATGTCCGGCTGGCCATCGGGGGCGCCAGTCGAGTCGCGGTCCTGGAGAATCGAAGCGGTGTCAGAATCCGCGACCATCGAGGTGCTCCAGGTCATGTTATTACCAGCACCAAAGTCCATCGTTCCGGACACGTCAAAGGTGATGATGTCGCCTGACTTCACGTGCGGCATGTTGGGCATGTCGAATTCATTGTCAGCACCACCAGAATAATCGGCCGGCGGGATCGAGATCGAACCGCGTTCCGACCCATTGATCTTGATCGAGACTTTGAGCGTCCGGCCAGTCTGGCCCGAGAGATCCACTGGCGGCATGATGATGGTCGGCACTAGCAATCCGCCGCTGGTCAGAGTCGATGCGGCGACGCCCAAGGTCGAATCGCCACGATAATTGAATCCAGTGCCGCCAGCGCCTGATTCGGTTAACTTGCCGATGACGGTTGCTGGGGTGACCACACCGGTGACCAGGTTGCCACTCAATTCGTACGTGACGAGGTCGGTAGACAGAACTTGAGGGAATGACTGCAGCGTGAACACCGGGTTGGCCACCGTGTAGTTAGCCGCTGGAACCGTGACCGTGCCCGCACTGGCACCGTTCACCTTGACGGTGATCAGCATGCTAGCACCGAGCTGACCGCTTAGATCGGCCGCAGGCAAGGTGAAGGATGGACGCAGCGCACCGGGTGCGCCGGCGGCAATGTTGCTGGCTAGTGTGGTCGTGCCAGCACCAGGATGGGCTGCGGCAGCACCGATACCGGACACCAGACTGGCGGGCTCGGTTGAACCGAGTGGCAGCAGATCGTCCTCGCCTACAAACAGGCTGAAGCCGGACCCGGATTCAAGCGCCCTGACGGTCAGGTTACCACTATCGAGTGATGCGGTTCCGAAACGTCGGGTGCCGTGGGTCAACACCGAGTTGACTTTAGCGATCAGATCGCCGGCGGTTTCCTTCCAGGGGTCGATTGCGATCTTGCCGCCATACACTTCGCCGTCGGGCTTGGTGCCGAAGATGGACAGATCAGTGAGCATGCTGCTCGTGTACGTGTAGGTACCTGCATCACCGTCCGCGAGGCCGGTAGTGACATCCGTAGCAACGAGGCTAATCACATCGTCGGCACTGATGATGCTGGTTGAGTCGAGCGAGAACACCCGTGCAGCCGCACTGGCTGCAGATAGGTCGCCGGTGACGTCAACGCTGCCGATAGTGACGCCGGCGCGCTTGATCTGCAGTTGAGTGCCGCCGCTAACGGTGTAGTCGATAGCGGGCACCGTGACTTCAATGTGCAACCGACCACCAGTCGTGATCGTGGTTGCTGCCAGAAGATCCGATGGTGAAGCGCCGCCTGATGCCGTACCGCTACCGCTCATCAAGACGCCCATGTCCGTGCTGTCGCCGTTGAACAGCGTGAGATCTTTGAGCAACGTCGTTTCCGTCGCCGGGGTGAACGACGTGCCATCGGACGAGGCTTCGATCAATGGCAGAACTGATTGCACCTCGGTGCCACGGAACGTGGCATTATTCGCGTTCAGGTTGCCCTGGAAGGAGATCGTGCTGGTCGCAGTGGCGTTGATCGAGCGGTACTGGGTCAGCGAGATCGCACCCTGGACAGCAGCCTGGATGCCGTTGACGCGCAGACCGGAAGACAGATCCACAAGATCATCGTTCTTATCGAAACCGAAATTGCCGACGCGGGTATAGTACGTGCCCTCTTGAGGATTTGTGTTGGTGACCTTGAACAGACCTTCGCCCTGGATCGCCAAGTCAAGCGAGCGACCAGTGGCCTGCAACGCTCCTTGTCGTGTGTCGATGTCGATCGAACTGGTAGTCACACCAAGGCCAACCTGGCGCGGGTTGGTACCGCCGGTCGTTGAACCAGGAGCCGAACCAGCGCTGATCGTCTGCCCAATCGCCGTCGCGAAGCTGATGTGTCCAGCCTTGAATCCCGAGGTCGAGACGTTGGCGAGGTTGTTACCGGTCGTGTCCAGGATGGCCTGGTGGTTGGTCAAACCTGAGACGCCGGAATCGAGGGAACGCATCAAGGACATGGCTGAATCTCCTGGAACGGGACAAGGTGTCTGCGGACATTACGCATTGGCTGTGCCAAACGGGGGGTCAGGCAAGGGCGTCGACGGCGAGCTCGCTAATTCGACTGCCAAGCACCGGATCGGCGCGTATAATGGGGGTTTGGAGCGATACGGCCTCGACGCCGTCGATGGAGAACGCAGGTTCTCCATCGCGACGACGCTGACTGGAATTACCACGCTGGTCGCGCTGGTCCTGGCGCGGACCACCTTCCTGCCAACCCCAACGCTGATCGCCCTTATCGACGTGGATCTCCAGCGTGGCGTGTTCGTTGCGTAGATCGGCTTTCATCTGCGGCAGGGCGCGGTCCAAGGCGCGGCGTACGGCGTCGTCCTCGGCCACCATGCGCGCGGTCAGGACACCATGGTGACTGGTGAACTCTATGCGCACGGTGCCCAATTCGGGCGGCGTCAATCGCAGCACCAACATATCACCGCCAGTCGGCGAGTGACGGATGACTGCGCGCGATACCTGATTCGCCACTGCCCGTTCGAGTGAGTTGGGCTGCGCGTTTGGCGCTGAGGTCTGCGCTTCGCCCGCCTGCTGCGTGCGCGTTGCCGTAGCCGCTTGACCAGAACCCTGGCCAGGCGCAGCAAACGCAGCGGGATCACCCTGAGTTGATTCGCCATTGGCCGACTGTTTCTGCGTGAGTGCTGCGTCAGCTTGCTTGGCGAGCGCGGCGACGATTCCTGCGCTATTGGCGTCACCTTGTCCAAGACCGTCGAACGCCGCCTTATGGAATTCGTTGCTGGTTCGCGGCCGACTTGCTGCCGCAGTGGATGTTGAAGATGCGATACCTGGCGGCGCACCTTCGGCAGCCAACGCAGCGATGAGCGCAGTGGTTGTGGTGCTGGCGTCGGTATCGGCATCGGCCGTTCCGTCTTGGTCCTGCGCTGCGATCGGCGGCACTGGCGCAGTTTTTGGAACGAGAATTTCGGCAAGACCCTGGTCCAGACCAGCAGTAGCCATGTCCACCATGTCGGTGTTGTCCATGTTGGACGCACCAACACTGATCGGCAGCAGAGCGGCTGATTCGCGCTCAAGCACCTGACTGATCGACAACATCAACGGATCCGTCGGCAACACCGGTGCGACAACACCAAGACCTGCGATGGCCGCCAACAGTGACAGTAGTTCGGGATCTTCGCTCGCGGCAGCAGGATCGATTGGCCGACTTGGCGCCGACTCTAGCTCAGGAGCTGCGGCCTCAGGCGCGGCAGTCTCGGTTTCAGGCTCAGACGTCGATACGGGGTTGGACTCTGCGCATTCAGCAGGCTCGGCAGCACGTTCCGCAGGCTGCGAATCCGGCGCGGTGCGGATCATGCCGGCAAAGCCGTCGCCTGCGGACACATCATCGGCAGCGGCAGTGCTGCGCGGCGAAGGCGCTGGAGCTGGCGCTGGGCCAGCGGAGGGAGTTGGGGGCGTTACGAAGGGGACCATGCGTCAGGCTCAACGCACGCCGCGAGCCAATTATTTCATTGCCGCAGTCCGGAGGTCCGGAAGTCCGGAGGTCGAGAACAGCCCACAGCACGGACGATCATCCGTCGTTTGGGCGTTGGCTCAGCTTCATCGAATGCCTTGTGACTTCCGGACTTCCGGACCAATGCTCCCCGAAATCACCCCGGAGGACGGGTGTCCTCGGCCTTCAACTCATCCAGCCGCGCGGCATAGCGATCCAGCTGCTGCTTGGCCGAACGCACGGCCTTAAGCCCGGTTTCGTAGCGCGATAACGCCTCTTCCAACGTCAAATCCCCACCTTCCAGCGCGTTGACCGCCTCTTCGATATGCTGGAACAGGTCTTCGATATTGGGCTGCTTGGCCATGCCCGGCACTGTAGATGGCGCAGGCCGAACGTCCAACGACCAGGGCTTGCCCCTCTCCGGCGCTGTCCCTAGACTGCGGGTCACACGCTAGCAAACGGGATGTCATGAAGCAGGGCCTAAAAATCACCGAGACGGCGGCCGGTCCCGTCCAGATCCTGCATCTGCAAGGATATCTGGATGGCCACACCTTCGTCGAACTCGAACGCAAAGTCGAAGCCTTGCTGAAGGTTGGCAAGACGCGCTTGGTTATCGAATTGTCCGCACTCAGCTACATCGCTAGTGCAGGCGTCGGCGTGTTCATCAACAGTCAGCACCAGGCCAAGACCAAGGGCGGCACCGTACAGTTGGTCAACCCGTCGGCCTCGGTACGCGAGATTTTCTCGATCCTCGGCCTCGCTTCGATCTTCACCATCCACGACACTATCGATCAGGGCGTCAAAGCCGCCAGCGCATAGGGCCGCCAGCACACCATGGCTTTCGGCAAAGACATTGAACGCATCGTCCGCGCCTTCGTCGCGCAAAAACTCGAACTCGAATACATCCGTCACTACTTGATGGACACCTACCAGATCGACCGCACAGCGGCCGATGTCATCCTGGAAAAAGTCGGCGTGAAACTGCCGCCGTCTGGTGGTCGAACACGACCGGGGGACGATCGGAAAGGCCCTGACAAGAACAAGATTGGTAAACAAAAGTTTTATTAGCTGTTGGCTGCAGGGGCTCTGCCCCTACCTCCGGCTTCGCTTGCTCCTCGGCTTCGCCTGCGGGGCTACGCTCGCGCTGCGCGGCACGCAGGCCCTCGGCCTGCTACCGCCTACGGCGGTACCGCTCGCCCCCGCTGGCTTTGTCGGTGCTCGATTTCCTCGCTACGCTCCGAAATTGTGGCGGCATCGGCTGCGCCGATTGTATGCCGCCAGCGCACCTCGGCGGCCAGGGTTGTTCCAGAAAATTGCTGCCTGACTCACCGGCGCACATCACGGTGTCTGGTACTCGCGAGTATTGCTCGGCTGCGCCCAGTTAGATCATGCGACGCATGCCCCAGGTGCTTCCCAGTTTGCTCTCTGCTGATTTTGCGCGACTCGCTGACGAGCTCGAGCGCTGCGCAAAAAACGGCGCCAAGTCTGTCCACGTTGATGTGATGGATGGGCACTTCGTTCCTAATCTGACCATCGGTCCGGTTGTGGTGGAGGCGCTGCGCCGCAACACCAAGCTGAAGCTCGATGTCCATCTGATGATGAGCGATCCGATGCGCTATGCTGCCGACTTCCGCAAGGCTGGTTCGGACGAGATCACCATCCATGTCGAGGCGGTGGGTCAGCGGCGGATCGAGCGGGCGATCACCGACCTGCGCGTGCTCGGCTGCGGCATTGGCCTCGCGTTCAATCCCGATACCGATCCGCGACTCTGGTTCCCGTGGTTTGATCGCGTCGACTTCGTGATGTTCATGACCGTGTATCCTGGCTTCGGTGGCCAGGCGTTTATTCCTGAAGTACGCGAGTTCGTCCGCGCAACCCGCTCACGCTTTCCCAAGTTGCCGATTCAAGTCGATGGCGGCGTAAATCGCGAGACGATTCCCGCTGTCGTCGGTGATGGCGCAACACGGCTGGTTTGCGGCAATGCCTACTTCAAAGACGGGGATCCGGCGGGCTTTCTGCGCTGGGCTGAATCCGGGCGTTACCCATGAGCATTAAACCACTGAGTGCGCTCAATACCCGTATCGACATCGAACAGCGCGAACGCGCAGCGTTGGCCCCCTATGCCATGACCGTAGCCGCTTCGCGCGGACGCGCGCACAGCACCAGACCTGATCCGTTCCGCACCGAATTTCAACGCGACCGCGATCGCATTGTCCACGCGCGTTCCTTCCGTCGACTACAAGGCAAGACCCAGGTGTTCATCGATGGCGAAGGCGATCATTTCCGCAACCGCCTGACCCACACCATCGAAGTCGCCCAGGTGTCGCGCGGCGCGGCGCGACGACTTGGCCTCAACGAAGATCTCGTCGAGTGCATCGCCTTGGTCCACGACCTCGGCCATCCGCCCTTCGGTCATCGCGGCGAGGATATGCTCGCCAGTTTGATGGAGCAATACGGCGGATTCGAACACAATCGGCAAAGCCTGCGCGTGGTTGAAGAACTTGAGGTGCGCTATCCCGAACATCCCGGCCTTGATCTCAGTTACGAAGTGCGCGAAAGCATCATGAAGCACGGATCACGCTATGATCCAGCGCGAACCGAGCAGCGTTTCCAGCCGGGTGAGCGGCCGCTGCTTGAGGCCCAGCTCACCGACGCGCTGGATTCCGTGGTCTATGACTGCCACGACATCGATGATGGCCTGCGCGGTGGGTACATCGCGTTGAGCCAACTCGCCGAGTTGCCACTGTGGGACGCTGCGTGGCGCGAAGCAATCGACGCCAGCCCGCGCGCTGCGCCAGAGAAGCTCCTGCTCGACCGCGCACTACGTCACCTCATGGATGCATTGATTGACGATTGCTGCACCGCGACGCTGGCCCGCCTGGCCGCGGATCACATCGCTGGTCTTGCCGGGGTACGCGCTGCCACACGTCCATTGGTCGTGCAATCGCAGAGCATGGCCGAACGCAAAAACGAGCTCGAGCAATTCCTGCTTCAGAACCTCTATCGACATCACCTCGTCAACGCATCCTTCCATCGCGCACGCCGCATGCTCGCGGACGTTTTTGCGTTCTACACCGATCATCCAGATGCGCTGCCACCCGAACACGTCGCCCGTGCCCGCACTGCCGGATTGCATCGCACGATTGCCGATTATCTGGCTGGCATGACCGATCGCTTCGCGTTGGATGAACACCGGAGACTGTGCGCGTGAACAAGCCAGAAACCGTTGCCGGCCGCTGGTCCCCCGATCTCGCCCGCCGCCCGCGCGGTCAAGCGCGCGAAGCGATCGTCATTGCCGCCAGCGAACGCTTTGCGCGCATCGGCTTCACCGCCGCCATCATGGGTGATATCGCTGGCGATGCGCGGGTTGGTAAAGGCACGATCTACCAGCATTTTCCCACCAAAGAGGCGCTCCTTCTAGAATGCTGCCTGCGTCATCTTCGCGCCGCCCAAGCGCGGGTCGAATCTGCTGCGGGTGGCGGCGCTGCGGAAGCTGACCCCGCCAAAGCGCTGCGCCTAGTCGTCGAGGAAGCGCTCCTCGCTGCGATCGGTGGCGACGGAGCGCAGCAGCGCTTGTTTCACGACCTCTCACTCGCTCTGACCGAAATGCCTGAGCAATTGGCCGACGCCCGCGCTCGCCTGCGCGAACTGTATGCTGCCTGGGAAGGCGTGGTCGCGTTTGTCCATCGCGCCGGTGTCGTCCGCGGCGTCTTCCGCCGCATGCCCGGTGACGCACAAATGCCGCGTCTATTCACCGCGCTGGTCGATGGTTTTGCCTGGCAGCGCGCCTTCCGTCATGACGGTGCGCCTGAACAAGCAGCCAAGGACATGGCCGCATTGTTCGTCGGATCACTCACCGTTTAATCTACATTCGGCGTTGGAAAAAACTCCAAGGCAACCGCAGAGGCACAGAGGCCGCTGAGATCGCAGAGGAGAGTGGCGATTGAGTCGTCACCCTGTGGATGTGGATGAGTCGGGCCAGAAACAGCAATGTCTTTTAACCCCAACCCTCTGTGACCTCTGCGCCTCTGCGGTTGCCTTGGATTGCATTGTTGTCGATTATCCGGTGAGTTCGCGTTCGAGTTCGGCCAACCACGCCAACAGAAACGCATGCCGCCGTGCCGCTTCGGCTCGCGCCGACGTCGTGTGCATGCCCTCGGCAAGTTTCAAAAGCTTAGCAAACAGATGATCGGTCGCCCACGCCTTATCATCCAACGCACGGCCGTGCTTGGCTAGTGGATCGGTCGGATGACAAAACGCGCTGCGACCAGGTTTGGCCATGTGCTGAGCACAAGCCAGGTTGCGCATCAGTCCGAACACACCGATGGCGTCCAGGCGGTCAGCGTCTTGCAACACGGCACCGAGCGGCGAATTCGGTGCTAGGCCGCGTGACCACGATGACGTACGCACGGCGTCAGCGATTTGGCTAATTTCGAACTCGACGTATCCGGCCTGGGCCAGCACCGCCGGTGCTGCCGCTGCCGAACGCTCGCCACCAAGCTGACGATCCACGCTGTCTTTGGGCACAAATACCAGATCGTGAACCAGCGCCGCCGCACCGGCTAGATCACGGTCAGCTCCGACTTCTGGCGCAAGACGCATCGCCCAATCACGAACCCGCAACAGATGCTGACGATCGTGAGCAAGTTCCCCCGCTGGCAGCTGGGGCTCGACCAACGCCAGCACGGCGTCGTGGCGCGACATCCCGAGTGGGGATGCAATCGCTCCGCTCACCGCGAACCGACCCCGACCCAGGTTGCACTCGCGTATTGGCGCTGCTGAACCAAAAGGTTGACGAACTCCGCCCACTGCGCTTTGTCCACGCCCTGCTTGGCAAACACCAACTGGATCGAGCCGTTGATACCTTCTTCGATTTCAAACCACGGCTGCCACCCGCGATCAGCATTCTTGCGCATTACGCCATTGAGGTAATCGCGGTCCTGAGCGAAGGCTTTGCGCAATTCGACGGTCGCTCGCGTATTATTCTTTACCACCAATTTATATTTTGGTTCGGACGGAGCGGTTTCCGCCGTCATGACCATGCGCGTCGGCTGATCCGATGGCATGCTCAACGGTTGACGACAGATCTGGTAGGTCACCAGAATCGCCACCGCCAATGAAGCGATCCAGCACACCAGCAACAACGACACCAACGTGCCCGACAAGACAACCGCGTAGCGTTGATGTGCCGCATGTCCGGGCGGCAACAGTGGCGAGAGCGGCGATGCGTCACCTGGCTGTGGAAGCTGCGGACCAGTGCGGATCACCGGCTGAGGGCCGGGGGTGGGATTACCGCTCGCTGGAGCGCGCCCACCTGGCGGCTGCATGCCCGCCGGAGTTGAGACCGACGTTGGACCGCCTGCCTGTTCTGTGATTCGCCGCTGCACCTGCTGCAGGGTAGCATACACCTGATCCGTCCGACGACGTTGGAACATGGGCGCATGATGTGAAGACGCGAGCGCCTTCCAGCGCTTTGCGTCGGAAGAATGCCGACCTGACCAAGATGGCATCGATCGCTACGCTTGGCCCGTTCTCCCCGGTTCGGTGCTTTACCAGCACCGCACGACCTCCGATGATCCCGCCCATGGACGTCGTCCTGATGCTTTGGGCCCTTGAGGGCCAACCCCTGCGAATCGACGGTAAAACAGCGTGGTTTGCTGGTGCCATGGCCCCGATAACGCTGCCCGTAACCGCCCTCCCTGCGGATCGCCGCGCCGCCACCATTCTTGCCGAAACCCGTCTGCCGATTGGTGAACGAGTTGCTCTGGCGCTCGCCTGGGGCGACGTTCGCGGTGCCTTGCGTGCCGCTGGACAGGTTTCCGCTCCACTCCTCAGTGATCCAGATCTGTTCCGTGCGCTCTCCGCCTGGGCGACCGACGAGTGTGTCCGCCTTGGCATTCCCCCGGTTGGCGAGTTGGTGGCGATCGATCAGGAGGGCAAGCCCCGACCGCTCACCAGCGACGAACGTGGTGCCTTCACCGACGTACGCGAATTACTGGCTCCACTGAGTTGGCCACGTTGGTGCGGTCCGTTGGTGCTGGTGCCGTATGGCCTTGACCATTCGATTATTCCTGCTGGCCACGCGCGCATCGTCCGTCCGGCATTGCCCGTGTTGCGACCCCCAGGAGGCGGCAATCCACGCGCCGAGTTAGCGACGGCGATGGCTGATCTCGTCTTGGCTCTCAGCGTACCTCCAGCGCATGGCTGGCCGGCCTGGCTGACGTCTGGCGTCGCTGGCTGTGTGCGCGCGCGGGCAACGTTTGTCGGTATTCCGGAACACGCGATGGCAGTGCGGCGAGCCGCAGCGGGCGCTAAAGCTATTCGTGTACTGCTTGGCAATGCGCAGCCGGTCGATGCCGATCTCGCTACCGCCGTGTGTGCCGCATTCTTGTATCCGGCACGGCGGGCACGCTTTCCCGATCTGCTGGAGCTGTTGCGCCATGATGCCAGTGGACTCGGTGCAGTCCTGACCGCATATCAACTCACGCCGGAA
This sequence comes from uncultured candidatus Brocadiaceae bacterium, assembly GCA_964652775.1. GTDB lineage: Bacteria > Planctomycetota > UBA11346 > UBA11346 > UBA11346 > UBA11346. The sequence goes on along the minus strand of CAZZAM010000021.1, from coordinate 1,628 downwards.
CTGCTCGCTGCTCCGCCGTAATCAGCGCAGGACGTTGCCGCCGTCATCGTTGACCGCCGCATCGCGCAGTTCCCCCGTACTGTTCTTGGCTGCCTCGATCATGGACGCCGCTTCTTTGACCAGGGCGTGACTCGGAGCGTCCGACCGCAGTCGCGACAACTCGGAAGTGGCTCTATCGACATCACCCATCCGTAGGTGCGCCAGAATAACGGCATGACGGAGGCGCGGACTCGGTTTGCTCCGTGCGCTGATCGCCTTGATCAGGCCAGCCCAATCAGCGCGCTCCTTAAACGGAGCCAGCAAGGCCAGATCAGCGCGCTCGGCGGCGCCGGTTGGATCTTGGATGTTGTCGAGCAGGAGACGCCGACTGCCATCAATCGCGCTGGGCAGTGGGTTTCCATCTTTGCCCGCAACAGCGGTCATGCCGTCGCGCCGCCCAGCGGCCCAAAAATCAACCTGGATGATATGGTCATTCCCTGCGCCGCGACGCTCGACCCGCACCAGCACCAGCCGCGTGTTCGCTGCGGTTACCGCCAACGGTTTGTCGGTGTGCTTGAGCAGGTCAGCATCGGTCAATCCGCGCTCCGCACATTGTTTGGTCGCTTCTGGAGCGAGCAGCACCCGTGCTTTAGGATCCTGTGCGTGGAGCGCGTCGGCAACGGCTTTTGCGGCTGCTCCCGAGGCTGGGTCTCCGGCGGCGAGCACGAGAATAAGGAGTATTGGTTCCACAGCGCAAGTCTTTCGCGTAGCGATCCAGCAGCAAGAGCCGAGCAACCGGGAATGGTGGTAGGATCTGGGGTAAGTGCGGTTAGGCCATGGCCGCGCAACCTATGAAAATTGGCAACCTCGTCATCAACTGTCCCTTCGTGTTGGCGCCAATGGAGGAGCACACCTCGCTGCCCATGCGCCTGCGTATGCGTCATCACGGCGCGGGCTTGGTGTATGCCGAGCGTCTGGATGCCGAGGATGTCGCCGCGCGTGACAAGCGCGCACTGAAGTTGTTAACGACCGAGCCAAGCGAACGTCCCGCCGTCGCCCAGATTTCAACCCGCGATCCGGCCATTGCCGCCGAAGCCACCCGCGTCTGTGCTGAACGAGGCTTTGCGATCGTCGATCTCAATGGCGAATGCCCGATCAAACGCGTACTCGCCAAAGGCGCTGGCGGCGCGCTGATGAACGAACCTGAACGATTTGCCGAGCTCGTTGCCGCCATGGTCAAGGCGACTGACCTGCCGATTACCGTCAAACTCCGCAGTGGCCCTGATGACGATCATGAAACGGCGACGGCGTGCGCGCGTGCTGCGGCGGACGCCGGAGCGGCGGCGGTAATGGTGCATGCGCGCTCAGTCGCCAAGGGCTATGCCGGTGATGCGTTGCCTGAGGTTTGCGCCAGAGTGAAAGCCGCGGTCCTGATTCCGGTCATCGCCAGCGGTGGCGTACGCACCGCCGTCGATGCCGTCACCGTGCTGCGCAGCACGGGCTGCGATGGCGTCGCCATCGCGCGTGGCTGTCTGGGGAATCCCTGGATCTTCGCCCACGCGCGCGCGCTGCTGACTGGCTCGCCGATTCCTCCGCTGCCAGATCGTGAAGCACGGATACGCGAGGTCATCGCTCTTGCTGAAGGCGAG
>CAZZAM010000020.1:62143-63194 GCA_964652775.1 uncultured candidatus Brocadiaceae bacterium | reverse complement strand
GCTACCTGCGCTCTGAACCTGTCTCAAATCACCCACTCAATCGGGAGAAGACCCATAGAAACATTGGATCTGCCGTCTTAGTATTTGAAGACTTCGAGGGATCTGATTCATCTAAAGCAATGGGGAAAATACTCAGTGATGTTAAGGCGCTTGTTCCAAAAAAGTAATCGTTAGTGCCTATGAATTCAGCACGCTTTCTTGGGCATTGGCTAACCGGTTGCTCACTGAGAGCACATGGCGTTAGTTTTTACATATAACCAAAACAGCAACGTTCCTTGTCACTATTTCAAAACGCGTTGCCGTACGCCACAATTATTGCTTACTTGGCCTCGATTGTTCCTCCGACTGCCTTCCACTAGAACCTTGCGCGTCATGCCAGTCGGCCATGTGTCCCCAGTACTTCTATGTCAGTCCATCCCGAGCTGTTCAAGATCTTCCTCGTCATATCCGAGATAATGCCCCAGCTCGTGATGGAGCGTCTGCTTCACCTCGTTGTCGAAATCCTTGGCCGAGGTGCAGGCGTGTTCGTGACTGCGCCGCCAGAGGTGGATGCGCGGGCTGATCACACCCGAGGCATTGTCGCTCTCAGCGCGAGTCGCGCCTTCGAACATGCCCATGACTTCCGGATCGTCGAAGGCTTCCAGCAGATACGGTTCGGCGTAATCCGCGGTGACCAGGGTGATTTCGGCCAGGGCGTTGCGCAGGTCCGGTGGCAGGACATCGCAGGCGGTTTTCACGCTGCGTTGGAAGCGCGACCAGCTGACCCGGAAGGGGGCGACGATGGAACGTTCAGGGGCGCGTTCGGCGTGCAGGAAGGCGCGATCGGCTTCGTGCAATTGACCAATGCGCTCGAGATTACAGGCCAACGCATACCAACTTTCGCCGTCGCTCGCATCGGCAGCAACCGCAAGACGGGCGTGTGCAATACCGTCCTCTGGCTTCGCTAGACGATAGCTGGTCCAAGCGGCGTCGATGTGGGACTGGTCGGGCACAGCCATGACTGTTGGAGATCGACACGGCGTGCAAGTCCCTGGGATCGCCGAGTTGCACT
>CAZZAM010000020.1:0-62133 GCA_964652775.1 uncultured candidatus Brocadiaceae bacterium | reverse complement strand
CCGTTTTTCCCCGGGCCTTTCCCCCCCGTGTCAAACGCGGCGATCCCAGGAGCCGCTTCCGCTGCCGTATCCAGCCCGATGATCCGCGCCCATGATCTACGCCGATCACAACGCGACCACACCGCCGTTACCCGACGTTATCGCGGCGATGACGACGATCATGGCCGAGGGATGGGGCAATGCCGGTTCGCGTCAGCATGCACGCGGTCGGTCGGCCGGCGCGGCGGTGGATGCGGCGCGGGCTGAGATCGCCGCGTTGATTGGTGCCCAGCCGGCTGAACTCACCTTCACCAGCGGCGCGACCGAGGGCTGCAACCTTGCCTTGTTCGGACTTGGCGAGCGTTTGCTGACCACGCGCCCACGGATCGTCACCTGCGCGACGGAACACGCGGCAGTTGTTGAATCAGTTCGTCGCTTGGGCGAAGCCGGTGCGGAGGTTGTAACCTTGGGCGTCAATGGCGACGGTCAGTTGAATCCGGCCGAGTTGGCTGCGGCGGTCAACGACCGCACCGGACTGGTCGCCCTGATGCTGGCGAACAATGAAACCGGCGTGATTCACGATGTCGCCGCAGCGTCAGCGATCGCGCATCATCACGGTGCTTTGTTGGTGTGCGATGGAACGCAGGGGGTCGGCAAACTGCCGGTTGACGTCACGCAACTCGGTGTCGATGCGTTGGCGTTCACGGCGCACAAAATGTACGGACCACAAGGCTGCGGTGCATTGTGGCTGCGCCGTGGGCTCGGTTGCTCACCGCAATTGGTCGGTGGCAGTCAGGAGCGCGGCGTGCGCGGCGGCACCCTCAATCTGCCCGGCATTGTCGGCTTCGGCGTGGCTGCGGCTCATGCGCGGCGCGACCTCACTGCGCGGCGCACGCATCTAACCACGCTGAGCGCGCAGTTCGAGGCACGCATCCGAACGCTAGTGCCTGAGGTGAACATTCAGGGCGCGCGCTCACCACGGATTCCCGGCACATCCATGTGCACGGTGCCCGGCCTGCCGTCCGGCTGGCTCGCGACGTTGTCCACCGTCGCCGCCAGCGGTGGCTCGACCTGCAGCGGTGGTCATGGCAGCCCAATTCTACGTGCGATGGGCTGTAATGCCCATGATGCCGGCAATAGTATTCGTATCGGCCTCGGCATCGGCACGACGGCAGACGATGTTGAGACGATTGCTCAAGAGCTGATGCGTGGGGCCGCAGCGCTGCGTAGGGGTTGAACGCAAATGATTGATCAACGTTCATCTGTCATGCGCTTGCTCCTGCTCTTCCTGTGTGCCGTTGCCATGGTGGCCGGCGAATCCGATCCCCTTGCCGAGTATACCAAGATTGCCAGCGAACTGCGCGAGGCTGATCGCAATGGGCTGTTCAATGGCCGAGTACTTGGGGATCCGGTGGTTACCGCGTTCACCAAGCGGATCGCCGCGCTCGAGCCACGGCTGGGCGAGGATGCGACCAACGTACTGACTGGTTTGTGCGAACAGGCACTGGGTCCTGAAGTCTGGATCGCTGGCCGCATTGGTTCGGTCATGGTGGTGGATACGCCGATGCCGCTCACCGCAGTTGGCGGTGACGATGCCTGGAGTTTGGCTCGCGTTCCCGATGGCGAGCCGATCGGCGCGTTGTGGGAACGGATCTTCGAGGCACCGTACCATCCGGCCTTGGCGGGAACACCGCATCCGATTCATGATCGGCTCACGCTTGGTGCGCCGGGATTATATCTGCTGACCTGTCGTGCCGACGATCGCCGGGCAGCACGCTGGGTTGCCCGCGACGATCTGCGCGTGCGGACGCTCGACGATGGTCACCGCGTGTTGCTGACCGTGACTGATCGTAGTGGAACTCCGGTGGCCGGGGCCGAGGTGTTGGTGCTGGCCGAGTTGCGTTCGGCGGTGGGCCAACCCGCGCGGGTGTTCACCGCGAGTACCGGCAGTGATGGCATTGCTGATCTCCTCGTCGATCCGCCCGGACAAACGGTGACGCTGCGTTGGGTCGTACGCTCGGGTCCACGGGTCGCTGCTGGCACGGCCGAAGTCTATGCCGAGCAACCGACCGCGCGTTGGGGCCGCCGTTCGCGGAACAACGACAGTGGCACTGACAACGCCACGTTTGTACACGTGTCCAGCGCCCAGCCGGTCCATCGTCCGGGCGACACCGCGCACCTCGCGGTGATCGTGCGCCGCTGGCAGCAGGGCGTGTTGCAAGCCAACGCAGGGACGCCACTGCGGCTCACGTTGTTTCTCGGCGGAGAACAGCTCGGTAAACCGATCGACGTGACCAGTGACGCGTTTGGCCGCGCCGCTACTGATGTGGTTATTCCGACAACGGCCGCGCTCGGTCCGGTCTCGCTGTCGTGGTCCACTGGAGATCACGGCGCCCAGGGTAGCCAGGGCGTATTCACGATTGAGGAGGCGCGCATCCCCGACGCCGAATTGGAATTGTCGGCCGAGCATACCGCATTGGCTCCGGGCGAAGACGCGCGCTTGACCGTTCGTGCCCGTTCCCTGTCGGGTGAACCACTTGGCGGACTTGCTGGTTGGATTGAGATCGTCTCTACCGGTTTGCGTTTGCCGATGATGACCGGCCTCGATGGCACCGCTGTGGTGGTGGTTGGTGCCGATTTACTCGGTTCTCGCAGCGAGATTCGTGCGGTGGTTGCTGACCCCGGTGGCCGTGAATTGCGCAGCACGATTCGTTTGCGCGGCGATGGCGAGTTTGATCACCTGGTAATCACCACGCCAGACGCATGGACGTCGCCCGAAGAGGGCGTGTTGGTGCTACTCGCCTGTCGCGATCGCGATGATGTGGCGCACGCAGCTCGGGTGACGCTCTCCGCACGACTTGAGGTTGACGGCAGGAATAATGGGATGCTCCATGTTGAGTCGGTTGAGATCGGTCGCGACGGAACCGCTGCAGTTCGTCTGCGCTTGCCGCAATGCGGTTCGTGGCGGCTTAGCGCATCTAACGCAGTTGGTGAACGAGACATCACGGGCGCTGACGGTCGTTGTCTGGTGACCAATGGATCCGACGGCGCGCTCCATCTGCGCCGTGATCGTGAGGTGTATCGTGTCGGTGACGAGGCACTCGTACGGATCGTCGGACCGCCGACCTGGGCGTTGGCGGTGATCGATGCTGGCGGGATCAACGAACGTCATCTCATCGATCTGCGGAATGGACCGGGCGAATTGCGCTTGCCGATCATCCCCGCCTACGCCGCTGGCGTGCGCGTTTTGGTCAGCATGTCCACGACAGATGGCAAGGCGCTGAGCGCTGGAATACGCTTGCCGATCGCCGCACCGGAACCGGGATTAGTGGTCACGATCGAAGCGCCAGCGCGGGTGGCGCCGGGATCCGAAATCGACGTCGTCGTGCGTGTGCGCGACGCACTTGGCCGACCTGTGCCAGGATCGCTGGCGCTCGGCGTGGTTGATGAAGGGCTCTATCGTATCGCCGAAGATCGTGCGCCACGCCTGAATGATTTCTTCATCCCTGTGCCGCGTGCCGAACATGTGCGGGCTAGAGAACCGTATCTGCTGCGTGCAGACAAGGATTCGTTGGACGGTTGGTTTGACGTCGTGAAGGCTGGCACCTGTCGCCTGGCCGGCCGGCAGTGGACCCCATCCGATGGCAGTGGTGGCGCATTCATGGCCATTGGCGCCGGTGGCGCGAGCACAGGCATGTTTGGCAGTCGTAGCGGCGGTGGAAGTCGGCGAGCGTTTGGTGCCGCTGGCGGATCTCGCGGTGGATTGGATTCCCCCAGTCATGTGCGCCAGAATCTGCGTGAGTGCGCATTCTGGTCACCGGACACCCTGACCAATGACAACGGCGTTGCTACGGTCCGCATGCGCCTGCCGGAAAATCTCGGCGGCTGGCGCGCGACGGCCAGAGTTGCGACCCGCGATCATCGCGCTGGCGAAGCCCGCGTGGTATTCCAGGCGGCCAAGCCGCTGATGGTGCGCGTGGTTGCACCGCGCGTGTTGCGCCCCGGCGAAAGCACATCGCTGCGCGCACTCGTAAGCAATGTCGATGCCAGCGAGCGGACCGTGACGATTACGTGGGAATTGTCCGGCGTGATGGCTGATGCTCCACTGACCAGCGAACTGTATGTCGCGGCCGGCGCCACGCTGGCGGCAGAATTGCCGGTGCATGTTGGCAATGATGCCAAGGCGAAACTCACCGTGCGTGCGGTCAGTGGTGACATCGGTGACGGTGTCGAAGTTGAAGTGCCGGTCGAATCGTTCGGATTCCCGCGCGCGTGGTCCGCTGGTGGTGCGGTCGCTGCTGGAAAGTCTATTGCATTGCCGGCCAGCGGCGACGGCGCGCTGCTCACCGTGCGTTTAACCCGTGGTCCGGCTGGCGTCGCTGCTGATGCGGCAGCGTTTTTGCGCGGTTTCCCGTACGGCTGCGCCGAGCAGACCTTGTCGCGCGCGCTGCCAGCGTCGATCCTCGCCCCACTGCTGACGCCCGAGCAACGCGCGGCACCGGCATTCGCTGATTTGCCTGAAATACTCGATGTATCGTTGCGCCGCTTGGCCCGCACACAGAACGACGGTGCCTGGGGCTGGTGGCCGGGCGGTCCATCCGAAGCGTGGATCACGGCATGGACCTGGACCGGCGTACGCGCTCTTGGCGACGCCGAACTCTCGGGACCGACCAGCCTGATGGCGTCACGCACCAAGGTGGCGGAGCGTCTCACGGCTGCGCTCGCCGATCCGGTTCTGCGGCGGATGTGGACGCGCACGCCATCAAGCGACGTCGATGACGATGATGCGCGTGCTGATGCGGCGGTGACGTACAGCAATGGCATTGGCTCTCGGCTTGATGCCCACGCGGGTTTGCTATTGGCTGCGGCACTCGCGGGCAATGGCCTCGACGCGGCGGCACTGAAGCCGTTGATTGCAGACGCGCCGAAACTTGCTGCGGTTGAGCGGGCGCTGTTTGCGCTCGCCCTCCAGCGCGCTGGTGATCGCGACAACGCTGCGCACGTGTGGCAGCAGGCGCTGGCGGGCGGCGGCCCAGATGCGGGCATCGAGCCAGCATTGGAAGCGGCGTGGTGGGTCCGTGCCGCAGCCGTGTTCGATCCGCAGGGCGCGCGTGCTGGCGAAGCGATGCAGCGGTTGTTGTCACTGCGACGTGGCGGAACCTGGGGAACTACCTGGACCACAGCGGCCGCCCTCCTTGCCATTGCTGACCATCTGCGCGCGCATCCAGCCGCAGTTTCGCCACCGGCGACCTGGACGATGACGCTCGACGGCAAACAGGTTGATGTAAAAATCGCAACGTCGCAGGGCGACGGCATGTCCATCACGATACCGGTTCCAGCGCAGGGCGGCGCGCTGATGATTGCTGGCGCTGGCTGGTGGGATGCGAGCCTCGCTTGGCGCAGCGCAGAGCCAGCACCGCCGATGTCAGCGGGCATCACGCTCACACGCCAGGTGTGGCACTTGGCGCAGGGTGATCTCGGCGAGGAACAACGCACGCTGGTGAATGATGGCGACACGATTCCCGCTGGCAGTCTGTTGCTGGTCGAGTTGACGTTGGATACGAGGCAGGCTGCTGACCACATCTTGGTCGAGGACCCCAAGGCCAGTGGCATCGAACCGTTGCTTGGCGAGTCGGGCGTGCGCCACGGCGCTGCGGACAACCGCGAGCTGCGTCGCGAGCACACCGCGTTCTTCTTGTCGCGGATTCCGGTTGGACGCACGATGCTGGCGTATCGCGCGCGGGTCGAATTGTCCGGTGCGCCGTGCTGGCCACCGGCCATCGCTACCGCGATGTATGTTCCGCGGATCCAGTCCACGACGGCGGCTCTCCATCTGCGCGTTGGTCCGGCTGCGCCAGTTGTTGCGTCAGGTGAGCAACGCTTTGATCGCGCCTGGATTTCCCAGCGCAGTGCAGCGGTGGTTGAGCGCTTACGCCAAGCAGGAGATCACAGTGATGCCGCGTTGGTCCGCCTGCTCTTGGCGATCGATAGGTCGGCAGTCGCGCAGTGGCTGAACGAACGCATGCCCGGGTGGGATGGGCAGGCTGACAGCGAACTCGCGGCAACCCTCGCCTCGGTGGCGTGGAGTTGGTGGTCGGAACCCAAACGACGTGGCGAAGCACAGGCGCAAGCGACCCTCGCGCTGCGGTTGCCGCAAGGCGCGTTGATCGATGCGGCACCGGTACGGGAAGTAGATGATTGGCGTCTATTGCGGCCACTCGTCAACGCGGACCGTCTGCCACAATTGATGCGGCAGTGGAGTCGACGCATAGAGCCAGCGCACGTTGTTTCAGCCTTGGCTGCAGAAACCGATGTGCGTTTGCGCCGGGCATTTTTCAGCACTCTGCGCTGGTCGCAACTCGTCCTGCCAGGGAAATGGTGGAACGAGCAGCGCTATCGTCAACGCGAGGTTCCTCCGAGTGCTGATGACTTAGCGCCAACGCTCGCTGGACTTGATGTCGTGCTGACGGCGGCGCGGGACGACGGGTTGGCCCGCGCCGCGTTGCCGATGCTGCGCGAGATATTCTCTTGGTTTGGTAACAGCCACGATAGTCCGATAATTACCGCGCTGGCCACCGACCTCGCACAACGTCTAGCCGATGGCTGGCGTACGGCACGTTCGCCAGCGGCTCGGCAGGCGTGGGAACAGGCGTTGGATGAGGCGGAGGCCGGTCGCAATCTGCTGCCGTTCTGGGAAAAACAGGCAGATCCGCTACTACGCAACGTGCTCGTCAAACACTATCATGGTTCAAGGAACCCGGTGTTGGCATCGACGATCCGTTTGGCGATTGCGTGGGAAAAAGATCCAGCCGTGCGGGTTGCATTGTTGCGTCACAACCAGGACGCGCCGCTGGAATGGTTGCGACTGCAGTTAGCAAACGAACGTGATCCTCAGTGCCGGAGCCAGATCATTGCGCAGACGAGGCCCTTCGTCGCCGACGTGCGCAGCGAACTCATCGTATTGCTGGCCGATTCGGCGCAGCGAGACGCAGCGGCACAGGTGTTGGCCGGAGCTCCGGCGTGTCCCGAGCTGGTGGCGGTGCTGCCGCAGGTGAGACCAGCCGCAGCGCGAGCGGTGTTAGACCACCTGGCCCGTCATAAACTGACAGCCCCAGCCGGAGTGGCGCTCACCGTGTTGGGTAAACTAGCCGAGGATGAACAAGGCTGGCCGTCCAGTGCCGATCACATCCTCGCTGCCGACATTGACCGCGATCCTGCTGCCGCGCTCGCGCTGCTGGCAGCATCGCGTGATCATCGCCTGCGCGCTGCGCTGATACCGGCCCTGCGTGCGCATGTCGCTCGGCTGGCTCCGCAGTTGCGTGCGTTGGCAGGCGGCAGCGATCCCAGTGGTGCTCGCCTAGCGCTGATCATCGCGCCCGACGAAACGGCGGCGACGCCGGAGGTCCTGGTCGCGCACCTGGACGCAACTGCGAATACCGGACTGCGCGCGCCCTTGTGCGCAGCGATAGCCAAGCGCTGTGGTCCGCTGGAGGCGCGCGTGTGGTTCGAACGCCGGACAGCGGATCTTGATCTGCGTCGGGCATTGGTTCCGCGCTTGACTCCTGCCGATGCGGCGGTGTTTGCTGTGCGGGCCGAGCCGTCATTGCTTGGCGATCTGCTAGCTGTCTGTGTTCCAGAAGAACGCCAGCGCATCATCGCCGAGCGGTGGAGTGCGGCCGACAACACGCGACGTTTTGCGCTGTTGGCTGTGGTGCGTTCGGTGGGATGGACGCCGCCCGAGAGTCACGAGCCGTGGCTGGCGGCAGCGTTGAACAGCGTCACCGCAGGAAGCGCGCTCACCGTGACGCCTCCAACTGACATCGGCGCGGCGCTCGGTCATCCGGATGCCGTCCTGCGCCAAGCCGCAGCACGGGCACAGTGGTCCAGCAACCACGCGTGTGTTCCCTGGCGGACGGCTGATGGCGTGGTCACGACCTATGCGCCTTGGGACGATTGGCGCGCACGCTAAGGCAACATCCGGTTCAGCGCAGCTAAGCCTACACAACGCAAACCAAGGCAACCGCGGAGGCGCAGAGGCCGCTGAGGTCGCAGAGAAGAGTGGTTGAGATTTTGGAAAAACCGCCTGCTGCCATCGACATTTCAACAATCTCCTCTGCGCTCTCAGCGGCCTCTGCGCCTCTGCGGTTGCCTTGGAATATTTCAATGGAGCAATCTAGGCTGAAGTTCGTTATTGCTCATCCCACTCGCGTGGTCTTCGTAGGTCGGGCAGCGCGTTTAGCATCGCGGTGGCAATGGTAAAAAGGCGGCTAGCCTCCTCGCCCGTCCCGCAGGAGGTTCCCATGGTCCAGGTTCGTGATGGCGTCCGCGTCGCTAAGTTTGGCGGCACCAGTGTCGCTACCGCCGCGCAGCTGCTCAAGGTCAAGGCGATCATCGACGCCGATCCGCGTCGGCGTTGCATCGTCGTTTCCGCTCCGGGCAAGGCCCACGCCAAGGACACCAAGGTCACCGATCTGCTCTATCTCGCGCACGAGTTGGGCTCCAAGGGCCAACCGATCGATCAGGTCTGGAATCAGATCGAGACGCGCTTCCTGAGCATCGTGCAGGAATTGAAGCTGTCGGTCGATCTGAAGGCGGTACTGAGCGAGGCGAAGGAACGGATCCAAGGTGGTTGCACGCCGGATTACGCAGCCTCGCGCGGTGAAGCGATTCACGGCGTCATCTGCGCTGCGTTGCTGGGCGCCGCCTACGTTGACGCTGCAAAAATAGTGTTGTTTGACCGGCATGGACGCCTTGACTCAGTGCGTACCTATGCCGCGATCAAGGCTGCCTGCGCCGGCAACGGACGTGTCGTCGTTCCCGGTTTCTACGGCAGCATGCCCAATGGCGAGGTGAAGACATTCTCGCGCGGTGGTTCCGATGTCAGTGGCTCGATCGTTGCGAATGCCGTCGATGCTGCGCTGTACGAAAACTGGACCGATGTCAGCGGTTTCCTGATGACTGACCCGCGCATCGTCAGCGAAGCCAAGGGCATCGCTGAAATCACCTACGGTGAATTGCGCGAGTTGTCGTACATGGGTGCCAATGTGCTTCACGAGGAAGCCGTCTTCCCGGTGCGCGAGAAGGGCATCCCGATCAACATCAAGAACACCAACCGACCGGATGATACCGGCACCTTGATCGTCGCGACCCGCGATCCCGGCCATCAGGTCGTGGTCGGTATCGCTGGCACCAAGGGCTTCACCGTCATTGCGCTGGAAAAAGCGCTGATGAACGGCGAGATTGGCTTTGCCCGCAAGGTCCTCGACGTGTTCGCCTCACATCAGGTGTCGATCGAACATTTGCCAACCGGCATCGATTCGATGTCCGTCGTGGTCAGCGACAAGCAGCTCAGCAACAAGCTCGAAGACATCTTGTCAGATCTGCAGGCGGCAGTCCATCCCGACAGCGTCAAGGCGATGCCCGGCATGGCGCTCATCGCCACGGTCGGTCTCGGCATGAACCACGCGATCGGCACCGCCGCGCGCCTGTTCACCAGCCTCGCCAAATCACGGGTCAACATCCGCATGATCGACCAGGGCTCGTCCGAACAGAACATCATCGTCGGGGTTGAAGAAGCCGATTTGGCGACGGCGATCAAGACGATTTACGCTGAATTCGCGTAATTGTTTTCAGGGCTTCGCCCTACGGCTTTCAGCCTACCCTCTGGCTTTGTCGGAGCTTGATTTCGCGGCGCTACGCTGGCGAAATCAAGGCGGCATCGGCTACGCCGATTGTATGCCGCCAACACTCCTCGGCGCCAGCCATCGCTATGCGATGGATACGTTGACTTGGGTTAGGTCGCGCATCGCATGGCTATGATAACGAGATTCTTGGGTTGTCCTTTGACCGGCAAGTAGGGGCATGAACTATGCACCTGCCGTTACCTGTACTCCCGCTGCGTGGGACTCTACGCTGTCGGCGATGACCGATCCATCCGATGTCAGCGACGTAGCGGCCTGGGTGTCCCAGCGCGATGAAGCGGCGTTGACCCGGTTGGTCGAGCGCCATGCGCGCATGGTTGCCACGGTGTGTCGGCGTGAGTTGGGTGATGGAGCGGCTGCCGACGAGGCGGCGCAGGCGGTGTTCATCATTCTGGCTCGACGGGCGGGACGGATCAGCGATCCGTTGCGCTTGGGTTCGTGGTTGTTCGGAGTGGCCCTGCGCGTGTGTCGCACGACGCGACGCGCCAATGCCCGCCGCACCCGTCACGAACACGAGGCAGCCATGCATATCGCCGCACAACAGATTCCTGACGTCGCCGCCGAGGCCACCTGGACTGACATCCGTCCGCACCTCAACGCAGCGATCGCATCACTGAGCGAGGCCCAGCGTGCTGTGGTTGTGGATCACTATCTTGGTGGCGTACCGCAAACCGCGTTGGCCGATCGTCTGGGCATCAGTGAAGACGCGGCGCATCAACGAGTTCACTATGCGCTCAAAAAATTACGCGAGTGGTTTGCCAAGCGCGGCCTCAGCGTCGGTGCTGGGGTGTTGAGTATCGGCCTAGCCAGTGAAGCGGCGGCGGTGGACGTGTCCGTGGTTGCGACGTGCACGCAGGCCGCGACCCATCCATTGGCAGCGCCTGGCGCAGCGAAACTCGCTAGTGCTGCGACAGTGGCGACCGTGAGCAAGCTGCTGATTGCCGCCGCAGTAATTGCACTGATTGCAGGCGGCGTTGCGCTCGCCACGTGGAGCAACCCGTCTCCAAACCCGGTAAGTATCGTTGTGTCTGCTCCTCCGCCACCCGCGAAGGACGCCAATGCCGCCTGGCAGGGTCCCGAGCGCGAGATTCTTCGTTGGTTGGTACCAGGGGCACCGATGCGTGCGGCCGTCGATATGACGACACTGCGTCGTCTGGCGGCGACGGCCAAGCCGACGTCGATGCTGTTTGATCCGCAAGCACAGCCAGCATGGAATGTACTCAGTGAGCGACTGTCTACACTGATCGGAGGAGAGCTCGGCGTAAGCACTGTTCGCGGCATGTTGAATGCTCGCTCGGCGGCGCTGTCGCTCACTAGCGCAGACGCGAATCTGTTCGTATGCAATCTGGGTCTGTCTGTTGATTCGGTCAAGTCTTCTTGGCAGAAAGGCGCAACAGAGAAAGGCGCAACGACCTACAAGCTCCCGCAGGCGACGCTTGCCGGATTCTCTGGTTGGACCTTCAGGGACGTTGATAAAGAGTTTGTTGGATTTTGTGGCGACCTCTATGCCGGGGGCAAGGCCAGCCTTCTCACCGAACGCGCTGGCGCCGTTGGCGCATTGCCAGAGCCAGACGTATCTGCTCCAGCTTGGCTGGTCGCAGACCTCGCTCCGGTCATCGCGGCCTACGCCAAAGCCGACACGACGCACACGGATCCGATTGGCATAGGCAAAATATTGGGTCCTGATTGGCGGAAGCTGCATCCACGCATGAGTATTGCGGTCGATGCTCGGGCTGGGACATGGAGCACAGAAACTCGCATGAGTGGCGCAGTTCCGTTTTCACCGCTGACGTTGGTTGCTGTGGCGGCCAATACGATTCCGACCACGACCATGCCTGCGCGGTTCCTGCGTCGTCCTGATCCGGCGAAACTGCCGCAGGTCCGCTCAGGTGCGCTGGCCACGCTGACGCTCGGCAGTACGGCAGGAGCACTGCGCGCCATGCTCAACGGTACTACGGATCCAACGTTTGCGAACCTGAGCAAGCAGCCTGGTGTTGCCGAGGTGATTGACGCTTGGAGTGGCGACGCGGCGGCGGTGATTGAATCCGGCGTACCGTTTCCGACATGCACGGTTGTCATCGGCTTGCGGCAACCACTGAATCCCGAAGCCGTGACGAGTCTCTGCGCTGCTCTGGTGCCGCTGACACCAATGGATGCGGTCGCTGGTACACGAGCTGCATGGCAAGGTTTCACACCAGCAGGCATGCTGACCGTGTTGCTAGCGGACGGACGTTTGGTGATCTCCACCGCTCCCGACGCGACCATGTTTCTGGCTGCTGCGGCACAGGCTCCTGACGCGGGTCTGATGGTTAGCGTCGACCTGCCGCGCATCGCGGCGGCCTACGCTCCGCTGGCCTACGCGCAGGTGAACGTGCCAATCGGGAAAGGCGCCAGCATCGACCAGACGTGTCTGCCGCCGATTCCGGTTCTGCTCCGCCATCTTACGCCGTGGACAGCTTCGTGGTCAGAAACGACCGATGGCTGCGTGGTGCGCGAAGAGGGTCTGCCCGTGCTCGCGAGCCTGATGACCAGCGCCATGGTGCGGGCGCAGGACAATGCATCACGTGCAGGAGAAGACACGGCTCGGATGATCGAGGAACTCGAGGTACAGGCAGCGTTGGCTCGCCATCACGAGCATATTGCGGCTATTGTCCAGGTTAGGGCACATCTCGCAGCAGGAGAAGCGCTGACCTCTGTCGATAGAACAGTGTTACGCCCATTCTTTGCTGGCCGTGAACCCAGCGACGCTCAGATACAAACCTTCGGTCAGCGATACGTGCGACTCGATAGCGTCAGTCATAGCATACACATCCCACTGACGCCGGAGGATCGCGCCAAGGGCTTTGCACAGATTCAGCATGAGGGTGCGATGATGCACGTGACGCTGGGATGGCTCGACTGGGCTGTCTCGCTGGGCGATGGCTGGAGTGTGGGAATCATAGGCAATTCAGTTGGTATCATGCGCGGTGAACCACCTGTCGCGCCGAAGGCACCAGCTCCGCCATCCAAAACATTCTGAATGAACGCAGCATTCGATTGACATGGAGAACCGGAGAACCGGAGTCGCACTCAGTTTGTGGCGAAGGAAGCGCTTATCTGCTGGGTGAACACCGTTGATTCTCTCAGCCCGTGTCTGCTTCGTTTTCCCGGTTATAGATGTTATCCCATCGCCGGAATGGCAACCTGCGCCGGAGTGCCCTTCCCTAACTATTCATTATTGCCCAAACAGTGGCACCAACGGCAGCGAGGCCGATGATGATCCATGGTGGTGATTGATGTCCAGTTCGCGGGGAGATGGACTTTGTTGGTTAGGGCGAAAGTTCTGTATGGGTTTCGCGTCGTAGTAACCGTGGCCCCGTAGGTGGGCAACATCCGAGCCCTGTACACCGACCTTGGAAGTCAGGGATTTTTCTTGGGAGCATCAGGTTTGTTCACCTGCGCATAGCGATAGTACACCTCAAGGCTCAGGCAGCAGTAGGCGGTGGATAGTACGCGCCCGATAGCGCTGCCGTGAAATTGTGAGCCTTCCCAGTTCCAGGATCCATCCAGGCAGCCGTCGCCTTTGCGTTGGGCATCGATGAGCATGTCGCGGACTTTGCTATTCCACGTTTTCCAGCGCTCGCCGCCGACCTGGTACATGCCCATCGTGTTGTAGTACATGTAATAGGTGTTGCAGGGGAATGCTGTCGGCGTTTGGTGTCGGCATACCCAGTTGGCGAGGGTTTCCAGCATCGCATCACCTGAGTGGTGGCCAAGAAATACGGCGCAGACTAAGCCGACTGGCGCAAGTTCCTGATGAACCATGCGCTTACTGTCGTATTCCACCAGGTCGGGATACCAATTGTACGAGAAGCGACTTTCGTCCTTGTAGATGTCGAGCTTCCGCCAATCCGGCCGACCTTCTTTTCCATCGTTATTTGCCTTCCAGGTTCGTTCCAGCCAGCGTTTGGAGTTTTCTAGCCCACCCTTGATGGTCAGACCGGCGGCGTAGGCACTTTTGAGCGCCATGACGTTCCAACCAGTCACCGATGAGTCATTACGTTCAACCGGCGCGCCGTAGTCCCAGCCCAGGCCGGCGTATTCCTTGTCCACAGCCTTGGGGTCCACGCACTCACGCTGCAAGATCATATCCACGCCCCGCTGTGCCGGGCCTTTAAGATCCGGATCACTGGTCATCGCGTAGGCCTCGGCGAGCGCCATGGTCGCCACCGCATGTTCATAGTTCATCACGCCGATCAGACCATCGGGCTTCTGGATCGAGATCAGGTAGTCGAGGCCTTTTTTCACCGTCGTCTTGTACTTGTTCAACGACTTGTGGTCGTGACCAGCTCCAAGGAAGCAGAGCAGCGCATAGCCGGTCATTGCCGAATGAATCGACGCGTCATTAAATCCCATCAACGAACCTGGCTCACACTTAGGATCCTCGGCACAGTTTTGGAAATATTTCTCGGCATCCCACATGCCATTTGCAGATTGATGTTTCTTGAACCAGCGCAGCGCGGCGTCCACCGCGCTTTCCGAACCTTTCGATCCGCCGCCTTTGCCAGCCGCGCGCCGACGTCCACCGCCGGTGCGACTGCCAAACATGCCTGCGCTGCCGCCACCAGCACCGATTGTCATGAACGCGCCAGAACCACCCGTCTCAGCATCAGCCACCGCCTCTTCACGACCCTTCGCTGGCTTATCCGTGTTGTCCTCTTCACGCGATGTTACATCTATCGGAACGTCCAGCGTTGTGATCGGCGCAACCACGTCGGCTTTGGTTTCAATATCGAGCACAACCTTCGGATCGAGAATCTCGCGCTCCAGCTTCGGTTTCTCATCTTGCTTCTCCGGCGGAGACGGAATCGACACGATGCGCACCGGTGGTGCTTCTGGTTCATCGGGCTGTGACAACATGACCACCGTCAACGTCAGCAGGATGATCGTTGCGTGCAACGCGCCCGATACGACCCAACTGATGATGCCGGTGTATTTCGATCGCCGATCATCGTCCTGCTGGTCCACGTTCTGATAGTCGAGCTCGTCAGCGAGCGACTCATCCTGCCGCTCAGTCGCATCGCGTTGGAGGACGTAGTGGCTCATGACTCAGCGCCCTGGGCCGACCTGGTGCGGACGGTGATGCTGTTGCTGGCGGCATACCGCGCACGCAAACTGGAGTCATCGGGAATGGGAGCGGAACGTGGGTGCAAGGTCATGGCTTGGCCTATTACACCGTAATGTGAGATCATTCTCGCAGGTGAGGTACCAAGTTGTAGCCCGATGCATGTTCAGTCTGGGAAGGTGGATAACGCGGCGCTGTCTGCAGCAGTTAGTCAGGGCGCTCGTCTGGCTTCCTCAAGTGCCTTCAGGAACTGATCTTTGTCGCGGGGAGAGATCATGAGCGACTTGGTGCCCTGCGCGTAGTCGATCCGCAGTCGATCCAACGACAGCGCCGGGCTCGACAATGGCGAGTGAGTCGGCGTGACGTTGGTGATGTCGTGTACCGGGATTTTCCAACGGAATGGTCCGCCCTTCACGATGAGGACTGAATCAGACAGTTCATAATGAGTCGAGAGCAGGAACCACACGGGCAACCCCACGCCGAGTGCGAGCGTGCCGATGACGATGAACCAGAACCAACCGCCGCTCGCCAGTGAATTGGCCACTATGTCGCGCTGCAGGACGAGTATGTAGGCTCCGAGCATGGCCATCACAGGTGAAGTCGCCAACAGTGCGGCCAGCCAGAGGTCGATTTTGGAACGGAAGCGCATGGGCATCCTTTTCAGTTTGATGGGCGTCAGATCGATGTGGTGCGGCGGTTCATGGATTGGTGTTGCAGCGTTTGCTCCCATCGGGCAGCAGTTCACACGTTCCGGCTGGAGCGACGGTTGTTGGACCTGGCTTCGTGCTCTTCAGAGCTGTGGTTGGAGGCGGCGTCTTGGCCGCGGCGGCGGGAACCGCCAAAGACGTCGCGCCATACATCGCGAGATCCGATCCCTGAACGTAGGCGATGGCCGTCGCATTGACACGATTCACGTGTTTCGGGATTGTTACGGCTAGGGAGCTGTTGGGGTTCTTGTCCAAGGCGATGCTGTTCAACGAGCGCGCGACGCAGTTGTGCGAAAGGTTCTTGCCAGCATTTTCGCCAGCTTTTACATCTGATGACAGTTTGTCTTCGACCACGATGAGGATGAGCGAGCTGCCGGCCGGAGCTCCAGTCACTTTGTAGGAGAGCTTCTCGGGGCCTTTCCACTCTAAGGTAATCTTGGCTGGGAATTTGGTGGCCAGCGCTGAATCAATCAACGCGCCCAGGTCGCCGCCAGCGTACGGTAGAGCATTAATGTAGAATTGTGGCGTGGCTACACTGCCAGCTGGCAGATGCGGTGATGGGCGTTTGGTCGCGTAGGTCTTGTGTCGCGCCGTCCACAGCGCATTAGCGAAGGGATCACTCCAGGCTCCATGCGGAGTTTGCAATGTGTCCCAGATCGTGACGTGGTACGCAATACAATAAACAGGGGCGCGCGCGTCGACGGCCTTGGCATTTAGTAAATGCAGCGCCTCTTCAGCCCGCGGACAACTCGAGCAACCTTCGGACGTGAATAATTCGACGACCGCGACTCCGGGCGATTCGCCGCTGACCAGAACCGTGGTGAGGAGCAGAAGGCAAAGTTGGCGCATGCGGATCCTTGCATTGGCTGGGGATCCCAGCCGTGGGTAACATGGTAAGGAAAGGCGTTGCACCTTAGTTCACCGGTTGATTGCTGGTGTTTGCGGCGCTGTTCCCGTCCAGTCGCTGCCGATGGCGCTCGTCCAATTGTGCCCGCACCACGTCCATCTGACGCTGGCTGAGTGAGAAGAAGCAGGCAGCGGCGAAGGTCAGCAGCGCTCCGGCGATGAGCGGAATGAAGGCGTACAGGCGCATCTTGTCGATGACTTCTGGTGACTGCGTGGCGAGGTTCTGGTCAAAACCGGACAGCGTGAGGAGTCCGCCACCGATGAGAATACACAGCGAGGATTCCAGCTTGGTCATGAAGGACATGACGGCGGTGAAGAGTCCTTCGCGGCGCTCGCCGTAGGCAAGCTCGTCGAGGTCGCAGATGTCCGGCATCACCGAGGCCATGAGATTGTTCATGATGATGGTGGCTGGCATGAACAGCAACGCGGCGCCGAAGACCACGTAGATACTGCCTGGCACCTGGATGAATGGTGCCAGGATAGCGGCGACAGCGGTTAGGCCGTAGCAGATGATGAGTCCGCGCCGTTTGCCAAGCCAGCGCGTGATCGGTGCCGCAGTCAATACCATGCCCCAGCCGAGTACGAATCCGGCGATACCCATCCAACCGCCCATGACTTGATTGTACAATTCTTTGTCCCCATAGCAGACGCCGAAGATGATCACGTAGGCGGTGAGGTTTCCGTACAGCGAGGTGCCCAGGACATTGATGAAGCGGATGACCAGAATAACGATGAACGGTCGGTGGCTGAGCGTGGCCTTGAGCGCTGTCCAGACGTTGACGTGCTGTCGGTTGATGTCTTGGAATCGCTCGCGGCAGGCGAAGACGGGAATGAGACCGAACACCAGCACGCAAGCGGCCATGGCGAAGGAGAGCATGCGGAAGCCGTTGACTTCGCCCGTGGCGCCCTCGCCGAAGAACGGCTGTTGCGCCAGCCAGTACACGTATCCGCCACCGAGTGAACCGACGCTGAAATAGAACGCGGTAAGCGCCTGCACGCGCGAGCGCTGATCGTAATCATCCGACAGTTCATAGCCGAGTGCGCCGTGCGCCATCTGATACGCACCCAAGTTGGCGTAGAGAATCGTGGT
This sequence comes from uncultured candidatus Brocadiaceae bacterium, assembly GCA_964652775.1. Classification (GTDB taxonomy): domain Bacteria; phylum Planctomycetota; class UBA11346; order UBA11346; family UBA11346; genus UBA11346. Next base: position 44,646 of record CAZZAM010000020.1, on the reverse strand, counting down.
GATGATGGTCAGGTACGTGAACCCGCGCCAGTCTGCCGCCCAGCTCATCGGCATCCACCACACGGCCACGACGAGGACCGCGCCGAGGATGGCGGTCAGGAACATGAACGGACGTCGCCGACCCCACGGAGAGTTGAGCACGTCAGACAGGCGTCCGAGCACCGGATCGATGACGATGTCGAGTAGCCGGGGTAACATCATCGCGATGCCAACGCGCCACGGATCCATCTTGTAGCTGAGGATGAACACCATGCTCAGGAACGAATAGATGACGGCTGACATCCAATAGTTGGATATGCCGCCAATGGCCCAGGCATGGATGCTGCGATTGGAAGCGGTGTACGACTGGTTCATGCGGATTATTTGTTCGGGCTTTCTGGAATGGTGCCCCGGTACGCATGCCACATGGCCTCAGCGAATGCGCTGGTTCGCACGGCATTTAAATCGCTGGAGAAGGCGTGTGTACCATGTCGGGTCGGGAAGCGCCCAGATCCATGAATGGCTGTACCGGGATGCGCCGGATCTGGACCCCAGGTGGTGCCATAGCCGTGCTTGGTTCGTTCTGCCCATTGCTGTTCGGTCAGGTGTGGCGCCGGAGCCACCGGATCGGGCAAGGTCCAGACACCCTGTGTAGCCCAACGGTCAGCATACGTCAGCAGGCGCAGCTCGCGGTCTGGCCAAGCTGTTTGGAGCGCTGGGAACAGGCGCAGCACCAGCGCCGCGTATAGCGCAGGCGCAGCCGTGATGCCTTGATGAGCCGCGCCGGGATTGGATCCACCATCGATGAATCCGTACGGATCGGGCATAACCACCTCGGCCTGCGCATCGACGGCGAGCGTGTACCAGTAGCGCTCTTCAGTACTCCAGGCATAGGGCTGGCCCCACAGCACCTGGTTTTGGCGACCACGCGAGAAGGAGAATATTTCCTCGAATGACGGTCGTTGTGCGAAGGCGTCAGGGCGGGCGTTGCGCAGCGCGTCGCGCATATCCTGGGAATCCAACAGCGTGGCAGTGAAAACCAGTGGCAGCAGTCGTCCCATCCCGTTGCCGCATCCGCCGAGGTCCCAGGTCGCGTTCTGCCCTTTCAATGCGCCGTACAAGTCGATGCCATACTGCACCATGCCGATGATCGTTTTCCGTTTGCTGCTGATCGATGCATCCAAGCAGAGCCAGAGGAACACCTCGGCATCGGAACGCGCCATGTCGCAACCCCAGGTCGGGGCCGCTTCGTTGGGCATGGCGACGGCGAACATATCTGACGAGTCATCAAGACGAAATGTGGCGGTTCGCGATTCCGCTTCACGTTGGGTGATGCTATGTGCAACCGGTGCGAGCGTTGGCAGCAGCTGCATGCGCAACTGTGACGTGTCGAATGTGGGCTTGAACGCGCCCATGTACGGTGGACGAAATGCGGTTGGTGACGGCGGCGTGTCGACCACGGTCAGTACGGCCGCAAAGGCGGTACACGTCTGACCTTTGGACTTATCCCTCGCACTGACCGTCTTGACAATGGAGTCGCCGGCGTGAGCGACATAGGGCAAGGTGGGAATTCCGCTGGGGTCGAACGACGTCTGGTAACGATCATCGATCCACTGGGTTTTCCCCGTCGTTTTCTGAGGGTCACTGCTCGGATTAACCGCCCAGCCATGGCGACCAATCGTGTAAGCGGGCGAGATCTGTTGCAGCACCACGCTGTGCGTCGTCGGATTTGCCATTACCCACCAGTCACCGTTGGCGTATTGTCCGCACGTATAGGTGGCATCGAGTGTGAAGGTGATGCTGTTTGCTGCGTTCGTCGCAGCATAGGTGATGGTGTTACGTTGCGCTGTCGCGGCATCGCCCGACTGATGCACAGCGAATCCCACAACCGCGCCGACGCCGAGTAGCGCTCCTGCGACGGCGACCATGGCGACGGTCTTCATGGCCATGGCATGCAGAACCGACTTGGCCAACCCGGCGGCGCCCGATGAGCTGGTCGGTAGCGTCGCAGCTTGGGTGCAGGCTGTGGCAAGTGCTGGAGACGCAGCAGCGGCTTCTGTTGCAAGACCGCTGGCCAGGGCGGCGGCGCTCAGGGCGACACCGCGACGTTTGAAGAATGCGAGCAGTTGCGCGAGTCCCTCATGAACGCGTGTCTTCACCGCGTCGATCGAGCATCCCAACTCGGCCGCGACCTCGGCCTGCGGCTGGCCCTGCAAATAAAAGCGCATCACGGCTTCACGACGGGCAACGCTGAGGCTGGCCAGAGCCTCATCCAGGTGGCGACTGGCTTCCTCCCACAGTGGTTCGGCCGGCTGGTTGCGTTGGTGGGCGATTTCCACGGAGGCCTCTCGTTCATATCGGCGTCGGTTGGTAACCGCCTGGCGTTGATTCGCGACGACCCGCCGCGCCGTGCCGATGAGCCAGCACGTGAGACTGGCGCTTTTCACGCAGCCGGCTTTCTGGGCGAGGACGAGGAAGACGGCTTGCGTGGCCTCATCAGCATCCGGAGCGCCCAGCCGACGGCAGGTCGCCAGCACCAGCCCGGTGTGGCGTGCGCACACGGCGTGGAACGCGGCCTCGTCGCGGGCGGCGTGCCAAGCGCACAACAGGTCGCTGTCCGGAATGGAGTTCGGCGTGGTGTCCGGGGTCATAGCTCGGCCTATTAGGTGGTAATGTGAGTTCCCACGCTGAGGTGAGGCGGAATTTCGCGCCTCGCAACCAAGTTAGTAACTTTGGCTAATGAGACGATTTGTGCAGCTTCTCTGCGGCGGACTCAGGCGCCGCTTGGATGTAGGCCCTTGGTGCCACAACCGTGTGGCCCGGGTTTCACTTAGTTCGTGGTGTCGGCTCGGGTGGCAACGGCCCCACCACGACATCGGAAAACACGGCCGTTGCCATGGGGCGCGCCGTGTCCGGTGTGTTGAAGGCAGCGATCCCCACAAGGACCGGGCCGGCAAACGCCGTGTTTTTCTCCATCGTTCCGTATTCAAGCCAAGTTGATCCGTCCTTCGAGATCCAGGCACTGACGATCGTGCCGCGACGCATGAGCCGCAACCATTGATGCGGACTGGTGCCGAAGGCGTCGAAGGGACGGTTTAATGCGATTGAATGCGCTCCCCGCTCGGCGCGATAATCGAGGCAGGACATCGTGGAGAGGGCCACGGAACTCTGATACAGCACCACACGAGCGCCGTCTGCGCGCGTGTCTCCGCGCAGCATCAGTCCTGCGTAGCCTTCATTGGTCGGCTCGACGCTGAGCACGCGCGCGGTGATCATGCCATCGCCGGCTAACGTGGTTGCTCCAAAACGGCAGCCGTCTGGGTCCTTGGTCCACGAGAGGCGACCGCTGCCGCACACGGTCCACGTATTACCGATGATGTCTGGTCCGGAGCCAGCTGGTCCGCCGCCAATATTGTAGCCGAGCCAACCTTCCGGGGCGGTGGGCAGCGGTTCTGGTTTGGCTACGGGATCGGTGGGCACCTTGGGGGCAATTGCTACCGGAGCGGATGGCGCAGGCGTTGCTGTACTGCGCGGAGGGACCACAGGTGGAGCAGGCTGCTGGATACGCGTATCTGGGGCAGACGGCGGTGGCGGCTGCGTGAGCGGCGTCATGTGCGTATTGTCCGCCGACTTGGTCGGTGGCGCATCGGGTGGACGCGGCGCATTCCGCATGGCGATGGTCGCTACAACGGCAACAGCAGCCACGATCACCACGCAGGCAATGATGGTGAGGACGCGAATTCCAGGTGCGGGTCGCGTCAGTACACTGCTGCGTTGTGGGCCTGGCGTACTGCGCATGCGGTCGGAAGTCGGACCGCGTTCGCGACCCGCGAGCACATCCGCCACGGTGCCGAGAGATCGGCCGAAGGCATTGCGTACATGATCGGTTGGGGTCGCCTCGCCAGAGCGTACGAGTTCGTTAACGCCATCACGATCCAATGGACCGCGGTCACCGCGTAGAGTCAGGACGAAATACTGACGGATGGTGGGGGGCGACATGGGATGAAGACTATGGCGCGGTGGGCTTCGCTGTTCAAGACGCAGTATCCACGAAAAATACCACGCCTACTGCTGCATGACCGCCCAGATGGTGGCGCCGATCGCAGCCGTTGCGGCAAGACCAAGGATGATCCACGGTAGGATCGAGCCACCAGTGACGCCGGTCTTATCCAATCGACCACTCCAACGCTGGACTGCTGAGGTGCTGCCGCTGTGACGAGTCTGCTCAACGTTTTCGCTGTCAGGTTTGATCGGATCAGGTCGCGCTTCTTTGTGGATGAAGCGGCTGCTGATCACCTGGGCAAGGGCCTCTGCGCCACTGACTGGCGGTGGCTGGCGCACTCGTCTTGCGCGTGGTTCTAGCGCGGCATTGATCGACACCGGTCGCTGTACCGGGGGACTGGTCGGCTTACGAGTGGGTGCCGATCCTGTTTTCACCATCGGCTTGCGCAGAAATTTCGAGGAAATGGCGCCTGGCGCATTCGTATCCAACGTCGCTGCTGCTTTTTCACAGGCGTCGATGAAGCTTGCCCAGTCGCGGTAACGACCGTTCGCCTTCTTGGCCATGGCAGTCATGACGACCCGTCGCGTGGCAGCGGAAATTGCCGGCACGATGTCGCCCGGATCGGGAACCGGTTCGTTCAGGTGCGCCGCCATTACCGCGGCAGCGCTACCATTGGCGAAAGGAACGCGGCCGCTCAGGAAGTGGAACATGCTCGCGCCAAGTGCGTACATATCGACATGCAACGTGAGATTCTTTTCGCAGGCAATCTGCTCTGGCGAAATGTAATTCGGCGTGCCCAGGATCATCCCGGTCATGGTCAGGCCGTGACCTTCGTCTTCAGTCGGTTTGGCGAGACCGAAGTCGATGATTTTGGCGAGGTCGCCGGGATTCATCAGTCGTGTCGGGTCGCCGTCCGGCGCGCGTGCGATCAGGATGTTCGCCGGTTTGATGTCGCGATGGATCAGTCCGGCTTGGGCGTGGATGTATTCAAGTCCGCGTGCAACCTGCATGGCCAAACGCAGAACATCGGCTTCAAAGAACACGCCGTGCTGCTTCTGCAGATTCTCAAGATCCGGGCCGCCGACGAATTCCATCGCCAGCCACGGACGGCCATCGAATTCTCCGCAGTCCAATGCCTTGGCCACATTGGGATGGTCCAGGCTGGTCAGCGTCTCGACTTCGCGCTGGAAGCGCTGAATGAAACGATCGTCGGTCGCATAGTGCTTGGCGACGAGCTTCAGTGCTGCGCGCTCGCCCTGGTTGAAGGCGAGAAACACCTCACCCATCGCGCCGGCACCCAACTTCTGTTTCACAACCCAGTCGCCGATCGTGGTCGGCATGCTTGCTACTACGTGCATCCCAGCGAAATCAGCCGCCTGGGTAGCGGATGGATCAGCGGCCGGTGTTGACTGGTTGCCCGACTGGGCCATGGCGTCGATTCCTGGGGAAGCGCCTTACCACAGCCTTAAATTAAAGGAAACCAATAAACACCCGTAGGCAGACAAAAGCGATCCCCCGAGGGTCCGTACGGATATAGGCCCGGTAGGTAGAGACGCAACCGAAGGCAACCGCTGAGGCGCAGAGGCCGCAGAGGTCGCGGAGGGTTGCGATGGCCACTTCGCTCGATTTCTCGCAGGGTGAAGCCCTATCTGACCTCTCCTCTGCGTTCTCTGCGGCCTCTGCGCCTCGGCGGTTGCCTTGGAGTCGATCTTGCTCAGCGGTAGTCGGGCAGGAACTCGCTCTCGGCGGCGAACATTTCCAAGGTCATGGCGCGGATTTCCGCCGGTGAACAACAGGCAGACGTCAGCGGATCCAGGGTGAGGGCGTGGATCGCGGCTTCCTTGCTGCTGCGGAGGACGGCTTCGGCGGCCAAATCATATACGGCCATGTTGGACGCGCAGATCGCGGCCATCTGTGGCGGCAGTTTGCCATAGACCAGTGGTTGGAGTCCGTTGCGGTCAACCAGCGTTTTCACTTCGACCACGCCGTCGTGCGGCAGGTTTGAGATGAGTGGTCCGCCGCCCTGCCAGCGGTTCAGCACGTTGCCGTGGAAGGTGAACGGCGAATTCTTTTCGCGCGCTTCGATGATGAAGGCTGCGTACTCGTGGCTACGCGCCCAACCGATCGGCTCCTCACCGGAGATCATCTGCGAGCGCTTGGCGTCGGCGTTCGACCGCCAGGTCGGCCAGTTGTTGGCGTAGAAGGACGACTCGCCATCGTAACCCGAGAGACAATATTTTTTCATCAGGTCTTTGCGCTTGCGGTAGTACGGCAAATATTCACTGAGGTGACCACTCGATTCGGTGATGAACGCACCGAAGTGCAGCATCATGTCTTTGCGCACGAGGTCGCCGACATCTTTCGGATCACCGGGATTTCCCGCAAGATCAGCGCGCGCCTTGGCCATCAGATCAGGATAGAGATCGCGACCGCGATGCGCCAGCTTGGTCAGCCAAGCAAGGTGATTGATGCCCGCGCACTCCCATTCCATTTCATCGTAGGGAACGCCAGCACGCTGGGCCATGACCCTGGTCGTGTGCTGGACGGAGTGACAGAGACCAACTACGGGCAGCGAAGTCGAGCGCGCAGCGGTCAGGCACATCATGCTCATCGGGTTGGTGTAGTTGAGGACGATGGCGTTCGGGCACAGCCGCTCAGCGTCCTTAAGAATTTCAAGGAAGGCCGGAATGGTGCGCAGTCCTTTGAAGAGGCCGCCGGGTCCGACCGTGTCGCCGATGCATTGATCGACGCCGTACTTGTTGGGAATATCGTTCTCAAGCCGAACGCAGCGCAGTCCGCTGACTTCGATGCAGCAGATCAAATAATCAGCGTCGGTCATTGCCTTGCGGCGATCGGTAGCACCGGTGATGGTCCAGGTCGGTCCCGTCGCTGCTGCGGCGACGCGCGAGACGATCGTCTGCATTGGCTTCAGTCGGCTGGCGTCGATATCGACCAAAACAATCTCGCCGCCGGCATGGTTGGGCGTCTGAATGATGTCGCTGCACAGCCGTGGAGTGAATCCAGAGCCAGCACCCAGCAGCACGACCTTGATCGGTCGCGGCATCGTTCCGGGCAGGCCCAGCACGTCGCCGTCCTTGGTGTGGGCGGCATGGCCGGTATCGAGAACTTTTGCTTTGCGGGCAGGGCGGGAAGAGGTGGACATCGGTTACTCCGGTTGTTCCATGACATTCTACACAGCACAATGAAGTGTTTAACGTGCATTCTGTTATTCATTTCCTACATTTTGTGATATGGACGCCGTTACCTGGTACCAGCAGCGCGATCTAACGACGTGGTCAGTTGCTGGCCATCTGTTCCAGGAGCGTCATCTGCCGCGCACTCGTTGGTGGTTCAACAATATGGGGCGGCAGCCAGCGGGGCGCGTGGTGGTGCAGTACATCCGTAGTGGCCAAGCGGTGTTACGTGAAGCCGACAACGAGCGCACGCTGGGGCCGGGCAGCCTGTTCTTGTTCGCCTATGACGAAGATAGCGCCTACGGCCGACCGCCTGAGCGCACGGATTGGCCAGGACATGATGAGCTGTTGGTGACCGACCATCTCACCCTTATCGGAGCCGGACTGCGCGCGCATTGGAACTTGTTTCGTGCGCGACACGGCAGCGTCATCTCGTTGTCCCAGCGTGATCCGTTCCTGGCCCTGATGCGCGAGACCGTTGTGCCCGGCCGTCGCTCCATGCTTGAGCGCGTCGCCACGCTCGTTGGCGCACTCGCCGAAGTGGTCGAGCACGCCGCCAGCGCAACGCGCAGTCCGGTTGCGCACGCCATCGATGCGATCCTCGCCAATCCGTGTTCAGACCACAATCTCAAGGCGATCGCCCAGCGCTGCGGTTGCAGTCGCGAACACTTGAGTCGGTTATTCCAAGAACAGATCGGATCATCACCGGCGGTATGGATGCGGCAGCGCCGCATCGAACGAGCGCTGACGCTGCTGCGCGACACCGACCTGTCGTTGAGCGCAGTCGCCGAGCGTTGCGGAGCCGGGACATTGCATCGTCTCGCGCGCTGGGCGCGGGAAGTTCACGGGCAACCACCGCTCAAACTGCGCAAACGACTGCGCGCGGAAGCTGAACGTCCCAAACTGTGACGACATTATCCTCAACTCGGCGTTTGAAAAAACTCCAAGGCAACCGCAGAGGCGCAGAGCTACGCAGAGGTCGCAGAGGGCCTAGGTTAGAAGTCATTGCTGTTTCTGGCGCCACTCACCCACAGGGTGACGATCCAAAGGACGTTCTCCTCTGCGATCTCAGCGGCCTCTGCGGTTGCCTTGGGGTGTTTCAACCGAGCAATGTAGGCTGAGGAGAGCGAGATTGAGATATCCACCTGCGAGTGATGGGTAACGGGAACAACAATATCCTCTAATCCCAAACCTCTGCGACCTCTGCGCCTCAGCGGTTGCCTTGGATCGCGTTTATTAGGATTATTTTGCGGTCGGCTTCGCTGCTGGCTTGAACATCGCGAGGTATTCGGTCCTCGCGACTGCGTTGTTTTTATCGGCATCGCCCATCTTAATGAACATAGCGGCGGTTTCGTCAACCTGTGCTTTCGTCAGTTTGGGATTGCGGGCGAGTAATACGGCGGCGATGTCGGTCTTCGATACTTCTAATTTGCCCGTGCTCTTGAACGCACCAGCGACGGGGCAGCTTCCCGCTAGTGAATCAATCATCTTGTCTTGGGCTGAGGTTGGTTCGGCAGCCCCAAGGCAGGCGGCGACGAGTCCAAGGGCGAGGACGGCAGACTTCATGACAACTCCGGATGGTGAAGATGATCGGTTTGGAAACCGATGCGGGTGGGGATCAGATATCGCGTCGTGCGCGAAGGATGCCATCAGGACAGAGCGTCGAGTGGATTCATAACTAGAAAAGATTCGAATGAACAGAAGACGCAGAGGCGCAGAGGTCCGAAGGAGTTAGAGAATAGAGACGGATCGCCCCGTGGGTGACGAGGTTACTTCTGCTAAACTCTTCAGCCTACATTGCTCGGTTGAAACACCCCAAGGCAACCGCAGAGGCGCAGAGGCCGCTGAGATCGCAGAGGAGAACGTCCATTGGATCGTCACCCTGTGGGTGAGTGGCGCCAGAAACAGCAATGACTTCTAACCCAAGCCCTCTGCGACCTCTGCGCCTCTGCGGTTGCCTTGAAAAGAGTAATCTAGGTTCAGGCTCCGAGTCTCTGTGTCTCCTGTAAATTCGCATGCGTTTTCTAGGCTTACGCCTGCGGTCCCAGCCTCCGTTCCTCGCCCGGCGTATGTCCGGTCTGGCGGCGGAACCATTTCACGAGGTGCGAGGCGTCGGTGGCACCAAGCTGGTGGGCGACGGCGCTGAGTTTGAGCGCGGGATCAGCGAGCAGCTCGCGGGCGCGGGCAAGGACGGCGCGGTCGCGAATCTTCAGCGGCGTGGCTCCGATCACGGTGCGGAACTGGCGATCAAGTTGGGTGCGCGATAAACCGCTGGCGGCGGTGAGTTGCGTGTAGGGCAGGGGGCCGAGTTCCGGATGTGCGCAGAGGATGCGTCGTGCGCGATCCAGGCGTGCGTCGCCGCAGCCGGCTGCGCGCAGGCGGGCACCAGCGGACAGCAGCTCATCCAGCCACGCGGCGGCGTAAGCGTACAACGCCGATCGTGCGCGCATCCAGCCGCTGCCCTGGTCAGATGTCAGAGCAACCGCGCGCGTCGCGAGCGTCTGCAGCTCGGGGTTGTTCAGCAGCACCGGGGCGTCCTGTTCGAGCAGCGGTTGACCGTCCGGCCAGGCGACGCGAAGGCCGAGCGAGACAAGGCGCGCGTCGGCAGAAAACGACTGAAATCTGCGCCAATTCACCGGCATGGCCAAGCCGCTTCCAGGTCCAGCGTGCCACGTTTTGCGGCCCCGGCGTACGTCGGCCGAGCCGTTGAGGATGAACCAGACGCTGTGGAACGGTGGCGCGGTTTCGATGCCGTCGCCCGAGGGAGGTGGTTTTCCGACATAGCTGGTGCCCGCGGACACGCTCAGAGATGACCAGTCCATGGTGAAAATATACCATGGATGGCCAAGCCGCGCCATAGCTGACCATCGCCATCCGCGGAAAGTTGGGCAAGGTAGTTGCCATGACCAGCATTCCCGTTCTCGCCACGGCTGATGTGTGTGTGGTCGGTGGCTCGTCCGCTGGCGTTGCTGCGGCCATCGCGGCTGCCGAGAGTGGCGCACGCACGGTGCTGTGTGCCGAGCGCACCTATCTGGGCGATGACATTGCCGGTGCCTTTGAGCTGTGGGCTGGTTCGCCGACCACTGCTGGTTTGGCCGCCGCGCTGTGGCCAGACGATCGCGCCGCCACACCGCTGCATCTCAAGGCGACACTCGAACAGGCCGCCATCGCGGCTGGTGTGGAATTGGTGTACGCCACCGGTCCCATTCATGTGCGCGACGGCATCGTGGTGGTTGCCACCGCTGGCGGATTGCTGGCGACGCTGACGCGGGTGGTGATCGACGCCACGCGCCACCACGTGGCCGCGCGGTTGTCGGGTTTGTCAGCGCGAAGCGGTGGCCAGCGTCGGTTGACGCTCAACGTGATTGGCGATCGACCTGACGGCGGCGAAGCCATGGGCGAGGTCGGGTCTTCGAGTCGCTGGAGCGGACAGCGCACCACGCCGATGTGGCGGGTTCAGACCAGTGTTGATCTCGCCGATGGTTCGCCTGCGGCATGGGCTGCTGCTGAATGCATGCTGCGCGAACGGGTGTTCACGCCCGGTCAATTGCGTACGGCGGATCTCGTGATCGACGTCGATGCCGTGGTCGGCGACACGTGGTTGGCCGATCGCTGCGCGGTGGCTCCGCTCGCTGGGCTGACTCCCGCAGCGCGGATTGCTGCTGGTACGGTGCTCGGTCAGGAAGCGGCGCGGCGAGCGCAGAAGCTGTCGCCACCAAACCAACCTGTGGCTGGACGGGCGACATCCGAACGCTGGCTGCCAATGGCGTCACGCTATGCGGGGCTGCCAACGATAGCACTTCCCGAATTCAATCTGCCGAACTTCGGACCGTGGAATGTGGTGGTGCTGGGCGGAGGCACCGGTGGTGCTCCGGCCGGTATCGCTGCAGCTCGTCAAGGCGCCCGTACGCTGGTGTGCGAAGCTGCACCGGGCTTGGGTGGAGTGGGAACTCAGGGTATGATTGGCAGCTACTGGCATGGGAATCGCGTTGGATTTACCGCTGAAATAGATCGCGGAACCTTCGCCATGGGAACTGGCGGTCCAGCTGCTGACAGTGGAAAATGGAACGTGGAATGGAAAGCGATGTGGTATCTGCGCCAGCTGCGTGCGGCGCGCGCCGACGTGTGGTTCGGGGTGCGCGGCGCTGGTTGCACCTGCGATGGCAATCGCGTGAACGCGGTGATCGTGACCACACCGTGGGGGCCGGGCGTGGTCAGTTGCGGCGCCGCGGTCGATGCGACTGGTGCCGCCACCATTCCGGCAGCGGCTGGAGCACCGTGCACCAGCCAAGGGGCGCAGCAGGTCGCCGTGCAAGGTAGTGGGCTGAGTCCGCGCGAACTCGGTGAAGCCTATCGCAATTCTGATTGGACCTTCATCGATGACACCGATCCCACGGATGTCACGCGCGCCTATGCGGCTGCACGGAAAAAATTCACTGGCGAATTCGACGTCGCCCAAATTCTTGATACGCGTGAGCGGCGACAGATCATCGCTGAACTCGATCTTGATCCGCTCGACTTCCTCGCCGCGCGCACCTTTCCCGATACGGTTGTGACTGCGACCAGCAATTTCGACTCACACGGATTCACTATTCATCCGGTGTTCATGGTTGAGCCGCCAGACAAGTCCTCGTTGTGGGCGCATGTGCCGCTGCGCAGTCTGTTGCCGCGTGGCCTGGAAGGAGTGCTGGTCACCGGTCTCGGCATGGGCTGTCACCGCGACGCCCTGCCGGTGGTGCGCATGCAACCCGACGTGCAGAACGCCGGATATGCCGCGGGAATCTGTGCGGCTTGGGCAGCGCAGCGGCATGGCGGTCGCATCCGCGAACTCGATGTTCGTGCCGTGCAGCGCGAGCTCGTGCGGATCGGCAGTTTGGACGCAGCGGTATTGCAGCACGGCGATTCGTTCCCAATTACCGACGCGCTCATCGCCACGGCGGCCGCAGGCGAACTGAACGATCACCGAAGCCTTGCCATCGTATTTTCCGATCCAGCGCGCAGTATGCCGCTCTTACGTCAGCGCCGCGATCTGCGTGCAGCGCAGATTCTCGGTTTGCTCGGTGAGGCGGCAGGTGCTTCCGCTCTGATTGCGGCAGTAGATGCCAACGACTGGGACGAGGGCTGGAACTACACCGGCATGGGGCAGTTCGGCCGCAGCTTGAGTCCGATGGACGTGCTGATCATCGCCCTCGGTCGCACTGGCGATTCCACAGCAGTAGCTGCGGTGCAGCGCAAGATCGAGCGTCTGACGGGCGAGCATGCATTCTCCCATGTCCGTGCCGTATCCATCGCCGCCAGTTGCCTTGGCGCTCGTGCATTGGCTCCGGTCTTGTCGCAGTTCCTTTCCCTATCCGGAGTCAGCGGGCATCACCGCGGCACCATCGCCGCAGCAACCGTTCCCACCGACAACAGCCTGACCACGACCAGTGATCGCAATCACGCACTGCGCGAACTCATCGCCGCACGTGGACTGTGGCACTGCGGTGATCACGACGGCGTTGCCGAGCGAATCCTGCGTGCGTATGTCAACGACCAGCGCGGCCATTTTGCGCGGCATGCCCAGGCCATTCTTGCAACCACCGCAGCGCCGCAGGAACGCGCGTGGCGCCTGGCGATGGCGTAGACGCGACACAACGCAATCCAAGGCAACCGCAGAGGCGCAGAGGCCGCAGAGGATTGGGGTTGGAAGAGGCTGTTGTTTCCGGCGCCGATCACCAACAGGGTGACTGTCCTATTTCGCTCTCCTCTGCGATCTCAGTGGCCTCTGTGCCTCTGCGGTTGCCTTGAGGATTTTTCAAATGCCGACTTGAGGTTAAATCGTCTGAGCGAGGAATCCGCCGTCGACGCAGATGTCGGTGCCGGTGACGAACGACGACGCTTGCGGACTGGCAAGGAACACCACGGCACCGATCAGTTCTTCGCTGCGACCAAAGCGTGCCATCGGTGTGTGGCCGAGGATTTGCTGCGCACGTGGGGTTGGTGAACCGTCTTCGTTGAATAACAGTTTTTTGTTTTGTTCGGCAGGAAAGAATCCCGGCGTCAGCGAATTGACCCGCACGCCGGACTTCGCCCATTCGCGGGCGAGGAACTGGGTCAGTGAAACCACGGCGGCCTTAGCAGCGCTATACGCGACGACGCGCGATAGCGGCAGATGACCGGATACTGACGCGATGTTGATGATCGAACCCGCACCGCGCGCGACCATGCCGGGTCCGAAACATTGGCAGGGCAGTAGACAGCCGGCGACGAGATTGAGATCGACGCAGGTTTTCCACGCTGCGGGATCGATTGCTTCAAACGGATGCGTAGCGGTGACCGTGGCCTCGGGCTGATTACCACCGGCGGCGTTGATCAGGATCGTTGGTGCGCCGAGTTTTTCCGTGATGGCGAGATCGGCATCTTTGAGTTGGGCAGCGTTGCCGGCGTCACAGGGAAAAAACTGCGCGGTGCCGCCCGCAGCGCGGATCGCGGCGACGCGGGCTTCGCCGCGGGTCTTGTCGCGACCGAGGACGGCGATCTTGGCACCATGCGCGGACAGGCCGTCAGCCAGAGATCCACCGAGTACGCCGGTGGCGCCGATGACGACGGCGGTTTGACCTGACAGATTGAAGAGCGAACTCATGCACGTTCCGTGGCGCTTGCAGCGCCATTTGCGGTGAAGCCGAACCAGCGTTCAGCGTTATGGCAGCAAACGTCGGCGACCAATCCACGGATCAGCGCCTCGTCGTGCGGGACCATACCAGCGACCCAGTCGCGGCCAAGCTGACGGCAGAGCAGGCGGCGGAAGTACTCGTGACGGCTGAAACTCAGGAACGATCGGCTGTCAGTGAGCATGCCGACGAAGCGTGAGAGCAGGCCATAATTGCTGAGGTCATCGAGTTGTCGTGTCATGCCATCGAGCTGATCGAGGAACCACCACGCCGCACCGAACTGCACCTTACCCGGTGTGCTGCCGTCCTGGAACGATCCAGCGAGTACAGCGAACGCGGCGTTATCAGCCGGATTGAGATTGTAGAGGATCGTGCGCGCCAGTTGACCATCGCGGTCGAGGCGATCGAGCATGCGCGTGAGCGGACGGACATGCCCTGGGTCGCCCATACTGTCAGCGCCCGCGTCTGCGCCGCACAGGCGACGCAGGCGCGTGCTCGGATCGCGCAGGGGGCCGATGTGAAACTGCTGCGCCCAGCCATCAGCGTGATCGCGCCGCGCTTCGGCATCAAGTAGCCATGAGCGGAATGCTTCGTGATCGTCGAGCGTCGGGCGTTCACCACGGCGTGCACTGGCGAACGCGGCGGCAGCGCGGGTGCGATCCGGCTCAGCAGCGGGAACGGTTTCGAGTCCGTGATCGCTGAGTCGGCAACCAGCGGCAGCAAACACGGCGCGACGGCGGATCAGCGCAGCGTCGAGATCGTCCAGCGTGCGGATGCTGATACCTGCGGCGGTTCCCAGGCGATCGATCCAGGTGTTCCATGTTGTTGGATCACCAAGACCGAGTGCGCGGTCGGGGCGCCAGGTTGGTAATACGCGTGTCCTCCAGGGCGATGCCGCCAGCGACCGATGCGCAGCGAGATCGTCGGCTGGATCATCGGTGGTGCAGAGCACACTGACGCGGGCGGTATCAAGCAATCCGCGCGGCGTTCCACTGGGTTTCGCCAGCGCTTCTGACATCGCATCCCAGCACTGGCTGGCGGTTGTTTCCGAGACGAGCAGCTCAGGCAGGCCGAGTCGTTTCAATTCCAGATGCGTCCAGTGATAGAGCGGATTGCGCAGCGTGCGCGGAACCGTCGCACACCACGCATTGAATTTGTCGCGTGCAGGTGCATCGCCGGTGATCAGGCGTTCAGGAATGCCGTTCCAACGCAGCGCCCGCCACTTGTAGTGATCGCCGCGCAACCACGCATCCCACGGATCAACAAATGGACGGTTCGCAGCCAACGCGGCTGGATCGAGATGATTGTGGTAGTCGATCACCGGCAGATCGGCGGCGACCTCGTGATAGAGGCGCACGGCGATCGGCGTGTCGAGGAGGAAGTCCGGCTGCGTGATTGGATTCACTTCCGGATCTCCGCGATCATCGCGCTGATGCGTCGACCGTACTCAAGATAGTTGGCGAGCCGCACGTCTTCCGACGACTGTTTATCTTTATCATGGAAAACTACGGCAAGATGCGGCTCGATCGAGATCGGTCCGTCCCAACCAGTCGTCAATGCGTCATGCAGAATGCGCCACACATCGCCGTGTCCTTCGCCGGGCATGGTGAAGTGCTGCTTGCCATCACTGCAGCAGATCCCGTCCTTGATGTGGATGCGGGTCACGCGACTGCGGACCTGTCGCCAGAAGGTCCAGGAACTCTGGCGCGGACGTGGTTCAGGCAGCGACCAGTCATCGCTGAATACGGGGTTGCCGGTGTCGAAGCACAATGTCAGTTCGGGAATTTGCTCGCACAGTTCCAGCGTGCAGCGCCAGCTCATGCCGCCGTAGTTCATGCAGTTTTCATGCACGGGTTCGAGGCCTGCATCGCGCATCCGCTTCACATGGTCACGCAGGCGGCGGACGCGCTCGGCGAATAACTGTCCTGCTGGCGCAGTTTTGGGCAGCGTGGCGTAGCTCATGATCCGCACCTGTTTGGTGCCGAGTTGTTTGGCGCGACGGATCGTGCGCTCGACTTCGCCACGCGTGGCGTCATCGGGCTTATCGATGGCCTTTGCCCAGTTCGCAATCGCTGAGCCGATGCAGTCGATACCCACTCCAGATGCGTTGAGCGCAGCAAGAAGTCGATCGAAGGCCGCGTCGTCAAGATCGTGGATCATCGTTCCGTCAACGCGGCGCGATTCGATCCAGCGCCAACCGAGCGCTTTGGTTGCTGCGATTTGGCCAGCGAGGGAATCGGCGGCTTCGTCGGCGAATCCAGAGAGATGCATGATGATCCTTGAAAGGCACTCAAGTTAACATGAGGCGCAGAGACGCGGAGGTAAGAAGAGGTTTGGAAGATGCACTGCATGATCCATGCGGCTTATCCAACTCTTGCGAATCTCTGTGTCTCTGCGTCTCCTGTTCATCGAATGCGGGAGGTGAGTTTGGTCTCAGGCCGCGCCGAGGCGGTTGCGGATGTAATTGTAGCCGTTGGCGAGGTGAACGAAGGGATCGCCGTCGCAGCGGTCGAGTTCGATCGTGTACCACTGGCAACCGGCGTCGCGCGCGGCGGATAGAATGCCGGCCCAGTCGAGGTTGCCGTCACCGACCATGCAGAGTTCTGCTTGTTTGACCTCGCCAGCGGCGTTGACGATGTAGGCGAAATCCTTGAGGTGAATGATCGGTAGGCGTCCAGCCAACTTGCGGCACCAGGTTGCGGGATCACCGCCACCGCGTTGCACCCAATACGTATCCGGCTCGCCCTGTAGGTTTCCCGGTTCGGTCAGGTCGTAGAGCCACTCCAGTACGGGCTTCCCAGCGACGCGGCGGAATTCCATGTCGTGGTTGTGATAGCACAGTGTAATGCCGCGCGCTTTCAGCTTGGCGCCAGCGACGTCTAGCGCAGCGGCCAGCGCGCGCACTTCGGCGAGGTTGGTCAGCGGCACGTGCGGATGCGGATACGCGGTGAGCGCGCAGCCCATCGCGTCAAGGCGGTCGGCAATCGCATCGGTTTCTTCGATGATGCGTTTGCTCGCCTCGTGAGTTGCGCAGATCGTCATGCCTTCACCGGCGCAAATGCGGCGGATCTCGGCCGGTTCGATCGGGCCGACGCCGCTGACCTGCACGGCGCCGAAGCCGATCGCGCGTAGTTTGCGGAGGGATGTCGTCAGGCTGGCGCCATCCTTGCAGAATTCGCGGACGGTGAAGAGCTGGACGGCGAGACGCGAGAGGGGAATCATGGCGGATTGTCTCAGGGGGATGGTGGGTTATTTGGTGAAGCTCTTGGCCATGTCAGCCGTTGGCGTCCCCGCCACGGGCGTTGTCTTGAGCCGCGAGCCCGCCGACAGTTTGGCGAGGTACTTGTCATAGGCTGCCGCATCAAGCGGTAACTCAGCGGTCTGATTGGTCGCCGAGGACCACAACATCGCGTTCGCCAGTTCGATGGAGTGGATGCCTTCCGATGCCGGTGCGACCAGTTGCGCGCCATCGCGGATGGCGGCGACGGCGTTGATCAGCACGGTGACGTGACTCGCTGTTCCAGGTAGAGACGGCACATCGATTTCCCAGCGCGGTGGCGTACCAAATGCATGCGGGGTGGTGCGGCTGTATTCGCTAATCGGCACGGTGTTGCGCGTCCAGTGAATCTTGTCGCCTTCGATCACCACGCGTCCGCGTTCGGCGGCGATCTCCAAGCGATTCGTTCCTGGTGCTTCGCCAGTCGTGGTGACGAAGACGCCAGTGGCACCGCTGTCCCATTCAAGATATGCGGTCACCGCGTCTTCGACTTCGATGTCGTGCAGCGTGCCGAGGCCGCAGAATGCGCGCACGCGGCGCGGTTGGCCGAACAACCACCAGATCAGATCAAGATTGTGCGGACACTGGTTGAGCAGGACGCCGCCGCCTTCACCGGCCCAGGTCGCGCGCCAGCCGCCAGATGCGTAGTACGCTTCGGAACGGAACCAGTCGGTGACGATCCAGTTGATGCGGCGGATCGCGCCGAGTTCGCCGGAGGCGATGAGTTGACGCAATGCAGCAAAGGTGCCGTTCGTGCGCATCTGAAACATGGCGGCGAAGACCTGCTTTTTGTTCGGCCGTGCCTCATAGGCGGCGATGAAACGACGGCAGTCCGAGATCTGGACGCCAATCGGTTTTTCGCAGATGACATGCAGTCCGTTTGCCAAGGCGTCAGCGCCGATATCGACGTGGCTGCGATGCGGGGTCGCCACGATGATCGCATCAACCGAACCTGAACGGATCAGCGCCTTACTATCGGTGAATGAGGTGACTCCGGGCCAGCGGGCGCATTTTGTTGGATCGGAATCGCAGATCGCGGCGAGTTGCATGCCGGGGACCTTGCCCTCGCGCAGCCAGTTGGCGTGCATGGTGCCCATGTTGCCGAGGCCGATGACGGCGGCGCGGATATCATTCATGATCGGGATTCCTGGGAATGCAGCGCGGTTTGCGCTCGCGGTTGTTGGTACGTAGTGAATGGCACGGAAGCGGGTTTGCCGGTGGCGGCGGCATGGTAGATGCCAAGCACGGCGAGACTACTCATGGTTGCTGTCGCCACGCGCACGTATGGCTGGCGACCCGTGGCGATGGCTTCGATGGCATCATGGATCTGCAAGCCGTGCAGTGGGCCATAGCAGGGTTTCGCCGATGGAATTGGTGCAAACGAGATCTGCGACAAGGCCTGCAATTCCGCCACGAGCGCCGCATTCGGATGATTGATAGCGAGGAGACGGTCGGACGCGTCGACCGTGAAATGTCCGACGGTTCCGCGCACGCTGATGTGCATGAGCCAACTGACTGAATGATCGTTCGCCGCATCAATGCGCGCGACAGCACCATTGGTTAATCGCAGTGTGGCTTGGCAGTGATCCTCGGCCTCAAGATACGGCAGCCTGCGACCGACGGTGGCGGATTCGACGCTGTGGAGATCGCCGGCAAACGACAGCATGAGATCAATGCCGTGAATCGCCTGGTTGATGAGGACGCCGCCGCCTTCGCCGTCCCACGTACCGCGCCAATTGGCACTGCGATAGTACGCGGCATCGCGCAGGCAGCGGAAATGGAGATTCGCTTCGGTGATCTTCCCGAACGTGCCGCTCGCGCATAACTCGGCCAAGCGTCGGTTGAGCGGTGCGAAGCGATGCTGGAAGATGGCGCAAGCAACGCTGCTGCCGTTATCCGCCGCGGCCAATGCGCCAACCTGTTCAGGCGTGACGCCAAGCGGCTTCTCGACAATCAGATGCTTGCCAGCCGCCAGCACCGCACGGCCCAGTTCAGCGTGCGACGGATGCGGCGTGCAGACGCAGACGAGATCGACCGATGGATCGGCAAGAACCTCAGCGACCACGGTGGTGAACTTAGCAGCACCGAATGATCGCGCGCGTTCGCGGTCGAGATCGCAGGCCCAGGCCAGCTCGACGCGCCGGTCTTGCGCCAAGGCTGCGGCGTGAACCGGACCGATAACCCCACAGCCGATGATCGCTGCACGCATGCTGGTATCCTATCAGGTGCGGAGCCGACGGATGCTCCGGAATTTGCCTGGGACGAACCTGTCAGCCTCGGCCCGGATTGCCACGCAGGTCTGGGACTGGCGCTCTAACTCCTGTAAAGACAACACCTCCAGCTGCTCCGCCGGTGGCCCGGTACTCGGATGGAGCGATGCTGTAGGCGCGTTTGAAGGTTCGTGAGAAATGGGCAAATCCGACAAATCCGACCCGCTTCACGATCTCGCCAATGGGCAGATCGCTGTCGCGCAGCAGGTGGCTAGCTTGTTCGAGTCGCAGGACGGTGAGTCGATCGAGCGCGGTCATGCCGGTCGCAGCCCGGAACACGCGGGCGAGGTGAGTTTCGCTGACGTGAACCGCCTGGGCGATCAGCTGTCGCGTCAGTGGCTCGGCCAAGTGCTTGGCCATGAATGCTTCGGCGCGGGCGACGAGTTCTTGGCGCGTACGATCACCGACTGCAGGTGCAGTGGTCGGTTCAACCGCAGCCAGCGCGAGACGTTTGTGAGCGATCACTAAACGTAAGAGCAGAGCTTCAGCCAGCAGTCGTGCATCCGGCGCATCATGATGACGCAACTCGTGAACCATCGCCTGCACTTCTGGCCGCAGTGCACTTGGCGTATCGATGCGCCGCCTTGCGATCGCATCGAGTACGACCTCGGGTGAATCAAAAACGGCAACTACGTAACCGGGCGCTCGGCGTTGACTGGAATGCAGTGCGCGTTTTGCAAAGGGCGGTATGAACACCGACTGATACGGGCCAAGTGTGATCTCTTCTGCATCAATCTGCACGTGCATCGCGCCATGGAGGCAGAGATACCATTGCCACGCCGGATGATCGTGTTCCTTGACGTGGTAACCACGCCCGGCTTCGCGGTAGTGCAGAGTGAGCGCGCGCATGGGCGGCAGTATCGTTGTGGTTGGCCCACTGCCAACCGACCACGCAGCACGCCGAGATGGCCAATTTAATGGGGCTAGTAGTTCCGTGCAGTTTCCACTTGGGCGCTCCCCAGTCGGGTGGCGACGGACGGAAATGACACATTGTCCATCCAGGCTCACACTCAAAACGCAGCAACGTTTTGAGTGTGAGCGAACCAGTCGCTATGGTGCTAGATTATCCGTTGCCGGCCGGTGCGGCGACGGGCGTGATCTGCATCCAGGCCCAGCGCGAGGCGGTCGAGCCGCTGCCGCAACTGAGTACCAGTTTGCCGTTGGTCACATCGACGATGACCGTGCCGGTGAACCACGGGGTCGCGGCGGAGGCAGTTCCGGTCACGACGCGCACGCCTTGTACCTCGGGTGCGAGTGTTCCCGACGTGGCGTTCGGATCACCGACGCACACGGTCACCGTGTAGCTGCCGTTGGGCACGCCGACGCTAAAGGTGCGAGTGAGGAGGGCTGGATTCAGGCAGGTGTCGAAGCGTTCGTCCGGGGACAGGGCATTGTTGCGATTGAGCGTGGCGGTGGTCGAGCCATCGCAGCCATAGCTGAGTCCGCTCCAGCGCTGACCGTACACGCAGCCATCAGCTGGTTGCCAGGTGACGCCGTTCAGCACCAAAGTAGGCGAGGTGCTGGGCTGGAAGTTGATGCTGATCGTGCTGGGAACATTCGGCGTCGGCACGCTGAGGGTGACGCCTTCCAACGTTGCCGTCATCAACGTACCGGTGGTGCCACTGGCGACGCACAGGCCGAGATAGATCTGGTTGGGCAGCGCCATGGTCGTGGCGGTTCCGGCCGAGATCCACGTCGTGCCATCGGTCGAATACCAACTGCTGACCAACGTGCCGCGCCGACTCAAGCGCACATACGGCGGTACGCTGATCGTCTTGACGGTCTGCGTGATCGCTGTGGCTTCTTTGCGTTGCGCCCAGGCGATCTGCTTGCTGCCGAGCAATCCGACGAAGGCGACGCGCGAGTTGATCGTCAGTTTCTCGCGCAAAATCAAGCCGACTTGTGCCGTTGCGGCAGACAGCGGCAGGTAGGGCAGTTTCGCCGTGAAATCAAAATCACCGGCCACCGTGCGATAGGCCATCTGACACGCGTCAGCAGTTCCAGCGATGCCGGTGCCCGCGCCGCTGATCGTCCAGACATCTGGACTCGCCGTCCAAGAAGACTGACCGAGGGCGCCTGTGGTCCCAAAGTCCTGCGCGATCCACGGTGCCGGTACCGATCCCGGTGTTGACGCAGCGATGCCGCCGAGCGTCCAATTAGTGGGATTTTCATCGCTGTCGTTGGTGACCGTGGAGACGTTGCAGCTCCACGCACCAGCAGCGGTTGGCGTCACAGAAATGCCGAGTGTCGTGCTTGCACCAGCGGCGACAGACGCAGCAGGTATGGTCGACACGGTCGCGGTGCAGTTGATCAGCCCACTGATCGTTGGTGCACCAACCGTCAACGCGGCAGATCCCGTGTTGTTGATCGTGTAGGTGTTCACCGTAGCAGTTCCGGCGACGAGTCCGGTGACCGTGTCGGTGCCGCCATCCGCGACGCCGGTGCCACCGCGCGTCAGCGCGATCTCAGGCGCGGTGCCGCCGCTGGGATTGACGGTGACAGTGACAGTCTTTCTGGTGATGAGGGTGCGATCAATGGCGCCAATCTTGAAGACGTAGGTGCCGGCAATCGTCAGGTTGCTGACCGTGGTGGTGGGCTGGCCTGGGGTGGCGAAAACGGGTTTCGCTCCTGCCGGCGCGCTTTGCGTTTCCCACCAATGCGTGAGGAGGTCGCTGTTCGGATCGCTGGTGGTCGAGGACAGCGTGGTGCTGGAGGTGGGCAGTGTGAGGCCGGACGGGCTCGCCGATGCGGCAGAGACGACCGGAGCAGAGTTCACCGGCAGGACGGTAATGGTCCTATCCTTCGAGATGGTGTGGAAACCGTCGCTCGCGACCAGGCGGAACACGTAGTCGCCAGCGACGGTCATGCCTGACGTGGCGCAGGTGGTGGCGTTCGGCGCTGCGAACGTGATCGTGGCTCCCGCGGGTTTGCTCACGGTCGACCATTGGTAGGTGATGGGATCCGCCTCCTGGTCCTTGGCAAAGCCGCGCAGCTCCACGGAACTCGTCGGCAGCGTCAGCTTGCCCGACGGATTGCGTTGCTCGAATCCCATCATGACCGGCGGCTGGTTGGCATTGAGGACATTCAGCCAGATCTCGCGCGACGAGGTCCGCGAGCCATCGCTGACGGTCACGGTGAAGAGATACTCCCCGATTCGCGACAGGCCGTTAGCAGTGGTCGACGCGGCGTTGGGAGTGGCGAAGCTCGCCGCGGCGCCCGTCGGTTGGCTGGTCACTGTCCAGGAGTAGCTGAGCGGTGCGGCTTCCGGATCGGTCGCGGTGGCGGTCAGAGTGGTGCTGGTGGCCGGGAGCAGCAGCGAGCGGGCACTCGAGACGGCGTTCATGATGGTCGGAGCGAGATTCACGCCGCCGTACGGATAGACGGTCACGACCCCGCTCGCCGGCACGGTGATCGTCAGGATTCCGTTCGCGACGGTGCGGATGCCGAGCTCCTGGTGTGTGCCGCCGATGGTCTGGCTGACGCCGACGCTGCCGGCGGGGAGCCCGCGCAGGGTGACGCTGCGGGTAGTCGATGAATTGGCGAGCACCGTCGTGGTCTTGCCATTCTTGGTGAAGGCGAGCGCGCGGATCGCCGCATCGTCGGACACCGCTTCGACCCGAACCGATCCGGGCCTCACATACTTGGTCACCTGCCGGAGTTTCCAGTATTCGACATGGCGAGAGTATGAGGTCAGCTCCTTGTGGATGCGGTAGGCGCCCTTGGCAGGATTTTCGCCCCAGGCAACGAAGCCGAAGGCCACCTCCCAGAACGACACTCCGCCGAGGGTGAGATCGTCGTAGAGCAGGTCGAAGTTTGAGTTCATGTTCTCGGTCTGCCCGGTCGGGATACCCTTGGTCCTGGCGAAATCGCGGATCTGGCTGCGATACGGATCGGTCGGGTAATGGTGGTAGGACAGCAGGCCGACATGATTCCAGACCTCGGGATCGTTCTGGAGAGCGGCGATGTAGTTCCACGTGCTCTGGGCGTTGATGCCGTCGCAGAACTGGATCTTCGTCGGCAGACCGAGCTGCTGGAACCGCGGCCCCAGCTCCTTGATGACCGCCGCATGGAACGCGGTGGTGGCGTACGGGGTCCCGTTCGTCGGCTCGTTCTGGATCACGAAATGGTCGACGTCGATGGCATGCGTCGTCTTCAGGTACTGTACCAGCGACGTGGCGTACTCGGCGAATTCCCCAGGGCTGTTCAACAGCCAAGCCGAATCCATGCCCTTGAGGCTCGAGCTGATATAGATGCTGAACTTCTCGCCGTTCGCCTCTATCAGCGCTTTCATCGGGAGGTAGAGCTGCTGCATCTCGATGTCATGCTGCGCTGTGCCGAAGGCGCTCCAGGGCGCGGTGACGGCGGGGTCGCCGTTGTCATTGAACTCCTCCCACTGGTTGTGACCCACGTCGCACTGGTTCTGCCGCAGGCGGGTCAGGCCGAGGCAATTCACGGCGTCATCAAGGATCTGCGACTTCAGGCGCGGGATGGGCGTGTTCGAGATGTCGACCGACCATCCCGACGAGGCCCCCCAGCCGAGGATGGTCTGGTGCTGGACTCCGGGCTGAATGGTGACGTCGGCGGCGGAGGCGATTCCGGCCGCTCCGACGAGCAGTCCGGCGACCACCGCCAGCAGGTGCCGCCACCGGGATACAGGCCGACCCAGCGGCGTCGGATCGGACGGAGTGCGAGAGACTGAGTACGTCGGAAGGGTGGGCATGGGAGTCCTTGGTTGGTTCCCCACCTGATTTGCCGATGCGCGGGAATCTTACACGCGCATCCCTCACCGTGCCGTCCGGGCGTCAGTCATGTGTGACGCTGGCCTGGCTCAGGATGATCGATCCTGTCCTGGCGGGTAGCCGGATGGTGATCCCGCTTAGGGAGAGACCGGCCTGAACTCGGCATCGTCGAGCAGGATGACATCGGTTCCGTCTGCGGACCTGACGTTTACCACGAAGCGCGCCTTGGTCGCCTGTGGCGGAGCGATGATCTGTCGGCCGACGTGGGTCCAGTCTCGGGTTCCGGTCACGCCACTGATTGTCTCCATGGAGATCACCGACCGTTCATCGCGCAGCCAGTGGACCCGGATGGAGACCAGATCGGCGGCGGACCCCGCTAACTGAAACCACACGCCGGCCTCGTAGAGCCGGGTGGATGACAAGTTGCAGTCCTGATGGTAGTCCGATGTGCGGGTCACGCGGAGCGCGCGCTCGCCAGTGTGAGAGATGCCGCGGACGATGGTGGCTTTGTCGCTGACGATCCGGTTCCAACTGTGGTGGTCCTCGGTTTCAAAGCCGGGACATGTGAGGAGGTTCTTGGCTGGCTTAGAGTCAACCGCCGGCGTGGGCACATGCGGCCCCGGGTCTGGGATGATCCTCTCCGGTGGGACGCCCTGCGGTGAGATGGTCGGCTCCTGTTGAGCGGCATCGGCAGGGGATTCGTCCGGGATCGGTCGGCGGTCAGACCATGCACTACGCACGGTGAGGATCAGGCAGATCAGCGCGGCGAGTGCAGCCAGCAACCACCACCGTCGTGCCTGGCCGGACCCACGACGCGCGGCGCGGCGGACGCGGCGAGAGGGCCGCATCTTCACTACCTCGATGACGCGGTCGGAGAATGCCGCTCCGGCTCCGGCCGTGATCATGCGCACGACCGCGTCAGCCATCAACTGGCATCCGGGATCGCGATGGAGCGTATGTGAGAGCATGCCGGCCATGCGCAGCGCCTCGTCGAACTCCGCGGCGAAGGCAGGGTCGGTGGCCAGGAGCTGCTCCAGTCGTGTCGTCTCGGCATCGCTCAGCTGATGGTCGAGGAATCCCTCGATGAGTTCGGGTGCGTTCATGTCCCGGACTCGACACAGGTCTTGAGGCGTTTACGGCTGCGGAAGAGCGTGGCGCTGATCGCATTCACCGTGGTCTGCAGCCGCGCGGCGATGGCGGTCACCGGCTCGTGATCGAGATACCGGGCCATCACCACGGACTTAATCGCTTCTGGGAGCTTGCCCAGGCACGCGCGCAGACGTTCGATCCGACGCGCCGCCTGGTCCTGGTCATCCTCGCGCTCGGATGCGTCGTGGGACAACTGCCGCGACATGATCTCGGCCCTGAGCCGGGTCTGCGCGTCGTTACGGCGGTAGGTGGTGCGCAGGTGCATGAGCAGCTTATTGCGGGCGATACCTTTCAGCCACGCGCCCATGTTGGCCTCCGGCTGGAAGGTCTCGAGCCCCTCGTACGCCGCCATGAAGGTGTCTTGGGCAAGATCGTCCACGGTCGCTTGGTCAGCCAGCTGCGACGCCAGCAGGGCGCGGATCTGCGGGCCGTAGCGCAGGATGATGAAGCGGAATGCTTCGATATCCCCGGCCAACACGCGCTCCACCGGCTCCTGACTCATGAGGTCCAATCCTTGCGCTCGGTCGACTGGCGGCAAGCCGGGACGGTGAAGGGCGCGTGGAGGACGGAGCAGTGGCATCGGAACTTCCGGAGATCTTATTTGCACTCAGTGGTCCGATCTTACGGCAATTCTCCCACCATGACCGACTCTGTCACTGCGACAGCGACCAATGCCCTGGTTGCACCAGCGCCGCCGTCAACGAGCGGACGGTGACGCCGATCCTGTTCACCCGTTGCCGGCTGGCGGAGCGACGGGCGTAATTTGCATCCACGCCCAGCGCGAGGCGGTCGATCCGCTGCCGCAACTTAGTACGAGTTTGCCGTTCGTAACATCGACGATGACCGTGCCGGTGAACCACGGGGTCGCGGCTGAAGTAGTTCATGTGCCGTTCAACCGCTCCCAGCCGGCATCCCCGTGTAGATCGTGCCGACCTCAGCGGGGCTCAATGCCCGCTGGTAGATGCGCACATCGTCCAGCAGGCCCTTGAAGAACTCCTGCGTCGGGGAGCCGGCACCGATGTAGACAGGGTCGGTGCTATTGACAGGGATTGCGCCTTGCAGACTTGATTGGGTGGCAAGCAGGCCATCCAGATACAGGGAGCCCGTGTTGTTGCCCACATCAATGATCATCACGACATGATGCCAATTCGTATCCGACAGGGCGACGCCCCCGATCCCGATCCATTTACCGGATGTGCTGTAGAAGTTTCCGCCGATGTTTCCGCCCACATCAAACTGCAGGCTGTAGGTTGGGCTGTAGAATTTGCCGCCGGTTGGCTTGTTGACCAGACGCATGTTGCGCGGGGTCGTGTCGCCGCGTTTGAACCATGCTGCAATGCTGACGGCCTGGCCGACCGCAAGGTCCGAGGCGTTCGCGACCCGCACGTAATCATTCGTGCCATCAAGGTTCAGTGCTCCACCAACGGTGCCTATGCCCCACGTGGGGCCATTCACCAGCGTTCCGGTGTGCGCATTCCCAGAGGCATCCGCGGCGGTGGTGCCGGATGTTTCATCCAGCTTCCAGTGGGCACGTGGACCGGACAGTGCCGCGGTGATGGTCACATTCACCGTGATCGTATCCGTCCCGCCACGGCCATCCGCGACCTGAATCACCACCGTGTCGCTGCCGTTCAGATTCGTCGTCGGCGTGTAGGTCGCAGTCACATTGGTGTCAGGGCTGCTGACCGTCATCGTGCCTTTGGAGCCCTGAGTCAGCACCGACCAGGTCAGGGTGTCGCCATCCGCATCACTCGCGGCCAGCACGACAGTATTTGCCGTGTTTTCCAGCGTTGTCAGACTAGCAGGCTTGGTGGTGGAGATGACCGGTGCCGTGTTAGATGCGGCGATGGCAGTGCCACTCACCGTCCAGTTCGTTGGGTTTTCATTGCTGTCATTAGTGACGCTGGAGACGTTACAACTCCACGCGCCGACGGCGGTCGGAGTGACGGTGATGCCGCAGGTCGTGCTTCCTGCCGCTGCGACGGAGGCCGCTGGCGAGGTCGACACGGTGGCGGTGCAATTCACCAGCGCACTGATCGTTGGCGCACCAACTGTCAGGGCGGCGGTGCCGGTGTTGTTGATGGTGTAGGTGACAACGCTCGCCGTGGCGGCGACAAGTCCGGTGACAGTGTCGGTGCTGCCATCAGCAACTGCGGTTCCGCTGCGTGACAGCGCAATTTCTGGAGCTGCAGCGGCGGTCGCCGTTCCAGACATCGTCCAGTTGGTCGGATTTTCGTTACTGTCGTTGGTAACACTGGAAACGTTGCAACTCCACGCACCAGCAGCGGTCGGAGTGACCCTGACAGCAAGCGTGGTGCTACCACCAGCGGCGACGGAGGCCGCTGGTGTGGTGGTGATCGTGGCGGTGCAGTTGACCAGCGCACTGATCGATGGTGTGCCTACACTCAACGCGGCAGTTCCAATATTGCCGATCTGGTAGGTCACGACGGACGCTGTTCCTGCGACAAGTCCAGTCACTGGATCCGTGCTGCCATCAACGATCGTGATACTATTGCGCGTGAGTGCGATTTCCGGCGCGGTGCCACCGCCCGCATTCACCGTGACCGTCACCGTTTTGCTGGTGATCAGCGTGCGATCCATCGCGCTGATTTTAAAAGTATACGTTCCGGCGACGGTGAGATTGCTGACCGTGGTCGTTGGCAGTCCGGGCGTGGCGAAGATGGGCTTCGCACCAGCGGGCGCGCTCGTTACTTCCCACCAGTGGGTCAGCACATCGCCACCGGCGCGCCAGGGATTCATCGCGGCTGCGTCAGGATCACTGGTGAATGCAGATATGGTGGTACTGGACGTTGGCAGTGTGATCGTTGCTGGTGATGCCGTTGGGATACTCACCACTGGCGCTATGTTCGTTGGATAGACCGGCACGGTAAGCGTGGTAGTCACGGTGTGGGTGGGATCACTTGCGGCGATCTGGAACACGTAATTTCCGGCGACGGTCATGCCGCTGACATTGCAGCCACTGGTTGTTGGAGTGGCCAGAACAGCCGCGGCACCTGCAGGCTGGCTGAGCACAGACCATTGGAATGTGATCGCGTCTCCTTCGAGATCGGTGGCACCAGCGCGCAGCACCGTGGCCGAGACGGGTAACGTCATCGTGACCGGCTGGCGATTGTGCACGCCGACCAGCACCGGGGCCTGGTTGCTACTATAGACGCTGACTTCGACCGTGCGCGTGAAGGTGTGGGTCGGATCGCTGACCGCGACCTGAAACACGTAGTTACCGGCCACGGTGAGGCCGGTTGCCGTGGTGGTTCCTGTGTTTGGCGTCGCCAGGGAAACGCTGGCCCCAGTGGGTTTGCTGACGACGGACCACGCATACGACACCGCATCTAACTCAGGATCCAACGCCGACGCCGACAGCGTCGTGGTTGAGGCTGGTAGGGTTAGGAACTGGGCGCTCGAGCGCCAATCCACCATCGTTGGCGGCAGATTGGTGCTATGCGGATAAATGGTGACAATGGCGTTTTTCGGCACCGTCACGTTGTTGAGGACACCGCCAGCCGAGGCCGTGAGTACGCCGATGATTTGGAATGTGCCACCGGTACTGCTGCACACGCCATACGATGCGTTCGCGGTGAGCCCTGCGATGTTTGCCGTCGTTGCCGCACCGCCAGAGTTGTTCCATAACACCGTGGTTGCTTTGCCATTGAGCATAAATGACAGCGGGCGGATCGACGCTGAGGTCGACGTCGCATCAACGCGGACTGAACCGGGCCGGACATATTTGGTGACCTGACGGACATTCCAGTATTGGGCCTTCCTTGAGAACCATGAATCATTCAGCGTCAAGTAGGTGGTCTCCCAATAGTACAGATCCCACACCGAAACTCCGCCCAGGGTCAGATCATCATAGAGAATATTCACCGTTTGGCCGGTAAATTCGGTCTGGGCGCGCGGAATATTATGGGCGATGCCGAAGTCGCGGATCTGCGAACGGGATGGATCGTACGGCGAGGAGTAGAGGTGGTACGAGAGCATGCCGATGTAGGGGTAGATCTCCGGATCGGTCGTCCACGTATTGTTGATCGCTGTCCATGCACCGCTGGGCGAGAGGTTCTCGGGATATTGGATCTTGGAGGGCAGGCCTAGCGATTGGATTTTTGGGCCAATCGTTTTGATCATCTTCGGGACTACGGTCGATGGATTCCATCCGTTCCCGTAGCCAGCCTCGTTCAGGATCGTGTAATAGGTCGCTGTGATGCCGTGAACATTCTTGAGTCGCAGCAAGACGGATGAGAGCCATTCGCCGTATTCGCCGGGATTGTTGAGGAGCCACGCCGGTGCTGTGCCCGAACTGCCGTTGTCGTAGAACGAGGCGCTGAAGCAGGAGGTGAACTGCTCACCGTTCGCTTCGACGAGTTGCTTCATCGGCACGCACCACCGCGATACGTTGCTGTCAAACACATTGGTATTCAGCATGCTGGTGTTGGTGACTGACGAATCGTTGTTGTCGTTGAGGCGCTCCCACGTCGTGCCGTCGCTGAAGTTACCGTTTTGAGCCTCGATCCGCGTCTGAGTCAGGCCGAGATTGTTGACCACATCATCAATCAGGTGCGCCCGCAGCGAGGCCGACGACTTCGCGTAGACAAAGTTCCCACCGGCTGCGCCCCACGCCTCAATCGTCTGGTGGGTCACCGCAGGGTTGATGGTAATTGTCTCAACGGCCTGCGATGCAGACGCGAGCAGCAGCAGCGTTGGAACGGCGAGTGATTGAGCGACGGAACGCAGGAGCGGAAACGACATGAGCAGATCTCCTGCAGGGAAATCGCAGGCAGATGCAGTTGGTTACAGATATTTCAGTCGGCATGAGGTGGCGTGAGAAACGCGGCGAAGGATTAATGATGTTCAAGGATTTACGTCGACACCAGCAGGGCGATTTGCAGGTGTATATGGCGTCACTTAGCGTGTATGCAGTCGCGTTTGACCGTACAACTGAGGAGATGAGACTGTCATGCGGTTGTCATCTGGGTCAGCCGGGCGATCCATCTCGGACCCTCGTTTGTAACTTCTGACGATGCCAACGGATGTCTTGCGGAGGCACTTGCTCATGTTGGGTTCGGTTTGCAGTTATGCCCTGGCCGGCCTGACGCTGTCGCTTTTGGCAAGTTGTCCGCTTGGTGCTGCCGACGTGCGGCCCAACATCCTGTTCATCCTTGCCGATGATCTTGGCTACGCCGACTTACCACTGTATGGTGGGACGGCGCGGATGCCGAACATCGAGCGTCTGGCAACTGAAGGCGTGCGCTTCACGCGGTTCTATGTCGCGGCACCGATCTGCTCGCCGTCGCGTTGCGCGTTGCTCACGGGTCAATATCCGCAGCGCCATCGCATCAGTTCATATTTGGATTTTCGAGCGGTGAACGAAGCGCGTGGGCTAGCACAGTGGCTGGACCCGGCGGCACCGTCAGTAGCGCGTGGTTTAGAACAAGCTGGCTACGCTACCTACCAAGTGGGCAAATGGCATCTCGGCGGACAGCGTGATGTTGGCGAAGCACCGTTCATCACGGCATACGGCTTCGCTGATTCGCTGACGCAATTCGAAGGCCTCGGTGATCGCATCATGCATCTCCTCAGTCAGGGACCTGATAAGCCACTCAAGCCGTTGGGATGGAACAATGACCGACTTGGTCGGGGCAATCTCACGTTTGTTGATCGCTCCCAAGTCACTGCTGCATATGTCACGCGGGCGAGTGCAGACATCGATCGTGCGCAGCAGGCGGGCAAACCGTTTTATATTCAGCTGTGGCTTGATGATCCGCACACGCCGTTATGTCCGCCGCTTGATCGGCGTGGCGACGGTAGCCCGCAGGCGTTGTACCGTGGTGTGTTGGAGGCTATGGACGAACAATTGGGGCCGTTGCTGGCGCGCATCCGCGATGAACCCGCCTTGCGCAACAACACGTTGGTGGTGTTTGCCAGTGACAACGGACCGGATCCCAAGGGCGGCCGTGCAGGCACATTACGTGGCCACAAAGGAACCATTTTGGAAGGCGGCATTCGCGTACCGCTGATCAGTTGGGGGTCAGGCCTCATCACCAAGCCAGGATCGGTGGACGACAAGACCGTCATTGGTGGCATCGACTGGGCACCGACCGTGTTGACACTCGCTGGTGTGCCGACGCCATCAGCCATTGCGTGGGATGGTGAGGATCGTTCGCCCGCTTTGCGCGGATCGCCGCAGATACAGCGCAATCGTCCGATGTTTTGGATGCGTCCGCCCAAGGCCGGCGTGCTGAAGGATGAAGCCGACGCAGCCCTCGCGATGCGCGACGCCGACTGGAAGCTCATTACCACTGAGAGTGGAACGGACCCCCGACTCTATGATCTCGCAACCGACCCGAACGAAGCAAACAATCGATCAGCTGCCGAATCTGCGCGCGTGCAGGACATGACGACCAAGTTACGTGCATGGCGCGCGACCCTGCCGGTGCCACCACTACAGACGACATCGCCGGCAACGACTGATCCTTGATCCTATAATCGGCGCTAGAAGCCAAGCCGCAGAGGCCGCTGAGTAGCGCAGAGACGAAAATTAGGGATGCGCCCATGAGGTTCTGTTGTTCACCCAATTGGTGACGCGTACTCGTGCATGTCCGCACTCCTCAACACTCGTCTCCGCGGCCCTCTGCGCTCCTCTGCGTCTCCTGTAAATTCGAATGCGTTTTCTAGGCTAGATTCTGCTTGTCACGGTTTGCTCGGTTTGTCGTTGGCTTCCCACGTTTTGCTCTGCCAGTTCCATTTGCGTTGCTCGCTGCCATCCGGCTGCGGTGGCGTTTTGCTGCGATGCGCTTGCCACATCGCCTCAACAAACGGATCGGCGCGGCCATTGCCGTTGTTGGGTAATGGCAGACCTCTGGATTTCTCAGCAGTCATCCAGCGGTCGTTGTAATCGAAAAATGCGTCGTGGTTCCAGCCGGCCTTCGCATTCATCAACAGCGCCGATAGAGCCAGGCCCGGCCAGCCGACCGAGCAGGTTTGGCGGTATCCTTCGCTCTTTTTGTCGTGATCGTCCCACGTCGCAGGGTCTTTTTCTTCGTATGGCGGCTGCGCTCCGGTGTGCCAAACCATCTGGTAGAGTGCGGTTTCGCCGGTGAAGCTTTTGCCGTAATAGGTTTGCTGATCTTCCGAGAACAGACCCTTGCCAACTGCGTCGGTCAGCCGTTTGTCGTCCAGCATGAGACCAGCGAACAACAATGGCCACTTGCGTCCGTTCCAATGCCCACCATCAGCTGTCCACGCGCGTTCAGCGCAGACCAAACCGTAGGTATCGATGCCGCGTTGGATCATGCGGTGTAGCAGCGTGCGTTTCGTATCTTGCGGCACATCCAGCATGAGCATGAGACTGGCGAGAGCGGTTGCCCGACAAAATTCGCGTCCGTAATTCGCTTGGTTCTCTTGCGGCCCAGTCAGTTGAAACGTCCAATTCGCAATGTGATCAAGCCACGGACGTTCGAACCAACGCTGGACCATCGCCCAATCGGGAACTGTTCCGGCCGGTGCCAACTTCGGCAACAAAGTCCACTTCAGCTGAGTGGTGAGGAAGATCGGCTTCTCGGTTCCAGCGTACGGCGGACGGAACGCGTCGGCGGGCGGAGCTGTGTCGAGGCAGGTGAGTACCGCTGCTGATTTCAGCGCCGCGTTGCCTGACGCTTCAGAGCGCCACATGATGTCTTTCAGGAGAACGGGATTGGGATTCGTCGTGTTGCTGACGGTTGAGATCAGCGATTGCCCTGGCTCGAGTGCATATGGATAAGTCAATGTCAGACTGGGATCGAAGTTCACCGGGCGACTATCATACGCTTGCTTTGAACTGGCTTTTTCGACAACCATTGAGCCGTTACGTAGACGGTGGTCATCGACCATGCCGGTGGCTCCGTAGCGGCTCTTCACTGCCTTGCCTTTGGCGTCATCTGGCGCCGGCCCGGGTTCGGGTGTGACATTCACGACGGTGACCGGCCCCACGACCCACCAATCTCCAGTGATGAACTGCCCGACTTGGCACGGTTTATCGAACGTCCAGGTGATTCCGTACTGACTGACGCTGGTGGACTCGCCGGCTGACAGACACATCGTGATAGCAAGTAGCAGCAGTGCAGTGCGGTTGCTGTGGTACATGAATACGCTCCGGTGGTGACTGGATGTGCTCAGCGTGTTATCGGATATGAACTGGCTAGTACCAAAAAAGGCGGACTTGGTCGTTCGTGGTTATCAATCTTTCTGGGTGTCCCCCGGACAAACCCGGCCCTGGACTCGTCGGTGGCAATCCGAGGATCCCACGTCTCCATCAAACCCCGGACTCCGGTCATCCGGAATTCGGATCTTGTGAAAGGCTACACATGCCCATCCGCGTCACTGTCTGGGGAGAGAACGTCCACGAGCAGAAGCATAAGCTCGTCGCTGACATCTATCCCAAAGGCATGCACACCGCGATCGCCGATGCCCTCAATCAGGACACAGAGATCAAAGCGACCTGCGCTACGCTGCAGCAACCGGAGCACGGTCTGACCGACGAGGTCCTGAAAAACACTGACGTACTGACCTGGTGGGGTCACGCTGCGCACGGACAAGTGGACGACAAGATCGTTGATCGCGTGCAGAAGCGCGTGCTCGAAGGCATGGGCCTGATTGTCCTGCACAGCGGTCACCACGCAAAAATATTCAAGCGACTCATGGGCCACAATTGCGATCTCGTTTGGCGCGAAGCTGGCGAGAAGGAACGGCTGTGGGTGTGCAACCCCGGCCACGCGATCGCTCAGGGTTTGCCGACGTACTTCGAACTCGAACACGAAGAGATGTACGGCGAACCGTTTGGCATTCCCAATCCCGATGAAGTCGTCTTCGTTTCTTGGTTCGCTGGTGGTGAAGCGTTCCGCAGCGGCGTGACCTATCGGCGCGGTGCAGGCAAGGTGTTCTACTTCCGACCCGGTCACGAAACCTATCCGACCTATCACCAGCCAGCGATTCAACAGGTGCTCAAGAATGCCGTGAAATGGGCTAAGCCCGAGGGCACGTTCGCGTGGGGTTGCCCGAACCGTGGCAGCGACAAGTCGTTGGAAAAACTGACCGTTCATGGCGGATCTGTTCACTGAGCCGCGATCGGCGATGGGCTGAGCTGCGGAGCTAAGCGAGATCGCCGCGTCCTGCCGAGTGCGTGCCTACATCCTGCAACCGTAAGTAGCATCAGCGTTTCAGTGCCGCTTTGTCTGCAGTCCTGCGCAATGCAGCGCGTCGATTGCTATGTATGGGCTGCGAGTTCATCGGACTCGCGACGTTTGCCGTGTGTGGTTTACGGGCGGCACTGTACCGCGCAAAAACCACAGCTAATGCGTTGAAGTGACGCTGATTACCGCTGCGTAGTCGCTCGCGTGTATCACCAAGAGTGGTCGTGACGTGTTGGGATGACGTATATCTCAGCTGAATCAGCGCGCTCCCATATAGTATATGGTCACTACCCCTCTGACGACACCCATGGTGAGTCATCACATGCGTAAGCATCTGTTGTTTGGCTTGATCTGTCTGTTGACCATCCAACTCCAGGCCGGCGAAGGCGCCGTTTTCCCGGTCACCGTTGCGGTGCAGATGTCACCGGCCCAGGCCACATTTGCGTGGCCTAGTCAACCCGCAGGAACAGTGACCAGCATCTATCGCCGCAATCTTGGCACGACCGGCAGCGGAACTTGGACGCTCCGTGGCACTGCTACGCAACCGGTTGTCACCTACACCGATGCCGGGCTCACTGTCGGCACCAGTTATGAATACAAAGTGGCATGCACCGCGGGCACTTCCTATTCGGCGGTCAGCATTGATGCGCCACTGGTGGATAGTCGCGGTGCCGTGCTGCTGGTGGTCGACAATACGATCGCGGCGGATCTGGCCGGACCGCTGACCCGGTTGGAGATGGATCTCGTCGGTGATGGTTGGGAGGTCGTGCGGATGGATTCGCCGCGCCATGGCGCGGGAACCCCTGAGGCATTGAAGACGGCGATCAAGTCGGCGGTGACGGCGAAGCCGACGATCAACAGCGTGCTGCTATTTGGCAAACTGCCGATGGTGCGTTCGGGCATCCTTGGGCCAGATGGCCATACGCCGTATCGCGCCCATGAGACGGACACCTTCTATGCGGATCAGAACGGAACCTGGACTGACACCACCAAGAACGTTGTCGACGCCGCTTCTCCTGAGGAGAATCAAAACATCCCTGGCGATGGGAAGTACGATCAGGACAGCTACCCCACAGCACTGGAGTTAGCCGTTGGCCGGGTGACATTCCACAACCTGCCTTCATTCAGGAAGAGCGAGATCGAATACCTGCGCGATTACCTGCACAAGGATCACGCGTGGCGCATGGGCCAGCGCAACGTGCAGTACCGCGCCTACCACACCGATTCGGGCAACGGATATTACCTGTACACCGCGCGCAATTGGTTCTCGCCGATGTTCGGCACCAGTGGCGTCACGTTCGGCACTCAGCAACCGGCGATGTCGACGGGCACGTACCTCTGGTCAGTGGACGCGACTGGCAGCGCAGGTCCAGTCAACGGCCAAGCGGTGCAGGCCATCTTTACCGAGAACTTTAAAAGCTGGCGTCAGATGTTCTGGCGCGCGGACAACACGATGCGCGGCATGCTGGCCCAACCGGACTGGGGCCTGACCTGCGTTTGGGGCGCGCGGCCGAACTGGTATTTCCATCACATGGCTGCCGGCAAGCCGATCGGGTACTCGGCCCTGCGCACCCAGAACACGGCCTTCAACGGCAACGAATATGGGCCCGACACCTACGGCTACATGAACTCATATGTATCCAATAACTTCATGGGCGATCCCACGCTGCGCATGCATCCGGTGCTCCCGGCGGGTCCGGTCACGGTCGCGCGCAGTGGCAGCACGGCGAACCTGGCGTGGACGGCGTCGGCAGCTCCGGCCCTGCTCGGTTATCATGTCTATCGTTCGACCTCCCGTCTGGGCAGCTACACCAGACTCACTGCTTCGCCCACCGTCGCGACCAGCTTTGCCGACACCACGGCACCAGTGGGCGTAGTCTACTATCAGGTGCGCGCCGTGGCCACGACGACGGCGTTGACCGGCAGCTACATCAACCAGAGCCAGGCCAGCTTCGTCCGGCTCAACGCTGATGGCACGGGCAATCGCGCACCGACGGCTGCGCCGGGCAATCTGACCGTCAAGACCAACTCACCGGGATGGTTCGCGTTTCCAGGCAGCGATCTCGATGGCGACGCGCTGACTCCCGTCGTCGTCCAGAATCCGCAGCGCGGTCAACTGCGCTGGTACAAGGGTCATGCCTACTACGTTTCATCCGGCGACTATATCGGGTCGGATAGCATCGTCTTCTCGTTGAGTGATGGTGTCTGCACCAGTGCTCCGGCGACCATCACGGTGACGGTGGATGCGGTCGGTGACACCTTGTTGGGTTGGAAGTGTCCAGACGTCAGCGGCACGCCATTGACGGATGCCACGTGGGTTGCATCCAATATGCAGAGCGCAGCCGTCGTGTTCGGTTCCGGCTCACCGCGCACGAATCCCTTTGCCTACAAAGACCAGATCCTGATCAAATCGACCAACGGTGTTGCTCTCTCCACGACCAAATACCTGGGCTGGACCGTTGCGCCTGCGAGTGGTTATCGCCAATCCCTGTCGCGCACGTCCTTCGGGCTGATGACCAATTGGAGCAGCACGATTACCACGCTGAACTCAGAATTGCGAGTCAGCACTGACGGGTTCGCCACCTGGACCGCCGTGCCGTTATTGGCTGGCCAGACGAGTTCCATCGTGGCCGATGACAACAAATACCAGTTCCAGGCGATCAACACCGCCGATCTATCCGGCGTTGCCGCTCTGCAGAACACAACCGCGGCGGCAGAGTTTAGACTCTATCAGTGGCATAACGGTACGGCCACCGATGGATCCGGCATCGGCAGAATTACCGATGTTGGTACCGATAAGATCGAGGACTTGGTCGTACAGGGAACGGTCGTGCCGATCAGTGGCAACAACGCACCGGTGATCAGCACGACCAAGCCGGCAAGTCTGACGACGCTGGAAGATACGAGCAACTCGTTGGTCATCGCAGCCAGTGATCCGGACGCCAATCCGTTGTCATGGTCGGTGCAGACCCAGGGAACCCTGGGCACGATGGTCGTCACCAGCCCGGGCAACAGCACGACGGCGACTTACACGCCGACTGCGAATCTGAATGGTAGCGACGTCGTTGTTGTACGGGTC
Organism: uncultured candidatus Brocadiaceae bacterium; assembly: GCA_964652775.1. Lineage (GTDB taxonomy): Bacteria > Planctomycetota > UBA11346 > UBA11346 > UBA11346 > UBA11346. The sequence goes on along the minus strand of CAZZAM010000020.1, from coordinate 7,124 downwards.
TCGGACGGACTCGGCGGAACGGATACGATCACGGTGAATGTCACGATTACTGCGGTGAACGACGCGCCGTCATTTACGAAGGGTGCCAACCAGTCGGTGCTCGAGGACGCCGCAGCGGTGACGGTGACGAGTTGGGCGACGGCAATTAGCGCCGGTCCTGCTAACGAATCGGCGCAGACACTAGCGTTTACGGTGGCGAACACGAATAACGCGTTGTTCAGCGCGCAGCCAGCGGTCGCTGCCAACGGCACGCTGACCTACACACTGGCTGCGAACGCCAATGGTTCTGCGACGGTCAGCGTCAACGTGACTGACAGCGGCGGCACCGCCAACGGCGGCGTCAACGCCAGCGCAGTGCAGACATTCACGATTACGGTTACGGCGGTGAACGATGCGCCATCCTTCACCAAGGGCGCCAACCAGACCGTGCTTGAGGACGCTGCCGCGGTGACGGTGGCCGGTTGGGCGACGGCGATCAGCGCCGGTCCTGCCGACGAATCGGCGCAGACGGTGGCGTTCACGGTAACGAACACGAACAACGCCTTGTTTAGTGTCCAACCGGCGGTTGCTGCCAACGGCACGCTGAGCTACACGCTGGCCGCGAACGCGAATGGTTCAGCGACGGTGAGCGTCAACGCGACCGACAGCGGCGGCACGGCCAACGGTGGCGTGGACGCCAGTGCGGTGCAGACGTTTACGATCACGGTGACGGCGGTGAACGACGCGCCGTCCTTCACCAAAGGTGCCAACCAAACGGTACTCGAGGACGCCGCAGCAGTGACGGTGACCGCTTGGGCGACGGCGATCAGCGCTGGTCCCGCCAACGAGTCGGCTCAGACGGTAGCATTCACGGTGACGAACACGAACAACGCCTTATTCAGTGCACAGCCAGCGATCGCCGCCAACGGCACCTTGACCTACACGCTAGCCGCAAACGCGAATGGTTCAGCGACCGTCAGTGTCAACGCGACCGATAATGGCGGCACGGCCAACGGTGGCGTGGACGCCAGTGCGGTGCAAACATTCACGATCACCGTGACCGCGGTGAACGATGCGCCGTCCTTCACCAAGGGTGCGAACCAAACGGTACTTGAGGACGCTGCGGCCGTAACGGTAGTCGGTTGGGCAACGGCGATCAGCGCTGGTCCCGCTGACGAATCGGCGCAGACGCTAGCGTTTATGGTCACGAACACGAATAACGCATTGTTCAGCGTTCAACCGGCGGTTGCCGCCAACGGCACGTTGACCTACACGCCGGCCGCGAACGCCAATGGCTCGGCAACGGTGAGTGTCAACGCGACCGATAATGGCGGCACCGCCAACGGCGGCGTTGACGCCAGCGCAGTGCAAACATTCACGATCACGATCACGGCGGTCAACGATGCACCGATCGTAGCGACGCCGATCATCGACCAATCAGCAACCGTTAGCACGGCATACTCGTTTGTTGTGCCGCTTGCCACGTTCAGCGATGTGGACGGCGGTTCATTGACATGGTCAGCTGTCGGTTTGCCGGCCTGGCTCATGTTCACACCAGCTACTCGTACCTTCAGCGGGACCCCAACGATTGGCGATGTCGGAACAACGACCATCACCGTCACTGCGAGCGACGGTTCGCTCAGTGCGAGTGACAGCTTCGTCCTGACCGTGGGCGTTTCAGCCAATACCCCGCCGGTCATCAGTACTAGCGATCCAGCGAGCCTGACCACGTTGGAGGACGCGGGCAATGCGTTAGTCATCGCGGCGACCGACGCCAATGGTGATCCACTGTCGTGGTCGGTGCTGACGCAAGGCACCAAGGGCACGATGGCCGTCACCAGTCCGGGCAACAGCACGACGGCGACCTACACGCCGACGACCAACTTGAACGGCAGCGACGTCGTCGTCATACAGGTGTCGGATGGCAAAGGCGGAATCGACACGATCACGGTGAATGTCACGATTACGGCGGTGAACGACGCTCCGTCCTTCACCAAAGGTGCGAACCAAGCCGTGATTGAGGACGCCGCAGCGGTGACGGTGACGAGTTGGGCGACGGCAATTAGCGCCGGTCCTGCTAACGAATCGGCGCAGACACTAGCGTTTACGGTGACGAACACGAACAACGCATTGTTCAGTGTCCAACCGGCGGTTGCTGCTAACGGCACATTGACCTACACACCGGCCGCGAACGCCAACGGTTCAGCGACGGTCAGCGTCAATGTGACCGATAGCGGTGGTACGGCCAATGGCGGCGTCAATGCAAGTGCAGTGCAGACATTTACCATCACGGTTACGGCGGTGAACGATGCTCCATCATTTACCAAGGGTGCGAACCAGACCGTGCTCGAGGACGCCGCGGCAGTGACGGTGGCCGGTTGGGCGACGGCGATCAGCGCCGGTCCCGCTGACGAATCGGCGCAGACGGTGGCATTCACCGTAACGAACACGAACAACGCATTATTCAGCGTGCAACCGGCGGTTGCCGCCAATGGCACGTTGACCTACACGCTAGCCGCGAACGCCAATGGCTCGGCAACGGTGAGTGTCAACGCGACCGACAACGGCGGCACCGCGAACGGTGGCGCTGACGCTAGCGCGGTGCAAACGTTCACGATCACCGTTACGGCGGTGAACGACGCGCCGTCCTTCACCAAGGGCGCAAACCAGACCGTGCTTGAGGACGCCGTAGCAGTCACGGTGGTCGGTTGGGCAACGGCGATGAGTACTGGTCCCGCCAACGAGTCGGCTCAGACGCTAGCATTCACGGCAACGAATACGAACAATGCGCTGTTCAGCGTGCAGCCAGCGGTTGCTGCCAACGGCACACTGACCTACACACCAGCCGCGAACGCCAACGGCTCGGCGACGGTCAGCGTCAACGTGACTGATAGCGGCGGTACCGCCAACGGCGGCATCAATGCCAGCGCGGTGCAGACCTTTACCATCACGATCACCGCAGTGAACGATGCGCCGATCGCTTCCGTGGCGATCTCAGACCAAATGGTCTACGTCGGTGTCGCATCCGCATTCACTTTCACGATACCCAGTGCGTCGTTTACCGACGCGGATGGAGACACCCTGACGTGGTCGGCCAGCGGGATCCCGGCATGGCTGACCTTTACGACGGCGACGCAAACTTTCAGCGGAACTCCTGCCGTTGGTGATGTTGGTACGTTCAGCATCACGGTGACGGTGCAGGATCCGAGCCTCGCCACGGCCAGCGATGTATTCACTCTGACGGTCGCCGTGGACGTGACTCCGCCATCGCAACCGGTTGCTCCAACAGTCAGCGGATCGGACCCCGCGCTGCCGACGCTGAGTGGAACCACTGAGCCCAATGCGTCGGTGGACATCTCAGATGGCGGTACCCTGGTTGGCACCGTGATTGCCGATAGCAGTGGGCTGTGGTCCTGGACTCCCGCAACCTCCTTGATTCCGGGAACGCACACGTTCGTTGTGGTGGCGGTCGATGCGTCGGGTAATGCTTCTGCCGCGTCCGCCGGAACGGTGATCGTTGTTCCAGCGGGCGGCGGCGGTGGCGGGGGAGGAGGAGCAAGTGGCGGTGGTGGAGGTGGAGGCTGTGGTATGGGCAGCGCACTGGGCATGTTCATCCTGCCGCTGCTCACGCTACGTCGTCGCAAGCGCTAGCTGGCCTTTGATCCTAGAAAAAGCGTTCGAATTCACAGGAGACGCAGAGACGCGGAGGCCAGAAGAGATGAGCTGAAGCGACTCCGTCACCCGCAGTGTGATCTGTCCATATCCCCTGACTCCTTCGGACCTCTGCGCCTCTGCGTCTCCTGTTCTTCGAAACGCGGAGTTTAGGATGATTACTTGACCGATGCGGTTGGACGGCGTCTGCTGCACCCCCACGTCACGGATCTCTCATACCCAAGGATTGTTCCATGCGTCGCCATGCAGTCACAGTTCTGGTCTTGTTCGCGGCCGTTTGCTGTCACGGCGCGCAAGCCGCAACCGACGAGCCCAGCAAAGTACTGATGATCGGCAATAGTCTCACCTATACGTATAAGGTGCCGACCGTCATCGTGGCGCTGGCAACCAGCGCCGGGAAAAAGTTGACCATCACCGAGCATATTGCTGGTGGTAAGAGCTTGGCTTGGCATTGGACGAATCCGTCCGGAAAACCCGCGATGACGGCCCCTGATGCGATCAGCAAAGAAACGTGGGATCTGGTCATTCTCCAAGATCACTCCGCAACAGCAGCAAAGCCTGAATTGACTGCTGAGTTTAAGAAGTGTACCCAGGACTATCTCGACCTGATCAAGAAGACCCCAAAGACGCGGATGATGTTCTACATGAGCATGGTTCGTCAGGCGGATGTCACCGAGGCGAGCCTGAAACCGGTCGCTGACTTGTACACGCAGCAGGCGGACGCCCTCGGCATCAGTTGCGCTCCGGTCGCTGTGGCCTTCTTGAAATTTCACGAACGCGAGCCGAAGGTCGCCCTCATCGACAACCAAAAAGATCTGAAATATGCGCTGAACAAGGCAGGCACACATCAGTCGCCATTCGGATCCTACCTGGCTGCCTGCACCATCTATTGCGCTATCTACAATCAGAGTCCGGTTGGCAACAAAGCCCACGCGACTGGTGACGGAACGCCGATTGATGACGCCGACGCGACGCTTGCCCAGCAGATCGCTTGGGACACCTGGAATGCCTACAAGGTCACACTAAAGGCAACGCCGAAGGCTGCTGCGGCAGGCAAGAAAAATTGAGACACTGTTTCACAAGGACGAGTTTCGTCCGCTGCTGCCGGTCCGATTTCCACCCAGAGTCCGATAACGAACGAGTGGAGTCGCGGGCACGCGCTCGCCGGTCACGACCCTTTGTCGGTAATCGCTGGGTGGACAGCCGAAGCGGGCGCGGAAAGCACGGCTGAAATTGAAGGGATCGTTGAAGCCCGCGGCGCGTGCCACGGTTTGCACTGGCAGCATGGTACCGGCAAGCAGCGATGCCGCACGGTCGAGTCGTATGAGGCGCACGGCTTCCACTGGTGGCATGCCGAAATGATGATGGAAGAGCCGAGTGAGGTGGACTTTGCTGACTCCAGCCGCGCGGGCGAGATCACCCAGGGTTGGTGGAATCGGGTTGTCGTCCTCAGCGTTGCTGCGCGCTAATTCTAGGGCCCGGGCTACGGCTGGATGGGCATCGGGATCAACCGAACCGGAGGCATCCACCATTCCGGAGATGAACGCTGTGACCGCCAAGCCGAGTACGCCTTGGGCCTGAGTCAGCGCCGGTGCATCATTCCGGCCAAGCAGCCAACCGAGGTGGCGGAATAACGGTCGCAGCAGATCGTCCTCGGGCATGTGCCGGGACAGCGGCCACGCTTTCACCGGCGGAAGTCGCTTCGCACCGACGAGTAGATCGAAGTGCACATAGCCGTGTCGGCTCGGACGCAGCGGATCCCATATGAAGCGGTCGCGCATTCCCGGACGGGCAAGGAGGACTGTCCCTGCGGGAGCCGGGATTGTCATCCCATCGGTCTCCCAGGTCGCGTTGCCAGTGAGCATCCACACCATTTCATAATCCTGCGCCAGGCGTGGTCCAAATGACGTTCCCGCGGGACACTGTGCGATGCCAGAGTGGTTGATGGTGAAACGCAGAGTGGGCGCTGGCATGCTGTATGTTATTCCACGACATGCGGAAGCCAATCGGCGGCATTCCAATTCGTGCGCGGCATTGCGTACGCTGGGTGCTGAGGAGCTAGTCATGACGAACAGCAACGCACAGATGCAGTCTGCCCAGGTGATCAACGACGGCGAAGTCCGTCGTTATGTCGATGACGGTTTCCTGACCGTCCCAGGACTGATCACCACCGCCGAGCTGAACGAGTTGAAGGCTGATCTGATCGCGCTCGCCCGTGGCCACTATCCCTGCAAAGCGCTCGTGCCGGTGGCCCCCGAGGTCAGCGACGACGATGCGCTACACTCCATCCTCTGCATCCATCATCCGGGTTTGGTCAGTCCCGTTGCGGCCCGTTTTGCTGCGCACCCCGCAATTGCCAAGGTACTCAGTCGCCTGGTCGGTGCACATATCGCACACTGGAACGGGGCGGTGAAGTGCGTCGAACAAATGTTTTTCGCCAAGGGACCAGGCAAGCCGGGCCAGGCTTGGCATCAAGACGAACGCTATATTCCGACCCGCGATCGCACGCTGACCGGCGTGTGGATCGCGATCGATGATGCTACCGTGCAGAACGGCTGCCTATGGGTGGTGCCCGGTTCGCAGCGCAATGGCTACATGTATCCCATTGCTAAACCGAAGGATATTATCGAGTTCGATGCTTCGGATGAATGCTACGGCTTTGACGACAGAGGTGCTGTTCCCGTGGAGGTCAAGGCCGGCACGGTGGTGTTCTTCAATGGCTACCTGCTGCATCGTTCGCTGCGCAACCGCTCTGATGGTTGGCGTCGCGCCCTGGTCAGTCACTACATGAATTCTTGGTCGCTTTTGCCGTGGTACGAGGTGGATGTGCCTGGGCAGGGCCTGCAATCGGTTGGCATTGCTGACCACCGCGCTGTCTTTCCAGTAGCTGGCACTGATCCCTATGCGTGGAAGGGTTACACGCCGCGGCAGCCGGAAAACATCTGGATCCGCAATCCAGTTAAGTCATAAATCTACCGACTCTATCCACTGAATCTTACCCAAGCAACGCATCTCCGGTGCTGCATCGCAGTTGCGAACGTGTCTGCCCAACCCGTTGCCGTACCGGCAGCGATCCTTGCCGAGAAAGGCATGTCATCCATGCGTATCCTTCAGTTCGTGCATCATGTCATCATCATCCTTGCGCTCGTCAGCAGCGGTTTTACTGGCTGTCTTGTCAGCGCCGAGTCCGTGCCACCTGGAGTAGAGGTCGCGAGAGGGACGACCAAGCATTACATCCGGCAAGGGGCTGAAGGCGCCCAGGACGGCTCGAGCTGGAATAACGCCTGGCCGAGTTTCGCAGCGGTGAAATATGCGCGTGGCGACACCTACTATGTCGCTGGTGGAACCTACAATGAAGCCGTGGCGATAAACTGTGCGGTGTCCGGATCGGAATGGATCACGATAAAAAAGGCCACTACTTGGGATACGGACAGTTGTCCGCCCCTGGTGTAGGCCGTCTGGAAGCAGCCGAA
>CAZZAM010000019.1:0-63447 GCA_964652775.1 uncultured candidatus Brocadiaceae bacterium | reverse complement strand
ACCCGTAGCGGGGAGGTCCGGAAGTCCGGAAGTCGAATGATCCGGGGTTGCGCAGTTGGGCCGTTGCTCCAGCGTTGGCGTGCCATGAGCGACAAGATCATTCAATTCCCTGGCCAAGCCGCGGCCAAGTCGGCCGCACCCACGCCACCAGGAGAGGCTTCTGGCCCGGATGGGTTGAGCGAGGATCAGCGCAAGGCGATTCAGGTCGTGCTCGGTGGTATGCCCTTTGTTCTGATTGGCATCAAGTCCACCGATCGTGGTGCCGACTTCTTCACCGCTGTTCATGGGGACCACACTGACCTGCGCAACGCCTTGCCGCACCTCGCCGGAGTGATTGATCGTGCGTATGCTCGTAAGGGTATCGTTCAGGAGTAGGGGGAAGTCCGGAAGTCATACGACGTTCGCGCTGGCTCATGGACATACCACGACTGTCCGTAACCGTGGACCCCGGACTTCCGGACCTCGGACTTCCGGACCGTGGCAATGGCACTCACAGATTCAGCATCAAAACCAAGAGGGCCCAGAACAGAATGTGGGCGATCAGATGCAGGACGATTTGCGACGAGGCCAGTCCCGGTCGATTGATCGGAACTAATTGCAGGGCGGTTCGTTCGCGGAAGACCCAGCGTGCTTGCTGTCCCACCGCATTCGCCAGGTGACTCAGAAATCCCGCATCGGGGTTGAGCGCCCGGGCCAGGAATGGGCGGGCCGCGTCAAAGGAAACAACTTGCGAGGGGATGTATTCCGCGCCCGGTTCGACGATCACTTCATGCAGGCCTTCGCCATAGACCACGATGGTTCCCGGGCCATAGGCGATCACCGGCAACGGATGGCCAAGCGCCCACATGGTTGGCGATAGGAGTCCCGACATCTGCGTTCGTAAGCGACCACCGCGCTGGAACGAGAATCCAACCAAGTGTGCGCAGTTGAGGAAACAGCTTGAGCCGGCGGGCAATTCGATCGCGCGGAAGTTGCCGATCACGGTTGGCCCAGTCAGGCGCACTTCGCTGCCGGCTTGCTTGGCCTGGTATTGGCCAAGCCAGTAGCAGCCGTGGTACAAGCGGATGAGCGGGCTGCCCAATGGGCACGGCGGGAGAAACGGCACGCCGAAGTCGCGTCCGCGCAAATAGGTCAAGGAAAAGTACAAGTGTTCGCCGGGATCGATCCACACGATCGCCTGGTTGGCGCTGGAGGTATCAACCCGCATGACAGAGTCGTTTCTCGCCGAGCCATTCACGAAGAATCAGCAGGCGGAACAATGCGCGCATGAAGAGGACGAAGAAATACAGAGCGATGGGAATATGCAGGAAAAACAGGGTTGTTTGCGCGGTTGTTGATTGCTTGATGTGGATGAGCAACTCTTCGCGTTGACGCGGATCGCGGAATATCTCCTGGGTCGTGTTTTTGAGATCGCGCAGGCGACTGATTTCGGCGTCAATGATGCCGATGATCTGTTTGGTCTCAAAGACGACGGTGCGCAGGGTGCGGATGTATGCTTCGTGCTTCTCGTATTGGTTGTTCAGCGAGTCCATGAGTTTTTTCTTGGCTTTCCACTTCCACCACCGCGAATAGAGGATGCGCGGCCCCCAGGTCGGTGGAGCGGGACCGGCGTCAAACGGCCCGAGCCCAATGAGCTCCTTGTCCACGGCCTCTTTGCGGATGCGGTCCAGGTCGGCCTGCTCGTTTGCAACCGCAGCATCGGCAACCTTCGCTTTTTCTTCCTGGGTTTGGCGATCGCGCTGCTTGGCATCAATGTGATTTTCCAACGTCGTCACTGCGTGAGCCCCAGTTCCGGGCTGCACCGAAGACACCCAGTCATTGAGTTGCTGGCGAGCCTCATTGGCGCGTACTTCGATCTCCTGAAAACGGCCAGCCAGATGCCAGACGGTTGCAGCGCACGACGCGCCGAAGACCAGCACCAGTACGGTGGCGATGGCGTCCTGGAGGCGGAATCGAGTGAAGATCATGACGGCGTGGATCACATCCTGACCCGAGATTCCACCCTTCAACCTGGATTACGCTATTCAACTTCAACAAGGCAACCCAAGGCAACCGCAGAGGCGCAGAGCTACGCCGAGGTCGCAGAGGATTGAGGTTGAGAATGCGGCTGTTTCTTCTGCCGATCACCTGCAGGGTAGTCATATCGCACTCTCCTCTGCGATCTCAGCGGCCTCTGCGCCTCTGTGGTTGCCTTGGCGTTTTTCAACCGAGGAATCTCAATTGACGAACGCGACCAGTGGAGGACCGCTGGGTTGGAGCCGGCGCTATAATATTGTATCCACGCCCAGTGCTTCCGCTGCGCGGGGATGACGTCACAGTGCGCCCATGCGCACCTTCATTCTGCTGTTTCTGAGCATTGTCGTTTGGGCTGGTGAAGCCCCACAGGGTACTGTGGTGGTGGAATTGTCCGGCTCGCTGCAACTACGTCCGGCCGAGTCGTTGTTTGGTGATGGTGAGATGTCGCTCCATGAGGCGACGATGTGTTTGCGTGATGCCATGGCCGCGCCTGAGCCACGCGTGGTCTTGGATCTCTCGCGCGGATTTGAGCCTGGCGTGGCAGCAGCAGAAGAACTGGCGGGCGTGCTGCGCGAGCGCCGGGCGGGGAAATCTATCGTCTGTCTCATTGATGGACTCACCGACGCTGCGTTGATCGTTGCGTCGGTCTGTGACGAAGTTGTGATGCCCAAGTCGGGCACGCTGGCGATCCACGGCCTGACGCTCGAATCCTGGTACCTTGCACCGGCCCTGGCCAAGTTGGGCGTGCGCTTCCACGCTGTTGCCAGCGGTCCATTCAAGAGCGCACCCGAGATGTTTACCCGCGCGGGACCCAGCGACGACGCTCGTGTGGATCATCGCCAGTTATTGGCATCGCTCGACCGCATCGTGGTCGGATTGTCGCAGCATGCCGGATTCACCGCGACCTCGTTGGAGCGCGCACGCGCGACTGGTTTGCAGACGGCAGCCATGGCCGAGAAGCTGGGTCTGGTCTTGTCACAAGTTGACCAGGATGCCTGGATGGCCGCCCAACCTGAACCGGTGCGTCACGCCAAAAAAGGCCGCGATATACCAGATTTATCGACGTTTTCCGGCCTCATGCGTTTCTGGGGCGAGTTGCTCGGCGGCGACGGTGGCGCCGCGCGACCGCCGCGTTCGGTCGCGGTAGTTGAATTGGCCGGCATGATTCTGCCGGGAGAACACTCGACGCCGGGTGAATCGATTTGCGATGGCGACACGGTTGCTTTGTTTGATCGCCTTGGCGGTGACAAGCGGGTTGTTGCCGTTGTGCTGCGCATCGATTCCGGCGGCGGCGATGCCGGGGCCAGCGAGCGAATTCATAATGCCGTTCGTCGCCTCGATGCGATCAAGCCGGTGGTGTGCCTGATGGACGGTGTTGCCGCCAGTGGTGGCTACATGATTGCCTGTGCTGCCCGCGAAATTCGCTGCCATCGTTCGACGATTACCGGATCGATCGGCGTCTTCGCCTTGATCCCGGATGTTGACGGCACGCTCGATCTCCTGGGTGTCCATCGCTACGTCGAAACGACATCGCCACGCGGTGACATCCTTCATCCCGGCAACTGGAGTCCGGACAAGGAGGTGGCTTTCCGCGACGTTGTCGTCGATGTCGATCAGCGTTTCCGTGCCATGGTGACCGAGCGGCGGAAATTTTCCGGCAAGCGCATCGATAAGCTCGCTGAAGGACGTGTATTTACCGGCGATCAGGCGGTTGCCGAGGGATTGGCTGATGGCATCGGCACCTTGACCACCACCGTCGCGCGCGCGCGCCAGTTGGTCAATGAGCCGGCACCGTTGCCGCTCGAACGCTTTCCCAAAAACGGTGGGCTGGCGGCGCGACTTGGCCTGACCAGCACGCTCGCGATCGTGCCGCACGTGGCGCAGTTGCCCGTGTTGGTGCAACTCGCCCGGCGCAATCTGATCGTGATGGCATGGAATTCGTTTGGTGAGGTGCGCTAAATTGTCCACCCATCATGTTCGGTTGCAGTAGAGCGGTGCCTTGCTGCTTGCCGATTACGATGGTGGTTTCGCGTTTTCATGACCCGCCAGGAAACCCCTGAACCATTGCGGACAGGCTGAGCCGGACACCATGACCACGATGCCCGCTGCCCCGATGGTTGTACTGGCTGGCTGGTACCAGTTCTTGCCGAGTGATCGGTTGGAGATTCTGCGCATCAAGTGCCGGACGCTGTTGTGGTGCCGGAGTGGTGCGGGACAGGTGTGGATCAATGGCACCCAACAACTCGTGTCGCCTGGATCATTCCTGTTCCTGCCGTGGGGTTACGGCATCCGCTATCGCGCCGCGCAGCGCCAGCCGTTTCTGCTCGGCGGCGTCCACTATATTCCGCTATTCGCGGGGACCTTCGTCCCCGAAGTGGCTCACGCGACGAATCAACTGACCGTGGCGACCAGCCGCGAGGACGACCCAACGCTGCCCGACCGAGTCCTCAGCGGACAGTTTGATGACCATCCCGGACTTGGTCCGTTGGTCGAATATCTCGCTCAGACCTGGGCGCAGCGACCGCCCGACGCCGCGCTGGCGTTTGCTCAAGGGGCCCTGCTCCAGGCTGCGATTCTGCGCATGGTCGCGACTCCGGACGCCAGCTTGCTGCCCAGTGAACTCCTCCGCCTGCGCGAGGCGGTGCTCCGCCGGCTCGACCGCACTTGGAGTCTCGCCAGCATGGCGAACACGGTCGGTTGCAGCACCGCCTGGCTGGTGCGCCTGGTGCGTCGTCACTGGCGTACCTCGCCCTGCCGTTGGTTGCAGCAGCAACGTCTGGAACGCGCCCGCAGCTTGCTGACCACCACCGATCGTTCGGTGGGCGAAACCGCCAGTGCGGTCGGCATTCCCGATCGCGGCCACTTCAGCCGCGTTTTTCGCGCCGCCTACGGAGCGCCCCCGCAAAGTTGGCGCCACGGGCATCACGGATGGTGAGCGACACGGCTACAGCGGATCGCTGACGAAGTGTATCCGAATCGGCATAGTGGAAGTCATTCCGCCAATTGATGGCCCGAGCGCCATTCGTTAAACTGAGAACGTCGTTATCTGCGCCACGCTTCCAAGCTGGCCACCCGTTCACCCATGAGCAGGAGTCGTTTACAAATGCGAACAACGTATCATCACAGTTGCCAGTCCGGACGTTTGCTTCTGTCATGTGCCGTGTTTCTGCTATTCGGCCTGTGTTCCACAGGGCTGGCCCAAGAAGTCAAAGCCGGAAAAACTGACGGAGAGAAACAGCTGCTCAGAGTGTATTTCGTTGGTGCTAGTCATACCCGGGGCAACTTGGTGCCGAAGATTGTGCAAGAGTTGGCGGCGTCAGCTCCGGCAGCGCAACCGCGACTGCTTGTCGAATGGTCTCAGCATCCTGGACACATGGATGCACAATGGAATTTCGGCGTGGACAAAGCGTCAACGTATAAAGACGAGCCAATTCCAACTCCGCGCAACCGGATAGAGAATGCAACCTGGGACGTCATCGTATTCGATGATTGGTGTGGCGTGGGGTTGCAGGCATCTATTCAGGACATCGACAGAAAGTGGATCCCGCAGTGGACGGATTATATCCGCAGCAAGAAAGCGCGGCCGATTTTGTTTGGAACTCCTCCCGCTTTAGTCGATCCATACCCAGAAAACTTTCATAGGTGGAACGATTTCATCGTGGAACAGGGGAAAAAATCCGGAGCCGGTGTGGCGTCAGCACCGCAGGCGTGGTTCAACTATCTTGGCCAGAATCCAACGCTTGAGCAACGCAAGCTGCTCTATAGTAGCGATGGCATACACCTGACTGATAAGGGCGCCTACATCCTGGCCTGTTGCCTCTATTCGGCCATCACGGGTTTCACCACCGTTGGCTTAACCAACAGCACGTCAACCGCGCGAGGCATTTCGAAAGAGGACGCACAGGCAATCCAGCAGGCGTCATGGAAGGCGCACCAGGAGACCCTGCTGGCCTTGAAACCAGCGAAGTGAAGTAGGAAAACGTGTTTCGTATGTTCACCGTCGCGGAGACCGTCATGGCATACCACCGAATGGTGTTCCTCGTGTTTGGCATCGTCATGCTTGCGGTGGCCGTGGAGCGACCGAAGCCACCGGATAACGGGACCAAGGAATACGCCTTCGAGTGCAGGACTACCGCAACCAAGATAACCCCAGTGAATCTCACGGTGACGGCAACAGCTCCTGGAAGCACTACGCCAATCAAGAATCCGTTCTATCGGCATCCAGCATGGCGATTGTGGTTCACAGACGCCAGTCCGATTGGAATACGCCGAGATGGTGAGCAGTCCACGCTGACTGTGGCCCCTGCTGACGCATGGAAGGATTGCTACATGAGCCTGGATTACGGGCACAGCGACGGGAAAGATAAACCAGCTAAAAACTGCTTTGTTGGCCCAATCTACTATCACCCGACGATATTTGCGCCACCGGATATGCTGTGTGTGTTCGGCGTGAATTTCACGGCGGAATCCTTGTGTTCACGCGGCCGATACATCGCGGATGACTTCGTGAATATCGACAAGACAGAACGCTATTTTCTCTTTGCCAACTGCGTCCGTTCATACCCGGCTTACAAATGTTACAGCGATACCGATCCAGAACGAGCATACGACGAGTACGATGCCTTGGCTGCGCATTCGTTTCAGTCGATTGGTCATTCGGCCGGCATGATGTTGGCGATTAAGAAGATGATTGATGCCGGTGAATGCATGCCACGTGCGACGGTTGAGAAACTGAAAACGCACGGTTTGTATGCGCCGGCATTGATAACCCTGTTTCGCGCTGCGTTGCCGTTTACGGACGCCCTTGGGCAGCCGGTACCCTACGAACATGAGTTGCGTCATCGGCCGGTATATTCGATGTCAGGCGATTGCATGACCTATGCTGAACGCTGGTTCAAGGCGAACATTCCGTATCACACCTACGATGAGAAACGGCATGCCCAGACCATGCTAGACTTGGCAAAACGGATGGAGATTCCCCCGCCGGTAGCGGTCATGGAACTGGCCGGTTTTTCGGTCACCAAGGGAGGGGCTACGTTGGTTCAAAAACAGTTGCAGGACGAGCGGTTGAAGTCGGTGAATAAAACTGTGATCCGGGTATGGGGCAAAGAAGGCGAAACGCTGGAAATTAACGTAGATATGAGGAAGAGCATCGACCTCATGGATCGCCCGCTCAGTTATTTCGCGCACGCGGTCTATCCGAATCAACAGAACGTACAAATAAAACCGGGAACCGACAAGGGTGTGTTCAAGATAACGGTGCAGCACGACAAAAAATTGCCCAAGGGCCGCATCCCTGTCATTCTGTTCGTTCGCAATGGTGTCGAACTGCCTAGCAATCCCGTGTTCATTAATTTCTACTGGCCGAGCAACGGAGAAACCCAAGCCGACTATCCGCACGATCCCCCCAGCTATACGTCGTTGATTCCCGCAGACATTCGCATCAATGACAACTTGCGCCCAATCGTGAAATTCGAGCCGGCGATCGATGCGTCAGATACCATACTATGCGCTCCTGGCGCGCAGGTTTCATTTCGCATTCAAGCGACTGACCCGGAAGGATACCCAACCACCATCAGCCGTTGGCCGGGCGAGATTGGCACCTTGTCGAAAGACATATTTTCCTGCGCTGTTCCCGGTGACGGCAAAGAACATTCGCTGCATTTCATCGTATCGGATGGCACTGGTGGTTTTACCGGGAAGCTCATCAAACTTGTGCCAAAGAAATAGGGATCAGAGACGTTCCGATAGCGTCAGTGGCCGATCGGGTGGAGAGAAGGCGCGGGTGTTTTTGGCGTGGTCGTTCTTGATCATGTGGAAGTGTGTGGCGTAGGACGGGTGTCGGCTGGTGGATTTCGTGGGCTTCCCATTCTCCTGCACGCTCATGGCGACAGGTGTTCTGGGTCCACTGATGTACGTATCCAGGCCGCAGACCAGACTGTTGCGAACACACGTTTGGTCAATTAAGTCAACATTGAATACTTGTGCCACATTCTGCAATTATATAGAATATATCGGTGTGATATCAGCCAATTCCACAAACTGCCGAGCGTGGCGTAGCTCCAACATGGCCCGCCGGACTGAAGCAGACTACGCTAGTATCTTCTCGGCATACCGTTCGTCGCTAACCCCCATCAGGAGAGCACCACGATGAAAACGACCTCACCCAAAGACCTGCGTATTGTGCTCTGGATTGGTGCTGGTCGGCCGCGAGCGGACTACGTCTCCGACGTGGATCTGCGCCGCCTCGAGAATCTGGGCGACGTGCGTATCATCGAGACCCGTGGAAGGAAATTCACGGAAGAGGATGTCGTACGTGAAAGTCGCGGCGTACATGCGGTTATTTCGACCTGGGGCTCGCCGACCTACAAGGATGACGTGTTAGCTGCATGCCCGGATCTGCGTTTTTTCGGACGCGTCGGTGGTTCAGTGCGTGGTTACATCGGCGACAGCGCATGGGCACGCGGAATCGCCGTGGTCACCGCGGTGGACGCGCAGGCCCTGGGTATGGCGGAGCAGACGTTGGCAAACATGTTAGCCGTGTTGCACCGCCTACCGCACCATGTGCTGCGACAGGCAGGCAATGAGGTGCTGACCCACGACGATCACAATCAAGGACTGCCGCACGCCATGCTACTGGAGCGTCGCGTGGGGTTGATCGGCTTTGGCGCCATTGCGCGGCATGCGGCGCGCATGCTCGCTGTTTTTCGTGCGCGAGTTAGTGCATATGATCCGTTCGTGTCGGATGCCGTCCTGGCTGAATATGGCGTTACACGCGCGATGAGCGTGGAGGCGTTGTGCGCCGATGCGGATGTCGTTTCAGTTCATGCCGCCCGCATACCAGAGACACGTGGCATACTGTCGCGGACGGCGATCGCGAAATTGCGTCCGGGCGCAGCTGTCATTAATACGGCGTTTGGCGATCTGATGGATCTGACGGCCATCGAGGAACGGGTGGCTGATGGCAGTCTGTATCTGGCGGTGGATAATTTGGATCTATTGGGTGAGGAGAATCGTGACAAGGTGGCGCGGATCCGCCGCAGTCCGTGTTGTCTCATTACCCCGGCGACCTTTCCGAATACGGATGGCGTTGCTCTGATGGGCAGACAGGTGGTGGGCGAGCTCGAGCATCTCGTACGCGGTGAACCACTCGTACACGCCATACGTCGAGAGGCGTTGGCTACGCGGGCATGACGCACATGGTGAATCCAATCGGAAAACGGGAGTTCTGGCCATGCGCTCGACGTCTGACATCCACGTAGGTGGTGCTGTACGAGTAACCACATTTCCGGGTGTCGCTCGCATCGATGTGCAGCACCTAGGTGCCTTGGTGCCGGAAGCATTGCGCGATCCCGAACTCGACAAACCACGACGCAAGATCTGGACTGCTCAGCATAACGATGCCTTGCTCGACGCATTGACGGCTGCCGCAGTTGGGAATGGAGGTTCGTTTAATTCCTTTGCCGAATGGACGACCATGTGCGGTGCGGCGTACGACTTTGCCGACATCAACACCAAGCGCCGTGCGCGTTTCTCGGGTCCCTATCGCGCAGCTATCACGACGGTGTTCGGTATGGAGCGCAGCGTAGGTCTTGCTGCTCGTATCCAGGCCACTGCATTTATTCCTGCGAAAGGCGTGGATTTCGAGTGTCGTGCGTGGAGGCCTCGGGCTTTGTATGAGACTGAATTCATGGCACTCGCTCCTGCGGTGACCGTGTGTTTTGGTGGTGCGCAACAGGTGTTCTTGTCTGGTGTCATGGATTGGGATGAAGCGCACCGGCCCCAGAACACCGCAGACGTCCGCGCACAGATTCGCTCGGTGTTGCAGCGGATTATCGCAGTTTTCGAGGAGGCTGGTGGCAGCAGAAACGATGTGCTGCGCCTGCGTCCCATGCTGCCCATGCCGGCATACGCGCGCGTGCTACAGGAGGAGGTCGCTGCATTGTGGCCGGAGGCTCTCCGGCCCATCTGCACGGTGTGGGCTGGTCTGCCCATGCCCGCAGGGACATGCGCAGAGATCCAAGCCTACGGCATGATCGGCGATCAGCGTGCGACGGTGTGCCATGAGCCGATTACCGCAGCGGTGGGAATGACTGCCCGCGTCGCGCGTGCGCGCGATTTCGCGATGGTGCTTGCCGGACCGTTTGGTGCGCTGAGCAAGTCGGTTCAGGAAACGACGGGGCACATCGCGGATTTCATGCAGAGCCAACGACTGGGTGCGCAGGATGTATGCACGGCGTTGGTGCAGGTACGTGACGAGGAGACGGAGCGAGCATGTATTTCGGCGACCAAGGATGTTCTGGATCCGAACTGTCTCCACGTGATTCGTGTCCGACCGGAAGAAGGACTCTCCGGCGATGTCATACATGTTGAGCTAACAGCGCGTCAGTGTGGCTGAGTGGCGGTATCGGACTGCATACCGAGGACTAACGTTGCAGCGGCATCCACGTGCGAAACCTCGAGCGTTCGTCCCAGGTGCTTCCCGCTGAGGCATAGTCGATGAGCGGACACGGCGCGCCGGTGGTAGCCGCGTCGAGGCAGATTTGGATGCCTGGTGGCGAAGCCTGCGCAGTTGTGGCAATGCAGCCACCATGGTCGCAGCGGAACGTGATTGGCGCATCGATATCGCCGCCGAGGCGTTTATCGCGCGCGAGTACGAGCGGACCTCGAATGAGCGCTTGGAAGTTGTCTCCAGCGCGGTCGCTGCCGCGCGGTGCCAGGAACTGACGGCAACGCAGATCAAGACTCAGCTCGATGCGGTCGCCTGGTGACCAGGTGCGATCGATCACGGCATACGTGCCGGGCGTGACCGATGATGAGTCGCCGTGAACGACGAGCGTGGTCTGGTTGCTCCACGCGGGGATACGCACGGCGATGGCGAGGCGGCGCGCGGTTGCTGGCGTGACCGTGACGCTGATCTGTCCGTCGTGGGGATATTGCGTGGCGATTTCGAGACGAACCGCGCTGCCATCAGTTTGCGCAATCGTGTACGACCCAGGAAGGAACAGGTTGATCGCCATCCCAGCGTCAGTCACCATCACCGCCACCGCAGGGATCACCGCCAATCCCATCGGGCCGTTGGCGGTGCAGCAACTCAGCGAAAATTCGGAAATATCAGAGGCAAAATTCACCTTGGCGTTGCGCGTACCGTTGAAGTTCTGGAAGTAATCCCAGCAATCACCGCTCGGTCGCAGCGCGCCGAGCAAGGCGTTGTAGAGACTGAGTTCGATCTGATCGACAACAGTTGGATTACCGGAGGTACGTAGAACCTGGAGGCAGAATTTCATCCACGTCACCGTGACGCAGGTTTCCATCAGCAGGCGTGGCGTGGGACTGGACTGATCGTGCGCGAGGTGATTCCATTGCTCGCCAGTTCCAGGACCGCAGTTGTATGCGCCCTCGCCGCCGCCCGAACCGATGATCGTGATCTCGTGTTCGATGAGTGACTTGTAGTAGCGCAGGGCCGAATCGCGCCAGCGTGCGATGTTGGTGGTGCGGTAGTATTCGAGCAGGCCTTCGAAGCACGACATCGACTCATAGGCCTTGGCGATGCTTTGCTTAGGATCACCGTTGCTGCCGATGTCCTTGGGTAGGACGCCGTTGAGCGCAGCTTCAAAAATGCTGCCGCGTTTGCAGGCGCCTTCGTCTTCGACGATGTAGCGCGCGAAGTCGAGATACCGTTGATGTCCGGTGAGCCGATACAGCACCATGATCGGCTCAAGAATTGAACTCGACTCGATACCTTCAAACGCCCAACCGGTATCGACGATCCGCGTGCGCGGTGCGGGGCCGATTTGGTTCAGTGTATAGTCGGCCATGAGTTCCATCGCGATCAGCGCGCGTTTATCCGAACTGATTGCGTACCACGCTTGCAGGCCCAGCAGCACGTACTTGCGCTCCCACAGATCAGAACTCTTCGGCTGCTCGTCGTAGGTCCGCGTGCTGATGCAGCCATCCGGCGTTTGCGTCGAGAGGAGGTCGTCAACCGAGCGCGCGATGATCGCGTACAGCTCGCGGTCGCCGGTATAGACGTACAGCGGACAGGCCGAACGTATCGTCTTGCCCCAGAACTCGCCCGCCGCGAAGGGATTGGTGCGATGACGGAAATAATCGACCAGCTTGCGGTTATCGAGCACCTTGAGGTGCCGCGCGATGCTCAAGCGGATCGCGTCGTCAATGCGGCCATGCAATTGGCTGGCGTTCTGTGGCAAACTGCGCTGACTGAGGACCGCCGAGCGGCTAGCGATGTCATCTGGCATGGAGTTCTCCCGTTAGCGGCGCGGATCATGATGCGCTTGCCACGCAGGTCGAGTCGATTCAAGCGGGGTTATCCACAGATTGCGCAGATTAGGCAGGCGAGACGGCCAGGAACACGAACTACGAAATCTAGGCAATCTGAGGATAAAAGTGTGAAAGATTGGATTTGGATTGCTGATTGAACGTCATTGGGTTTGGCCGTTAAGTTCAATTGCCACTGGAGTGCTGCTCTGCCCAAGACACATTCCGCAACGATGCTCCGTCTTAGCGCCCTCCAGCCGTTGCAACTCAGTGGTCTCTTGCTGGCTGCCTCAGCCATCATTCTGGTGCCGTTGCTGCTATGGTTTCGGGCGCACATGGTCGCACAAAACGAGGGGAATCATATTGCCGAGTGGGAATCTGCAGTTGCAGGTTGGGAGAAAACGCTCGCTCGGCAGTTGACGCACATGGAGGCGAGCGCCGCGCGTTTGGCGCAGACGTTGGATCAGGCGCTCGCGACCGATCTGCCGGTCACACCGGTGGTCACCGAAGCGTATGCGGATGGCATCTGGCGCACACCCCGGGCGACGTTCAACGATGCGCAGCACTGCGCGGTTTGGATCCCGGCGTACGCGCCCAGGGACGACGCCAGTCTGCGTGGTTACCAAGCAATGGCCGAAGTCCTGTCGATGTTCGGTCGCGGCGCAGTGGGCGGAGTGCTCAGTGACGCTTATGTGGTCACGGTCGAGGGCGCGAATCTGCTCTACTGGCCGGGCCACGCGAGTTACATCTGGGATACATCGACGGAAACCGATTACCGGACCAGCGATTGGATCGTGTTGGCCAAGCCCGAACGCAATGCGTTGGGAAAACCAGCCTGGACATCACCGATCTGGGATCCGGCAGCCAAGGCGTGGTGGGTTGGCATCACCGCGCCGATCCATCGCGCTGGCGTGTTTGCTGGATGTGCCGGTCACGACGTGATTGCCGGCGGCCTGATTGCCGACCTCAGTAACCAGGAGCGACTCGCTGACAGTCACGTGGTTATTTTGCATGACGGCAAGGCATTCCTCTCTAACCGCATCCAGCGCCAGATTGACGCGGCTCAGGGCCGGCTTGCCCCCGAACATGTTCCCGAGGAATTCGGCGGCGCTGCGTTGCGCGCGATGCTCGTTCAACAACCGATGTCGTCTGACTGGCTGGCTCGCCGTCTCTCGATTCGCGGCCCCGGGTGGACCGCCGTTGTGCTGCGCGATCGTCGATCCATCACGGCTGTGGTGGAAGCGGAGTTGCATTATCTCTGGTTGCTGGTTGGTCTGCCCGTGGCCGGTCTGTGTTTCCTTGCCGGTATCGGCCTGTGGCTAGGTCAGCGTTCGACCCGCCGCACCATCGCTGCAATCCGTGAAAGCGAGGAGCGTTTCCGCCTGGTCATCGCCAGTGCCCCCGAAGCCATTGTCATTTTCGATCCCATTCGTGGCGTGTTCATCGAAGCGAATCCGCGTGCGGAACAGTTGTACGGCGCTTCACGTGAGCGTTTGTTGGGCTCTGGTCCGCTGACGTACAGTCCAGAATTCCAACCAGATGGAGAGGCCTCGGCGACCAAGGCCCAGCGCTTCATAGCATCGGCGATGGCTGGTCAGGAGCCGGTATTCCCGTGGCAGCATCGCCGGCCGGACGGCAGCGAAGTGCCGTCGGAAGTGTGCCTTGTCGCCTTGCCATGGAATGGTCAGCAGGTGATTCGCGGCAGCGTGGTTGACCTCAGCGAGCGCCGCCGCCAAGAAGAAGTGCTGCGCCGTAGTGAAACGCTGGCAACGCTCGGTCAATTGGCAGGCAGCGTCGCGCACGATTTCAACAACCTGTTGGGATCGATGTCGGGTAACGGGCAATTGATCCGACTGCGCTCCGAAGATCCCCGCGTGCGCGCGTATGCCGACAGCATTGATCAGGCGGTGCAGCAGGCGAGTTCGTTGATTAACAGCCTGCTCCGGCTGGCTCGTCAGGGCGATCCCGATTGTCCCGAAGCTTACGACGCTCACGCAGCGATCACCGTGGCGGCTTCGCTGTTCAGGCGCGGATCGAATATTCCGACAAACCTGCAACTCAACAGTGCGTGCAGTCAGACAATGGGTTGGCAGGCGTTGTTACAAAACGCGGTACTCAATCTGCTGGTGAATGCGCGTGACGCGATGCCAAAGGGTGGTGCGATCCGCATTGTGACGACCCAGGAAACACTGACCGTTGCGAGCGCTGCCGACATGAAACCGTACATAGTGCAGCCTGGCGCGATGCTGCGCATTGACGTTATTGATCAGGGGACAGGAATGTCTCCCGAGGTGATTGCCCGTTGTCTGGAGCCATTCTTCACGACCAAGGGGGAGCGCGGCACCGGCCTGGGATTGTCCTCAGTGCACACAGCCGTCTGTGCCCACCACGGAGCGCTGCGCATCGTCAGCACGCCCAGTGTTGGTTCGACGTTTTCTCTGTGGTTGCCACTGCGCGATGCGGCGGTCCTGTCCGGTCAGGTAGCGGAAGACCAACGCAAGGTGCTGGTGGTTGATGATGATCCGCACGTCCGCGCTACCACGGCCGAACTCCTGGAGATGTCCGGATACTCGGTGATCGTGCTGTCTGATGGCGAGGATGCGGTAGCGTGGTGCCGAGCGCATCCCGGCGCAGCACGTGCCGCGGTCATGGATCTGCAGATGCCACGGATGGGTGGGCTGGATGCCGTGCGGGCCATGCGCCAACTCGAGCCGGGCCTGCCCTGCATCATCGTCACTGGCGCAGACGACGGCGCGCGCGCAACCCTCACCGGCGAAGGTGTGCTGGCCGTCTTCAAAAAACCTGTGCGGACCGAAGATCTGCTCGCCGCATTGTCTCAGGCGGTCAAATAACCGTCCGCAATCCGCAGACTTTCGGGTTTTTATCCACAGATTTCGCAGATTTTGAGGCTGCGAATCGACAATCTGCGAAATCTGCTAAATCTGTGGATAACCTCGCTCGAATGAACCGATTGCCCCGTGTTTTAGCGCTACTTGACCACCGGGGGACCACGATAGCCTCTCCGCCCTGACGCAACCTTTCGGGCAACCGGAAGCGTGGGCTTTCCGCCCGCGCTTTTTTCGTCTTGGGACCTCCCCGATGAATGTCGCCAACTTCATGCAGCGTGTCGAAGCCCTCGCCAAAGAGCGTGGCGTCGACAAGGAAATGATCATCGACCACATCGAGCGCGCCTTGCAACAGGCGGCGCAGAAACGCTTTGAAGCGACCGGTGATTTCACCGTGACGATCGACCGGGCAACCGGCGAGATCCGCGCCTTCGAAGACGAGAAGCCGGTCGATCTCGAAACCCTCGGCCGCATCGTCGCCAACGTCGCCAAGCAGGTGTTCGTTCAGGGCATGCGCGAGACCGAGCGCGACCGCTTGTTCGACGAGTTCTCGCCGCGCCTCCATTCTGTCGTCTCCGGCACCGTGATGCGTGAAGAGCACGGCATGGCGATCATCGCCTGCGGTGGTCGCGCCGAAGCGATCATGCCCAAGGAAGAGCAGTTGCCCGGCGAAGTGTACCGTCCCGGCGCCGTCGTGCGCGCGTACGTCCTCAAGGTCGAGAAGAAGGGTTCGCGCGTACGCATCGTGCTGTCGCGCACCCACGCCAACTTCGTGAAGGAGTTGTTCCGCGCTGAAATCCCTGAAATCGCCGATGGTTTGATCGAAGTGAAGGGCATTGTCCGCGAGCCAGGTCGGCGCACCAAGATCGCGGTGGCGTCGAATGATCCACGCATCGATCCGGTTGGTTCGTGCGTCGGCATGCGCGGCAGCCGGATCAGCAAAGTCACCGACGAACTCGGCGGCGAGAAGATCGACATCATCCCGTGGGCCGAAGATTCGGCGCAGTACATCGAGAACTCGCTCAAGCCGGCGCGCGTGCTGCGCATCAGCTACGACCACTTCCGTGACCGCGCTCGCGTCGTGGTCAGCCAGGACCAGCTCCCGCTCGCGATCGGCAAGGCCGGCCAGAACGTGCGCCTCTCGGCGCGGCTGACCCGCTACAAGATCGACGTGATGAGCGAAGAAGCGCAGTCCGAAGCCCGCGCGCGTGGCATGGCTGAATTACAGCTCCTCATCGACGCTGGTCTGCTGGATGATTTCTTGCGTGAGACCTTCCTGGATCACCATCTTGATGCGTTGTCGGTTCTCGCAGCGCAGACGCCGGATCGCCTGGTTGAGGGCCTCCAGGGTGCCCCAGTCGATAACGAGCTGGCCACCAGGCTGATCGCCAAGGCGACCGAACTGCTAACCCCCGAGCAGAAGGCCGACCGTGACAAGCTACTTGAGCAACGCGCCGAAGCCGAGCGTCGTGCCCAGGAAGAAGAGGCTCGCGCCATCTCCGCTGCCGCCGCTGCTGCTGCCGTACCTGCCCAATCCGCCGAAGGCTAACCCGGCATCGTGACAGTACCGCAACAAGCCACGTCTTCCGCCCCTATTGGAACGTCCATGAAGCTCGCTGAGCTCGCCAAGGAACATAACCTCAGCCTCGACCTCTTGGTCGAGGTCGTTGAGGTTGATCTCAAGATCAAGCTGCCCAAGGGGGCTGACTCGGAGATGAAGGACGCCGACGTGGCGCGCATCCTCGCCTGTGACGGACTCGAGACCGCAGACGGCAAGCCGTTTACCCCGATTATCGCCAAAGAATTTGAAGAGAAGCACCGCAAGAAAATGGCGACCAAGAAGGGCCTTGAGACACGCAAGAAAAAGTCCGAAGAAGAAGCGGCCAAAGCCAAAGAAGAAGGCGGCCGCAAGCTGATTGAAGAGCGCAAGAAGCACGAAGAGGAACTCGCCCGCCGCCATCAAGAAGACGAGATCAAGCGTCAGGCTGAGGCAGAAAAAGAGCGCATGCGGCTTGAAGAAGACGAGCGCGTACGCCAGAATCTCGAGCGTCAACGCGTGGTGGCGGAAGAAGAGCTCCGCCGTCGCGAAAACGACAACAAGCGCATTGCCGATCAACTTTCTGCGATCCGCCAAAGTCAGGCTGCTGCCCGCGCCGGAGCGACCGCCGCGCCAGAAGCGCGCGCAGTTTCCTCCGCCCCCGAAGCCGTTCCGGCTCCGGTCGAGGCACCGCCAGAAGTTGCTCCTGCTGCCGAAGCGCCCGTGGTTGGCGAATTGACACCGGTACCGGCCGTTGCGCGTGGCGACGCTCTGGTTCCCAAACCAACTCCACCAGCTCCCACGGTACCCAAGCATGTCGCCGGTGTTGGTTCGAAGCTGGCCAGTTTGGCCAAACAGACGCAAGCGAAGGCCGACCATTCGATCAAGGCCATGCCCAAGCCTGTGGCACCAGTTGCACCATCCGCGGGTGTGCCATCGGCCAATGATGCGCCGCTGTCGGCTGACGAACGCCGTCGCCTGATTACCGCAAATATTCAGCGCAATCTCGATATGGCCAAGCGTGTGGCCGAGGCCAAGCAAGCGGCCAAGCGCCCAGGTTTCCGCACGATTGATCGCACCAAGACCCCCGGCGGTCCTCCCGGATTGTCGCGTGGTCCCAATCGCGGTCCTGGTGGACCCAGCCGTGGACCTGGTGGTCCCGGTCGTGGACCAGGACCTGGCGGCCCACCGCGCCGTGGCGCCAAAGGCAAGGGTGTTCCGACCGCCGAGGACATCACCGAGCAGGAAGGCCACCTAACCCGTCGCCGTCTGCGCTCGTCGCTTGAAGAAGACATCAGCGGTGTCACCGAGTTCGATATTTCGATCCCGGCGACGGTGCGCGAATTCTCTGAAGCGTCTGGGGTCAAGGTGTCGGTGATCATCGCCAAATTGTTCATGGCTGGCGTGATGGCGAACATCAACTCGGTGCTCGGCAAGCCCGAGATTGAGCTACTGGCTCAGGAATTCAAGAAGACCGTCACGATCATTGAAGCCAAGGACGTTGACGAACAGATTGAAGCTGAAACCCAGAGCTTCACCGCCGCAGACAAGCCCGAGGACCTCATCCCGCGTCCGCCGGTCGTCGTCATCATGGGTCACGTTGACCACGGCAAGACCAGTCTGCTCGACGCGATCCGCAAGACCGAGATCGCGGCTGGCGAATCCGGTGGCATCACCCAGCACATCGGCGCCTACACGGTCACCACGACCGACGGCCTCGAAGTCACCTTCATCGATACGCCTGGTCACCAGGCTTTCACCGAGATGCGTTCGCGTGGTGCCAAAGCCACCGATATCGCGGTCATCGTTGTTGACGCAGTGGATGGCTGCATGCCGCAAACCATCGAAGCGATCAACCACGCCAAGGCCGCTGGGGTCTCGATCGTGGTCGCGATGAACAAGATCGACAAGCCCGAAGCCAATGCCCAGAGCCAAGAGCGCGTGATCCGCCAGTTGGCCGAGAACGGACTGCAGGCTGAAGAATGGGGCGGCGAAATCGGCGTCATTCGTACCAGCGCGGTATCGGGCGCGGGCATCGAGGAATTACTTGGACGTCTCGCGCTCGAGGCCGAGATCAAGGAACTGAAGGCCAACCACTTTGCGCCCGCGGCCGGCATCGTGCTTGAGGCACACCGCAACGAAGGCCAAGGCGTCACCGCGACGTTCCTGGTCCAACGCGGTTCGCTGGCGATCGGCGATGTGGTGCTCGCTGGTTGCGCCTACGGAAAGGTCCGCTCGCTGACCAACTGGAAGGGCGAACGCCTGCTGCTAGCTGGTCCCTCGACCGCTGCCGAACTGATTGGTCTCGACGAGATGCCACGCGCTGGCGATCGTTTCCAGGTCATGGAGGATTTGTCCGAAGCGTCCGATGCAGCGGAAGTCCGTCGGCAAAAGCAGCGTGAAAAGGAACTGCTCGCCAAGCAGAAGACGATCACCGCGTCGTCGATCCTTGGCGATATCGATGCATCAAAGAAGAAAGAACTGCGCGTGGTCGTGAAGGCCGACGCGTCCGGTTCGATGGAAGTCTTGTACAAGACCATAACCGAACTCAGTGGTGAATCGGTCCGCGTGTCGATCATTCACAGCGCGGTTGGCGGCATCAACGCCAGCGACGTGCAGTTGGCTGCCGCTTCCAAGGCGGTGGTGATCGGCTTCCATGTCGTCGCCGACAGCAAGGCGCGCCAGATTGCCGATGACACCGGCGTCGATATCCGCTCGTACACCATTATTTACGAACTGCTCGACGAGCTGCGTCTGGCTGCGGCCGGCATGCTCGAGCCGGAGACGCGCGAGAACATCATCGGCCACGCCGAGGTGAAGACGACGTTCCAAATCACCAAGGTCGGCGTCGTTGCCGGTCTGATGATCAGCGATGGCTTGGTCCGCCGCGACGCGCTCATGCGCATCACCCGCGATTCCAAGATCCTGCATACCGGCAAGGTCGGTTCGTTGCGCCGCTTCAAGGAAGACGTCAAAGAGGTCAAGACTGGTTTCGAATGCGGCCTGACCGTCGAAGGATTCCAGGACATCCAAGCTGGCGATATCATGGAATTCTACCTTAAAGAGAAGGTTCCCCGTCGCGTCGCGGCGGGCTAAACAGACGACAATGCCACATGCTGGAATGCTGGAATGCTGGAATGTCGCAATCACGCGACGTTTCACGTGTGCTGGGTTTCATTCACACATTCCAGCATTCCAGCATTCCAGCATTCCAGCATTCCAGGCTCTCTCCTAATGCCCGGATCCTCCCGCCAACTCCGCCTCGCCTCGCATCTCCACCGCGAGATCGCCACGCTGGTTTCACAGCTTGATGATCCGCGCTTGGGTATGGTGACGATTACGCGCACGGAAATGACCGGCGATTTGCAAACGGTCACCGCATTCTGGACCTGCCTCGGCGGTCTGCGTGAGCGTAAGCTGGCGATGCACGCACTGGAAAGCTCTCGACCTCACGTTCGGCGGGGGTTTGCCAAGGCAGTTCGCACCCGGTTGCTGCCGGAACTCAAATTCGCTTACGATGATCAGGAAGCCAAGCGCTCGAATATGTCCAGCATCATCGACCGCGCGCGGCGAACCGATAGTGATCAGGGCACCAAGCCCGAGCCGCCAGCCGCTGATCCAACCGGCGCGATGGATCCACTCGCTCCGCCGGAGTCGCCAACGCCGTGATCGCGGTCATCGGTACCGGAGCATGGGGTACGACCATGGCGCTGGTGGCCGCCGCAGCGCGGCACCCCGTCGTGCTGTGGGGTCGCGATCCGCTGAAGACGTCGGAGTTGGCGCGCGCTCGGCGGCATCCAGGGCTGGGCGATACGGTCCTGCCAGACGGGTTGAGCGTAACTGCCGACATGTCTGCACTAACCGCCGCAGATATCATCCTCTGGGCGGTGCCCACTCAGCATACGCGGGCGATGGCGCGTCGGCTTGCTGCTGTGCTTCCGGCGAGCGTACCGGTGGTGTCCCTGACTAAGGGCATCGAGGAAAGCTCCCTGGCCTTGGTTAGCGAGATCTTCGCCGCCGAGTTGGGCTCGCGGCCGACGGCCGTTCTGAGCGGCCCCAGCCACGCAATTGAGATATGCCAAGGCCTTCCCGCCTGTCTGGTTGCGGCTGGCGACGCACTGACCTGCCGTCGTTTGGTCGAGCTCTACCACGGTCAGCGCCTGCGCATCTACACTTCGACTGATGTAGTAGGCGTCGAACTCTGTGGTGCGTTGAAGAACGTCATCGCCGTCGCCAGCGGCATGTGCGAAGGTCTCAAGCTGGGCGACAATGCCCGGGCGGCGTTGATTGCTCGTGGTTTAGCAGAGATGCGTCGGCTTGGCCGAGCGGTCGGTGCCCAGGATGCGACTTTCGCCGGCATCGCCGGGGTGGGCGATCTGCTGACGACCTGTTATGCGCCCCATGGTCGCAACCGAGCTTTAGGCTTGGCGCTCGCACATGGGCAAAACCCCGTGGACTTTTTACGCAAAGCCCGCACCGTGGCCGAAGGCGCATGGACCTCCCGCGCAGCAGTCGAGTTTGGACGCCGTCACGGCGTCGAATTACCGATCGCGGCGCAGGTGGCAGCTGTGATCTGGGACGCCGTCCCGGTAGCTCAGGCCGTGCACCAGCTCCTATCCCGTGCCCCCAAGGAAGATGACGCATGATCCGTTCCGCAACCGTCCGCCTCGTTCCCGCGCTGCTCGCGCTCTGCGCCGTCGGCTCGGCCGTCGAACTTGATCCGCAGCAGGCGTTCTGCCCGCTGGCGGTCAATGGTAAGCCGTTGCCGGAAGCGTTCGTCGGCATCGACGCTGCGCTGAAGAGCAAAGCGCTCGACGACAACCGCGTGATCCAGAACGATGCGGCGCTGGGCCTGCGTGGAACTGGTCGCTACATGGGCGCTGGCCTGACCATCGATACGGATTGGGCGGTCGGCCAGGACCGGGACATCTCGCGTCCAGGTTCTTTCACCTCTGCTGGTGAGTGGTTGCGTTTGTCAGCCACGCTGGATTGGGCGATTGAGATCCGCGATCCGCGCAAGCTCGGTGTTCCGCTGTTGCAGATCATTCCCCACTTCAACGTGACCACCTACCCTAACCAGCGTGACAACAACACGGGTGCTGCCGGTGAAAACCACCATTTGAAAGACAGCCAGCGTTGGCTCGGTGTGGATGTGTGGTGGTGCACGCCGATTGAAGGTATGGAAATTGGTGCCGGTATCGAACAGAACGCGTCTGGTCAATGGCGCGCAACACGCGGTGCATTTGGCGCACGTGAATTCATTCAATACGCTGCAATTGATCTAGCCATGTGGCAGAAGCTGACGTTCTCAGACGCCGAGTACCGCGAGCTCGTTTCTGGACTCACCCGCGGTGGCGTGAACGCGTTAGAGCTAGGCGCGCGCGCAAGCATGGCCACCTACAAGAAAGAGCTCTACGCGTTCGCCGAACTGAATCTCTCATACTGGACTAGCAAGACCGCACGCAGCAATATGCGTGCTGGTGGCCAGGATGGCAGCAACGTCGTGATGTCGTTCGGCTTGACCTACTTCCCAGACTAAGTTGGTTGCCTCTGAAAAAGCCGCCGGCGATCGCCGGCGGCTTTTTTGTTGGGCGTGGGAACGCCACGCTCCAGCGTGGCTCGAATCGGGTCCCATTGCCCCTGGCCACGCTGGAGCGTGGCGTTCGCAGGCTATCCAACGACGCGGTTTTTGTCGTCGAGTAACACGACCTTTGGCTTGAACGCGCGCGCCTCAGTCTCGTCCAGCATGGCATAGGCGCAGATGATCACGCGGTCGCCACGATAGAACAAGCGCGCAGCGGCTCCGTTCACCGCGATCTCGCGCTTGCCGCGTGCGCCGGGGATGAGGTAGGTCTCAATCCGCGCACCGTTCATGATGTCGAGGACTTGGATCTTTTGATGGACCAACATTCCGGCGGCATCAATGAGGTCCTCGTCAACGGTCAGGCTGCCCTCGTAGTCGAGGCGACACTCGGTAACCGTTCCGCGGTGGAGTTTGCCAATCAACATTTCGCGCTGCATGTAGAAGTCCTGGCAATCGGCTCATCGCGGTGGGAAGGGGCTAAACCGGTCGCCAGCGAGGGGGGCAACCAGTGAAAAACATGCACAGCCAGATGACCCGGAACGCCAGACGCCACCTTATGGCTGCTCCCGTCAAGGCCTGACCAGATTCAGCAGTATCCGACTTCCGGGGTCCGGCTGTGCGGGGTCGGAAGATAGGAGGCGGGACCCCGACGCAACTGACACACGCCCGATGGTCGCTGCTGCCCCGACTTGGCCGGGGTATATCGCGAGCGACCATGCCGATATGCGTCGTGCGGCCAACTGGATGATCGTAGCGATGGTGCTCACCCTGGTCGGTGGCTGTGGCGGCCAAGCCGAACGCAATGCGCTGCGCGATGACCTTGGACGGTTTCGCCGAGCGCGGGCTGAAGAGTACGAGAAGGTGCGTCTGGACCTCGCGCGATTCGCCCGGAACCAGAAACTTGTCGGCAAAGACTTGCCGATGGATGTCGCTCGTTTCCTGGAATGGCGACGTCGGGAATGGTGGCGGCTGACCGACGAGACCGCAGCGTTGATTGCCTACGAATGGGACGCGGTCGAAAAGTTGTGCCACGACGCGGCGCGCTATTACGGCTACAACATCAGCATGTTCCCCCGGGTGACGGAGGACGTCGGTCGATTCTTCCAGCGTGCTGATGATGAATGGGTCGCGTTGGTGAAGGACGCATGCCTATTCATGGAGTACAAGGATCGCGAATGGCTTCCGCTGCGCGCCGAAATCAGGCAGGCCTGGGAGCGGGCCGGATGGGAGGCGAGCAATCTCCAGGTCGATGTCGGTCAGTTTTTGCAGTGGCGCGAACGCGAGGGGCGCAAGCTCTTGCATGGCGTGCGTGAGTTCATCGTCGAAGAAAGTGAACAGGGTCGTTTTCTGCGCGATGATCTACGTCGCTTCCGGGCCGCCCGTGCGCTTGAAGCGAACTATCTCGCGGTGGATTTCAGTGCCTATTGGAGTTACGAGACCCGCGCCATGCCGCCACGGCTGATTGCTGACGTCTGGCGTTGGGCCGCACTCCAGCCCCAACAAGTCAACAAGTTGCGCCTTGAGATCAAGGAATTCGGCCAGGGGCTTAGCGAAGACGCATGTAAACTCGTGGATGACGTATCCCGCTACTTCCCGGCACAGCTTGAACTGATCCCCAAACTGGCTGCTGACGTAGAGGACTTCTTCGATGTCTACGAGCGTGAATGGGGGCCGATGCAGGATGGAGCGCGGCGGTTCTGGCGGTACAACGTAGGCCTAGGCATTGTTCTGCGCGACGACATGCGCCAGTTCTTCATTGAGCATACCGCCGAAGAGGCAGCCCTACTGCAGGGCGATGTCCGCCGATTCTTCTCCTACTCACGCAAGGAGTGGAAGGACTTCAAGGCCACGCTTGGTCGCTTTTTCTACGATGACAGCGGCCGTGCGTATGGGGTGACCCGACTGCAGGCGATGCCGAGCGGATTGGGCGTATTTGAGGACCCGCGGGCCGTGCCAGTCCGGGGCTACGACGCCGGCGATCAATAGTTTCAGGGGCTTCGCCCCTACGGCCATTCGGCCTACCCCTGGCTTTGTCGATACTCGGTTTTGTCGCATAGCTCCAAAACCGTGGCGGCATCGGCTGCGCCGATTGTATGCCGCCAGCGCATCTCGGCGCCAGTGTCATTCCAGGGGATGGCGGCTCCTAGCACAGAGCTGGAATGCGAAACGTCGTTGTCGCGCGGTAATAGCCACTAACCTCTCGCCATGTCTTCAGGGAATGACGGTGCCGTGATGCCGCCGGTCGATGGCCCACCGCCAGCGACCGATGTGCCTGGCTCCGTCGAGTCGCCTACTGGCGACATGGGCATCGCGGTCGCGTTGGATCAGTTCAGTGGTCCGATGGATCTCCTGTTGTATCTGGTTCGGCGAACCGAGATCGACGTTCGTGAGCTGCCCATCACCACCATTGCCGATCAGTTCGCAGCGTGGGTTGCGGCGGCGGCAGAAATAGATCTCGAGCAGGCCGGTGATTTCGTGGTCATGGCGGCGACCTTGCTCGAGATCAAGGCCCGGCTGGTGGCGCCACCGCCGGAGGGGACCGAAGTCGCTGATGATGGTGAGGGCGACGTCGATCCGCGCGCGGGATTGATCCGTAAGTTGCTCGCCTATCGCGCCGCCAAAGAAGCCGCCTTTGATCTCGATCGTCGCGATGTCGAGCGCCGCCTGCGCCATGAACGCGGTCACCGCGAAGTGGTGCCCGACGATCCGCAGGAAGTCGATAGCTGGGAACTCAAAGACGTCGATACCGGTACCTTGGCGAATCTCTGGTTCGATTTGCTCAAGCGCATCGATGGCCTCGGCCCACGCACGGTGATGGTCGATGATGTGCCGATGGGCGTGCGCATGAGCCAGGTTGTCGAGGCGATGCGCCAACGCGGTGAAGGTAAACTATCCGAATTATTTGAGACCGAGCGCGGCAAGGTGGGCCGAGTCGCAATCGTGATGGCAGTGCTTGAATGCACACGCCAACGCATGCTGCAACTCGCCCAGGCTGAGCAGTACGGCGATGTCCGTCTGCGTTTTTTACACGAGGCCGAACGTCTGCTGCATGCTGGCGATCCTGGTCCGCCCGAAACGTTGCCCAAGCGTCAGCGGCGTCCGCCCTTGGTCACCTGGGCTCCACGTGATGGAGGTACCGCCGAGGTTGGCGACGATCAAGGTAACAACGACGAGCCGGTGCCGGTGGAAACCGAAGAGCAACGCTTCCTGCGCGATCTCGAACACGAGATCGGTGTCGATCGTCTGCTGTCGCGCTCGGGTGACCTTGAAGCTGGATTCATTGCCTGGTGGGAAGAAACGCATCCCGGCGAGCCGCTGCCGCATGGCGTTCTCAAACCAGCGCCACCAGCGCCGACTCCAGCTCCCATTCCGGTAACGGATTCTGCTGCCGCTCCTCCGGCTGCTGCCGTTCCGCGTCAGCCACGCGGTTTTTTCCGTCCTAAAGCACCCGCTGTTGCAGCGGTTGAAGTGGCATCGGTCACTGCAGCGTCTGCGTTGACGACCTCGCCTGAACAGGGCGCAATCGCGATCGTTCCGGTTGCCGATCCGCCACCGGTCGTCGAACTGGTGCCGACGCCGCCAGAACCTGAACCAGCCCGAGATGCTGAAACACAGGCCGTGACGCCGTCAGCCGCTGAGCCAACGATCGCGTCAGTCCCGGTCGTTGCTGATGTTCCACTGTTAGAGCAGTCAGCCGCGGCAGTGGAGCCGATCAGCCCGGTGACCGATCAGCCCGGAGCACCAAGCGCGTTCACCGAGCCTGTCAGGGATGTCGTGGTTGAACCGGCAATCGCGGCTACGCCGCCCGCATCGCCGCCGCCGATTGAATCCGTTGTCGCTGTGGACGTGCCCGTTGCGGCGCAAGCTGACCCCGCGCCGCAGACATCACCAGTCGCTGTCGTTGAACCCGCGAGCCACGTAGAGACTCTGCCCACAGCAGCCATCGTCGAGCCACCGCCAATCATGGATCTGCGCGATGCCGAGCCGATGTTTGCTGTGGAGCCGCTGCCAGTAAAGAGCGTGTCGGTGGCTGAGTCTGCAGCCCTGGTCGATCCACCTGCATCAAGCCCTTCACCTGGTCGTTCCAGTGACGTTGCCGATGCACCGGTAGCGATAGCACCGCAACCGCTACCAGCTCCGGCCCCGATCGTGCCAGCGGCTCCACCCGAACAGATTGCGGTATCGGTTGAGCCGGAAGATGAGCC
Organism: uncultured candidatus Brocadiaceae bacterium; assembly: GCA_964652775.1. Lineage (GTDB taxonomy): Bacteria > Planctomycetota > UBA11346 > UBA11346 > UBA11346 > UBA11346. Next base: position 36,981 of record CAZZAM010000019.1, on the reverse strand, counting down.
ACCGGCCCCGTGCGTCGATGACGAACCGGCGCCATCCGTGTCTGCAGCGCCGGTGACTCCGGCTCCAGTTCCTGTGCCAGCCGCGATGACACCGCCTCCGCCGCGACCACCGCCGTCACCACCACCACCTCCGCCACTGCCTGCACGCAGCGCGACCCCAACCACCAAACCAATCACCACTTCCAACTCCTCCCGCCCAATGCCCCGCAACCGCCCACTCAAGATCGCCGCACTGGCCGCACTCTACGTGTTGTCCGTGGTGGCGTTCGTAGCGTGGTTCCAGCGGCCTGGTGATGTCCTGACGATCGTTTCTGGTCCTGACAACGTGGTGGTGCCGCGCGATGGTGATTTGGCGTGGACGGTGAATTTGCCGGTGGCGGCCGATGTGAACACACCACGACCGACGATGGTGCCCGAGGCCCCTGGTTTATGGAGTTGGCGTGACAGCCGCACGTTGGTGTTTACCCCACGTGGTGCGTTGCCGGCCGACCGTGCATTTACCATCACCTTCCCTGAACGACTCCGGGCGGTTGGTGGATTCAGCTTCAAGCCTGATGCCGTACCGCAGGTGACCGTGCGGACAGCACCGGCGTTGACCATTCAAACCGTGACCGCGTCCACTCCGGCTTTCGGGCTTGCCGCACTGGAGTTGCGACCCAACCGCGTACCTACTGACTCGGCAGCACTGATGTCAGGCATAACGGTCACACCAGCGGTTGAGTTCCAGACCGTGATCAGCGAAGGCAGTCTACGTTTGCTCGGTGCATTCGTGCCTGGCTCGACCTACCACGTGGCGGTTCGTCCACGCCTGATTGGCAAGGCTGACGACATGCCGATGTCCTGGTCTGCTGACGTGGTGGTTCCCAAGCGCACGCCCGGTGCGCGCTTGGTGGCTGGTGCACGGTTGGCAACCCCACAAATCGAAGCGATCGGTCTTGATCGTTTGACTGTCGAAGCGACTGGCGCGGATGGCAGCGTACGTCGCGACACGGTGGTGTTCACCGGTGAGGGCGAACAACGCATCGCTGATCTGCCTGCGTGGCTGGTGGTGAACGGACGCCAACAGGTGCAACTGCAATGGTCAGGGGGTCAGGCGGATGTCACCTTCGATCGCCAGGATCTGGCGTTGTCACCGAGTGATGTTGTCCCGGTACTATGGGGTTCGGGGATTCCGGTGGTGGTGTCCAAGGCTGAGCATGGTGCCTTGCTGCTGGTGCGTTGAGCGCTCATCGCCAGGATGCACACCGTGAAGGATCTCATCCCCGCTTTTGCCCAATCGGTTGCGACGCTGGAGCGGCTGGCTCCGTATGCCAGCGCGTACGCGCGGCGCAACTCAGGCACGCAGGTGCGGGTCGATTCAGCCTCGACCACATGCCAGCCCTTGCCGCCCGACGCCGGATTTACGCTAACCGCTTGGACTGGCGACCGTTTCTTCGAAGTCAGTTGCGACGATCCGTGTCCGGAGGCGATCCGCGACCAGACCCATCGCCTCGCAGAACGTATTCGTCACAGTCATGTCGATCATTCCTGCACCATCGATCCAGGCGAACGTATTGAGCATGCCTATGCGCAGTCGATGAGCGAAGACCCGCGGCAGTTGCCGGCGTCGGCGAAAATCGACGCCGCGCGCGCACTGCGTGCGGTCGTGATGACCGGGCGCAAAGTCCGCGATGGAGTCGGTATCATCGGCGATATCCACGCCGAGATTGTGTACGTCAATCGCCATCGTCGACTATTCCAGGAAATGCACCGCGTTCGTCAAATCGTATTCGGAATTTTTGCGGATGCGCGTCGCCAAGCGCAACTTCCAGCTGGCCGTGAAGTGATCGGTGGCTGGGAGTCGTTGTCTGACCCTGCTGAAATTGCCAGCAGCGTGCTCCGTGATGGTCCACGCATCTTGGGTGCGCCGCGCATTCCCGATCCAGGCGAGCACGACTGCGTGTTTGACGGGCATTTTTCAGGCCTTTTCGCCCACGAGGCGTTTGGTCACGGTACCGAGCAGGACATGTTCCTCAAAGACCGGGCGCGCGGCGCTGAATGGATGGGCAAGCAAGTTGCCAGTCCACTGGTTGACATGTTTGATGATCCCTCAAACGGTTGGGCTGGATCCTATGCGTTCGATGATGAAGGCATTCTCGCCATACCCACGCACATTGTCCGCAAGGGCACGCTGATGGCCGGCATCAATGATCGTCACAGTCACGCCGAGTTGACCCGCCGTGGCATGAGCGTGGCAAAAACCGCGAATGGCCGCCGTGAATCGTACGACCACAAGCCGTACACGCGGATGAGCAACACCTTCTTCGGTGGTGGCGACAAGACGACGCAGCAGCTCATCGCGACGATCAAACGTGGTTATTTGCTCACCCATCCCAGCAATGGCATGGAAGATCCCAAGGGCTGGGGAATTCAACTCGAAGGCACCATGGCCGAGGAGATTCGTGAGGGCAAGTTGACCGGGAAAGTATTCAGTCCGGTGGTGGTTACCGGTTCGGTTCCGCAATTGTTGCAGTCAATCAGTGGCGTCGGTCGCGACGTCGTTGAGGCCTCGCTTGGCACGTGCGGCAAGGGCTACAAAGAGTGGATCAAAGTAACCGACGGTGGTCCTGCCTTGCGGCTACGCGCCGTATTGGCCTGAGCGCGCCCATGGATCTCAAGGTTATTCAAAACGTCCTCCACGCCCGCCACGACATCGCTCAATGGCAAGTGACTGAACTCCGCGTGCGGCGGAACGAATGCTATCTAACCTTTTTAAAGCCCGAATCTGAACGTGAGACGGCCAGTGTGCGTTGGCACATCTGGATCGCCCTGCCCGCCGATGGCGAATTGCAAGGCGAGGCATCATGTACCATCACGCCGGCTGATGGCGGAGCTGATCTGCGCACCAAGTTGACGTCGGCAATTCAAACGGCACGCGCCGCACTGAATCCGGCCTGGTCGCTTCCCGGACCAGCAGACCCCAACGTCGCCTCTTTCCGGCGCGGTGGGGTTGTGGCCTGCGAAGGTGATGGTGGCGCGGCGGCTGGCGCGCTTTTGTCGGTTTCGACGGATTTTTTCGCTGATCCGCACGTGGTCAAAAACCCCAGAGCGGCCTTGGCGAGTCGGGTTACTGAATTCACGAATGCGGTTCATGCGTGTCCATGGGTCCGTCCCAGTGCGATCGAACTGTTTGCCAGCATCCACGACCGTCGCCTGGTCAATCATCTCGGCGTTGATCTGAGTGAACGTCGCACGCGCTGCTATGCCGAGTTCGTATTGCTGCACCGTCCGGACGGTGGCGATGAAGTGGAGTTCTACGATCACGTTGAGGCCGCCTCGCTGGCGGGCTTACGACTGACCGATCGGGTTGCCGAAGCGGCATCGTGCTTGCGCGATGGCGCGACTGCAACTGCGCCGCCATCGGGGATCATGCCGGTGGTGATCGCCAACGACTATCTCTCCGGATTATTCGGCTGGTATGCTACCCATGCCGATGCTGCGTTGCATGTGCGCAAGGTCGCCGTGTTGGCCTTGGACGCTCCCGTCGTTGAGCGGCAGGGTGGCGAGAGACTCAATCTGGTTTCTGACGCCAAGACCCCCAGCTTAGCGGCGTACCGTTTCGATGAACACGGCTATGCTGCCTGTCGGCAAGAACTCATTATCGACGATGTGCTGACTGGCCTTCATGGATCGGGTCGTTGGATGCAGGTACTTGGCCGTCCACCTCGGGGTCAGCAATCCACCTTGGTGGTGCCGCCCGGATCCATGTCACTCGATCAACTGCGTGGCGGCGCGTTGGAAGTGGTCAGATTCAGCGAATTCCGCCCGCGCTCCGACACCGGTGCATTCAGCGGCGAAATTCGTTTCGGTTGGTGGCACAGCCCAGATGGCATGCGGCGGCCGGTCAAAGGGGGATCTGTCTCGGGCATGCTGTGCGATGCCTTTGCTGACGTGCGATTCAGCAGCGAGCTGGCAACTGTCGGTTGCTACCATGGTCCGCAGGCTGCGCGCATGTTCGCAACCGTCGCGGTGTGATCAGCCTAAAATCGGCGTTTGGAAAAACTCCAAGGCAACCGCTGAGGCGCAGAGGCCGCAGAGGTCGCAGAGAACTGGGGCTAGAATACAGTGCTTTTTCCGGCGCCGATCATTCACATGGTGACGATCCAATCGCACTCTCCTCTGCGATCTCCGCGGCCTCTGCGCCTCAGCGGTTGCCTTGGCATGCGTTGTTTAACAAGGATCAGTTGACGGCGAACTGATCACCCGCGGAAGCGTAGTTTGACCAATTGGCGGCCGCTGAGTATTTGGATGATGCCCTCGCGCAGGGCAGCTAGTCGTTTGATCGACTGCTCGTCGCCTAGCTTGCCCAGGCTGTTTTCGTGGACGATGCGATCGCCCGGCGTGATATTCGCCTGGGCGGCCAACGAATGCGCCTCGACAACCACGACGAGGAGCCCCTCGGCATCGGGCAGGACGCGTACGCCGAGAACGGGAATTAGCGACGATTTCGCTATAATGGCTGTGCGTGCGGCAGCGGCAGCGGCAGCCAAGCGTTGGTCTAACTCATCCTTGTCAGCAATGGTCAGATCTATGTTGACGGCGGCGCGATCGCGCCAGACCGATAGTTGAATGCGGTCTCCGGGCCGATGGACGGCAATGCGTGAACGGAACTGCAGGATGCTGGCGACCGACTGACGATTCACTGCTAGTAGCACATCACCGACTTTGAGCCCTGCCTGTTCGGCGGGCGTCAATGGGTCGATCGCCGAAACGCGGAGAGCCTGGGCGGGCGGGAGTCCGATATTTTGTGCGGTGGCGGCGTCGATCTCTTCGGGGCGAATGCCGATCGCACCACGGCGGACTTTGCCGAGGGTGCGCAGATCCTCAGCCACAATGCGGGCAAGATTTGCTGGGATGGCGAAGCCAAGACCGACACTGCCACCGGAACGCGTATAGATGTTGGAATTGACGCCGACGATATGGCCGGACAGATCAACCAGTGGTCCGCCACTGTTGCCCGGATTGATCGGAGCATCAGTTTGAATGAATGCTTCGAAACCGCCAACGGCATGATAGACGCCGGTGGAGCGATCGGTTGCGCTGACAATGCCAGCGGTCGCAGAGTAGCCGACGCCAAAGGGATAACCGAGCGCAACAACCCAGTCGCCGACATGAGCTTGGTCGCTATCCGCCCATTCAATCGTGGGCAGATTGCCAATCGGAACCCGGAGCAGGGCGAGATCGCTCTGCACATCGACCCCAACGTAGGCGGCATCGGTTTCGCGGTTGTCGTGTAAAAGGACGCGCAAGTGGTCGTAGGCGACCCAGGAGCCGTCGCGATTGCGCAAAAAATTCTGGTCACGACCGCTTTGTAACACGACGTGGGCGTTGGTCAGGATCCAGCTTGCCTGTGGGTCGGTTGCGACCACGAAGCCAGAGCCTTCACCGGCCGGAATCTCGCGCTCTTTGCCGGTCCATGGATTGAAAACGAATTCGCGCGTGTGAATCGACACCACGCTGGGGCCGACGATCTTATGGACGAGGTTGAAGGCGCGCGAGAGGCGTGTGCTTTCCGCTGCGATAGCACGCAGCTCGGCCTTTGCTTTTTCGCGCGCGCTGTCCTCCAGGGCGACGGCGGCGGTGCAGAACAGGAAACAGACGCAGAGGCGGAGCATGGAGTGCATATAATTGCTCTGGCCCATCATGTATTGCAGAAGCCCGCGCTCAAGGCGAGTCGGTTATCTGAGGCGCTTTTTGACATAGAGCAGCAGTTCGGTTTCCCAGGCTTCCAGCGCCGCCTCACGTGAGCCCTTTGCCTTGATCATGTCTTGCATGAAGATGCGTTCGAAGGCGACGTCGCCTTCTTCACCGCCACGCAATGCCTTCCAAAAGGTGATGAACCGCGAGCGACCGCAATTCGTGTGCTTGCAACCATCAGTGCAGTCGAACAGCCAGAAGTGCACCATGGCGAAGACCTCGCCGTACATATCGGCGCTGATGTGGCCTTTATGCTTCAGGTACCAGTCAGGTTTGCCGAGCATCCCCTTGGTTTGTTCCTGGGCCATCTGGAGTCGTGAGATCCGCTCTTTGGGCGAACGTTCCTGAAACTTGTTTTCGACAAACACGCCAGATTCGAAGTATACCGCGAGTCCTTCGTTTACCCAGGTCGGAACATTCTCGCTACCGGTGCAGGCCATGTGGAGGAACTGGTGCGAGCATTCGTGAGCGGATACGTGTTCGACGGTAAAATCAGAGCCGCCAAGTTCCCCCGATTCCTCGTAGACCCATAGCGACAGCAATGCGGGAACGAAGAACCCACCGACGATGCCGCCGGACATGCCAACGCCATGGCCCCAGGCCGCCGAGGCAGCGCCGAAATCCTTCCGGCGGTCGAAGATGTGTACTTCGCACTTCATCGGTGGCATACGGTCAGGCTGATAAACCCCGGCATAGGTGCGGTACAGCGCTTCGAAATAGGCGCCGTGGGCCATTAATCGGGCGGGTGATGTATGCGTGGTGATGTGGTAGTGTTCAGTTTCCAACTCCCAGCCATCCTTCCAAGGTACTGGCTTGCCCTTCAGGTTCGCATCGACGAGTTTGCCATCTGGCCCAACAACCTTGCCCAACTTGGCTTGCCGTTCACGCCAGGTCCCCGAGGTGTTGGCTGGCGGTTTCTTGGCCTTGGGATTCGGATCTGGGATGTAGATGACTTCGGCGGTGTCGATGATCTCTTGGGTGAATTCGCGGGTCAATGGACCGGCAAAGACGATTCCCGAGATGCGTTCACTGTGGCGGATCACCAGGCAGCAGCGGTCAGCCGCGGTGCCCAGGCGAGCGGTTACTTTGGCGGGGGCGAATTTGGGGTCGGCGTGGGGTCGCGCAGGATCCTTCCGATAGTAATCGTAATCAGTCCAGGTCAGCGGAATGCGCGCTTGCTTATCGCCGACATCATCAAGTTTGTCGCCGCCGTCGGCTTGCGAAAAGACGAGCAGATCATGGTCGAGATCAGTGGGTTTCGCCGCAGCTTTTCCCATGACTTTGATTTTGCGTTTGCCGACGGTGATTTCCTGTTCTGCGGTGGTGGCCGTTCCGCCAGTACCCCACTCGCGATTGAACAGCGGACGATGCATGTCCACCGGCATCCAGCGATACGGATAGCGGAAGGAGAATCCTTCAGCCGGATCGCACCAGGTCCGCCAGTGCATCGGCCAACCGTCGCCGATTTGTGGTCGCGGGTCAGCGGCGGCGACCGTGGAAAGTAGGATGAATCCAAGCAGCAGTATGCGCATGTGTTGAGACGTATGATACGTGAAAGACATACTGGATGTTGACCCAGTTATCAGCACGGCAAGGCGAGAAATATCCGCTGCCGTGGTCCTCCACCAGGGGACTACGCAGCCTCAAACAACCACAGGCTAACGCTTATTGGCCTCGGGGTTACACCATGAGTAATCATCGGATCGCCAAGCGGACATTGTCATGGGCTCGACGCGGTAAATGGAACGTCCGGGTTCGACCACGGGCTTAAAGGGCGCAGTCGGCGTTGACTCCTTGGCACCGACCCGCATGGCAGGTTCCCAGGAGGCGATGGCATACGCTGGGCCTGGGCCCGGTGATTTCAGTAGCGGCTCATCCCAAGCTCCCATCGCGGTTGAATCACCGCGGCGTTCGTGCGTGTAGGTATCCTGGAAGGCAGCCATCGAAGTGGGTTTCATCAACTGACCGGGGGGGCGGCATGGGCGCTTGGCCCGGGCCTCACCGGCTAGATCGGGCGGGGCAGCAGGCAGTTCGTAGACTTCGCTCTCAATGTTGCTGATCCGGGAGAATACGCCGAATACCTCTTCGACTGAGGTTGGCTGCGAGCGCGCCTGCACCGCTGGATCGCAGCCTGAGCAGAGGATGACGGCGATAGCGAGCAGCAGCAGGTGCGCATTAGTAGCCATGGAGGTCCTATCCCACTGGGGAAGCTGGCTTGGCCAAGTCTGATCCACGGGGTATCGCACGGGCGAGTCAGACGGCTGGGGGACGAAAGGAAGAGTTAAGAAGGTGGAAGGTAGAAGGGGTTACGCCGGATAGGAGGCAATTTCGGGTTCATCCTTCATTCTTCTTCCTTCCTTCTTCCTCCTGCCACCCTCCCCTGCCATGACCATGCTTCTCGCCTTGGGTTCGCCGACGACCGTGATCAGTGAGTCGGCCTTGCGTGCCGCCGTGACCTCTGCCTTGGCCAAACTGGGTTCGTGCCGCCGCGTCTTGGCAGTGCCGCCCGACATCACCAGGCTCAATTCGCAGTCGGGTCCAGTCTTGGGTGCGGTCGAGCAATGGTACGGCGAGCGTCTGGTCGATGTGTTGCCTGCACTGGGCACCCATGTGGCGATGACTGCGGCGCACATTCAGCGGATGTATCCTGGGGTTCCGGCACGCAAATTCCGCGTTCACGATTGGCGCAACGACGTCGCCACAATCGGTGAAGTCGATGCCGGATTCGTCCGTCAGGTGACGGCTGGCGTGTGGGACCAAGCCTGGCCAGCGCAGCTCAACAATCTGATCTGGAAGGGGGGGCACGATCTCGTCCTTTCTATCGGTCAGGTGGTGCCGCATGAAGTCATGGGCATGGCCAACGGGGTCAAAAATCTGTTTGTCGGATGTGGTGGCAAAGCTGGCATCGACGCCAGCCATTTCATCGGCGCAGCGTACGGCATGGAACGGATGATGGGTCGCTCGGATACACCGGTGCGCAGTATCCTCAATGAAGCGCTGCGGCGGTTCTGCCAGCAACTGCCAGTCGTGTTCATCCTCACCGTTGTTGGCAAGGCGCGGCCAGGTGAACCGGCGGATCACGCTGGCTTGGTGACGCGTGGCTTGTTCATCGGCTCTGGCTTGGAGGGATTCGAGGCCGCAGCGCGTTTGTCATTGGAAGTGAACTTCGAGTTGCTTGACGAGGCCCCGCGCAAGGTCGTGTGTTTCCTGGATCCAGAGGAATTCCACACCACGTGGTTGGGCAACAAAGCAATTTATCGTACCCGGATGGCGATCGCTGATGGCGGTGAATTGGTGGTGCTCGCGCCCGGCCTCTCAGGTTTTGGCGAAGACGCGGGCATTGATCGCCTGATTCGCCGCCATGGTTATCGCACCACGCCGCAGATCATGGCGGCAATCGCTTCCGATCCTGAGTTGGCCGGCAGCTTATCGGCGGCGGCGCACCTGATTCATGGCTCCAGCGAGGGACGCTTCGCGGTGACCTACTGTCCTGGTGTCTTGTCGCGTACGGACATTGAATCAGTAGGTTATGGTTGGGCTGACTTGGCGACGATGCAAAGTCGGTATGATCCAGCACAACTACGTGATGGCTGGAACGATGTAGCCGGAGAACGGGTGTTCTATGTGGCGAACCCAGCCCTCGGATTATGGGCAAATCGAGCGCGTTTCGGCCTCTAAGGGGGGTCCTGGAGGCACCCCCGTTCCAATCCTTGCCGTGGAGACCCATAGGCGATAGGGTGCCGCCCGATGACGACGACGACGGTACGCAAATTCGCCATATCGATCGACCCTGAAGAGGCAGTCGACTTCGCCGAGCCAGTGGACTGGTTCGGTAAGAAACTCATGCCGCTCGGTTTTGATCACAGCGCGACGTACACCTATCGGTACCGCGATGCGGAATGCATGATGAAGGTCGAGCTCGTTGATTCGCAGGATGGATACTTTGTCTATCTCTACGTTCAGGCGAGTGACGAACACGCATTTCGGGCCAAGGAAGTTGCCGAGGCCTTTGACGCATTCGTAGTCGAGACAGCAGGCACGAAACGGTTCACGCTCAAGGACGAGTGAAGGGCCATTGCTACGGTCCGGAAGCCTGGAAGTCGCCACGTAACGTCAGTATTTAACTGGTGTCCCGAGACCTGAGCTTTGCTTACCGGCGTCCGAACCATCGATGGCTGCTGGATCAACTTGCTGCCACGTATCGTGGCGACGGACGAGGTACCAAACCGATCCGTCGGCGCGCGTGAAGCGCAGCACCTCGGGCTTATCGGTGGCAGAGACGGACGTTGTGGGTACGGCAAGCGGCGTTGCGACTTGGGGCACGGCGCGGTCGCGGGCGAAGTCGTGCGCGTCACCGAGCCGCCACATGACCGTTCCAACGATAACGAGACTGGCCGCTGCGGCGATGGGAAGCCACAGACGTAGTATGTTGGTGCGTTGAGGCGCTGTCGTCGTTGTGCGTGCGCCACGTTCGAGTGCGATGGTGACGAGATCGTGTTCGGCCATGCGTTGCTGACACGATGGGCATGATGCGAGGTGGGCGAATAAACCAGGATCGGCATCCGGATCAACGCTGCCGTCAGCAACCAGCGGCAGCAGCGGTTCGACCTCGGCGCAAGACATGGTGACCGAGGCCATGGCTAGAGATCGCCTTCCAGAATTTCGGCCAAGCGCTCGCGCAACGCGGCGCGACCTTTGCACAATCGGACTTCTACCGCCTGGCGGTTGATGCCCAGGCGTTCAGCAATCTGCACGTGATCGAGGCCGTCTTCGATGCGCAGGCGGATGGCTTCGCGCTGACTGGGGGGCAGATCAGCCAAGGCCTGTTGCACTGCGGCGATGCGTTCAGCCGATAGTACGGCATCGCCAGGCCCTTGCCCACTGTGCTCGCCAGCCGCGGTTTCGGGCAGTATGCCAACTGGCCGAACGATGGCGCGATCGCAGCGGCGGAGCCAATCCATCGCGGCATTGCGTGCGACCTGATACAGCCAACCACGCACGGCATCGGGATGACGGACACTCGAGAGCCGACGCACAACGCGGATGCAAACATCCTGCCAAACATCATCGATCGCGGCATGATCGTGGAGGTAAAAGCCGATTACACGGCGGACGCCACCTTCTTCACGCTCAAGCAGAGCCGAGGCGGCATCCGGGCTGGTCCATGCTGCATGAAGGGGGGCGGTGGCTTCCACTGGGACTTGAGACGCATCCCCCCCGGGTGGGCTTACCATGCCGCTCACCGCAGGATGTCTTTCAAGGCGACCAGGTCCTTGATCGACGACTGGGCGCGCAGAACAGCGACCACCCGGCGACGTACCAAGTCCTGACGTTCCATCTGTAAACCATGTTGCAGCAGCGAACTGACCTCAGCGAATTCCTGGGTTCGTCCCTCTTCGCGCTCAAGTACAAGGACTACCGCTACGGATCCACCGGTCCAGAAAGGGGCGCTGACTTCTCCGGCGGGTAGGGCGAGAATCTGATCCTCAATATCTTGGCCGTAGGTTTTGGTTTCGACCCAGCCGAGATCGCCGCCGTCGACGGCGTGCGGACCCTGACTCTCTGCTTTGGTCCGTTCGCGAAAGCGCACTTGGCGCTGTGCCATGGGTAGAGCGGCAATCTCTGTGCGGAACGCCGTTGTCTCGACCTCGCATTGCGCGCGCGTGCGAACGCCCTGCCAGCGCTTCAGCAAAGGGGCTGCTTCGCCGACGATCTCGCGATCGGTCTGATTGAGGTCCGGATTCGCCGCGAGTGCGGCGAGGTCGCTGGCAATGGCGATGAGGATTTGTTCCTGTCCAGGCAGATCAGCGGCCAGATAGGCCTCGAGGCGGGACGTGGCGGGCAGCTTCACCGCGTCGTTCGTACTGGACTGAGCCACGCGCATGAGGCGCGCAAAATAGGTTACCAGAGCTTGCCGTTCGTCAGGCGCCGTTGGATGCAGTGCGTACATCAGCGCCTTGGCACGCGAGGGCCTGGTGAACTCGGCGCGGTGTTCGTTGTAGTAGGCTTCAATCTCCGACGGCGAAACCAGCGCTGCACGTCGTTCGTACCATTCCAACACGGCGTCCATCTTGAGTTTTCGTTCGCGCAGGGTGCGAAAAATGGCCATGTCGCGGAGGAGATATCCGCTGGAGCGCGCTTCGGCCACCACCTCGCTGGCGAGTCGATCACGATTGATGGAAACTTTCAGCTCTTCAGCTTTCTGTATGAGTAGCGTCTCGTCGGTGAGATCTTCAAGCGAGTCATTGCAGAATCGCAGCAGTTCGCCGTCGGTTTCAGGAAGCACGCGTCCGGTCTTGCGGAAGACGCCCATGCGGATCGCGTTTTGGCGCTGCACATCACCCTGGGTGATGACATGATTGTTCACGAAGCGGATCGGACGATCGGTGGTGGTGCCCAGGCTCGCAGGAGGTGGCGGCGGTGTGACTTCGCCTGACCACGCCAGACCAAGCGTCAACACACAGCAGATGAGATGGGGCAGCATGTCTGGCGGGATGCTAGCAGTACTTTGACAATGCCCAAACGGCAATGCAGGTCATAGCACAGTCAGTAAACGGCAACGCGCTGGGCAAAACCCAGCGCGTTGATATCGGCAACTCAGATCAGGGAGTTACTTCGAGAGGAAAATCTCGACCCGGCGATTGGCGCTGTTGCCATCCTTGTTCTTGTCGTCCTTGCCACCTTGGACAACCGGGGCGTAGGGACCGCGGAACGCGCCGCGCAGACGCTCGGGCTTGATGCCAGCCTTCTGGAGCGCGCGCACCACTGACGCCGAGCGCAGAGCGGACAGACCCCAGTTGTCGGTGTACTTGTCAACCGAACCAGGACGGCTGACTGGCTTGTCGTCGGTGTGGCCTTCGACGATGACGTTCTGTGCGGCGTGATCGCCATCGTTGAGCAAGAGAGCGAGCTTCTCGATCGCTTTGCGACCTTCACTGTTCAGTCGATCTGAGCCACGCTCGAAGGCGAAGTCCTCGCCCAGCGAGACGCGACCGTTGGAGCTGGTGAAGCCCTCAATGCCAGTGACGCCGAGGCCACCGGCGACTTCGCCAACCGTGCCTCCCGTGTCCTTGCGACGCTCATCCAGAAGTTGTTCGTATTTCGACTTCCACATAGCAGCCTCATTGGACGACTGTTGGCTGTAGGCGTCATTCGGGTCGTAGTAGGCAGTGGACGCACCGCGCTGCTTGCAACCGGCAGCACTGAGGATCAGGGCTGCGGCGAGGGGAAGGATGGCCAAAGTGCGGACAGGGGACATGACGTCTCCGCGAGGGGTTAGGCCGGGCAATCTAGTCACGCATGTGCCCAGCGGCAAGGGGCGAGCGGGTGCCGCCGGAGGCGGCTGGGGGCCGGAACGCTGGCATCTTGCCCGCTTCGGTTTGACTTGTTTTTGGTCGGTGGCTGCATGCGCCACCCGATTCGCCAAAACATTGCGCCGTGCGGGCAAAATGCCCGCGTTCCGGCCTACTTAGAGTCGGGCCAGACCTGAACCTCGATCGGCTTCAGTTCGGGGCCATTCTCGACCTTGAGCGTCTTGGTCACGATCGGGTATTCCTTGCCGCCTTTTTTAGCGGTCGCTTTGTTACCGTCGTCGCTGACTTTGACGATGACGAAGGACTCGATGCGTTCGTTTTCGCCGTTGAGGTTGTCGCGGTAGGCGCGGAACCGCCATTGCGCCTGCGAGTCAACTTTGTTGATGTCGATGTAGGCGGTCGGGTCGGTGTTGCCGGCTTTCTTCCACTTTTCGAAGTCGGGCTCGACGGCGTGGCCAGCGATGCTGGCGGCTATGTTTGTCCACGTGTTGTCATTGGTCCCGCGTAGGATGTTACCGCCGTGGTCTTTTTCGCCAACGGTCGGAGTCAGACCGATGACGTAGTATGGGGCGATGAAGAATGCACTGACGGCGAATGCCAACGCGGCCACGAACATCCAGTACCAGGGAACCTTGACCTCGTTCTCGGGCAGACGACGGCTTGAACGCACGCTACGGCGGCCGCTTTCGCCAGTAGGAAGTCCACCATTCGGACCTGCTTGGTAGTTGCCAGTTTCGATCGGGGCAGTGGTTGCGCCAACGTGGGTTTCTTCGACCGAGGTGATGACCGCCGTATTGGAGTCGGTGAAAGACAACCCCTTGGCGGTGGTGGTCTGCTTGGTGGTTTGTTCGAGATCCTGGGTCTTGGAATCGTCGAGGCTGACCACTTCAAGATCTTCACCGAAAGTGATCTGCTGCGAGTCCTGCGCCGACGGCGAGGCCTTGGCCTGCACGATCGTCTCGGACGAATCATCAACAACTTTGCCGAGATCGATCTGCAGGTTGTCGCTCTCTCCGGTGAGGACGATGGTGCCCTCTTCCTCTTCCTTCTTCGCCATGCGATTCACGTCGTCGGCGTCGAGCAACAGCTTGCCGCCCTGACGTTGCGCCTTGATCGCTCCGCTGTCGATGTGCTGCTTGAGGGCTGCGTCGTCACAGCTCAGGATCTCTTTGGCCTGCTTGGCGTCGATCATACCCATGGTCGATCTCTCCGGAGCGCAAGGTACTGCGCGGACAGCGAGCCTAGACGCGGCGCCTAGGGCGGCCAAGGAACCGCAGCGGAGGGGTGGAAGGGCGGGTCATACACTAGACCATTGCCCCAATGCTGGAATGCTGGAATGCTGGAATGCTCGAATGTGCAGAAATATGGGGAAATAAGCGACCCGCGACTCACCACTAGCCACTGGGATATTTGCGGCGATTGTCTGCCTCCGTGCATTGGCTTCAGGACCTGTTCATCCGTGCGTTGTCCGCGTTGGCGGCTGACACAGCGTGCCGCGTTGGGGCAGGGTTGGGGGTACTGGCGTTCCACCTCGGTGTGCGGCGGAAAGTCGCCAGTCGCAACCTGACGGCCTGCTTGGGACTGCGCGGCCGCGAGCGCGCCCGCGTCCTGCGCCGGTCCTATGCGACGATGGGCGCGGCGTTTTTCGAAGTCTGGACAATCGGTGGCCCCGCCGGACCCGAGCACACGGTGACGGTGGCGAATCCGCTGTGGCTCAAACATGTGCGCCAGAAGTATCGCTCTGGAGTCTTCATCTCGGCGCATCTTGGCTCATGGGATCTCGGCGCCCACTCGATGACGCGCGACGGCTCCGAGGTCGCCGTGTATGCGAAGGCTCAGCACAATGCGTACCTCGATGCCGCGTTGAATCGCGCACGCGGGCGAGCGGGTCTTGATGTATTGCTGCTGACACCCGGCGATCGCAGCAGTGCGGTGAAGGCACTCAAGCGACTGCGTGCCGGTGCCTTGCTGTGTATGCTCGCGGATCAATGGCCGCACGCCGGTCTGCCCGCGTGGTTTCTTGGTCAAGCGACCATGTGCCACGAGGGACCGGCGTTCTTCGCTCACAAAGCGCAAGTGCCATTGATCCCTGGGATAGCCATTCGCGTACGCGCTGGCGTCGTCCGTATCCTCCTTGGCCGTCCCCGCTACATGACCGGCGATAAAGCAGCTGATGTCCAGACCAGCATGGACCTGCTGTCCGCGATGATCGCCACGTATCCCGGGCAATTTTTCTGGCAGCATCGTCGGTTCCGCGATTGTCAGGTCGAGGTGTCACCGCGCGCGACGCAGCCGTGGCAGACGCAGGGGTTGGGATTGATGACGAACGGTGGGGCGGGTTGTGACAAGAGAAATGGCGACGAGTAATGAGTATCTACGGAGGGATTCTGCGATTCATACGTGGAACACCCAAAAGAGTGAGTCCTTCTCAGGCCATAGAGATCGTCGAGCGTCACTTTGAGATAGATGGATCAGTTAGACCGATGCGTGTCGAAGACTGCGGTACTTACTATTTTGTGCGCACCCGCACTGACCGTTCTGGTGGAAACGCGATGGTCAAAGTCTCCGTGGACAGTGGCGCCATCTTGGAAGTTCGGATAGCCACAAGATAACTGAAAGAATTAAGAGAAGACCGCGCATTGCCCCCGGCCGCTCAGGAGAGCGGCGTTCCCGGGGGGATTGCCACGGAATCCAGTGCGAACGTAGCTCGTAGCCCGCGCCCATTGGGCGCGCGTAGCCGCTCGCGCAGCGAGCTTTAGCCCATCGTCACCCAGACATCCTTGCCCGTCACCAGATCTCCCCATTCTCCGCCACGCCATGGCTCACGATCACACCCGTTACGATTCTCCACTCTGCTCACGCTACGCATCGAAGGCGATGCAGACGCTGTGGGGGGATCAGCGCAAGTTCTCGACCTGGCGGCGGTTGTGGGTCGAACTGGCCCGCGCTGAATGTCATCTGGGGCTTCCGGTAAGCGAACTCCAGGTCGCGGAACTCGGGGCGCATATCGACGACATCGATTGGGAGATGGCGGCGAAGGAAGAGAAGAAGCGTCGTCACGATGTGATGGCGCATGTTCATACCTACGGCGTCGCCTGTCCGATCGCCGCGCCGATCATTCATCTCGGTGCGACATCGTGCTATGTCACTGATAACACCGATCTGATTCTGATGCGCGAGGGCCTCGACATGCTCGCGCGCGCGTGCGCGCGGGTGATCGATCGTCTGGCTGCGTTCGCGCATCTGCAGCGTGCGCAACCGACGCTGGGCTACACCCACTTTCAGGCCGCGCAGTTGACCACGGTTGGCAAACGTGCGTGCTTGTGGATTCAGGATCTACTGATCGATCTGCACAATCTTGAACGCGCGCGCGCGGAACTGCGCTTTCGTGGCGTGAAGGGAACGACCGGCACGCAGGCGAGTTTCCTGACCTTGTTCCACGGCGATCACGCCAAGGTCGAGGAACTCGACCGCCGCGTCACCGCAGCATTCCACTTTCCGTCCGCGTTTCTGGTCACCGGCCAGACCTACACGCGTAAAGTCGATAGTCAGGTCGTGCTACAGCTCTCAAATCTTGGTGCGACAGCGCATCGCATCGGTACCGATTTGCGTTTGCTCGCGCATCTCAAGGAGGTCGAAGAGCCGTTCGAGGCCGACCAGATCGGTTCGTCAGCAATGGCTTATAAGCGCAACCCGATGCGCGCCGAACGCGCCTGTTCGCTCGGTCGTCATCTCATTGGTCTCAGCCAAGAAGTGCTGAATACGCACGCGGTGCAGTGGATGGAGCGCACGCTTGATGACAGCGCGGTGCGGCGCATCGCGATTCCCGAAGCGTTCCTCGCCGCCGATGCGGTGCTCGGCATTCTCCAGAACGTCTGCGAAGGATTGGTTGTTCATCCGGAAGTGATTCGTCGCCACATCGACGAAGAGCTGCCGTTCATGGCGACCGAGAACATCATCATGGCGATGGTCGAAGCCGGCGAGAGTCGCCAGGAAGTCCACGAGAAGATCCGTGTCCATTCGCACAAGGCCGCCGCGGTGGTGAAGGACGAAGGTAAACCCAACGACCTGATCAGTCGTATCAAGCACGACCCGGCATTTGCGCCGATCCATCCTGAACTGGATGAGTTGCTTGATCCGGTGAGCTTTGTCGGTCGCGCTCCCGAACAGGTTGATCGTTTTCTGGCCGAAGAAGTGCGTCCGGCGATCGCGCGTTATACCGAGCATCTGGGCGGCAATAGTCTGCTCCATGTCTGAGGGAATGGCACCGGTCCGGAAGTCCGGGAGTCCGGAAGTCCGGAGTCAGCGGCAGACTTCCGGACTGCTGCTTCTTCTTTTGTTGACTGGTTGCGCCGGATCGCGGGTTGCGGTCTTTGACGCGGTGACTGGCGATCCGATCAGCGCCGACGTGCGATCGCTTGATGGCGGACGTCTGCTGGTGTCGGCGGAAGGTTATGAAATGCGCATTGTTTCCGTTGGCGAACGGGTGGAATTACCACCGCTGTGGCAGCAACGTCTCGCGCAGCCGGGCGCGCATCCGATCATCGTGAAGCCAGCAGCTGATCGGCCGTGTTGTCCGGGCATGCAAGCGCGATGACGTCAGCCGAGCAGTCGGCGTTAGCGCCGCCGCAGTATCCATCGCCGTGGTTACCGTTTCTCGCACTGGGTTTGGTGGTCGGCGCTTGCGCTCCGGGCGCACTGAACGGCGTGCTTGGTTGGGGTGGCTCAGCATTGCTGTGGTGGTGGGCATTGGGTGCGCCACTGGCGTTGATCGCGGCGGGCTGCGCACGGATCTGGCCGTACGCCGCGCGCTGGATGTCATTTGCAGCAACGCTGTTGCTTGGTGGGGCGCTCGCTGCGCCGGGTGGATCGCCGCCGATGGATCAAACACGATTGCTTTCTGTGCGTGGTGAAGTGGTCAGCGTCAAATGGCAGGGTTATGAGCAGGCGTTTTCACTGCAGCGGATCACCGCCATCGAACCAGCAAGTTGGATTCCGGCAAAGCGCATGTTTGTGCGCGCGCCGGCCACGCCGGGCGTTCGGCCAGGCGATGTGGTGACGGTAGGGGGCGTGTGGAGCTACGCTCGCTCGACCACCGCCAGCGGCGCGTGGAGGGTCAGCGAGCCAGATGAGCAGATCCGCGCCAGCGAGTTGTCAGTCGAGCCACGCGAACATGGTCCGCGCGGTTTTGCGTGGCAGGCGATTGATCGTCTTGGTGAACACCGTGAACTTGGCGCCGCCCTGTTGCTGGGGCGTGGCGATCCGCCGGAGCGGGGTGATTTCCGGCGTTCCGGCCTCGCCCATGTTTTGGCGGTCAGTGGTGTGCATCTGGTGATCGCAGCCGGTGTGATGGCGTGGCTGATGCGTGCGTTCGGATTCGGTTGGTGGCCGCGCTTACTCATGCTCGGCGGACTGCTGTGCGGCTACACCTGGTTGACCCACGCGAGTCCGGCAACGGTGCGCGCTGGTGCGATGGCGCTGGCGGTCATTGCCTACGCGATGACTTGGCGTGAAGCGCATCGACTCGGTCCAGTTGCATTGGCGGTCGTCGTGCTGATCGCGTGGGATCCAACCATGGCGAACGATCTCGGATTTCAGCTCTCGCTCGCTGCGGTGTTGGGACTCGTGACTCTGGGTATGGATCTGATTCGTCTGCGCGAGCAGTGGCTGCCATTGCAGCCGTGGCCGCTCGATCGCCCGAGTTGGATCGCCGTGCTGTGGAGCTCGCGCGCCGTGGTTGATGGTCTCGCCATCGGTATAGCGGCGACGTTGGCCACCGCGCCACTGATCGTCTGGCACATCGGCCAAGTCGCGCCGTGGAGTTGGCTAACCTCGATCGTCGCCAGTATTCCCGCGACCATCGCGTTGTGGGCGGGTCTGCCGCTGATGATCTGTGCGGGCATCTGGCCTAACGGGCCGTGGGAAGGGCTCTACCGCATCACCGAATGGTCACTCGACAGTCTTGCGGCCAGCGCTGCGTGGGGCGCACAGCATCTCCCGCAAGAAGCCGCGCTGCCGCCGCCAGCCTGGATCATGTGCGCGTGGCCGCTGTTGTTCGTGCGTTTGCGTGATGGATGGGATCTTGTGCTGCGCATCGCTGCTGGCGCGGTGCTGGTTGCGGCGTGGGCGTGGTGCTGAATATCTACCAAGGCAACCGCAGAGGTCGCAGAGGACGCAGAGAACTGAGGTTTTATTTCGATTCGCGGTGCGCGCACTCAGCCTACATTGCTCGGTTGAAACACCCCAAGGCAACCGCAGAGGCGCAGAGGCCGCTGAGATCGCAGAGGAGAACGTCCATTGGATCGTCACCCTGTGGGTGAGTGGCGCCAGAAACAGCAATGACTTCTAACCCAAGCCCTCTGCGACCTCTGCGTAGCTCTGCGCCTCTGCGGTTGCCTTGAAAAGAGTAATCTAGGCTCAGTGGCGATTTCATGCTATTCTCAGCCACTCTCCTCTGCGATATCAGCGGCCTCTGCGCCTCTGCGGTTGCCTTGGTATTTTTCAACGGGGCAATCTAGGTCTAGGTGTTTATGCGCGTGTGTCGTGGACTGTGACCATAGCGTTGGCGATAGCGACGACTGAAGTGGAATGGGTCCTCAAACCCGACGCGCGCGGCGATCTCGGCGATGGTAAGGGTGCTGCTGCGCAACAGTCGTTCGGCTTCAGCGAGACGGCGATGCATCAGCCAAGTGGTTGGAGGTAATCCGGTGGCAGCGCGAAAGGCCGCGCCGAGTGTGCTGCGTCCGAGACCACTGTGACGTTCGAGGTCAGCCCGAGTCAGGTTGTTGAGGGGGGCGAAACGCAACCAGTCGAGCAATTCGCGGATACTGCCAGCAGCGGGGTGAAGCGAAGACGTACGCCGATTGACGGGCAACAATTCACCGACCAATTCCAATGCGAGGCCGCGTAAACGCAGTTCGCGTCTGGGATCGCTACGGAGATCCCAATGCTCGGCAGCACGTAGGGCTAATTCAGTAACCCGATTGCTGCTGGGCACATCAAGTACGCCGCTTCCCAAGGGTGCGCGCGGCTGCGGAGCCGGAGGACCTTCCGAACGACCATGATGCCAGCCTATGAGCTCGCCCGGTGCAGGAGCATACCATGGCAGAAAGTGCAGGTGAACGCTGAGCATCGCCAGGACCGGCCGGTGTGCGGATTGCAGCTCCCAGGGAACTCCCCAGGGCGCGACCGCGACCGTTCCGGGGGTGAGCTGCCACTGAGATTGACCGATAGTAAGGCTGCCTTTACCGCGAATAACCACCATGACGTGTTCACTAGCTGAACAGGATGCCGGGATCAGTTCATTGGCGGCGAAGGGATAGGCATTGGCGAGGATGATGCGCGGAGGCTGACGTAACAGGCTGCGGTAGTGATCAGGCATGCGGCAGAATATCCAGGTCGGTAGCCAGTCGTCCATGGCCGTAACAACCGCTGGGGTCAACCTGTTCGCTGTCCCCTGTCTGGAGCCGACCATGTCAGCGTACGCCATCTTCCAGTTACGTATCGCCCATCTCGGCATCCCTGATTCGACCTGCACGCAGATGCAGCGTCCGGTGGTGTGGGATGACGTCAGCATCGGTCGGCTCAAGGAACTCGGATTCAATGCGATCCAATTGAATGTTGCCTGGGGCTCACGTCCGGATGACGAGATACTGAATCTCGAGGACGTGGTCGAACTGCCAACCGAGTTGGCCGCCGCTATGCCGCAGGTTGTGCCGCTGCGCTGCCGTCCCGGTGCGGCGGCGCGTGAACGACGCCGTGGCGAACTTGCCAAGCGCGTGGCGCTCTGTCGTCGCCATGGCCTGCGCACCATCTTTCACTGTGGCACGCCCTACAACGCGCATTGCGCGTATGGAGATACACCGCCGAACTGCATCTGTGACCCATTAGTCGCGCAGCGATACGCTGCATTAATTGAGGTATTCCATCGTGATTTTCCCGGAGTCGACGATCTGTGGTTATACACGTATGATCAGGATGCCTGGCTGTGCAGCGAGTTTGGATCATGTCCACGCTGCCAAGGCAGGCCGCTGCACACGCGATTGGTTCCTTTCATCAACGGCATTGCGGCAGCGTGGCGGCGCGGTTCTCCAGCTGGTCGCACGTGGTGGGAACCGTGGGAACTGTCGGCTGGTCAGGTTATGGCGTGCATACACGATCTGCGAGGCGAAACGATCGGCCTTGCCCTGCATAGTAACATCGCCGAGGTGATGGCTGCGCATCCGGTGGATCGTTGGCTGCGAAATGCGGTTGCCGAAGGAGTGGTGCGCGGCATCCCAGTGGTGGTTGAACACTTCCTCGGCTCGGCGAGCGAGGAATTGGAACCCGTCGGATGTTTGGCTCATCCGCTGGTTACGTGGCGAGCGCTGCGCGCCATCGCTGCGCTGCCTGGAGTTGCAGGCATCAAGGAATATTACGGGCTTGATCCGTTGCGTGAGGATCCCGACTTGCGGGCGACGGCACTATTTCTGCGTTCGCCGCACCTGAGCGAAGAAGAGATGCTGGCGGAACTGGCGCGACTCTATGGGGCCGCAGCGGCGGATATCATTCAAGCATGGCGTCTGTCAGGCAGCGGGATGGAGCTCTTCCCCTGGGATACGTCGTGGTTTATTCGCGAACTTGGCCGTAGTCGCACGGATCACGCATTGAGTGCGGCCATGCTGCGTGGACAGCAAGCGCATACACCAAGTTGGGAATCAACGCGGCGAGCCATCTTCATGAAGACTGATGACGCGATCTGCGATCCCTGGATGTTGGAGGACGTCGAACTGCGCTGTCGACAGGCTGCTGTCCGCTGGGCCGAGGCCGAGCTCGCCGCGGCGCGGGCGGAGCAACTGGTTCCGGCCAATCTGCGCGCGGCGATCGCGGCGTTCCGGCGTGATCTCGGTCGCGTGCAGCGCCGTGCAGTCGCTTACGCCTGTCATCTACGTGCGACGAATGTTTGTCGCGTCCTGAGAACAGCTGCGGAATCCGATGGAGGATTGCCTGCGGCAAGGATCGCTGAACTAGGGAACATTCTGGCTGAATCAGATGCGAATCATCAATCGGAAGTACGGAGCGAATCGGGTGCGGAGTGGACAGAGATGGCCCAGGCGAGATCTGATCTAGCGGTTAACCCGCGTGCGTTCCTGGCCACGTGGTTTACTGAGTCGGACGTTCGCTCCGGCCGTGGGCATTTCAGTGTTACCTCGCGTTGAAGTGACTATGCGGCTGATGGAATGTACGCGTACGGTGTCGGAGGATGGAGCAGCATGAGGTACGCATTTCGCATGTCGGTGCATCGTGACGCGATTACAGAATACGAACGACGGCATAATCCGATTTGGCCAGAACTCGAACAGGTCCTAATTGCCCACGGCGTGCGATCCTACTCTATTTTCATCGATGATGCCGACGGATCGTTGTTTGGTTTTGCCGACATTGCCAATCGCGCGCAGTGGGACGCGATCGCAACAACCGACGTTTGTCGACGCTGGTGGACCTTCATGCGCGATGTCATGCCAACCAATGCCGACCACAGTCCGGCAGCACAGGAACTGCGCGAGGTATTTTGTTTACGGGTGCAGTGAGCGGAACGAAAGGCTAAGGTACTTGTCCAAGCAGAGCGATCAGCCGTTCGGCAATGATCGCCGAACCATGTGCACCGGGGTGCAGTCCATCGGGTAATAAGCGGACATCGGGCGGGACGTGATCGCCAGTCAGCTCCAAATGCGGGGCGTATGCGCTGAGTCGTTGGCGTAACTGTTCGCGCACCTGGCGCACGCGCTCGCCAGTGTCCGGACCAAGGGGAATGCCCTGGAAGTCGCTCGGTCCTTTGCCGTCCTCGCAGGGCTTCCACGGCGGCAGAATCCAGACGACGCGGCGATGACCGCCAGCGAGCGCCAGCTCGGCCAACGCGGCAGCGCGATCGCCTACGACCGCGGCGTCGGATTCGCGCCAGACGTGATTGGAGCCGAGTCCGATCGTCACCACATCCCATCGCTGATGGTCAAGTGCCCAACGGAATACGTCGGGTTCGATTTTCACGCCGCCGATGCCGAGATTCCACACCGGCAGATCGAGCGATCGCGCGACGCGGTGAACCCACGTATCCTGCGGACTCTGCACGCTAAATCCTTGGGTCAGCGAATCGCCGATCGCCAGCCAACCTGGTTTAGGGGGCGTCACTGGTTCAATCCGTGCGCCATCTGCCAGCGTGATGCCGCCGACCGCGCAGGTCGAGATCGGTGGCAGCCAGACGGCCATACGCGTGAGGGGGCCGCCGCGTTCGCATCCGGTGGTCAACCGCACGACAACGTCGCCTTGCACCGCGCGTAGATCCGCACCTTCGCAGATCGTGCGATCCGCGCCAACGCCGACTTCTAACGCAATCGACTGCGGAAACGGTTGGTGATGACGCAGTCGGGTGAGGTGAACGTCGACCCACGGACTGTCGCTCTGAAATAAAACTGCGCAGCCGGCCGATGAACGGAGATTTGCACTCGGCCCGATTTGTCCGGTCAATGTTTCGGTAGCAATACGTGGAAATCGTTCCAGGCGTACCGCATCAGCGCTGCGATCAACCGGTTGTGGACAGAAGTAATTCAGTCGCGGATCATTGCCGCGCAAGGATATCGCCATGGTAACGGTCATATACCAAGGTCCCCATCGCTTGCGATGGGGCTGGCTCGCTGCCGAAAAAGCCAGTGGGTAGGCCTTTAGGCCGTAGGGCGAAGCCCTGAATGGTTGCCGGCGTGCAGACCGCATTCCTTGTGCTCGGCCTGCTCCCACCACCAGCGGCCTTCGCGTTCATGCTGATTTGGCAAAACGGCGCGAGTGCATGGCTCGCAGCCGATGGAGGCAAAGCCGCGCTCGTGCAACGGATTGTACGGGATGCCGAGCGAACGGATGGTGGTCCACACTGCGTCCGATGACGCGTCAGCGAGTGGATTGAACTTCACCAACTCACCACCGCCCTGACCACGAAACGCTGGATCGACCTGTACCAGCGGCAACGCGGCACGGGTCTGGCCTTGATCCTTGCGCTGACCGGTGATCCAGGCACGCAGCGAACTGAGTCGGCGACGTAGTGGTGCGACCTTGCGGATGCCACAGCACTCCTGATGGCCGTCTTTGAGAAACGAAAACAAACCTTTGGCGCGCACGAGTGCTTCGACTTGGGTGGCGTCAGGAAAAACGGCTTCGATGCGGATGCTGTAGTGCGCCTCAACCGCTGCGATGTAGCGGTACGTCTCAGGATGCAGCCGTCCGGTATCGAGGGTGAATACACTGAACGGCAGGCCGCTCTGCTTGGCGTATTCAATGACGACGACGTCCTCAGCGCCCGAGAACGCAATCGCACAGTCCGCGCCGAAGGTACGCAGCGCGCGATCAATGAATGCTGCGGGATCGCCACCGGAGAGTCCGGCGCTTAAGGAGGCCAAGTCGGTCATGGGAGCGCATGGTGGGGAAGAATCGGGGGACGAAAGTCACAAAACGCACCCAGTCATGACCGGACTGTAAGCGGTTTGGTTTGTGTGGTGTATGAACTACAGGATATTGCAGCCCCATGAGCGTGCGCTTGATCCTGACTGAGACTATCGAACGAACCATTTTCAACGTGCGTGGTCACCGCGTGATGCTCGACGTGGATCTGGCGAAGCTGTACCGCGTGACCACGGGTAATCTGAACCTCGCCGTACGACGGAATCACCGACGATTCCCAGCCGATTTCATGTTCCGACTAACAACCAAAGAGGCGTCTTTGCTCTTGCAAACTGCAAGATCAAAGGGCCGGGGTGGCCGGCGGTCGCCACCCTATGTGTTCACCGAGCAGGGCGTATCGATGTTGTCGTCGGTCCTCCGCAGCGAGCGGGCCGTGTTGGTCAATGTGGAGATCATGCGCGTTTTCGTTCAGCTCCGCCAGATGCTGGCAGCCAACGCGGATCTCGCCAAGAAGCTGGCTACCCTGGAGGCCAAGTACGACAAACAGTTCAGTGTGGTCTTTGATGCCATCCGGCAGTTGATGACCGAGCAGACTGAAAAAGTCAAACCTGCACCGCGGGTTGGCTTCAAGCTGCATTGATGATGATCACATGTAGCTAACCGCAGTAGCGGTCCTGTTATTCACACCGCGCCTTGATTGCGAAACTCGCTTGGCGCTACCGCAAATTCGCGGCGGAAAAGTCGGGCGAAGTGACCGGGGTCGTCAAAGCCGCAGCGTTTGGCGATGGCGGTGACGGGCAGGTGGCCTTCTGCGACGAGCAGACTGCGGGCGCGTTGCAGACGCATGCGGATCAGGTGCTGCATCGGTGGCAGGCCGAGGTGGCGGCGGAACAGACGGGTGAAGTAATCTTCGCTCAGTCCACATGCGGCAGCGATTGCACCGATGAGCATGGTTTCGCCGAGGTGCTCTTCCATGTAGGCCAAGCCGGTGGTTAATCTCGGATCGATCTTAATCGCGTTTGCGTGCGCTGCAGCGGCGGTAATCACGGCGACGATGTCGAGGAGTTGCGCGGCAGCAGTCAATTCTGCTGCTGGTCCCTTGCTCGAAAATGCATCAAGCAGGCGAGCGAAAGCGTGGCGCACCTGTACTTGCGACTGCGTGGTCAAGCGGCACGAGCGTCCGAGGTCGGCGTACGCACTGGTGGTTGTGGCATGTGGCCAGGTGAATTTCACCCATTGGCAGACCAGGGTTTCGTCACCAGCCGCGACGGTGTAACCACCACGATCTCCCGGCATATAGATGTAGGCTGAGCCGGCGCTGGCCAGGATGCGTTCGCCGTTGAGTTCAACGGTGTAGCGACCCGCGCTGATCACATTGATTTCATGATATGTCAGTTCACGAATCGCACCGGTGGTTCCAGCAGGAGCCTTAGCGATGCCTGCGGCGACGACGCGCGGCAGCACTGAGTAATCCAAGCGTGGCGGGTGACTCTTCATGCGTAGGCGATGCTAGCAAATGCAGGCAGGCGAGAGAAGAGGCCGGAATCCGCCAAGCGAACACCGAAATGCGCGTCTCGCAGCGTCGCCTGCCTTAGGCATCATCACGTTCACCAATCAGGAGGCGTCCATGTCCGAGCCCATCACCGATCAGCACGTTGACGAGTACTTGACCCAGGGATTCACCGTATTCCGCCGCATTCTACCAACGAGTCTGATCGCTGATCTACGCCGCGTCGCCGATGACGCGCATGCACTGGCGAAGCGTCTGCACGGCCCGCAGGCCCAGCGATTGCAGCCCGTGGGGAATCATCCGATCGATCAACGCCCGTTCCGCGATTATGCTGAGTTGCCAGCGTTGGTTGACGCGGTGCGCCGTGTACTTGGCCCACAGCATGCCCACAGCGGCGGGCTGACCTGTTTGGGGATTTTATTTCATCCGGCCGATCATCCCTACACGACCGGTTGGCACCGCGACTGGCGCGACGGCACGGCGGTCCCGGTCGAGTCGTGGCGCGAGCACTTTTCCGATCTGGCGTTTTTCAATCAGGCGAATTGTCCACTCTATGACGACTCCTGCACCTGGGTTGTGCCCGGCAGTCACTTGCGTTGGCAGGATACGTCGCGTGAAGCAGCGTTGAATCGCGAGACGCATCCCGCTCCAACCTATGCCGGCAGCGACGTCAACAGCGAACACCAGTTGTTCGATTACTGTCGTTCGATGCCCGGTGCTGTGCAGTTGCGCCTTGGTCCTGGCGACTACGCACTCTATCGCAACACGCTCTGGCATTTGGGCTGTTATCTGCCGTATCAGCGCCGAGCGACGTTGCATGACGGTGTCGATACACCGGAGTTTCTCGCTTGGCGCCGTTCGCACGGTTGGCCGGTGTGAGATACCAGAAAAGGGGACGTCCGCCCAGAGACGCTGGACAATCAGCGGGGGGATTATCTCGACATAGTTGATAAAACCGTGCGCCTTGTCGCCGCTGGCATGCGTGGCGCCATGTCTGCCGAGGCCATTCCCTTGGTGCAACGCCTGGGGATAATGCCAGCTGCATGGACCGCCACGATGCGCGAGGAGGGCAGCATGTTGGGATCAGCACTTGGGGGACCGGAAGCGCACCAACGCTGGGCCGCCAGCCGTGGCCACAGTTGGGCTGCGGACAAGAGTGGGTTGTGGTAATAAGTGGGTGTCCTTTATTTACTTCAGTTGGGCTGCGGACAAGAGTGGGTTGTGTAAACTTTATTGTCCATCTTGGTGCTGCGTCCGCGTCCAGATGTGGCGGCGCAGTAGTCGGCGCAGCTGGTGGCACGACGTGGGTATGACAAAGGTTGTATGTCTACGGAGCACCACGAGCCAATTGCGTCCTAGAGAGCGGTACTTGTTCAAACGGCAATTATCGCTAGTTTTTCCAGCATGTTGCTCAACCTTGCGCTATCGGCACATCAATTTTAGGTCTTCTCAACAATGCCCAAAATACGATATAGCTATAGCATTTGGATTATCTTGGCTTTAGTTGAAGCGATTCATATCTACTGCGTTATTAATCTTTCGTCTAGTCCATATGGCCCTCCTGATGAGTATTTTGTTTGTGGATTAACATTCTACAATCTTTGGATGTGGGTGTTTATGAACGCTCTACTAGGTCTGTTGGTCATTATTTTTGGGATAACATGTAGGAATTTCGTGGCGATAGTCCCAAGAATAATAGCAATATCATTGATATTTATAGCGCATATAGCGGTTTTAATGAGTCTATCTACGACAGTTTGGATGTAAATTCTGTGTGCTGTGCTGTCCTGGGAAACGTGGGAAACGCCGATAAATATATGAAGAGGGCCACAGTTGGGCTGCGGACAAGAGTGGGTTGTGGTAACAAGTGGGTGTCCTTTATTTACTTATTTGCTTCTGAAATCGTCCGCGTCTTACCGTGGTGACTCTGCCACTGGCGGCGGATTCGTCACCCAGCTTCCTTCACCACCTTTCCAGAGCCACTTCAGGTTTTTCTTTGCCTTATTTTGTTGCGGAGCTGAAGCCCGATAGGCCTGCCACATGCTGGTGATCCAGTCATCGGTGAAGGTGGCTTTCGTGCTCCAGGCATTTTTGCTTGGTCGCTGTTTATCAAGCTCAAGTTCTTTGGGGTCCATCCAGCGGTCGCAGTAGTCAAAATAGGCGTCGTGATTCCAGGCTTCCATCGCTTTCATCCAACGCGCCGCCAAAGCGATGCCCACCCAGGAGTGGCCATTGCAGCATATGCGGTAGCCATCGGAACGCTTGTCCATGTCGTCGTAGGCCTTGGGATTTTTTTCTTCAAACGGGGTTCGTGGGCCGTGATGGGAGACCATTTGCCAGAGCACGCTGTGGCCCCAGAAGCTGCGTCCGTAATAGGTCTGCTGATCTTCGGCAAAGAGGATGGTGTTGGGCAGGTTCTGCATCTTTTTGTCGCCAAGCATGAGTCCGGCGAAAACAATCGGATACTTGCGCCCGCCCCAAAGGCCTCCGTCGGCGGCGTATTGCATGCCATTTTCGACCAAGCCGTGTAAATCCAGACCCAACTGTACGAAATGAATGAGTAGTTTATCTTTTTTCTCTTTCGGAATGTCGAGCAGCAGCATGCAGCCGCCGTAGCCTACGGCGCGGCAATATTCACGACCGTAGGCGGGATTATTTTCGCAGGGGTAGGTCGACAGCCAACTCGGCTGATGATCCAACCAGGGGCGTTCGAAGAAGCGGATGATCTCGTCGGGGTCGGGGGTGCCGTCCACCGGTTTCAGTTGCGGCAACAACGCATAATTCAGGTCTTTGGCTCGGTAGATGGGCTTGTCCATGCCAGCATATGGCGGACGAAAGGCGTCTGTTGGCGGGACCTCGCTCAGTGCGGTAAGCACCGCTGCCGTCTTGAGTACGTAGTTCCCGTGTTGCTCACTGGCCCAGATGTGTTTGGCCATGAAATTGGGAGCGGGTAGTTGGTCGTTGCTGATCGTGGAGATTAATGAGCGGTTCGCCGCCAGGGTATAGGGGAAGGTGACGCTTAATCCGGGATCATAATTGCGCTGACGTGAATCATAACCCTGACTTCCCGATGCCGTGAGTACGACCATGGAGCCATTACGCATGCGTTCGTCTTGCTGCATGGCGGTATCGCCGAACTGATTCGCCTTGACGGCGTATTTCTCCGGGGCGGCATTCTTGCCAGGTGTTGGCGTGACCGAGACAATCACCACCGGCCCCACAACCCACCAGTCGCCGGTCACAAATTGCCCGACTGGATGCGCCTTGTCGAAGGTCCAGGTGATGCCGTATTGGGTTACATGATCCGCATCGCTGGCGGCTAGGCTCAGGAAGCCCGTGGCAAGACAGATGCAGGCGATTCGCAGGCATGTTTTCACGATGAGCCTCCTATCGATGACGGGTCACGCTGTCTGCGTGGCCAGCTTGTCAATGTGGAACGCGTTGCCGGTGGTAAGCCATGCCGCTTGTCACACCCAGCACAGAACCTAAGCGCCGCAGTTCGCGGTTGTTACACAGCGACTTGCGCACATTCGGCGATTCCCCCAGCGGCCCTCTGCGCTCCTCTGTGTCTCTATGGCAAGCCCCAATAGCCAATCACATCAACTTGCGGCCATCCTCGCCAGCAATGCTAACCAGTTTTTCGCGCATCATGCGCAGGGCGTGGAACATGCGGCTGCGCAGGGTGCCCATGCTGATGCCGCCGAGAATCTCGCTCGCCTGTTCATAGCTCATGTCCTGGAAGACGATCAATTCGATGATCTCGCGGTAGATTTGCGGCAGTTCGCCCAACGCTTTGCCGATCGCTTCGGCGGCTTCAGCGCGTTGCAGGCGATCATCGACGTCAGGAGTGGTCTTGTCGGGCGGAACGACAGCTCCGGGGCGGTCATCATCGACATCAGCAAACGACACCTGCGGACGACGGTTGCGTGCCTGCAGCCAGTCGAGGGCGGTATTGCGCGCGACGGTGTAAAACCAGGTCGAGAAGCGGCGCGATGAGTCGTAGCGATCAGCGCGTTCAAATACTTTCAGGAAGACATCTTGGCCAATGCAGGCGGCTTGGTCATAGCTGCGCACGATCTGGTAGAGGTAGGCCAGGATCGGACGGCGATAGCGCTCGTAGAGCAACCCGAACGCAGCGAGGTCGCCGCTGCGGCAACGCTCGGCCAACTGTTCGTCGCTGTCTTCTCCGGGCTTGGCGAGCATATCAGGCGAGGATGGCGTCGATCAGGAGTGTGTCGCCGGGGCGAACTGGTTCGCGGAAGGCGATGCGGCGCAGACTGGCAACGCGGGGAACGCCGCCGTCATTCATCAGCGCCAACTCGCGCACTTCGGCAACTTCAGTTCCATCCGGACGACGCACCGAACCAGACGCGGTACATGCGTTCAAACCAAGGCGACCGGCGGCCAACCACGCGGCATCGGCGACGGCTGCGAATTGGGTGACGCCCATCATCAGCGGCGCGCCGGGGAAATGCCCGGGAACAAATGCGTGATCGGTGGGATAGGTGTAGGAACAGACGATGTGCCGAGTTGCTGGATCCCAACTCACAACACCGTCGATGAAACGAACCGGGCGATCTTTCCAGGCAAAGCGGGCGCCATCGATCGCCTCAACTTTTGGTAACGGTAGTGGACGCAGTGGACGCCCCGACACTTCGGCCAGGGTCGAGACACCGCTCATCACTTCGCCTTCCATGACGCGCACACCGTCGATTTCGGCCCAGGTGCTGAACACGGTAAATGGTGGACGGTCGCGGGTGATCTCGGTGTGGCCGACGAGCTGACCGGAGAACGGTACTTGGCGGTGAAAGACGATACGACTGATCGAACTGAATACGCCGACCTGTCCGGCCGCAGACAGTCGTGGCGTCAATAATGGAAGGCCAGTGAGGGCAAGGAACTCGAAGACAAACGGCTCGTACCAGCAGTGGGTTCCGGCGGCATCGCGTCGGCCCATCACCTCGCGGCCGCGCGGATCGCCAACCTGGATCTGAGCGTAGCTGCGCGCGCTCGTGCCAGCGTCATCGATGTCCACCCGATCAGGCAGCAGATTGCAGCCCCGGTGCGGTAGGTGGGACTCAAGGGCCTGGTGGTCGAGGACGATCGGCATCGCGGTACACCGTCCCGGGCCGTTGCCGCCGCGCAAGAGGGTCACCGCTTGCTGGAAATCAAACTGGCGATGGCTTTTGGGTAGATTTCCCGTTCGGCATCCTGAACCCGGATGGCGAGGGATTCTGGCGTGTCGCCGTCGTGGACGCGGACGGCCGTTTGATCAAGTATCGGTCCAGTGTCATAACCACCCGAGACGAGGTGGACCGTACAGCCGGTGATTTTGCAGCCATGCTTGAGCACCGCCTCATGCACATGGTGACCGTACATGCCCTTGCCGCCGAAGGCCGGCAACAGACTGGGATGGACATTGACCGTTCGAC
Organism: uncultured candidatus Brocadiaceae bacterium; assembly: GCA_964652775.1. Lineage (GTDB taxonomy): Bacteria > Planctomycetota > UBA11346 > UBA11346 > UBA11346 > UBA11346. The sequence continues at coordinate 5,566 of CAZZAM010000019.1, read as the reverse complement.
CACGGAATTCGCTCGGCGGATCCCAGTAGCTCATCCAGCCGCACATGGCGACGTACTCGGCGCGGTGAGCGCGCAGTGCTGCGGTCGGATCTTTCGCCACGACGCAGGGATGGCCGAGTTGCTTGGCACGCTCAAGGCCGAACGCGCTAGAACGGCTGGCGACGACGACGACGATCTCGGCCGGCAGCGAACCGTTGGCGATACAATCAACCAGATTCTGGTATGTCGTCCCGGAACCGGAGAGCAGGATGCCGAGGCGTGCAGGCATGGGAGAGGTGTAGCGACTGTCCGGAAGTCCGGAAGTCCGGAAGTCCGGAAGTCTTGAGGGTTCGACGTTACTGGGGAAACGTATGGGGTTCGCGGTTCGCGATTCGCGGTTGATCAACGACATAGAGCGTCAAAACATACCCACGCACGTTTACCAGCAGAGAGACAGCGTCGATCTGGCTCAAACCGTCGTGCGACAACCGCGAACCGCGAACCGCGAACTGCATGACCACTCGATAACGGCAATAGCCACGAGACCCCGGACTTCCGGACTTCCGGACCGTGGCAATGCTTCATGCCGTTGCGTTGAAGTCCTGCCCGTGACAGTCACTGCCCATGGCGCAGTCGCCGATCGTTATCTGCTTTGGCGCGCTTGGGGACATGGTGATGACCACCCCGCTGCTGCGTGCGCTCGCTGCGCAGCATGGCGCGCCGTGTACCGTGATCGGCCATGGTCGTTGGGTGCCGGATCTGTTTGCCAACCTGCCGTTCGTCGGCGCCGTTCATACCATCGCCAGTCGCAAGCGCCCGTATCTGATCAGTCCTGATCAGTGGCGCGCTGTACGGGTCATGCGTCAGCATCACGGTCATCCGGCATATCTACTGGAAAGTGATCGGAACAGTGCGGCGCTCGTCGCACGCTCTGGCCTGAAACTTACGGCGAGCATGGCCACGACGCCACGCGGCATCAATCGCCATCAGATCGCATCGCAGGCGACACTCGCCGGTCTCACGGACTCGCCGGCATTTCGCGCCGTGCCCGAACTGCGCGTTAGCGTAGACGAGCAAGCCGTCTGTCGTGCGTGGTTGGCAACCATTGTTCCTGCTGGCGCGCCGGTGGTGCTCATGCATCCAGGCAACAAGAAGACCGCTGGTTGGCGGCGGCGTTCACATAATCACAAAGAGTGGCCACAGGCTGCGTGGGTTGCGGTTGCTCGTCAGGTGCTTGCCGAACTACCCAGCGCACAGGTGCTGATCACGGGTACGGCTGCCGAATCGGAGATGGTTTCCGCCATCGTGACAGCATGTACTGATCTGCGTGTACACACGATTGCCGGACAGACACCGCTGCGGCGTTTACTCGCCCTGCTGACACAGGCACACAGTCTGATCAGTGTTGATACTGGCCCGGCTCACGCTGCGGCGGCTCTCGGTTGCCCGCTGGTCGTGCTCTTCGGTCAGACCGATCCGCGCGTGAATGGTCCGACCAGCATCGGACCTCCAGTGGCAGTGGTGACTGGTCCGGCAGGGGCTCTAGTGCTGGATGGTGAATCCGGCTGGGCAGCGCATCACCGCATGGACGCGATTACCGCCGACGCTGTAATTGTTGCGTGGCGAAATTTGCGACCCACATAGTAACGAAGTCCAAGGCAACCGCTGAGGCGCAGAGGCCGCAGAGGTCGCAGAGGAGAAAACAGGGATGCAGTCACTCTACGAATAATTGATGCGGAGAAACGTCAGTTGATCCCAACCTCAATCCTCTGCGATCTCAGCGGTCTCTGCGCCTCAGCGGTTGCCTTGGGGTGTCCTCAATGGTGATTTATCAGATGAACTACTGACCGTGGGCGGCGTTCATCGCAGGGTAGGAGCCTTGCCATGCACGACGATCACACCGAGCCGACCTACTCCACGCTTGATCTTCAACCCGCTGAGGTGGGCGAAGAGCAGCGGAAATCATCGCGATTCACGGGCGTATTGAGTTGGATCACCTCCGGCGCGATGCATGTCACGGTGATCGGATTGACCGCGTTGGTTATCATGCTCAGCAAAGAAGAAGTGATCGAACTGCCACCGTTCGTGCCTGGTACCCCACCGGCAGTTCAAGTGCCCATTACAAAACCACCGGTTCGTGCATTCATAGATCAACCAGTGGACATTGAGGTCGACAAGCAATCGGCTGATCCGCTGGTGACGGACCTGATCGAACCGCCGGTTGAGTTGGATTCGTCAGAAGACAACAGCAAGACCGACTCAGTGCGGGGCAGAGAGGACGCGATCTCGGCCAGCGAACTCGGTGGAGTCAGTTTCATGATGACGATGGGCGCTGGCAGTTCAGCATCAGGTATGAAAGGTCGTCGTACTGATGGTCGCGCACGTGCGCTCCGTGCCGGCGGCGGCACTCCAGCTACAGAAGATGCGGTCAAGGCGGCACTGCGTTGGTTCAAGAGACACCAGTCTGCAAATGGCAGCTGGGAAGCAGATCGCTATTTCCAGCAGTGTAGTGAGGAGAACAAGTGCGAGCCAGGTTCATTTGCCGGCCATGCGCCCGAAGAGGTCAACATCGCGTTGACGGCGTACGCACTGCTGTGCTTCCTCGGCCACGGTCACGACCACATGACGGCTGATCCCTTCAGGCCGACGGTGCGCAAGGCGATCGACTATCTGATCGCCGTGCAAAAGGCGGATGGTTTGTTCGGCAACCGCAACTACGAACACGCCATCGCGACGATGGCTTTGGTCGATGCCTATGCGATGACCTTGGATCCCGCGCTGCGCAGTCCGGCGCAAAAGGGTGTGGATATCATCCTCGATCGGCAAATCCGCGATGCGCATGCTGGTGACAAAGCCTATGCACGTTTAGGTTGGGATTACGGTCGCGGCGAAACCGGACGTAACGACTCGTCGGTGACCGGCTGGAATCTCATGGCGCTCAAAGAGGCTCACGAAGCAGGATTGAACGTGCAGGACGGTCTGGAGGGAACGAAGACGTGGCTCGAGCGGACGTGGAAGTGCAACAACGACGGCAAGGACGGGCGACCGGATTGGCAGAAGCTCGACATCTATAAAGACGAGAGTCGCTTCTCCTATACCTGGTACACTGGCATGACGTCGTTTGATCCGGAGCGCATGCGCAGTCAGCAGCTTGCTCCAGTGGCGTTGGTTGGCGCGATCTTCCTCGGTCGGCGAACCGGTGACACGATGGTGGAAACCCTGGCGAATTACGTGGTGAACAAGCAATTGCCGCAGAAGTGGCCAACCAATACGTACTATCTCTACTACAACACACTCGGCATATACCAGGTCAAAGGTCCGCGTTGGGATGCATGGAACAAAACGGTCAGCAACCTGCTCCTCAATGCTCAACGCCGTGGGGATGGCTGTCTCGATGGATCGTGGGACTGGGAAGGAACCAACTTCCATGGTCATCAGATCGGTCGTGTGCTGTCCACAGCTTACTGCTGCCTCAGTCTGGAGGTCTACTACCGACTGGGCACGTTGAATCGTCCACCAGCGGCGGCGAAGCCGAACTGAATAATTTCGCTGGGTTATCCGCAGATTGCGCAGATTTCGATATGAGATCTGCGGAATTTTGTATCGCCTTCGCCGGTGCATTTCACGGTGAACCTGCGTTCGTGTCGTGCGTTCGTCTCAGGGTAGGAGATCGCTATGCGTATAACCGAGCATCAGCATGAAACAGAATTACCAGTGGCCGATGGTGTGGAACTGGAAGCACCGGGCGACGTGGTTGCTCATCGCTCGCAGTGGTCAGGAGTCATCAGCTGGGTTACATCCGGCGCCTTGCACGCAGCGATCATCATGCTGACCATGGCGGTCGTGATGCTGTCGCGCGAAGAGGAGATTCAGGCGCCACCGTTGCGCATCACGTCAGTTCCGCCGCCGCCAGAGAAGCCAGTCGAGAAGAAGAAGATCGAGTTCATGGAGACGAAGGTCGAACTCAATATCGAGACCAAAGACGAAGTTGCCCCGATTACCGTCATCGAAGTGAAGGCAGAGAATCCATCCACCGACGACAACGAACCCGATGATCGCAGTAAGGGACGTCTCGATGCGGTGGCTGACGCCGAGCTAGGTGGCGCGGGTATTTTCATTGCCATCGGTGCTGGTGGACCACCGGCTGGTTCATTCGGCGATCGCACCGGCGGCAATCGCCGCAAGGCGGCAGGTAAAAATGGAGGTTCTGCCGGATCAGAGGGAGCGGTTAATCATGCGTTGGAATGGCTCAAAAAACACCAATCGCCCAACGGCATGTGGGATGCCAAAGATTATTTTCAGAACTGCACCGAGGATCCGAAGTGCGAACCTGGTTCGATCGGTGGTCACGGACCGGAATCGGCGAACACGGCGATGACTGGCTATGCCCTGCTGTGTTTTCTCGGCGCTGGTCACGATCACAAGTCGATCAACCGCTATCGCTCAACGGTTAAGAAGGGTCTCGACTACTTGTTGTCGATTCAGAAGCCAAACGGTTTAATGGGCGTGATGAATTACGAGCATCCCATTGCGACGATGGCGTTGGCCGAAGCATATGGAATGACCACGGATCCCGAGTTGCGCGATCCCGCCCAGAAGGGCGTCGATATGATTCTTGAACGGCAGAACACCGATCCCACTGCAGCGGACAAAGCGTACGCTGGGCTCGGCTGGGACTACGGTGCCCCAAGTGGCCGCAACGATTCCTCGGTGACGGGATGGAATGTCATGGCGCTCAAGAGCGCACATGCCGCCGGCATCGCCGTGAAGAATGGTATGGACGGTTCGAAGCGCTGGCTCGAACGCGTGTGGAAGGCGAACAACGATGGTCAGGGCGGACGTCCCGACTGGCGCACGTTGGACATCTACAAAGACGAAAGTCTGTTCTCGTATGCATGGTATCCCGATCTGACCACCTACGACAAAGAGCGGATGCGGCACCAGGGACTTGAATCGGTTGGCCTCGTCTGCTCGGTATTCCTCGGACACCAAACTGGCGACGCGATGCTCGAGACGCTGGCCAATCGAATTATGAAACATCAAACGCCAACCTCGTTCCAGACCAACCTCTACTACATGTACTACAACACGATGGGCATGTATCAGGTTGGCGGAGACCGCTGGAAGGTGTGGAACAGCCAGGTCCGTGATCTGCTGGTGAACGCGCAACGGAAGGACGAGGGCTGCTTGAAGGGCTCGTGGGACTGGGAGGGTGGCAAGTTCACTGGGCACAACATCGGTCGCGTCCTCTCAACCGTCTACTGCTGCTTGAGTCTTGAGGTGTACTACCGCTACGCTCAGGTGAATAAGCCCGCTGCCAAGCACTGAGTGCAAATAGCTAACTCGTTTACCTGAAGCCAGTAGCAGATCCGACATACGATATACGGGTGTCTCACCAGCCCTGCTAACCCGATGCTTCCCACGCGCTGCCCCAGCGGTCTTTCATTCTAGGGTGTACCCACACCGCAGACGGAATGAACCGTGGGCTCCAGCCTGCGTTTATCCCCGTGCAGGAGCCATTCATGAGCAGCACCGACGACCAGCAGCACGACGATCTAGAGCAGCAGGACGGCCCGCTGCTGGACGA